>NZ_CP083692.1:2400000-3000000 GCF_020096995.1 Leucobacter sp. Psy1
TCGATGTGCCAGCCGGGCCGACCGCGGCCCCACGGGGATTCCCACGAGGCCGAAGCCGGCTCGTGGTCGCGGTGCGCCTTCCACAGCGCGAAATCGCGCGCGTCGCGTTTGCCGACCGGCTCGCTGTCGGCAGCCTCCTCCATCTGGTCCCGGCTCTGTCGCGTCAGCGCACCGTACTCGGGCCAGCTGCCGGTGTCGAAGTACACGCTGCCCGAGCCGTCCTCGGCGACGTACGCGTGACCACGCTCGATGAGGCGCTCGATGAGATCGATCATCTCCTGGATATTGGCGGTCGCGCGGGGCTCGTAGGTGGGCGGCAGGACGCCGATCGCGTCGTATGCCGCAGTGAAGTCGCGCTCGACCCGGTAGGCCAGCGCCCACCACTCCTCGGGGGCGCCCGCCGCGGCAGCGGTGCGCGCGCCCTCGAGGATCTTGTCGTCGATGTCGGTGACGTTGCGGATCAGCGTGACCCGGTACCCGCTCGCCGTGAGCCACCGGCGGATCTGGTCGTAGACCAGCGCGCTGCGCAGGTGCCCGATGTGCGGCGCCGACTGCACCGTCGGCCCGCAGACGTACAGGCCCACCTCGCCCGGGGTCACCGGGTCGAGGTCGAGGAGTTCCTGACGCTTCGAGTCGTAGATGCGCTGATTCACAGCCTCTACCCTACTGGTCGCCGGTCCGAGGCCCACGCGGGCGGGCCAGTCGGACTCGGCCGGGCGCCCGTCAGCGGAGCTCGCCCCCGAGGAAGTACTCGACGTATTTCGCGATGTCGACGGCGTGGTCGCCGAACCGCTCGTGATAGCGGCTCGCGAGCGTGGCGTCGACGACCCCGGTCGGGTTGTCGGAGAGCTTGTTGCTCAGCACCTTCTCGAAGACGCGGGCGTGCAACTCGTCGAGATCGTCGTCCAGGTCTCGGATCTCCGCGATCGCGCGCGGCTCCTGCGTCCGGAGGAGTTCCACGAGCTTGCCCGCCATGACCACATCGACCTCTCCCATGCGGAGGAAGATGTCGGTGAGGCCGCTCGGCACTGCACTCTCGGGGTACCGGTAGCGCGCGAGCTGCGCGATGTGCCCCGCGAGATCCGACATGCGCTCGAGCGAGGCGCTCATGCGGAGAGCCCCCACCATGAGCCGCAGGTCTGAGGCGACGGGTTGCTGGCGCGCGAGGATGTCGATGGAGAGGTCGTCGAGCGAGGCCACGCGACGCTCCACCTCCTCATCGCCGTCGATCACCTGTTCGGCGAGCGCCACGTCGGAGTGCGAGAACGCCGTGGTCGCCTTCTGGATCGACTCCTCGACCAACTCGGCGATCTCGACGAGGCGCTCCTGCACCTCGCGCAACGACTGCTGGAACACTTCGCGCATGCGATTCCCTTCTCGGACTGACGGGCTGGGCCGACGGGTGCAGCCACAGTGCTTCCAGTGTGACCATCGGCGGTGAACGCCGGCAGGAGCACAGGTGAACAATTGCTGAACTCGTCGTGCGGCGTCGGGAGTCCACTCTACGATGAAGACATGTCCCCGACCATTCTCGTGCTCGCGTCAGTCGGACTCGGCGTGGCCGTGGGGGCGCTCGTCACGGCGACGATCCTCGCGGCCCGCTCGGCTGGCCGTCGGCGCGCCCGCATGATGAGTCCGGAGCTGCCCGAGGCGGCAGTGACGATCCTGCACGAGATCGATACGTTCGCCGTGATCCTCGACGCGTCCCTGAGTCCGGTCTATGTCAATCCGGCGGCCCGCGACGAGCGCCAGGTCAGCGGGGAAGAGCTGCGCGAACCCGAGTTCCTGCGCCGCGCGCGGCAGGTGATGTCGACGGGGATCGCGGATACGCGCGAACCAAACACTGAAGACCCGTCGAACACCGTGCGGGTCCACATCATCAAGCTCGCCCAGCGATTCCTCGTCGTGCTCGCCGAGGACCTCGGCGAGGAGCAGCGGGTCAACGCAATGCGGCGGGACTTCATCGCGAACGTCAGCCACGAACTCAAGACGCCGATCGCGGCGATCGGCCTGCTCGCCGAAGCCGTGAAAGAAGCGGCCGATCAGCCGACCACGGTGCGGAAATTCGCGAACTCGCTCATGAAGGAGTCGAGGCGGCTCGGAGACCTCTCCCGCGACATCATCCACCTCTCGGAGGCGCAGTCGACACTGAAACCGGAGGACCGCGAGCGCGTCGATCTGCGAGAGCTCGTGCGCACGGAAGTCGAGGCGCATCGGGGGTACGCGACCGCGAGCAGCGTCGATCTCGTCGTCACCGAGCCCAGGTCGCCCGAACGCGAACCCGTCATCCAGGGCAAGCCCTCGTCTTTGTCGGTCGCGGTCGCGAACCTGCTGAGCAATGCGATCCAGCACTCGCCGGACGGCGGACGCGTGGGTGTCGGCATGGAGGTCACGCGCAAGCAGATGGTGGTGACCATCACGGATCAGGGCGCAGGCATTCCGCCGGAACACCTGCCCCGTATTTTCGAGCGGTTCTACCGCCTTGATGAGTCGCGGAGCCGGGAGGGCGGCGGCACCGGTCTCGGCCTCAGCATCGCACGGCACACCATGCGCGCGCACGGCGGCGACGTCGACGTGTGGTCGCAGCCCGGTGTGGGGTCGAGCTTCACGCTGACCTTCCCCCTCCTCGACGAGGATCCGCAGCGCGCCAAGAAGCGCGCCAAGAAGAAGATCAAGAAGGCCGTCGAACCGGCCGAACCGACACGGAGTTCCGTATGACGCAACGCATCCTGCTCGTCGAGGACGAGGAGTCCATCTCGGGTCCGCTCGCGTTCCTCCTGGAACGGGAGGGCTTCGAGATCACGGTCGCCGATACCGGCCCCGACGCCGTCAGGCTCTTCGAGGAGTCGTCGTACGACCTGATCCTGCTCGACCTGATGCTCCCCGGGCTGCCGGGGACCGAGGTGTGCCGCACCATCCGCGCGGTCTCGCAGGTGCCGATCATCATGCTGACCGCGAAGGACAGCGAGGTCGATATCGTCGTCGGTCTCGAGCTCGGCGCTGACGACTACATCACGAAGCCCTACTCGACCCGAGAACTCCTCGCCCGAGTGCGCGCAGCCCTCAGGCGAAGTGCGGCACCCGCGGATGCCGAGGCGGCTCCATCCGACAGCGACGGCGTGCTCGACGAGCTCGACGTGCGGCTCGATACCGAGCGCCACACCGTCCGCGTGCGCGGCGAGGAGGTCGCGATGCCACTCCGGGAGTTCCAGCTTCTGGAACTCCTGATGCGCAACTCGGGGAGGGTGCTCACCCGCGGACAGTTGATCGATCTCATCTGGGGCAGCGACTACTACGGCGACACGAAGACGCTGGACGTCCACGTGAAGCGCATCCGCTCCCGCATCGAGACGGACCCGAAATCCCCCCGCATTCTGTCCACCGTGAGAGGTGTGGGGTACCGCTTCAACTGAGCGGATCCGCATTCCGCGCACTCGCTGGTCTCGGCGCTCCGCGGCGCCTCAGCTCCTCGAACTCACCGTCGAACACTTCAACGCCGAGCTCTCAAGGACGCTGGATTAGGAGTTGTCGTTCTCCTCGGCAGTGCCGGCATCCTGGTCCACACCCGGTTCGATCACGGTGCCGGAGCTGCTCTCCTCCTCATCGGAGTCCATGCTCACCTCGGAGTCGCTGATCACGAAGTCGCGGTACTCCTGCAGGGTGCCGTCGAGCACGGGAATGTTGTGCTCGACCTCGTCAGCGCCGGCGACCTGGAAGAAGGCCGTCACGGTCTCCCCCGGCTGCACGTCGTCGAGCGTCACGAGCGTCGGCTCCTCATCGCCCTCCGGGTCCCCGAAGAGTGTGGTGCCTGGCTCGATCGTGAAATCGGCCGAGGCGAAGCCCGATCCGCCGTGCTCCATGTTCACGGTGAGCTCGATGTCGGAGGAGCCGATGTTCACGCCGGTGAAGACCACGTTGAAGTTCTCACCGGACTCGTCGGCGATGAGCATCATGTTGCGCACGTCGGCCCCACCGACGGAGACGTCGATGCCGTCGCTCGGTGCGTAGGGGATCGAGGTCGCCACGGGGGCGATGAGGCTGCAGCCCGAAGCCCCCACGGTCAGGCCGGCGGCGAGAACAATGGCCGAGACGGTCCGAAGCTTCAAGGTGGTCCTCCGAGCGGTTCTTGCGGTGATTCACGGGTAATCCCCATGACAGTTTGAATTCATCTTATCCGCTGACGCTTCTCCGCCGCAGCTTAGGTAAGCCTAAGTCACGTGAAACACTGTGGTATTCTAGGGGTTGGATTGAATAAGGAGCCACTCGATGCAATTTGAGGTCGGAGAGACCGTCGTCTACCCCCACCACGGCGCTGCGAAGATCATTGAAACCAGGACCCGCAAACTCGGCGGGGAGGAGAAGCTCTTCCTGAAGCTGCAGGTGAACCAGGGCGATCTGACGATCGAGGTTCCCGCTGAGAACTGCGACCTGGTGGGCGTGCGCGACGTCATTGATAAGGACGGACTGGAGCAGGTGTTCGAGGTGCTCCGCGCCCCGTTCACTGAAGAGCCGACCAACTGGTCCCGCCGATACAAGGCGAACCTGGAGAAGCTGGCATCCGGCGATGTGATCAAGGTCTCCGAGGTCGTGCGCGACCTGTGGCGCCGCGATCAGGAGGTGCGTTCGCTCTCCGCCGGCGAGAAGCGGATGCTCGCGAAGGCGCGGCAGATCCTCGTTTCCGAGCTGGCTCTCGCCGAGAAGACGGACGAGGACAAGGCATCGGAGATGCTTGACGAGGTACTCGCGTCCTGACGCGACCCGTTGCTCGGCCGCGTTTTCGGCGGTCGCGGCGCTAGGCTGACCTGCATGACGAGTTCAGCGACGACACCGCATCCGCTCCCCGATCTCGGGGTCGTTCTGGTGGCCGGAGGGCGCGGCGAACGCCTCGGTGCTGGTGCACCGAAGGCGTTCGTCACGCTCGGCGAGCGCACGCTGATCGAGCACTGCATCGCCACCATCATCTCGCTACCGCACAGCGGACAACTGGTGCTCGTCGTGCCGCGCGAGCGCGCACCCGAAGCGCTGATGCTCTCCCACGGACTCACGGCTGCGCATCCGCGCTGGCGCGTCTCGGTCGTGTCAGGCGGGCGCGAGCGACACGAGTCCGTCCGCTTCGGGCTCGCGGCACTGCACGACTCCATAGACACGGTCCTCGTACACGATGCCGCTCGGCCCCTCGCGTCTGCGGATCTCTTCGAGCGCGTCATCACGGCGGTACACCGCACGGGCGGATCCGTTGTTCCCGCTCTCCCGGTGGCGGACACACTGAAGCGCGTCGACGCCGCCGGAGTGGTGCAGGAGACCGTCAATCGGTCGGAGCTCGTCGCGGTGCAGACACCCCAGGGGTTTCCCAAGGAGATCCTCAGTGCCGCCCATGAGAGTGCAACCCTCCTCTCGGACGAGTCCGGTGGGGCACCGACGGACGACGCCGAGGTCGTCCAGCGCGCAGGCGAGGTGGTGACCACGGTGGAGGGCGAATCGCGGGCCCACAAGCTGACGACCGCCTTCGATCGCGCGCTGCTCGAAGCGCTGCTGGGGTCGGCGTGATCCGGGTCGGGACGGGCTGCGACGTCCACGCATTCGACGACGAGTCGCCGCTGACCCTTGCGGGACTCTTCTGGCCGGGTGAACGCGGCCTGTCGGGTCACAGCGATGGAGACGCCGTGTGCCACGCGATCGTCGACGCGCTCCTCTCCGCCACCGCCCTCGGAGACATCGGTGAGCTCGTCGGCGTCGATCGCGCCGACACCGCTGACGCGGCCAGCACGGGGTTCGTGCGCACCGCCGTCGAGCGTCTGGCTGAGCACGGATGGCGACCCGTCAACGTGTCGGTGCAGATCCTGGGCAATCGCCCGCGATTCTCACCCCGTCGAGAGGAGGCGCAGCGCCTGCTCAGCGATCTCGTCGGTGCTCCGGTCAGCGTTTCCGCCACCACGACCGACGGATTGGGGCTGACGGGACGCGGCGAGGGTATCGCCGCGATCGCCACCGCGCTGGTCGAGCGTTAGCGGCCCTGCGCGGCCACGGCCGCCGCACCGGCTTCGGCGGCTTCCGGGTCGAGGTACCGTCCGGGGCCGGTGGCAGCGCCGCCGGTCTCGATGTCGTAGACGAGCGGCATGCCGGTCGGAATGTTGAGACCGGCGATATCGTCGTCGGAGATGCCCTCGAGGTGCTTGACGAGCGCGCGCAGTGAATTGCCGTGCGCCGTAACGAGCACCGTCTTCCCGGCGTCGAGGTCGGGAACGATCGCCTGCTCCCAGTACGGCAGCATCCGCTCGATGACGTCCTTCAGGCACTCGGTGCGCGGCACGTCCCCGTCGATGCCGACGTAGCGCGGGTCGTCGACCTGCGAGAACTCGCTCGAGTCATCCAGGGGCGGCGGGGGCGTGTCGAAGGATCGACGCCACTGCATGAACTGGTCCTCGCCGTACTTCTCGAGGGTCTCGGCCTTGTCGAGGCCCTGCAGCGCACCGTAGTGACGCTCGTTCAGACGCCAAGAGCGCTGCACGGGGACCCACAGCCGGTCCGCCGCATCGAGCGCGAGGTTCGCGGTCTGAATGGCGCGGCTGAGCACGGAGGTGTGCAGCACGTCGGGCAGCGCGCCGGACTCCGCGAGCAGCGCACCCGCGGCAGCGGCCTCGGTGCGTCCCCGCTCGGTGAGCCGAACATCCACCCAGCCGGTGAAAAGGTTCTTCTCGTTCCAGTCGCTCTGTCCGTGGCGCAGCAGAATCAGCGTGTTGCTCATACGTCCAGACTACTGGACGAGCGCTCAGAGGGAACGGTTCAGAGGCGCTTCAGCCGAGGAAGATCACGCGTCGCACCCGCGTCGGTCGGCACGATCGGCTCCTGCGTTGCCGCGATGGTCTCCCCATCCGGTGAATCAGGGTCCGCACCCGTCTCGCCGCCGCGCACCTCCAGTGGCGCGTCGGCGGGCAGCGCCCGTTTCAGCAGGGCGAGCGCGATGCCGCCCCACTCGTAGTGACGCGCCGCACGCGTGATCCGTCCGACCGGACGCGGCTTCTCCCCAGCGGACTCGCCGGCGCGGTAGACGAGTGCGCCGGACACCGGCAGCTCACCCGCAGAGCCGTCGAGGTGGAGCAGCGCGAGCCTGCGCGGCGGGTGGCCGATGTTGTGGACCTTGGCCACTGTCTCCTGGCCGCGGTAGCACCCCTTGTTGAGGTGCACGGCGGTACGAAGCCAGTCGAACTCGTTCGGAATCGCCCGATCGTCGGCGTCGCCGGCGCGGCTCGGACGCCACGCGCGGATCTCGAGCGCCTCGAGCGCCAGCAATCCCGCTGCCTGCGTATCGCCTGCGGTCACCCGATCGGCAAGGGGCGCGAGCGCCGTGCGCGGGAGAACGCTTTGCACGGCCGACCACTCGGCGCCCGGGTGGTCGCCGACGGCGTACTGCGTGCCGCCCCGCTGCACCGAGGCCCACGGGTCGTGCCACTCGATCGTCGACTCGAGGTCACGCAGCACCGGGAGAGCGGTACCCCCCTCGAATGCGAGCAGCGCGGCGTAGTCGTCACTGACGTCCGCCACCTCGACCCGCATCGCGAACCGCATGCGAAGAAGGAAGTCCGTCAGCGGACCCGCCGACCCCTCGTCCACCAGCAACCATGCGCGCTCGCCGTCATCGACGAAACGGATCGCGTGCTCGATACGACCGTTCGGGTCCAGCAGCAACGTCTCAGCGCTCTCGCCCGGGCGGAGCGAGAGCAGATCCTGGCTCGTCATCGAGTGGAGCCATCGCAGGCGATCGTCGCCGCCCACTGTGATGATGCCGCGGTGACTGAGGTCAAGGATCGCGTTCCCGGCCTCGAGCGAGCGCTGCTCGGGCAGCGGGGACCCGTAGTGCGCGGCGACCCCGAGGTCCTCTGACGCGATCGCCCCGGGGAGGGAGAGCAACGGACTCACCACGAGAGGGAGTTCCTCAGTCGCCCTATTCCTGACCCTTGAAGAGCTTCACCAGCACGGCGCCAGATACCCACGCGATACCGACACCGGCGAGACCCAGAAGTCCGAGGAAGAAGAGTTCGAGTGCGAGCATGCCCTTATCGTACCAGCAGGCCGACGACGTCGATGACGGCGATGATCACCACGGACCCCGCGACGCTGAACGCGGTCCTGGTGATGAAGCCCCTCTGCTGAGCGGTGCCGAGCTGCAGCCCGAACGTGACGAGCGTGCTGAGTCCGATGGCGAGTGCGAGCCAGGCGAACCGGGCCTCATCGGAGACGAGCACGGTGACGAGCACGCCGACGACGGCAGCCACGAGCCACGCGATGATCATGCGCGGAAGGTGCCAGGACTGAACATCAGGCATCTCGGGCGCATTTGGGGCGGGCGACTCGGTCACGATCACATTCTCACACACCGACCCCCGCTAGACTGGTGAACGGCCAGCCGGGCCGCGCAGCGAAGGGAGGAACCCTGGTGCGTCTGCTCTGCCTCACCGACCGGGATCCAGCCGACAGTCTTCCGGCACTGGGCCTCTTGGCCCACGAAGTCAGCACCTCACCACTATCGGTACGTGTCAGCGCTTCGGCGTGCTCGCGTTTCGATGCGGTACTCATCGATGGCAGCCTCGATCCCCGCCGCGCGCGCGCGGCATGCATTGGGCTTCGCGAGACGGGACGTGTCGCCACGGTCCTCGTCATCGCCGAGACCGCGCTCGCGGCGCTCACCCCGGAGTGGGGGATCAACGAATTCCTCCTGCCCACCGCCAACCCGGCCGAGGTCGAGACGCGGCTCCGCCTCCTCTCGATCATGGAGTCCTCGGTTCCGGATCGTCCGAACGTGATCACGACCGCGGGCGTGACGATCGACGAGGCCAACTTCACGGCGCGAGTCCAGCGCCGCACGCTCGACCTCACCTACAAGGAGTTCGAGCTGCTCCACTACCTCGCGGCGAACCCGGGCAGGGTCTTCACGCGCGAGCAGCTGCTCAGCGAGGTGTGGGGCACCGATTACTTCGGCGGCACGCGCACCGTCGACGTCCACGTGCGGCGTCTCCGCGCCAAGCTCGGCGACCACGAGGCGCTCATCAGCACCGTTCGCGGGGTCGGATACGGATTCGCTCGTGCGCGCGATGCAATCTCGGAGAGCGACGGAGAGGGCGAGCAGTGACGCGGATCGAAGCCGAGTTCTCGGGAGCTGAGCACGCCGCGCCCGACACGGCGGCGCTCGCAGACGTGCGTGCCGTCGTCGCGGCGGCAGAGGCCCACGACGACAGGCCCCCCGTCTCCGACCAGGCGATGGTCGCGGCGGCTCAGGGCCGACGCCTCGTCGCCAGATTCACGGCCGCGCTCGAGGGCGAGGAACTCCCCCGGCCCGCTGCCGTCGGTATCGTCGGCGATGGCGAGATCGACCTCGTGGTCCACCCGGATGCGCGGGGGCGGGGCATCGGCTCCGCCGCACTCGCTCGTCTGCTGGAGGGTGCGACGATGCCGGTCAAGGCGTGGTCCCACGGGGTGAATCCCGCCGCCGACGCGCTGCTGCAGCGCGCCGGGTTCTCGCCGGTCCGCGAACTCCTCCGGATGACCCTCGATCCCGCGCTCCTCCCCCACGGCGACCCCATCGAGGCGCCCGACTGGCTCAGTATTACCCCGCACACCTCGGGCAGCGCCGTCGAGGCCGCCGCGTGGGTGGCGGTCAACGCCGCGGCATTCGCGGACCACCCGGAGCAGGGCGCGATGACGCTCGACGATTTCGCAGCACTCACCCGCGAGGAGTGGTTCGACGCGGCAGATCTGCTGCTCGCCTTCGACTCCCGAGGCGACGGCGCGGAACGTCCAGCCGCATTCGCCTGGGTGAAGACGGTGGTGACGCCCGCCTCGCAGACAGCGCTCGGGGGCACCGAGTGCGAGCTCTATGCGCTCGGCGTGCACCCCGATGAGGCAGGCGCCGGGCTCGGCAGGATCCTGCTGGATCGCGCGCTGCGGCGCATGGCCGAGCACGACCCCGACCGGATCAGTCTGTACGTCGACGGCGACAACGAGCGCGCCGTGCGTCTCTACGAGCGCACGGGGTTCACGGTGGATCAACGCAGTCGGCAATGGGTGAAGGAGAATGGACGCCATGAGTGACGTGACGCGAGCCATCGAGGATCTCCCCGGAGACCGGTACATCGACCGCGAGCTCAGCTGGCTCGCCTTTAACCAGCGGGTCCTCGAACTGGCCGAGGATCCGGAAGTCCCGCTGCTCGAGCGGGCGAACTTCCTGGCCATCTTCGCGTCGAACCTCGACGAGTTCTTCATGGTCCGCGTGGCCGGCCTCAAGCGCCGCATCGTGACGGGTCTCGCGGTCCCGACGAACGTCGGTCGCGCTCCGACGGACGTGCTGGCCGACATCAACCGCACCGCCCATCAGCTGCAGCTGCGGCATGCCCGCTGCTTCGCGGAGCAGGTTCGCCCCGCTCTCGGCGAAGCCGGGGTGCACATCGCCGACTGGTCGACGCTCGACGCGGCGGATCGGCACGTGCTGACGGAATACTACGAACGGCACATCTACCCGATCCTCATGCCGCTCGCCGTAGATCCGGCTCACCCGTTCCCGTACATCTCCGGGCGGGCGCTCAACCTCTCGATCCGCGTGCGGAACCCGCGCACCGACAAGGTCGAGTTCGCCAGGCTCAAGGTCCCGCAAATGATCCCCAGGTACATCCGCGTGGATCGCCGGGAGTCAGTCGACGACGTCCGCTTCGTCGCACTCGAGGACCTCATCGCCAATCAGCTCGATGGGCTGTTCCCCGGCATGGAGGTGATCGATCACCACGTCTTCCGCGTGACGCGGAATGAGGACGTGGAGATCGAGGAGGACGAGACCGAGAATCTGATCCAGGCGCTCGAGAAGGAGCTGCTGCGTCGTCGATTCGGCCCGCCGATCCGCCTCGAGATCTCCGACGACATGGATGAGACCACGCTCGAACTGCTCGTGCGCGAGTTCGATATCGACGAGCAGCAGGTCTACACCCTCCCGGCGCCGCTCGACCTCAACGGGCTCTTCGCTCTGACGAAGCTCAATCGCACCGACCTCAAGTTCAAGCCCCACGTGCCGGTCACCGCTCCGCCGTTCCGCCCGAACTCCCCGAGCGAGCGGCCGGACACGTTCCGGGCCATCGCCCGCCGCGAAGTGCTCGTGCACCACCCGTACGAGTCGTTCTCGACGAGCGTGCAAGCATTCGTCGAACAGGCCGCGACCGACCCGGACGTGCTCGCCATCAAGCAGACGCTGTACCGCACCTCGGGTGACAGCCCGATCGTCGCGGCCCTCATCAAGGCTGCGGAGGCTGGAAAGCAGGTGCTCGCACTCGTCGAGATCAAGGCGCGATTCGATGAGGAGGCGAACATCACGTGGGCTCGCAAGCTCGAGCAGGCCGGCGTCCATGTCGTCTACGGGCTCGTCGGGCTGAAGACCCACTGCAAGCTCGTGCAGGTCATCCGCGATGAGGGCGGCCGACTGACTCACTACTGCCACATCGGCACCGGCAACTACAACCCGAAGACGAGCCGCATCTACGAGGACATGGGGCTCTTCACGACGTCCCCGGAGGTCGGGCGCGACGTCACGAAGCTCTTCAATGTGCTCTCGGGGTACGCGATCGAGACGCAGTACGATCGCCTGCTCGTCGCCCCGCAACGACTGCGCGAGGGACTGCTCGAACGCATCGAGCGCGAAGCCGAGCACGCCAGGGCCGGTCGTCCGAGCGGCATCAAGTTCAAGGCCAACTCCATGGTCGACGAGGGCATCATCGACGCGCTCTACCGCGCCAGCCAGGCGGGAGTGCCCGTCGACATCTGGGTGCGCGGCATCTGCGCGATCCGCGCGGGCGTGCCCGGGCTGTCCGAGAACATTCGCGCGCGGTCGATTCTCGGTCGCTATCTCGAGCACTCCCGCATCTACTCGTTCGAGAACGACGGCGATCCCGAGGTCTACATCGGGTCAGCCGACCTCATGCACCGCAACCTCAACCGCCGCATCGAGGTGTTGGTGAGACTCGAGGATCGCGACCACCTCGCCCGCATCGAACGCCTCTGGGACCTCGCGTTCAGCGACGAGGTGTCGGCGTGGCACCTGCTCGAGGACGGCACCTGGCAGCGCCGGGAGCGCGATGAGGCCGGGACGATCCTGCCTGCCCTTCAAGATCTCGTCTTCGCCGACCGCGCCGAAGTCCGGCCGCGGGGCAGTCGATGAGCGCTGCGGTCTACGCGGCGGGAACCGTGTGCTGGCGACGTGTGCCTGCCGACGATGGCGGTGAGGATCGCCTCATGGTGCTCCTCATCCACCGGACGAAGCAGCGCGACGTGTCGTTTCCGAAGGGCAAGTTAGACCCGGGCGAGAGCATGCAGGCCGCGGCGGTTCGCGAGACCGAGGAGGAAACCGGACTGCGCGTCTCCCTCGGCATGAGCCTCGGCACCATCAGCTACGACCTGCGCACGGGCAGCACGAAGACCGTTCAATACTGGGCGGCCGAGGTCACCCCCGAGATCGCACTGGCATCGACGTTCGCCCCCAACGGTGAGGTGCAGGCGCTCGAGTGGGTACCGTGGGACGAGGTGCCGAGACGGCTCAGCTACCCCGCTGACCGCGACCTCTTCGCGGTCTTCACGCGCCTCGTCGACCACGATCTGCTCGACACGTTCTCGGTGACGCTGCTGAGGCACGCGAAAGCGGCCGGGCGCAGTCCCGAGTACCCCGAGGATCGTCTGCGCCCGCTCACCTCCTCCGGCGCTGAACAGGCGCAGACACTCGTGCCGATGCTCGCGGCGTTCGCCCCGAAGCGCCTCTACGCCTCTACGGCGACGCGCTGCTTGAGCACCGTTGAGCCGCTCGCCGCGCACCTCGACCGTCGCGTCCGCGAGAAGGACGCCCTGAGTCAGGACACGTGGGACACCGGCGACCTCGAGGGCATGCGGAAGCTCATCGCGAAAATCGTGAAGCGCGGCCGGTCGGCCGTGGTGTGCAGCCACCGTCCCGTCCTCCCGGATATCGCGCGTGAGATCGTCCTCGCGACCGGGAGCGTTCCCGGCGCCTATCTCGACGAGGCGACCTCGCTGCCGCCGGCCGGCTTTTCGGTGTTCCACCTTTCGCGCCGGCGTCCAGGCGCTGGGATCCTGAGCGTGGAGACCTACCCGCTCAAGCACTGAGCGCGATGGGCGCCGGTGCGCGCTTTCCGGTGTTCACCCGCTGTTCACTTCCTGCTGCCCCGCGCGTCACCTCCGGTCCCTAACCTGGTGCCTGTGGCGATCCGCCACAGTCTGAGTTACCAGCATCTGAAGGATAGGTACCCGTGAAGGTTTCCCCCCTGGTCAAGACCCTGGTCGTCGGTGGCATCGCCGCCCTCGCACTCACCTCGTGCGCCGCGAACGAGGGCGGATCGGGCGACACGTCCGATTCCCAGCTCTCCGGCGCGCTCACCGGCTCCGGCGCATCGTCGCAGGGCTCCGCGCAGGAGGCGTGGGGCGCTGCGTTCCAGACCGCCAACGCCGACGTCACCGTCAACTACGATCCGACGGGCTCGGGCGCGGGCCGCGAGACGTTCCAGCAGGGCGCGAACGCCTTCGCCGGATCGGATCGCGCGTTCAATCTCGAGGAGATCGAGGCCGGCCCCTTCGACGCCTGCGCCCCCGACTCGGGTCTTGTGGAGTTCCCGGCCTACATCTCCCCCATCGCTCTCATCTTCAACGTCGAGGGCGTGGACTCGCTGCAGCTCGACGCCCCGACCGTCGCCCAGATCTTCTCGGGCGAGATCACCAACTGGAACGATCCGGCCATCGCAGATCAGAACCCCGATGCCACGCTGCCCGATCAGACCATCTCCGCCGTGCACCGCTCGGACGAGTCGGGCACCACCGGCAACTTCACCGACTACCTCGCCGAGGCCGCACCCGACGACTGGAGCGAGGGCTCGATCGAGAGCTGGCCGAACGCGCTCGGCGGCGAGGGTGCGCAGGGCACCTCGGGCGTCGTGGAGGCAGTCAGCAACGGCGTCGGCACGATCGGTTACGCCGACGCCTCACGCGCGGGCGACCTCAGCACCGTCGAGATCAAGGTGGGCGACGAGTACGTCGCCTACACCCCCGAGGCCGCGGCCGCCGTCGTCGACGCGTCGGAGTTCGAGGAGGGGCGCACCGAGCACGACCTCGCGATCCAGCTCGACCGGACCAGCACCGAGGACGGCGTCTACCCGATCGTCCTCGTGAGCTACCTCATCGGTTGCGAGCAGTACGAGGATCCGGCGAACGCCGAGCTGACGCAGGCCTACTTCGACTACATCATCAGCGAGCAGGGCCAGCAGGACGCGGCCGAGGCCGCAGGCAGCGCGCCGATCTCCGACACCCTCCGCGAGAGCATCCAGCCCGCGATCGACGCGATCAGCTGACCCTCGCTCGTCCGAGCACCGACCACGCAGGAGCCGCCCACGTGACCACCGCCACCGCCGCGAACACCGCCGCCACCGGGAAGCCGGTCCTCAGCATCGGGGATCGCGTGTTCTCGCGGTCGGCGGTGTTCGCCGGCAGCATGATCCTCGTCACGCTCGCCGCCGTCGCGATCTTCCTGATCGTGCAGAGCGTGCCAGCGTTCTTCGCCACCGATGAGAGCGCATCGCTGCTCACGTCCAACTTCTGGGCCTACGTGGGACCGCTCGTGTTCGGCACGGTGTGGGCGGCGACCCTCGCGCTGGTCATCGCGCTCCCGATCTCCATCGGCATCGCGCTCTTCATCTCGCACTACGCCCCACGCAAGCTCTCGCAGGTGCTCGGCTACATCGTCGATCTACTGGCGGCGGTACCGAGCGTCGTCTACGGTCTCTGGGGCATCGGCGTGCTCGCTCCTGCGGTGCAGCCGATCTACGAGTGGCTGAACACGAACGCCGGCTGGTTCCCGCTGTTCGGGGGAACCGCATCGGGCACTGGCCGCACGATCCTCACCGCGGCGATCGTGCTGGCAGTGATGATCCTGCCGATCATGACGGCGATCTGCCGCGAGGTCTTCTTGCAAGCACCCGCCCTGCACGAGGAGGCCGCGCTCGCCCTCGGCGCCACCCGGTGGGAGATGATTCGGCTCGCCGTGCTCCCCTTCGGCCGCGCCGGCATCGTCTCCGCCGCCATGCTCGGGCTCGGACGCGCCCTCGGTGAGACGATGGCGGTCGCCATGGTCCTCTCCGCGACGGGCGTGGTGACGCTCAACCTGCTCACCTCGCAGAACCCGTCCACCATCGCCGCGAACATCGCGCTCTCCTTCCCCGAAGCCTACGGGGAGAACGTCAACGTACTCATCGCGACCGGTCTGATCCTGTTCGTCGTCACCCTGCTCGTGAACGCCCTGGCCCGCTGGATCATCAGCCGCCGGGCCGAGTTCAACGCAGCCGACTGACGCACCGCCGACCACGAGGGAACCCCCACATGGCCATCATCACCCGTCCGGTCTCAGCCGGGTCAACGCTCGCGGGCAACCGCCTGCCCCGCCCCGTCCCGTGGATCGTGCTGGCCGCGAGCATCGCGGCCTCGATCGCGCTGTTCGCCCTCCTCGCCGCGGCATCCGGATCCGCCTTCAGCATCGTCGGCACCGCCGTCGTCGCGGCGATCCTGTCCCTCGCCGTCATCACGGGCATCTCCGCTTCGGTCGAGGGACGCCGTCAGGCCGTCGACCGGTTCATCACCGGACTCGTGACCGGGGCCTTCCTCCTCGCGATGGTGCCCCTCGTGTCGGTCGCCATCACGGTGATCGGCAACGGGCTCGCCCGCTTCGACGCGGAGTTCTTCACCCACTCGATGCGCAACGTCACCGGCGAGGGCGGCGGCGCCCTGCACGCCATGATGGGCACCCTGATGATCACGCTCGCGGCGACGGTCATCTCGGTGCCGCTCGGGTTGCTCACCTCCATCTACCTCGTCGAATACGGACGCGGCCGTCTCGCTCGAGCCATCACCTTCTTCGTCGACGTCATGACCGGCATCCCGTCGATCGTCGCCGGACTCTTCGCATACGCGGCCTTCGCCCTCATCTTCGGTCCTGGCGTCCGGATGGGCATCATCGGCGCGGTCGCCCTCTCTGTGCTGATGATCCCCGTCGTCGTGCGCTCGAGTGAGGAGATGCTGCGCCTCGTCCCGAACGAGCTGCGCGAGGCCGCCTACGCACTCGGCGTGCCGAAATGGCGCACCATCCTGAAGGTGGTCCTGCCCACGTCGATCGCCGGTATCACGACCGGCGTCATGCTCGCCATCGCCCGCGTCATCGGCGAGACGGCTCCACTCCTCATCACCGCGGGCTTCACCGCGTCGATGAACTACAACCTCTTCAACGATCGGATGCAGTCGCTGCCCGTCTACGTCTACACCCAGTTCGCGAACCAGGGGAATCCGGGGTGGGCGTTCCTCGAGCGGGCGTGGGCTGCCGCGCTCGTGCTGATCCTGATCGTCATGCTCCTGAACCTGCTGGCCAGGCTCATCGCCCGCTGGTTCTCCCCTAACTCGCGCAGGTAGATTCGCGGTACGCGACCCTGCACCCCGCACACGGACACCGACCTCAGAAGGAACCCCACTCATATGTCGAAGCGCATCGAAGTCTCAGACCTCAACGTCTACTACTCGAAGTTCCTCGCCGTCGAAGACGTGACCATCGACATTGAACCGCGCAGCGTCACGGCGTTCATCGGCCCCTCGGGTTGCGGCAAGTCCACCTTCCTGCGCACGCTGAACCGCATGCACGAGGTGATTCCCGGTGCTCGCGTCGAAGGATCGGTGCTGCTCGACGGCGAGAACCTCTACGGACCGGGAGTCGACCCGGTGCTCGTCCGCCGTCAGATCGGCATGGTGTTCCAGCGCCCGAACCCCTTCCCGACCATGTCGATCCGAGAGAATGTGCTCGCCGGCGTGCGCCTCAACAACCGGTCGATCTCGAAGTCCGACGCCGACGCCCTGGTCGAGCAGTCCTTGTCTGGGGCGAACCTCTGGAACGAGGTGAAGGATCGTCTCGACAAGCCCGGGTCCGGCCTGTCCGGCGGTCAGCAGCAGCGCCTCTGCATCGCACGCGCCATCGCCGTCTCCCCCGACGTGCTACTCATGGACGAGCCCTGCTCGGCGCTCGACCCGATCTCCACGCTCGCCATCGAAGATCTCATCGACGAACTCAAGCAGCAGTACACGATCGTTATCGTCACCCACAACATGCAGCAGGCATCCCGCGTCTCCGACCGCACCGCGTTCTTCAACATCGCGGGCACGGGCAAGCCCGGCAAGCTCATCGAGTACGGCGATACCCGAAAGATCTTCTCCGCACCGTCCGTGAAGGCGACCGAGGACTACGTCTCCGGGCGCTTCGGGTAGGGGGGTCGACGGCGGGCATCCCGCGCATCCGGGCCCTCAACTGAAAGACCGAGCCGCAGAACGCCTCTCGGCGGAAGGCCGCTCGAAGCGGCAAAAATTGGAGCCCGGGGTTACTGCGGCCCGGCACGAATCAGTGTAACGCAGCACCCCCGGGGGTCCGCCAGTCACTCATCGCGCCCGGGCGTGCTGCGTCTCGGTTGCGGGATATGCCTGACGGCCAGCTCGAAATCGAGGCTCCGCTCGCCCGATTCACTCCCCAGAGTGAGCGGACGGTACATCTCGAGCGGAAGGCGAATGGAGGGGTGCGAAAGCGGCACGTCCAGGCGCCAGCCACGGACTGCTCAGTCGAGTGTGCCGTCTCGCCAGCGGACCGCTGCCGCGTGCAGCTCCTCGGCGAAGGCTGAGTATCGCAAAGACCGCTGCGTGAGCTCTGCGGCGTGATCGTCGTCGTGGGCGTCCCGGTCGTCGGCGAGCGCCGCGGCCCCGAGCGACATGAGCCGGCAGTAGCTCGCGGCACGGTTCAAGGCCGCAGTGAGATCGCCCGCATACACACCTCGCAGAATCGTGTCGCACAGCTCCACCATCGAGCCGGGCGTAACAGGTTCGGCGGCACCGGCCACCACGGGATCGATGGTGACTGCGACCTCGACCCCTCGAGTGAAGAGATCCGCTGTCGCAGCCGGGTTCACCGCGGCGACCCGTCGCAGCAGATAGAGCCGCCAGAGCACTCCGGCGAGTGAGCGAGGATCCGCGTGGGACCAGAGCTCTGCGATATCGTCGATCCCCTCGTTCGCGGCAAGGCCAACCACGCGATCGACGACGTCGGGATCGGCGACGCTGCGTACGCGATCGAGAAGCGCCCAGGACGTCTCGTGCGCGAGCCGGTGCGCGGCTCCGGGTTCGTCGGATCCGATAATCCAATCGAAGTCTTGGGTGGGCTGGAGGATCGGTTTGGCGTGCTCGCGGGTCATGTGGCTCCTCTCCCTCGCGCGTGACGGATCCCGGCCGAGATCGCCTGCGACGACCCGGCGAGTCTACGCCCCGACCACTCGCAACGCACAGACTCATCGTTCAGGGGCGGGTGAGAGAATGGAGTCGAGATTCCCGGCGTGGACCCGAGGCGTGGACCCGAAGTGAACGAGAAGGCTCGTTCGGTCCGATAGGATCTTCTGTGGGCCTGTAGCTCAGTTGGCAGAGCATCGGACTTTTAATCCGCGGGTCGCGGGTTCGAGCCCCGCCGGGCCCACGACGAAACGCCCCAGATCAGACTCCGTACAGCTCTCGCCTGGGGCGTTCTTCATCTGTGGACCACCGGATCGCGTAGATTGAACGTGGTACGTCAACCTCGACGTAGCGCCTTTGGAGTGAGCTCGTGACGACACTGTCATGGGGCTTTGCGGCAAGCCGGTGACGACGCGTTGAGCTTGGAGAAAAGAGTCGCCCGAAGCTCACCGCGAAGTCACCACTGTCTCCAACGCCAATTCGTACGACACTCGCTCAATTCGGCTTCAGTTGAGTCGTTGCACCATCCACTCAACTCAACGCCGAATAGAAGAACAGCGAATCCAAGCAGAACCAGTGCGGCTACGAGGATGAAGATGTTCCGCGATTTCCTGCTCATGGTGACTCCGAGTTCTCGGGCCGTAATAAGTCCTAACCCCATTCTGGCCTCCTTTACCGAACTGTCTCCTTTCATACGCCCGGACGTACGACAGTGTCCCGCCCGGTTCTCGAGAAGAGGACAGAGACGATTCATCTATTCACAGAAGCTCGTCGGGGCGGTCTTCGACCATGCGTCTGAAATATTCACCCTGCGAGTCATTTGCTTCAGGCCGTCCCGTGGTCCGGTATCGGTCACATCGCGGAGACGTGATCATAGATGCTTATGGTTGATTCACTCACGAATAGGGGTACCCATGAATAACGGGCTCTCAGAGGTGCAACTGTCTCTCCTCGAACTGCATAAGCAGTCGAAAATGGAGGATCTGTTCCCGTTCCCGCTGATCGCGACGGCGGTGGCGGGTGAAGACACCGCAATCGTGATCTATCGCGGATCAGAGGGCGCCCCTTTGGTGGGAAGGTTCTTTGAGTATTCCGCCCTGTCAGCTCTCTTCGATCCGAATACGCCTGCCGATGTTGCC
Source organism: Leucobacter sp. Psy1 (assembly GCF_020096995.1). NCBI lineage: Bacteria > Bacillati > Actinomycetota > Actinomycetes > Micrococcales > Microbacteriaceae > Leucobacter > Leucobacter sp. Psy1. The sequence goes on from NZ_CP083692.1 coordinate 2,419,470, forward strand.
GATGCCGTGATCGTGGATGGGCTCGCTGGCCCCACGGGGTCGGGCCGTGTTCGTCATTACCCGTGGGAGCGTGAACTCACCGGCCTTGAGGAGCCTGTCGGTTGGATTCACGACCCTGAGAAACCACTCGGCACTATCGAGCCCTTCCACCCGTGAGAGCGATCTCGCCCTCTCGCGTTGTCGCTTCCCGGGTCACGTCGGCGTGCAGCACCGAATGCAGACCTTTCCGTTCGGTGTCAACCGTGGTGACTTCCGGGCATCCGGCACGTAGCCTCGGTGATATCACCGACATCAAGGGACTGACACGATGCCGCGAGACCGAGGGTCTGCCGATCTGGAGATCGACCTGCCGCTGCACGACGTCTTCGAGCCGTGGCTGCGGTGCGAGACCTATCCGCTCTTCATCGCCGCTGCGGTCGAGGTCGTTCAGCTGAGCAGCACGGTGTTCCGCTGGAATGTCGCATTCGAGGGGAGGGAGCTGGAGTTCGACGCGATGATCCTGGAGCGGCTCACGCAACGCCGGCTGGCCTGGCGCAGTTTGGGTCCGCGCGTGCACGCCGGCTCGGTGTCGTTCGAGGCCCTCGGCGAGCGCCGCACGCGAGTCGCGCTCTTGATGGAGTGGGACCACCGCCTGCTGACCGGCACGGTACCGAGACAGGCTCTCACCTGCGATGCGCGAGTGCGCGCAGACCTCGACGCCTTCGCGCGGATGCTGCATGCGGGGTCTCTCGGACAAGTCCCGCCCCGGGTGATCGGCTGAACTACTCCATCGACTCGAGTTCGCGCCCCTTTGTCTCCCGCACGAACTTCCAGACGAAGAACAAAGAGACCGCGGCCATCGTGGCATAGAGCCCGTAGGCGAGTCCGAGCCCCGCATCGGCGAGGGCGGGGAACGTCAGCGACACCGTGAAGTTCGCGATCCACTGCGCCGCTGCGGCGACCGAGATGGCGTACGCGCGGATCCGGTTGTTGAACATCTCCCCGAGCAGCACCCAGACGACCGGCCCCCAGCTGACGCCGAAGAACACGACGTAGAGGTTGGCGGCGAGCACCGCGACGATGCCCGCGGTGTCCGAGAGCATCGGCTGCACTTCTCCGCCGACCGTCTCCGTCGGGGCAGTACCGAAGATATAGGCCATCGTGCCGAGCGTCACGAGCATGCCCGCGGAGCCGATGAGCAGCAGCGGCTTCCGCCCCACCTTGTCGACGAGCAGGATCGCGACGATCGTGGTCGTGATGTTCACGACTGAGGTGATGACGCTCGTGAGCAGGGCGTCGGACTCGTCGAACCCGACGGCCTCCCAGAGCATGGTCGAGTAGTAGAAGATGACGTTGATGCCGACGAGCTGCTGGAAGAGGGAGAGCAGGATCCCGATCCACACGATGGGGATCAGCCCGAAGCGGACTCCGCGCAGCACGGCGATGGACTGCGTCTTCTCGACGGAGAGCGTCGAGCGGATCTCGGTGATCTTCTCCGTCGGGGTGCCGCCGACGTAGTGCTCGAGCACCTGCTCGGCTTCATCATCTCTTCCTTGGCTGACCAGGAAGCGTGGCGATTCGGGAATCAACGAGGCGAGGAGCCCGTAGATCACGGCGGGCAAGCACTCCACCATGAACATCCACCGCCACGCGTCGAGCCCGAACCACAGTTCGCTTCCCGCTCCACCCGCCGCCTGAGCGAGGGCGTAGTTGCTGAGCAGCGATACGAAGATCCCGACAACGATCGCGAGCTGCTGCAGCGAGCCGAGCCGTCCTCGGATCTTCGCCGGGGACACCTCTGCGATGTAGGCGGGCGCGATCACGCTCGCTGCCCCCACCCCGAATCCTCCGATGAACCGGAAGACCGTGAGCGACCAGATATCCCAAGCGAGTCCCGACCCCAGTGCGGAAACGAAGAAGACGATAGCGGCGACCTGCATGACTCTGATGCGACCGAGGCGAGCTGCAATGGGGCCGGCGAACCAGGCACCGATCGCGCAAGCGAGCAGCGCACCGGCGACGGAGAATCCGAGCAGCACCGACCCGGCGCCGCTCCACTCCCCGACTGCGCCCACGGCGCCGTTGATGACGGCCGTGTCGAACCCGAAGAGGAATCCGCCCATCGCGGCGGCCGCCGCGATCATCACCACCCGGGTGATCGGGGGCGTGGGAATCGCTGAGGGCGCCGAACCGCGCTGTTCTGAGGCCATGCCTGCACCCTACCTTACGGGTTGATCACGAAGCGCGGATACGGGCTCTATGAGCTGGAAACAGCTCCCGATCGGCGGATAAGGTCGATGGTGATGACGTTCCTCAAACGCCTCGCCATCACCGTCCTCGTGATCGCCATTCTGGGCGCGCTCGCAGAGTTCGGTTTGCGCGCATTTATGCCCTCGGTGATCGAAGGCGGGGTACGGGTGCCCCTCCGCGTCGCACAGGAGAGCCGGGTCGATGTGTCGATGGAGGGGTCGGCGGCGCTCAACGCGCTCAGGTGGCGGATCGCCGACGTCTCGATCGAGGCCGAGAACGTCCCGCTCGACACCGATGTCACGGCGACGGCCGAGATGCAGGTGGCCTCCGTGCCACTCTTCCCCCTGATCGGCAAGCTCAGGGACGGAACGGCGACCTTGACGATCGCGCCCGAGCACCTCGAGCCCGCCATGCGCATGATGACGGCTGGGGCAGTCGAGTGGGCGGAGATGCGCGACGGTCGGCTCGTCGCGGGCGGCACGCTGGACACACCTCAGGCCATGCTGCCGTTCCAGGGCGTGTTCGAACTCGCGGTCGAAGCGGGTCACGTCGTGGTGACGCCGTCCGACCTCACGATCGAGGGAGCCGGAATGTTCGGCGACGCCCTCCTCGGCGAACTCGCGGAACCGCGAACCGTCTGCATCGCGGATCGGCTGCCGCGGGGGATCACGCTCACCGGCATCGACATCTCACCCGAGGGCGAGATGGCGCTCGAGACCGTCCTCTCAGAGGGTCTCATCTCGAACCCGCAGGATCGCTTCCGCGGAAGCTGCGCCTAGCCCCTCCACTGGAAACGCGTCCTCGCTAGGCTGCGCGCAGCACGGGGGCTACCCCGTGCGGAAGTCCGAAGTGGTCGAAGACCTCGCGGAGCGCATCGGCGAGAGCCTCGATCTGCTCGACGGAGTGGTTCGGCGTAGGGTTGATGCGGAACCGTTCCGTCCCCCTGGGCACCGACGGCGCATTGATCGGCTGCAGGTAGTGGCCGTGCACCGTGAGCAGACGATCGGCCGCTTGCCGGCAGAGCGCCGAGTCGCCCACGTGGATCGGCAGGATGTGGGTCGTGGTGTCGGGGTTCACCGCGATGCCGACGCGATCGAGCGCCACGCGCATACGTGCGACGGCGGCGCGTTGCGCCTCCCGCTCGGCATCCGAGCGCCTGAGGTGCTCGATGCTCGCCGTAGCGGCCGCGACCACGGCAGGAGCCTGGGCGGTCGTGAAGATGAAACCGGGAGCGAAGGAGCGCACGGCGTCGACGAGCGCGCGGTTACCGGTGATGTAACCGCCGGAGACCCCGACCCCCTTCGCGAGGGTGCCCTGGATGATGTCGATCCGATCCTGCATGCCGACCTCGGCCGCGACGCCGGCCCCTCCCGGCCCGTACATGCCGACCGCGTGCACCTCGTCGATGTACGTCAGCGCTCCGAAACGCTCCGAAACCTCGACGATCTCGGCGATCGGCGCGACATCGCCGTCCATCGAGTAGACCGACTCGAACACGACGATCTTCGGTCGCTCCTGCGGGTACTCGGCGAGCATCTCCTCCAGGTGGGCGACGTCGTTGTGGCGGAAGATGCGCTTCTCCGCACGCGACGCGCGAATACCGCTGATGATCGACGCGTGGTTCAACTCGTCGCTGAAGATCACGAGGTCGGGAATCAGGCGGACGAGGCACTGCAGCGTGGCGTCGTTGGCGCCGTATCCCGAGGGGAAGCTCAGTCCTGCTTCCTTCCCGTGCCAGTCGGCAAGCAACTGCTCGAGGTTCCGATGCAGGTCGGAGGTGCCGCCGATGTTCCGCGAGCCCCCGGCGCCCGCGCCGTACTGCTGCGCCGTGGCGACCATGGCGCCGATCACGTCGGGGTGCGTCGACATTCCGAGATAGTCGTTGCTGCACCAGACCGTGATCTCGTGCGAGTCCGTCGCCGCGGCGGCGTCCGCCGGCCGCAGCCCTCCCTGTTCCCCCTTCGGATACATGAGCGCCTGGGGGTGCTGATCGGCGAGACGGTTGATGTGAGTGAAGGTGCGATACTGACCCGTGCTCTTCAGGTCGGCGATGGCGTCTTCGAAGATGCTCTGGTACATCCTGCTTCCTGCGAGGTCGGGTGCGCGCCCGCGAGGTCGCGAGCATTCATCTGATCTACGGTAGTTCGCCTTCCTGGGAGCCGCAACGGGAACGCGCCCAGGTTCGCCACAGCTCCACATGGCTCGCCACTCACATGTGGCCGCCCTGATATGATGGAGCCGTGTCCCATCCAGTGCGAGGGTTGGATGGGACGCACGCGCCCCGCGCACATTTTCGCGAGTCAGTCGCACGCTACAGTGGGTGCATGCGTGCGCGACAGGAGTACCGACGGCGACCGATGCGGACGATCCTGAAGTACGGAGCCATCGCGTCAGCGATCGGGGCGATCAGTTCCGCAATCGCTGCGGCCCCCGCCATCACCGTCGACCATCTGGAGCGGCGCGGACGCGTCAAGCGGAACGCTCCGCACCCCGGCACGTACGAGGCGGAAGTCGCCGAGTCTTCGATCACCATCTACACCGATGGCGGCACCCTGTATGACGACATGCTCGCCTCGATCGAGGCCGCCGAGCACTCCGTGATCATGGAGACCTACATTTGGAAGAACGATGAGGTCGGCCAGCGATTCATCGACGCATTCAATGCGGCTGCGGCCCGAGGAGTCCGCGTGCACCTCATGTACGACGGCTTCGCGAACCTCGTCGTTCCGCAGTCGTTCTACGACCAGATCTCCGCCGAGGTCTTTGTGCACCGTCTGCCGGTCTTCCGGCGCAAGATCTGGAAGGCCCCGCTCCGCTACACCGGCCTGAACCACTCGAAGGTGCTCGTCATCGACGACCGGATCGGATTCGTCGGCGGGTACAACATCGGCGCGCTCTACGCCAGGGAGTGGCGAGACACCCACATCCGCGAGATCGGTCCTGCAGTCTGGGGGCTGCGCAACTCGGTCGCGCGGGTCTGGAACGAGCGCTGCAGCTCCGACGAGGCGATCCCCTGGATCCCGCCGGACACCTGGGCCTCCCCCGTGCACGTCGCGGCGAATCTTCCGGTGCAACTGGTGTACCCGATCCGGCAAATGTACCTCGACGCGATCGAACGGGCTCAGCACCGGATCTGGATCACCACCCCCTACTTCGTGCCCGACCAGCAGATCGTGACCGCGCTCAGCCACGCGGCCGAGCGCGGCGTCGACGTACGCCTCATGGTCCCCAAGGAGTCGAACCACATCCTGGCCGACTGGGTGACGCGCGGCTTCTACGGCCAGCTGCTCTCGTCGAAGATCACGCTGCTCCTCTACGCGGCAAGCATGATCCACGCGAAGACGGCGACCATCGACGGCGAGTGGTCGACGGTCGGTACCGCGAACATCGATCGCCTGTCACTCACGTTCAACTACGAGACGAACGTCGAGATCGTCGATCAGGACTTCGCGAGCGAGATGGAGCGCATCTACGAGGCGGACTCCGAGCACTGCGAAATCCTCTCCCCTCCGCACTGGGAGGAGCGCAGCACCGCAACGAAGATCGCCGAGGCCGCACTGCTGCCCTTCCGTCCGCTCTTCTGAGCTTCGCGTCAGTCGGCGGGCTCGAGCAGTTCTGGCCCATCTCCGCGCAGTGGTCGCACCGTCCACTCGCGGAGATGCTCGGCAATCGGCACTGCCTCCGCTGAGACCGCGTCCACGAGCGACTGGTCGCCCGACGTTTCGGGATCCAGCCATTCCCTCACCAGCTCGTCGGCGATGAACACCGGCATCCGCTCGTGGATGCCGGCCATCACTCCCGCTGACTGGCGGGTGAGTATCGTCGCCGTGAGATGCCAGGCGTCCCGCCCCTCCAGTGCCGGGTCCCGCCACCAAGAGTAGAGACCCGCCATCGGCAGCACCTCCTCCGACCCGAAGATGGCGTGCGGCACTCGGGCCCCCTTCGGCCCCGACCACTCGTAGAACCCCGATACCGGCACGACACACCGCTGGTGCCGTAGCGGCCCCGCAAAGGTGCGCTTCTCTGCCACACCCTCGGACCGCGCGTTGAACGTCGGGAATTTCGACGCCAGCGACGTCGCCCACGGCGGCACCAGCGACCACCGCGCGAGCTCGAATCGCCGACGACCGTCCTTCGCCGAGGTCAGGGCGATCGGGATCGCCTCCGTCGGTTTCACGTTCCAGGAGGATCGCGCTCCGTCGGGCACCCCGAGCACCCACTCCGCGAGTGCACTGTCGGCCGCCACGTCCATATTCTCTTCGTAGTCGACGATGACTCTCCCGCACATGCGATCAGCGTACGCCAGGAACGCGGTGTGCGGCACTACTCCTGGTGCACCACGTGCGGGTCGCCGAACCACGCCTTGTACAGATCGTAGAAGTTGCGGTTGCCGTAGGTGGAGCATTCGTCGCCCTCCCCCTGTCCGGCGGCGAGCGCCGAGAGGTTCGGCTGGTACGGCGTGTAGTTGTAGAGCCCGGCGGTGGCCCAGTTCATGATGTAGACGTCGGAGACGCCGCAGCGGTCGCGATCGGGGTGGTACTGGATGGTGTTCATCTTGAAGGGCCGGTAGTTGAAGTTCTCCGGGTGCTGCCGGTACACCTGGTACTGCCGTGCACCCCAGTACAGCTGGTTGGCGAAGCCGTAGAAGTCCTCGTCGCAGTTCGCTGACCGGTTGGGGCCGCTGTCGGGGCAGGCGTACCCCATGGCACGGTCGTACCGCCAGCTCTCGGGCTCTCGCAGCCCCACGAGCGCGGTCTCCTTCTGCAGGATCACCAGGAGCGCCCGCTGGCTGATGCCGCACGCCTCCCCGACCTGGGCGATGATCTCCGCGGCTGTGTGGTGCTTCTTGCCTGAGAAGTCATCGCAGTAGTCGTCGGCAGGTCGAGTCTCGGTGTCCTCGCTGAAGTTGCGGAGGCTCTTGCGTGTCGGGTCGGGCACGCGTGCATCGAGGAACGCCTCGATCTCGTCAGCGGTCATCGCGTCACCGTCGTAGAAGAGGTCATCCGCGATGATCATGCCGGGGTCGAAACGGTCGGGCACGTTGGGCGTGTGGGCAGGGGAGACGATGAGAGCGACGCCTCCCACGGCGAGCAGCAGCGCGATGCCCCCGCCGGCGACGCCCCGAAGCACTCGCTTCCCGTCGATGCGGGTGAGCAGTCGCCGGACGTCGAAACGCTTCCGAGCTCCGTGCCGCATGACTTCCACGATAGGCGACCCGACCGCTCCGCTCCTGAGTCTCCGACCGTTCTGGCAGCATGGGTTGTGACGATGAGGGGACTTCGCATGCAGATCGACACACTGCCCAACCTCCGTGATGTCGGCGGCCACTCCACCACCGACGGCCGCACCGTCCGCACCGGCGTGGTCTTCCGCTCCGTCGACCTCGGCAGGCTCGATGCAACAGGGATCGCGCAGGTGTCCGAGCTCGGCGTGCGCACCGTCTACGATCTCCGCACCGCAGCGGAGCGCGACGCCCGACCCGATCGCCTGCCCTCGGGCATCGAAGAGGTCACGCTCGACGTCTTTGCCGACGCCGAGCACCAAGCCCCTGCACAACTCCAGCAGCTCCTCTCCGACCCGGAGGCGGCGCGCGCGTTCGCCGAACAAGGCGGGATCGAGACGCAGTTCACGAGTGCGTACCGCGACCTCGTGCGCCTGCCCAGCGCGCGACGCTCGTACGCCGCACTCTTCCGGGGACTGACCACGGCGCCGCAGCGCCCTGCGCTGTTCCACTGCACCACGGGCAAGGATCGCACCGGATGGGCCGCAGCCGCCCTGCTCACATTCCTCGGTGTGGAGGCGAGCATCGTCCTGGACGACTACCTTCGCACCAACACCGACCTCATCCCGGCTCTGCGCCCCTTGTTCGACCGATTCGAGGCAGCGGGTGGGGATCCGAGGCTCTTGGATCCCGTGCTCGGCGTGCGGACCGAGTATCTCGACACCGCGTTCAGCGCCGTCGATGAGGACTACGGGTCGATCGAGGGATACTTCACCGACGGGCTCGGGCTCGATGAGCGGACGCTCGAGCAGCTCCGCGAGGCGCTGCTCACCGATCCCGACACCGACGCCGGACCCGGCTCCGCCACGAGCGCCGAAGCCTAGAACTCCCAGTCCTCATCTCGCGTCGCCTCTGACGTGCCGATGACATACGACGAGCCGCTGCCGCTGAAGAAGTCGTGATTCTCGTCTGCCCCTGGGGCGAGAGCTGCGAGGATCTCGGGGCTGACGCGCGTCTCGGCGGCGTCGAATCGTGGGGCGTAGCCGAGGTTCATGAGGGCTTTGTTGGCGTTGTAGCGCACGAACGCGGCGACATCATCCATCAGTCCGAGCGGCGCATAGAGTTCTCCGGAGTACGCGAGCTCCATCTCGTAGAGCTCTTCGAGCAGCGCGAAGGTGAACTTCTCCATCTCGGCGCGCTCCGCAGCTGTGTGGGCTTCGAGCCCGCGCTGGTACTTGTATCCCGAGTAGTACCCGTGCACCGCCTTGTCTCGCAGGATGAGGCGGATCATGTCGGCGGTGTTGGTGAGCGTCGCGTGCACCGAGAAATGGAGCGGCAAATAGAAACCGGCGTAGAGCAGCAGCGAGGAGAGCAGTGTCGATGACACCTTCCGCTTCAGCGGATCGGGCCCGAAGTAGTGCTGCAGCACAGTCTTGCAGCGCTGCTGCAAGAGGTCGTTGCCGACGGCCCAGCGGTAGGCGTCATCGATCTCGGGGGTGCTCGTCAATGTGGAGAAGACGGATGAGTACGAGCGGGCGTGCACCGACTGCATGAACGCGATGTTGGTGTACACGGCCTCCTCGTGCTCGGTGCGGGCGTCCTGAATCTGGCAGATCTCCCCCACCGTCGCCTGCACCGTGTCGAGCATCGTGAGACCAGTGAAGACGCGCATCGTCAGCGTGCGCTGCACCTCATCCATGCCCTGCCAGGCGGGGAGGTCGTTGGAGAGCGGCACCTTTTCCGGGAGCCAGAAGTTCGCGGTCAGCCGGTTCCAGACTTCCAAGTCCTTCTCATCTGAGACGCGGTTCCAGTTGATCGGGCGGAGACGAGCTGCTGGGTCGTGCCGGTAGGCGGGCGGAGTGACGGACGGTGAGGTGAGCGGCGCGTTCATGCGGGGCCTTTCTGGTCGGAATGGGCGGGTGACGTTGGCGGAGTCGAGAAGCGTGGAGCAGCAGTCAGAGCACAGCGGGATGCGCGGTCGTTATGCGGATCGGCGGCCGCGCTCGGCTTCCCAGAATTCGCGCAGTCCCGCATCGACGCGCTGCACGTCGTCCGGAGTGCCGAGCAGTTCGAACCGATACAGTTCGGGCACTCCGCACTTCTCGGCGATGATGGGCCCGGCGACGCAGTAGTGCTCACCGAAGTTGGTATTCCCCGCGGTGATGACGCCGCGGATCAGCGACCGGTTCACCTCGTCGTTGAGAAACGCGATCACCTGCTTCGGCACGGCCCCTTTATGCTCGCCTCCGCCGTAGCTCGGCACGACGAGCACGTAGGGTTCTCGGACCCGGATCATCCCCTCGACGCGTGGGCGGAGCGGAATGCGGATGGCCCGTCGGTCGAGACGTTCCACGAAGCGGCGGGTGTTCTCCGACGCGCTCGAGAAGTAGACGAGGTCGGCGCTCGCCTCGCGCGAGATCTCGTGCGATTCGAAGCCGACACTTCCACGGATGGGCGCGGTGTTCACGGGTCTCCTCTGGGGTCTCTGCAGCACGACTCCGGGACGGATGCTCCCGGGCACTCTCGCGCTTCGCACTGGCGAGATTCATTATTGTTCGGAGCTCCAAACAATGCAAATACGGCACGCCAAACATGTGCTGGAGGGTATTGCCGAGCGGAAACGCGCACGCTGAAGTCCGATCCGGCGCACACGACCGCCGACATATGCGAGAAGTGCGCGCGATCGTCGCGGCGCTCATTCGCATTACCGAGATCGCTCGCCCCTGGAACCTCCGCAGGAGCCGAAATCGCCTGAGAGTTAGGCGGAGGTCACCCACACCGAGTCAGTCGCTACGCGCCCGAGGGGGAACGTCGCTCCACCCTCGACCTCGACCTCGACGGACTCGGAGTACGGCGCCCCGGCGCGGGTTGTGAGCACGGTACCGACGGCGATCCCGTGCGACGCGAAGTACTGGAGCAGCTCAGGATCCGCGTCGGAGACGCGCTCGGCGCGCACCCGATGTCCCGCCGGCACGCTCGACAGGCGCACCGCATCCGGGCGGTGCACGTCACCGCCGGCACTCGGGATCGGGTCTCCGTGCGGGTCCCGCGTCGGGTGCCCGAGGTGCCCGTCGATCCGGGTGATCATGAAGTCGGAGACGGCGTGCTCGAGGGTCTCGGCTTCGTCGTGCACCTGATCCCACGTGTACCCGAGCGTCTCGACCAGGAACGTCTCGATGAGTCGATGACGGCGCACCATCTCGATGGCGTAGTCGCGACCGAGCTCCGTCAGAGCGATCGCCCCGTACGGCGCATGGTCGAGCAGCCCCTGCTCGCTCAGCTTCCGCACCGCGTCCGACGCCGTCGACAGCTTGACGCCGGCTTTCTCCGCGATGGTCGTCGCCGTGACGGGTGCGTCAGACCACTCCTGAAGGCTCCACACGGCCTTCAGGTAGTTCTGGGTGCTGGCGGAAAGCTCGGAGACGGACACGCGCCCCAGTCTAACGGCGGCAGCGCGAGCAGCTCTGTGCGGGGTTAGCCTGGAGGCATGCTCATCCCGCCAGACCTTCCGGAGGGCGCCCACCATGTGCCGGCGTGGCTCTCCCTCGACGAGCAGCGCTGGATCATCGGTCAGTTCCTCACCTGGGCCGATGGTCCCGTGCCGATTCGGGCCGCGCGCGTGCGCGGACACGAGATGTCGGTGAAGACCGTCTGCCTGGGATGGCACTGGCGCCCCTACCAGTACTCGCGCGAGGCCGTCGACGTCAACGGCAACCGGGTCCTCGAATTTCCCGACTGGCTCGGAGATCTCGGTCGACGCGCCCTGGTCGAGGCGACCGGTGATCCGCGTGCCGGTGAGGACTACGCACCCGACACGGCGCTCGTGAACTACTACGACGCGAACGCGCGTATGGGCATGCACCAGGACAAGGATGAACGTTCCGATGCTCCCGTGGTCTCGCTCTCGATCGGCGACACCTGCGTGTTCCGCTTCGGAAACACCGAGCACCGCAATCGGCCCTATCAGGATCTCGAGCTCGCGTCTGGCGATCTCTTCGTCTTCGGGGGCCCATCACGATTCGCCTTCCACGGCGTGCAGAAGACGTTCCCCGGGACCGCTCCAGACGGGTGCGGTCTCGATCACGGACGAGTGAACATTACGATGCGTGTCACCGGTCTCTCTTGATCCACCCCGGGTGCCCCGGAGTATGGTGGGCCGCATGGTCGCGTATCGGTATCTCGGAAACAGCGGATTCAAGGTCTCGGAGATCACCTATGGCAATTGGGTGACGCACGGGTCGCAGGTCGAAGACGACGCCGCGATCGCCACCGTCCACGCGGCGCTGGACCACGGCATTACGACGTTCGACACTGCGGACGTGTATGCCAACACCCGCGCGGAAGCGGTGCTCGGCGAAGCGCTCAAGGGACAGCGACGGGACACGCTGGAGTTGATGACCAAGGTCTACTTCCCGACCGGAGCCAAAGGGCCGAACAATACGGGGCTCAGCCGGAAGCACATCCGCGACTCGGTCGACGGCTCCCTGCGCCGACTCGGGACCGAGTACATCGATGTGTACCAGGCGCACCGATTCGACTCAGAGACCCCGCTGGAGGAGACGTTCCAGGCCTTCGCGGACCTCGTCCGCCTGGGCAAGGTGCTCTACATCGGCGTCTCCGAATGGACGGCCGAACAGTTGCGCGCCGGCCACGCCCTGGCCAAGGACCTGGGGATCCAGCTGGTCTCGAACCAGCCGCAGTACTCGGCGCTCTGGCGGGTGATCGAGGACCGCGTCGTGCCGACGTCCCAGGAACTCGGGATCACTCAGGTCGTGTGGTCCCCGCTCGCGCAGGGCGTGCTGACCGGGAAGTACCGCGCAGGCGAAGCGCTGCCCGAGGGTTCACGCGCCGCGAACGAGAAGAGCCGCGACAACGTGGATCAGCGCTTCTTGCGCGACGAGGTACTCAGGGCGGTGCAGCGGCTCCGGCCGCTCGCCGACGAGGCGGGCTTGACGATGCCACAACTCGGCATCGCCTGGGTGCTGCAGAACCCGAACGTCTCCGCGGCACTCGTCGGAGCTTCCCGTCCCGAGCAGCTCGGCGACACGGTTCGCGCCTCAGGGATCACCCTCGACGCGGACCTGCTCCAAGCGATCGATGACGCGCTCGAGGGGGTCGTCGAGCGGGATCCCGCGCTTACGGAATCCTCCTCCCCGGAGCGCCGACTGGTCTGAGCCGTTTCAGGTGCCGCAGAATGTCGTGCCGATCCACGACCCTGCCGGCGCCGGGAGCGCGAACCGCGCTCGATCCGGCCGCACGTCGAACGGCGCGCGGAGCACCTCCACGAGTCGGGTCAGCGGAGCAAGGTCACCCGCCGTCGCCGCGTCGAGGGCTTCTTCGACGAGGTGATTCCTCGGGACGTAGACAGGGTTGACGCGGTCCATGGCGTCGGCATCGGGCTCGAGCGCCCGCCACGCCTCGGTCCACGGACGGGGCCAGGCATCCGCACCAGCCGCGCTGCGCTGGTCGCTCCCCGCGTCCGCTGACGAGGTGTAGAAGGCGCGGATCGCCGTGTCATCTCCGCGCGCCGCGTCGGCGAGCGCCCGGAAGAACCCGGTGTAATCCAGACGATGATCCCGAAGATCCTGGAGGATGGTCTGCGCGAGCTCGGTGTCGCGATGCACCGCCTCATCGGAGTCGGTCGTCGAGGCGGCTCGGGAGTCCTCTCCGTGTGAAATGCCCAGTTTCGCCCGCATGCCCCGGAGCCACGCGGATTCATACAGCGCCGCGAAGCGGCCGATGCGATCCTCCGCGATCTCGATGGCACGCGTCTCGTCGCCGTCGAGCAGCGGCAGAAGCGCCTCAGCGAAGCGGGCGAGGTTCCACTGGGCGACTCCCGGCTGATTCCCATAGGAGTACCGGCCGTTATGGTCGATCGAGCTGAAGACGGTCGTCGGCTCGAACGCATCCATGAACGCGCATGGACCGTAGTCGATAGTCTCTCCGGCGATCGAGACGTTGTCGGTGTTCATGACGCCGTGGATGAAGCCCACGAGCATCCAGTCGGCGACGAGCTGGGCCTGAGCCTCGATCACCCCGTCCAGGAGGGCGAGCGCAGGGGTATCGTCGTCCTGCCGCTCCGGATAGTGACGTTCGAGCGCGTGCGCGACCAGCCGAGAGAGCAGCTCTTCGTCGCGCATCGACCGCGCGTACTGGAACGTGCCGACACGCAAATGACTGCGCGCGACCCTGACGAGCACGGCTCCCGGAAGCAGTTCCGCATCGCGTCGCACCCGCCGACCAGTATCGATGACCGCGAGGGCCCGAGTCGTACGGATCCCGAGCGCGTGCATAGCCTCGCCGAGCACATACTCCCGCAGCATGGGCCCGATCGCGGCGTACCCGTCGCTGCGAGCGAACGGCGTGGGTCCCGAACCCTTGAGGTGAAGGTCCCTGAGTTCCCCCAGAGCGTTCGTCCGCTCGCCGAGGAGCAAGGCGCGCCCGTCTCCGAGTCGAGCGGAGTAGTTTCCGAACTGGTGGCCTGCGTATGCCTGGGCCACCGGGCGCGCCCCCTCGGCGAGTTCGTTGCCGAGCAGGGAGCGCACCCCTGATTCGGATCTGAGCCATCGTGGTTCGAGGCCGATATCGCGAGCGACCGCGTCGTTCAGCACGAGCAGCGCAGGACGCTCCGGCTCCCCGGCCTCCCACGGCACCGCGAGTTCCGGGAAGGCGCTCGCGTACACGTCGGAGACCCCGATCCCGATTTCTGACGTGTCCTGTTCTCTCACCTGCTGTCCCTGCATGGCCCTGAGGATACGGGGCCATGCTCCGTACGCACTCAGTCTGAGCCGTCTCCCGGGCAGCTGCGCAGCGTGTGCCGGGTATCCTAGGGAGCGCACGATGCGCGTCCGCCCTCAGAACGACTCGCAGCACCAGTACGCACGATCCACGGGAGCAGACACGTGAACCAGTCCAACAGCGCGCTCGACCGCCTCTTCGCGGACGACGGATCCGCAGAACCGGAGCCGACCGGCCGACGGCCGAGGCGCCGCCGGGGACTCAAGCGATTCCTCATCATTATCGGCGTGCTGCTCGTTCTGCTGGGCCTCGTGGTCGGCATCGGGTACGCGCTCCTCGCGAGCACCTACAACGAGGTCGATCGCGTGTCCATCGAGCAGGATCCCGACTGGCAGCGCCCGGCGGAGGCCACTGGCGACAATGCACCGGTCAATATCCTCCTGCTCGGCTCGGACTCCCGCGAGACCACCGATCCTGACGCCACGATCGAGGATCTCGACGGCTTCCGGAGCGACGCGATCATGGTGGCCCAGGTCTCCCCCGAGGACGACTCGGTCACCGTCATGTCGATCATGCGCGACAACTGGGTGAACATCGAGGGCCACGGCGAGGCGAAGATCAACGCCGCCGTCGCTTACGGCGGTCTCCCCCTCGCGGTGAACACCGTCGAGAACTTCATCGGCGCGCGGATCGACCACGTCGCGCTCATCGACTTCGACTCGTTCAAGGGGCTCACCGACGCCGTCGGCGGAGTCACGATCGACAACCCGATCGAGTACACCGCTCAGAACGGTGGCGGCGATTACACCTTCAAGGAGGGCGAGATCACGCTCGACGGCGACCAGGCTCTGTCGTACGTGCGCGAGCGATATGCGTTCTCCGACGGCGACTACCAGCGCGTGCGGAACCAGCAGATCTACATGAAGGCGCTCGTCAGCCAGCTCCTCAGCTCGGACACGCTCGGCAGCGTCGACCGGGTCACCTCGGTCTTCGAATCGCTGAAGCCGTATCTCATCCTCGATGACGGGCTCACGCTGAACCGTGCGGTGATGCTCGGACTCGACATGCGCAATATCCGTTCGAACGACATTACCTTCTTCACGAGTCCGACGAACGGTACGGGCACCTCCGGTGACGGCCAGTCGATCGTCGTCCCCGACCAGGCGGAACTCGAGAACGTCCGCTCCGCGTTCGCAGACGGCACCCTCGACGAGTACGCCGCGACCCAGGAGTAAGTCCTCAGCACGGCCGGCGGCCGCGCGCACTCATCTACTCGGACGAGGGCGCGCGGCCGCCGTTCTGCATCCTCCACACGGCCGGAAGCAGGATCGCGGTGCACAGCGGATAGCTCAGATCCTCGATGGGGGCCACACCGAGGTAGACGCCGATCAGTTGGTCGTGATCGAACTGGAACAGGTCGGCGAGAATCATGACATTGTCGAACACGACGGTGAGCACGACGAGGACCGCAGCGGTCACCGCGGTCGGGAGGACCCGCACCGTTTCACCCCTGCGGTGCGCACGGCGGTCGACCCAGATGCGGAAGGCGAGGCTCGCGGCGAGCATCGCACAGGCGATCCAGAAGTAGGTGGCGGATCCGTCAACCACGTGCGGTCCCCCGATCCCGCAGCCTGTCCTGCACCCGAGCGACGAGCGTCTGGAGCACCATCGTCAGGTAGCTCAGGAACAGGAGGAACAGCGGCTCCTCGATCGGCATGTGCGGCGCGATAGTGATGCCCGTCATGTACGGGGACGAGCCAATGAGGAAGAGACCGCAGAGAATCGCGATGATATCGACGATGAGGAGCACGGCGAACCCGACGGCCACCGTGACGAGCGCTCGCCTGGCACCCTGCGCGAAGAAGAGACGATGCCGCAGGTCGATGATCGCCACTCCTGCGAACGAGATGAGGAGCGCGGCCATGTAGACGAGACTCATCGGCCTGCCCGTGACGTGCACGATATGTCGCTGTTCCGCTCGCGCCTGCGCGGCATCCGCATCACTCCCCGCACTCTCGATTCGAACACGAACTGCTCGAACACCCCACTATCCCACGGCAGGCTCTCGCAGCGCCCCTGGCACGCAGGAAGCCCCCGAGCCTGAGCTCGAGGGCTTCCGTGACGCGACTCGTGAGGTCGAGGTCAGCGCGCGGCGCTGCCGTCCGTGTAGTCGTCGTCCTGCTGCTGCCAGGCGAAGAGCTTGCGGAGCTCGGCACCCGTCTTCTCGATGGGGTGCGACTCGGCCTTGGCACGGAGCTCCTGGAACTCCTTCGCCCCGTTGTCCTGGTCGTCGATGAAGCGCTTGGCGAAGGCGCCCGACTGGATATCGGCGAGCACGGCCTTCATGTTCTCCTTGACCGAGGGATCGATCACGCGCGGGCCAGAGACGTAGTCGCCGTACTCGGCGGTGTCGGAGACGGACCAGCGCTGCTTGGCGATGCCGCCCTCCCACATGAGGTCGACGATCAGCTTGAGCTCGTGGAGCACCTCGAAGTAGGCGATCTCGGGCTGGTACCCGGCCTCGGTGAGCACCTCGAAGCCGTACTGGACGAGCTGCGAGGTTCCGCCGCAGAGCACTGCCTGCTCACCGAAGAGATCGGACTCGGTCTCTTCGGTGAAAGTGGTCTTGATGACGCCGGCGCGCGTGCCGCCGATCGCCTTCGCGTACGCCTTCGCGGTATCCCACGCGGTGCCCGAAGCATCGACCTCGACGGCGATGATGTCGGGGATGCCGCGGCCCGCGACGAACTCGCGACGCACCGTGTGACCGGGCGCCTTGGGAGCGACGAGGATCACATCGACGCCCTCGGGGGCCTGGATGAGGCCGAAGCGGATGTTGAACCCGTGAGCGAATGCCAGGGTCTTGCCCTCGCTGAGGTTCGGCTTGATCTGGTCGTTGTAGATCGAGCGCTGGTGCTGATCGGGAGCGAGGATCATGATGAGGTCGGCCCACGCGGTGGCGTCGGCGACGCTCTTCACCTCGAAACCGGCCTCCTGCGCCTTGGCGGTCGACTTGGAGCCGTCCTTCAGCGCGATGACGACGTCGACGCCCGAATCGCGGAGGTTCATCGCGTGCGCGTGTCCCTGCGAGCCGTACCCGACGACCGCGACCTTCTTGCTCTGGATGACCGACAGGTCGGCGTCGCTGTCGTAGTAGATCTCTGCCATGGGGATTCTCCTTCTGTTGTCGTGAGTGGTGATGCGCGCCACTGCAGGCGCAAGTGTGAGTGGCCGGATCCGGCCATCGAGTCAGTTCTTGAAGACCCGCTCGGTGATCGACTTCGGACCGCGACCGACGGCGATGAGGCCCGACTGCGCGATCTCCTTGATCCCGAAAGGCTCGAGGACCCTCAGGAACGCGTCGACCTTGCCGGTGTCGCCCGTGACCTCGATGATCAGGGCATCGGTGACGACATCGACGACGCGAGCGCGGAAGAGGTTCACGGCCTCGAGCACGTGCGACCGCGTGTGGTTGTCGACCCGCACCTTGATGAGCATGTGCTCGCGCTGCACCGAGGACTGCGGTTCGAGCTCGACGATCTTGATGACGTTGACGAGCTTGTTGAGCTGCTTCGTCACCTGTTCGAGGAGCACCTGATCCTGATCGACGACCACCGTGATGCGCGACAGTCCCTCGACCTCGGTCGGCCCGACCGCGAGCGAATCGATGTTGAAGCCGCGGCGGGCGAACAGCCCGGCCACTCGGGTCAGCAGGCCCGGCTTGTCCTCGACGAGGAGGCTCAGAACGTGACGGCTCATGCTTCCTCCTCCCACTCGGGGCTGTGTTCTCGGGCGTACTGCACATCGCTGTTGGATGTGCCCTGGCGCACCATGGGCCAAACCATTGCATCGGCGCTCACGACGAAATCGATGACGACCGGGCGATCATTGGTCTCGAGCGCCAGCTTGATGGCGTCGTCCACCTGGTCCTCGTGCTCCACACGAATCGAGAGGCAGCCGTAGGCCTCGCCGAGCTTCACGAAGTCGGGCACTCGCGACGAGCCGTGGCCCGTGTTGAGGTCGGTGTTCGAGTAGCGCCCCTCATAAATGAGCGTCTGCCACTGCCGCACCATGCCGAGCGACGAGTTGTTGATGATCGCCACCTTGATGGGGATGTTGTTCACGACGCAGGTCGCGAGCTCCTGGTTCGTCATCTGGAAGCAGCCGTCGCCGTCGATCGCCCAAACGGGACGCTCGGGTTCGGCGACCTTCGCCCCCATCGCTGCGGGAACCGAATATCCCATCGTGCCAGCGCCGCCCGAGTTCAGCCAGGCATTCGGGCGCTGGTACTCGATGAACTGCGCAGCCCACATCTGGTGCTGCCCGACGCCGGCGGCGAACACGCCCTCGGGGCCCGTCAGCTCGCCGATGCGCTGGATCACGTGCTGCGGGGAGAGCAGCCCGTCGCTCGTCGGCTCATACCCGAGCGGGAACTTCGCGCGGAGACCGTTCAGGCGGTTCCACCAGACGGTCAGGTCGGCGAACACGCGGTCGCGCTGCAGCGTGCTGATCGCGGCGACGAGGTCGGCGATCACCTCTCGCGCGTCGCCGACGATCGGCACGTCCGCCGCGCGGATCTTGCCGATCTCTGCCGGATCGATGTCGGCGTGGATGACCTTCGCCTCCGGCGCGAAGAGCGCCGCCTTCCCGGTCACCCGGTCGTCGAAGCGCGCGCCGAGGGTGATCAGCAGATCGGCCTCCTGCAGCGCAAGAACGGCCGGGACCGTGCCGTGCATGCCAGGCATGCCGAGATTCTGCTCGTGCGAGTCGGGGAAGACGCCTCGCGCCATCAGGGTCGTGACCACTGGGGCCCCGACCAGTTCGGCGAGACGCAGGAGCTCTGCCGATGCACCCGCGCGAACGACGCCGCCGCCGACGTAGAAGACCGGTCGCTCCGCCTGAGCGATGAGCTCGGCAGCCGCCTGGATCTGCTTGCTGTTCGCCTTGGTGATCGGGCGGTACCCGGGCAGGTCGACCCTCGGATCCCACTCGAAATCGAAGAGGCCTTCCTGGGCATCCTTCGTGATGTCGACGAGCACCGGTCCCGGGCGTCCGCTGGAGGCGAGATGGTACGCCGCGGCGAGCGTGCTCGGCACGTCCTCCGCACGCTTCACGAGGAACGAGTGCTTCGTGATCGGCATCGTGATGCCGACGATGTCCGCCTCCTGGAACGCGTCCGTGCCCATCAGGTGGGAGAAGACCTGCCCGGTGATCGCGAGCAGCGGCACGGAATCCATGTACGCGTCGGCGATCGCCGTGACGAGGTTGGTCGCCCCCGGACCCGAAGTCGCGATGCAGACCCCGACCTTGCCCGAGGCCGAGGCGTAGCCCTCAGCCGCGTGCCCGGCGCCCTGCTCGTGCCGCACGAGGATGTGTCTCGGCGTCGGCGCATTCATGATGGTGTCGTAGAGCGGCAGGACCGCCCCGCCGGGGAGCCCGAAGACGTCGGTGACGCCGAGGAGCTCCAGGCTGCGCAGGACAGCCTGCGCTCCGCTCATCTGTTCGCCGCGAGGAGCCGCGGCACGCGAATCTGCTGCAGTCGTACTCGTATCCGAGTTCATCTCTTGCTTTCTGTGTGACGGTGTGCGCGAGCGCGCGTTCAGCCCGTGATCGCACCTTCCGATGCGGAGTGAACGAGCTGCGTGTACTTGGCCAGAACGCCGCGCGTATAGCGCGGGGGAAGCGGAGCCCAGTCTGCTCTGCGGGCCTCGAGTTCGGCGGGATCCACCTGAATGTCGAGCGTTCGTGCGGCGATGTCGACCCGAATCAGGTCCCCGTCGCGGAGGAGGGCGATCGGACCACCGTCCGATGCCTCCGGTGCAATGTGGCCGATGCACAGGCCGGTTGTGCCGCCTGAGAATCGTCCGTCCGTCAATAGTAGTACATCTTTTCCGAGCCCGGCTCCCTTGATGGCGCCGGTGATCGCGAGCATCTCGCGCATGCCAGGTCCGCCCTTGGGCCCCTCGTACCTGATCACGACGACGTCGCCCTTGCTGATCTTGCCCTCCGAGAGCGCATCCATCGCGGCGCGCTCGCGTTCGAAGACCCGTGCAGGGCCCTCGAAGACCTCGGCGTCGAAGCCGGCCGTCTTGACCACGGCGCCCTCAGGGGCGAGCGACCCGGAGAGGATCGTCAGCCCGCCGTTCTCGTGCAGCGGATCGTCGAGCTTCCGGATCACCTTGCCGTCGAGCGGGGTCGTGACGTCGGCGAGGTTCTCGGCCATCGTCTTCCCCGTCACGGTGAGCACGTCCCCGTGCAGCAGACCCGCGTCGAGCAGGGCCTTCATGATCACCGGCATGCCGCCGACGCGATCGAAGTCCTGTGCCACGTACTGCCCGAACGGCTTCATGTCGGCGAGGTGGGGCACCTGCTGGCCGATGCGCGTGAAGTCATCGAGCGTCAGCTCCACCTCGGCCTCGCGGGCGATCGCAAGCAGGTGAAGCACGGCGTTCGTCGACCCGCCGAGCACCATCGCCACGGCGATGGCATTCTCGAACGCCTTCTTCGTGAGGATGTCTCTGGCGGTAATGCCCTGCTCGAGCATCTTCACGACGGCTTCGCCCGAGCGATGGGCGAAGTAGTCGCGGCGACGATCCGCGCTCGGGGGCGCCGCCGACCCCGGCAGGCTCATGCCGAGCGCCTCGGCGACGCATGCCATGGTGTTGGCGGTGAACATGCCACCGCAGGCGCCTTCGCCAGGGGCGATGGCGCACTCCACGCGCTTGAGGTCCTCTTCGCTCAGCGTGCCGGCCTTGCACGCGCCGACCGCCTCGAAGGCGTCGATGATCGTGACCTGCTTCTCGGTGCCGTCCTCGAGCTTGACCCAGCCGGGAGCGATGGACCCCGCGTAAAGGAAGACCGAGGCGAGATCAAGGCGAGCCGCCGCCATCAGCATGCCGGGGAGCGACTTGTCGCACCCCGCGAGAAGGATCGATCCGTCGAGGCGCTCGGCCATCATCACGGTCTCCACCGAGTCCGCGATGACCTCGCGCGACACCAGCGAGAAGTGCATGCCCTCGTGCCCCATCGAGATTCCGTCCGAAACGGAGATCGTGCCGAACTGGAGCGGGTAGCCGCCGCCGGCGTGCACACCCTCTTTCGCCCCCTGAGCGAGCCGATCGAGGCTCAGGTTGCAGGGCGTGATCTCGTTCCAGGAGCTCGCGATGCCGATCTGCGGCTTGTCCCAGTCCTCGTCGCCCATGCCGACAGCCCGAAGCATGCCTCGGGCTGCGGCCTTCTCGATTCCGTCGGTGACGTCGCGACTGCGCGGCTTGATATCGATCTCAGACATGCGCCCAGTCTAGTCCTGCTCGGCCCACCGAATCGGCATCGGTCGGGCGGCGGAACGACGGGTTACTTGCCCTTCTTGATCTGGTAACTGAAGGGAATCATGAAGCCGAGCACGACGGCGACGAGACCACCGGCGAACTCCCAGAGCCCCGCGGTGTGATCCGCCGTGAAGGCGTAGCTCATGAGAACGAACCCGCCGAGCATGAGCACCATCGACACGATGAATGTCAGAGCTGTCGCGACACCGACCGCTCCCTGCGAGCTCTCCTCGAACAGTGCCTCGTTCTGCTTCGCCATTCCGACTCTTCCTTCCGCGCCGTTCGACCTGCATGCCTGCGCACGTGGTCCGCGCGCGAATCGCTTCCCAGCGTACCGTACCGAGTAGGCTGGTCCCGTATCGCCCGCAACGGCGAGGACCAGCGACGTTTTAGGGAGGCCCCATGTCCATCGGCAGGTACGTGACCAACCCCGGAGTCATCGGATCGGCGATCAGTGTTCTGGGCGTCATCAAGCGCACGAAGAACATGCCGGCTGACTGGCGACGGCTCATCGTGTGGGGCATCTGGCTCGGCGGCTTCGCCCTCTCGGTGGCTGGTGTCGCCAAAGAGGAAGAGGATCGAGTCTTCGAGGAGCTGAACCAGTAGTCCACGCATGACCGAGTCTTCCCCCCTGCACGAACCAGGGGCCCCGAGTACGCGCAGTCACCCGATCAGGGTCATCTCATACGTCAACCGGCGCGAAGTCGTGCGCGTGAGCCGGGTGCTGCGCGCCGAGCTCGTCGGCGGAGTCATCATCATGGTGGCCGCGGCACTCGGATTCATCGCGGCGAACAGTCCGCTGTCCGAGGTGTACTTCTCGATCCGAGATTTTTCGATCGGACCGGAATCGCTCCACCTGCACCTGTCGATCGGGCAGTGGACGGCCGACGGACTTCTCGCGATCTTCTTCTTCATGGTGGGGCTGGAGCTCAAGCGCGAGTTCGTCGGCGGCGCCCTCAGCCGCTTCTCCACCGCCATCGTCCCTGTCGCCGCCGCGTTCGGCGGCGTAGCGGTTCCCGCCCTGATCTACACGGCGTTCAACGCGGGGACTGAGACGTCGCACGGGTGGGCGATCCCGACCGCGACGGACATCGCATTCGCTGTCGCGGTCCTCGGGCTGCTCGCGCCGGGAATTCCGATGGCGCTCCGCATGTTCCTCCTCACCCTGGCAGTGGTCGACGACCTCATCGCCATCACGATCATCGCCATGTTCTACACGGACGGCCTCAATCTCGGGGCGTTGGCTCTCTCAGTCATTCCGATCGCCGCGTTCGCCCTCATCGGCTACCGTTTCCCGCACTGGCTCGCAAAATCCGGTGCCGCCCCGTGGCTCATCATGCTTCCCCTCGGCGTCATCGCGTGGGCGCTCTTCCACGCGTCGGGCATCCACGCGACGATCGCCGGTGTCGTCCTGGCGTTCCTCGTTCCGGTCCGAGGGAGGGGCGAGACCGACCTCGCGGAGGTCTTCGAGCACCGCTTCCGTCCGCTCTCGACCGGAGTCGCGGTCCCCCTCTTCGCCTTTTTCGCCGCGGGCGTGGCCGTCGGTTCCACCTCCGGATTCCCCTTCGACCCCGTCGCACTGGGCGTCATGGTCGGACTCGTCCTGGGCAAGCCGATCGGCATCACCCTGACGACCTGGCTCGTCACGAAGTTCACGAGCGCCGAGCTCGACCCGACGGTGCGTTGGAACAAGCTCATCGGAGTCGGGGCGCTCGCCGGCGTCGGCTTCACTGTCTCACTCCTCGTGACCGATCTCAGTTTCACAGACCCCCATCACGCGGACACCGCCCGCCTGGCGGTCATGGTGGGATCACTCATCGCCATCGTCGTTTCCGCGTTCTTCCTCGTCCGACCGAGCGAGGCACGTGCCGCGAAACGGCTGCCACGGGACACCTGACACGCTCGACGGACCTCGATTTGGGGGGCGCCACGGACCGTGCTAAATTAGTTCTGTTGCGCCGGTCGCAGCGAGCACCTCTAGCTCAATTGGCAGAGCAGCTGACTCTTAATCAGCGGGTTCCGGGTTCAAGTCCCGGGGGGTGTACAGCAAGGCCCCCACTCTCACGAGTGGGGGCCTTCTTCGTTCCCCTTTCAGATTATTTTCGGCGATCTTCATGGGCGCTCTCGGCATCCTCCAGGCATGTTTCCGGGGATCTGGAGCTATTCTCGTCTCAACTTGAGTGATAGTGACTCAAGTTCGGAGATTCGAAGGGAGATTGATTCATCATGGCACTGTCTTTTGATCCTTTCAGCGAACTGGATCGCCTTGCGAGCGGCTTGCTCCAGTCCCGATCCGCGCCCCGCGTGATGCCGGTAGACCTCTACCGAGATCAACAGCGGTACGTACTGACCGCGGACCTCCCCGGCGTCGACCCGGGCTCCGTCGATGTGGACGTCGACGGGCAGTTGCTCACCATTCGCGCACAGCGCTCCGCATCGTCGACCGAGGGCGTCAAGTGGCTCGCACGGGAGCGCCAGGAGGGCAGCTACCTCAGGCAGTTCAGCATTGGGGAGGGCGTCGACACCGCTGGCATCTCGGCCTCGTACGAGAACGGTGTGCTGAGCGTCATCATCCCGATCAGCGAGCGCGCAAAACCGCGAAAGATCGAGGTGGAGACGCCGCATGAGGCCCGGGAGACGGAGTCGCGCACCATCACGGCGTGATCGCGCCTCCTGTCCCGGCTCAGCCGGGTCGCTTCTCGCGGGTATCCTGCCTCCGGACCCGCAAGGAGTGACCCGGCTGTCTCGGGTTCGCGGGGGATCGCGGGTGGTCGCGAGTTGGGTCGGCGGCCCAGTCGGTGGCGCAGTCGGTAGGCTGGTTTCATGACTCAGCCGTCCCCCGACCTCGCGTTCGCCCTGCGCCTGGCAGATCTCGCCGATGCCGTCTCGCTCCCCCGCTTCCAGGCCGCTGACCTGCACGTGGACACGAAGCCTGACCGCTCGTTCGTCACCGATGCGGACACCGCAGTCGAGCGGGCACTGCGCGAAGTCATCGAGCAGGAGCTCCCGGGTGACAGCTTCTTCGGCGAGGAATCCGGTCGCTCCGAGCGGGGATCCCGTCGCTGGATCATCGACCCGATCGACGGCACGGCGAACTTCCTCCGCGGAGTTCCGAACTGGGCGACGCTGATCGCCCTCGAAGTGGACGGCGTCGCCACCGTCGGAGTGGTCTCCGCACCGGCGTTCGGGGCTCGCTGGTGGGCATCGACCGGAACCGGCGCGTGGGGGCAGGCGTCAGGTCAGGAGCCGCGGCGCCTCAGGGTGTCCGATGTGCGCGACCTCGAGCACGCCTCCCTGAGCTTCCAGAGCATCGAGCAGTGGGACCAGGCGGGTTACCTCGAGGCGCTCGTCGCCCTCACCAGGACCGTGTGGCGGGATCGCGCCTACGGTGACATGTGGTCGTACATGCTGCTCGCGGAGGGCCTCGTCGACATCGTCGCCGAATTCGACGTCAAGCCCTACGATCTCGCCGCGATCGCGCCGATCGTGCGGGAGGCGGGCGGGCGGTTTACGGATGTGAACGGCGCTGACACCGCCTGGAACGGGAGCTCACTCGCGACGAACGGGCATCTGCACGACGCAGCCGTCGCCCACATCGCTGAGCACCACTCCCCCGCCTGACTCCCCGCGCTACGCTTCGCGCTGGTGACGACCGTCGGGATCGATGGCATCCAGGATCCTGCCGACCTGATCCGCGAACACCCCGACCTGATCGGGATCCACGGCGTCGAAAACCAGGCGGCGCACTTCTGCGACGTGGGCGGGAGCGTGCTCGTCCAAGTGCCGCTGCCCCGCTTCGGTGAGCACGACGTTGGTGGCTCTGCCGTCACCGGGGTGCGCCTCGCGTCGCACCCACCCCTGTTTCACCAACCGGGTGACCACGTGGGAGAGTCGCGACAGCGACGCATTCGTGAAGAGCGCAAGGTCGCTCATGAGGCGCGTGTGATCGTCAGCGTCGGACAGCATCGCCAGCACGTGATAGTCGAACAGGGTGACTCCGGCGTCACGCTTGAGCTGCGCCTCGAGCGCGCTGGGCAGCAGTACGTTCAGGCTGACCAGGCGCAACCACGCCCGTCGCTCCTCATCATTGAGCCATTTCGGTTCCGTCATCGTTCCCTTCCCCAAGACACGGACGGTCCTCGCTATCGCGACGTAAGTATATGCGAGCCCTCCGACTCGCCTCCGAGTGTGGAGGATTCATACAATAGCTGCATGCGCTCACACACCTCTCTCCCCGCGTCACGGGGAGCGATCATCTCGGCGGCCGCGATCGACGTCATCGTGATCCTGCTCTTCGCCTGGATCGGCCGCGGAGCACACTCGGAGGACATGACGGTATTCGGCGTGCTGCAGACCGCCTGGCCGTTCCTGGCGGGCGCAGCAGCAGGCTGGGCCACCGTCCGCGGCTGGAAGCGACCCTGGGCGCTCGTGCGCACCGGCCTCCCGGTGTGGATCGCGGCCCTCGTAGTCGGTATGGGACTGCGGGCGATCACCGGCAGCGGAATCGCCACACCATTCATCATCGTGGCGACGGTTTCGCTACTGATCGGACTCGTGGGGTGGCGAGGAGTCGCCGCGCTCACACGTCGCCTCGACCGGGAGCCGCGGACGGACTGATCGGTCAGCGCGACCTGCCCGATCGGAGCGAGAGGAAGTCCTCGCACAGCGCGTGATGTCGCTCCGACGCATCTCGTCGATGCGCCTCGGTGGAGCCGCGGGGAATCGAACCCCGGTCCACTTCGATGATTCCGTGCCTTCTACGGGTGTAGTTCGTGCAGGCGTTCTACTCGGCCCCGTCCGTTGTCACGAACACCTCGGACGACAGGCCCAGCCTCAAGCAAAGTCCCGATGTGCCCTGAGGCGCGACACATCAGCAAGCCTCCTGAATGACGCCAGGAACCGGGGCGGAGGCCCACCCGGCCTGACGGACTCGGTCTCGTGCTTAGGCAGCGAGAGCGAAGTCGGTGCGCTTTGCGTTGGCACCTATGGTTTGCGAAGGGCGTTAACGAGATAACTTCGCGTCCTCGACCCGCTTCTCACGGTCTCAAATCGACGTGTCGAAACCGATCGGCCCCGAGAGAGGAGTGACATCACGCACTGTGGAGTTGTCAATGTGACACCGGCTGAGCCGGCCTTTCAGGATACCACGTCGACTTCGGGCATGTCGACGGCACGTGACCTCAGCACTCCCGGCGCGACCCCCAGCGCCCACTCGGCAACGTCGGCGACGAAGTGGGTGTAGGCATCGACGTCGAACGGTTCCGGGTTATTCACGTACACCCCGTAGCCGTCCGCCGCCATGAAGATGCGCACGCACGCCGCCAGCGGGTCGGGCGCGTGGAAGTCGCCCGCGGCGTTCCCCGCCTCGATGAGCGCGACCATCCGGTCGCGATCGCGAGCCTCCTGCCGCTCGAGCGCATCCGCGAGGCCCGGCAGGAAGCGCGCGAGGTGGCGAGCGTTCAGCCACAGACACGCGAGCTCGTCGCCGTAACCGCGCTCGATGCGGGCGATGAACCGCGCCATCCGTCCCAAGGGGTCCCCCGACCCGGTAGATCCGAGGATCGCCGCACGCTCGCCGTCCGCTGCTCGCGCGAACGCCGCGACCACGAGGTCTTCGGCTGCTGGGAAGTAGTGGCTGATCAACCCCGGACGGACGCCCAGTCCGGCGGCCACCGCGCGAAGGGTGATGCGCTCGAGTCCCTCGGCCAGCGCAAGCCGGGCGGCCTCGTCCAGGATCTCGGCACGGCGCTCCTCCGGGTGCTTCCGCACCCGTCCAGCTGCTCCGCTTGACACCATGCCGCACATCCTATTGGATAAGTGACCAACAGCGTCCATTGGCCCAATGACCAATAGCAGAGGCGCTGCTGCTGTCGCCAGCGATGACGCCCGCGACCCCCGAGAGGAACCTTCGTGACCACACCCGCTCCCCCGGCCGACGCCCACTTCACCGACGTCGCCAGTCAGCCTGAGACGCGCGGCATCGAGCTCGTCGATGATTCCGAACGTCACGGCCGACCGAGAAGCCTCTTCCCCGTGTGGGCCGCCACGATGGTGAGCGTGCTGAACTTCACGATCGGCGCGTCGTTCACCGCGGTCCTCGGACTCGAGATCTGGCAGGCGATCCTCGTCACCGTCGCCGTGGCGGTGCTGTGGATCCTCCCCGGCATCGTCGCCATCAGCGGCCCAGCAGCGGGCACCTCCGGCTCCGTCATCCAGCGAGCGATCTACGGATTCCGCGGGAACAAGATCGTCATCGCGTTCTACGGGTGGTTCATCTCCGGAGTGTTCCTCGCGCTGAACTGGGTCGCCTCCTCGTACATGGGCGCCGAACTCCTCACCCGCATCGGCGTCGAGGACAAGACCGTCGCGCTCATCGGGGTCACGGTGGTCGTCTCGGTCATCACCGTCCTCGTCGCGGTCTACGGGCACGCGCTGATCCTCAAGGCCTACACGGCGATCACCGTCGTCCTCCTGGGCATCTTCCTCCTCGTCTCGGGCTTCATCGTTCCCGAGGTCGACTGGAACTTCAGCCAGCCCGAACCCCTCCAGGGCGTCGCGCTCTGGTCGAGCCTGACGATCGCCTTCGCGATCCTCGCCTCCTCGCCGCTGTCCTTCTCCAACAGTGCCGACATGGCCCGCTACCTGCCCCGCGACGCGAAGCGCTCGCACATCATCGCGGCGACCGCCCTCGGCGGCGCGCTCCCCTGCGTCTTCTTCACGATCATCGGCGCACTCCTCGGCAGCATCGTCTCGGCAGACGCTCTCGAGTTCGGCATCGAGTACGCCCTGCTGGACATGCTCCCCGCCTGGCTCGGCCCAGTGTTCGTGGTCGGGGTGATCGTGAACACCGTGGCACTGAACGGCATGACCACCTACACCGCGAGTATGGCGTTCCAGTCGATCGGCGTACCGATCCGGCGCATTCCCTCGGCGATCCTCATCGGCGTGCTCGGCACGGGCTTCACGATCTTCTTGGTCATGTCGACCAGCCTGCTCGACGCGGTGAACCTCATGCTGCAGTTCCTGCTGATCATCTCCGTGCCGACGATGGCGGTCTACGTCGCCGACATCGTCCTGCGCCGGAACCGGTACGACGGGGTCGACCTCTTCGACGAGCGCCCGGGCGCTCGCTTCTGGTACCACGGCGGATTCAGCATCGCCGGCCTCACCTCAGCTGTCGCGGGCGGGGTCGCGAGTGCGCTCTTCCTCGCCACCGATGTGTGGACCGGTCCCCTCGCGGTAGCGATCGGCAACATCGACCTGTCCGTACCCGCGGGCATCATCGTCTCGATCGCGCTGTACACCGTCCTCGCCGGACGTCGGGTGCGCGAGCAGGCGGGGGTGTGAGCGAGGCGGGCTACTCGCCCATCCGATTGCGCTGACGCATCGCCCGCTCCGCCTCACGCTTGTCCTGCTTCTCGCGGAGCGTCTGCCGTTTGTCGTACTCCTTCTTACCGCGGGCGAGCGCGATTTCAACCTTCGCGCGTCCGTCGAGGAAGTAGAGGCGCAGCGGCACCACCGTCAGTCCGCCCTCGCGGGTCTTCTGGTAGAGCTTGTCGATCTGATCGCGGTGCAGCAGCAGCTTCCGCTTTCGTCGGGGCGCGTGGTTCGTCCACGACCCGTTCAGGTACTCGGGAATGTAGGCGGCGTCGAGCCACGCTTCCCCGCCCTCGAAGAAGACGTACCCGTCCACGAGCGAGGCCCGCCCCATGCGCAGCGACTTCACCTCGCTGCCGGTGAGGACCATGCCCGCCTCATAGGTGTCGAGGATGAGGTAGTCGTGCCGCGCCTTCTTGTTCGAGGCGACCAGCTTCTCGCCGCTCTCCTTGGGCATCGCTCACATCCTCTCGCGGGTTGGCCAAAGCACCAGCTTACCCGTTCAGAGCACTCACCGCCCGCTGAGCGGGTCGACTTCGCTACACGCGGAGGTAGCGCGTGATCGCGATCTTCGCCGCAATGCCCGAAAGGACCACTCCGACGAGCACGAGTATCGGCGGCACCACGAGCGATTGCTCGACCGTGATGTAGCTCGTGAACGGCACTTCCGCGACGAGGAAGTCCTGAACGAAGAACTTCACAATTCCCACCGAGGCCGCTCCGGCAAGCACCGCGCCCACGAGGGCGGCGATCACCCCTTCCAAGACGAACGGGGTCTGGATGAAGCGGTTCGATGCGCCGACGAGGCGCATGATCCCGATCTCCCGTCGACGCGAGAACGCCGACAACCGGATCGTCGTCGAGATAAGGAGCATGGCGGCGACGAGCATCAGGCCGGCGATGGTGATCGCGGTGTAGCTCGCGACTCCGAGGAAGAGGAAGATTCGGTCAAGCAGGCTCCGCTGGTCCGAGACGCTCTGCACTCCGGGGATCCCGGCGAACGTCTCCTGAATAATCGCCGACTCCGAGGGATCCTCGAGCTTCAGCCAGTACGTCTGGTTGAGCTGCTCAGGGCGCGTGATATCGACGATCGGGTTGCCTTCGAACTGCTGCGTGAACTCCTCGTACGCCTGCTCATGGTCGACGAAGAAGTAGTCGTCGATGTAGGGCGCGAGCACGTCGGAGTTCAGCGCGTCGTCAACGGCGGCGATCTGCTCCTCGGTGACGTCCTCTCCCGAGCACGTCGCGCTCTGGTCGTACTCCGTGCACAGGTACACGGCCACCTGAGCTCGGTCGTACCAGAACGTCTTCATCTGCTGCACCTGCAGCTGCATGAGAATCGCGGCACCCACGAAGGTGAGCGAGACGAAGGTCACCAGGATGACGGAGATCACCACCGACAGATTGCGGCGGAGTCCGTTCCAGACTTCTCCGAGTACGAGCCCTACCCTCATCGAACCGGCCCCACATCCGTGTCGTCGTCTTTGTCTTTCGAGAGGCCCAGCCTCGATGCGAGCCCACCCTCGGAGGCGAGCTTCACCGGATCGATGTCTTCGCCCGGTTCCAGGAACGCGGGAATCCGCTGGTCGTCACGGCGTTCGCCCGCGACGACAGTGAGGTCGTCGTCCTCTTCGGCAGGCGCTTCCGCCTGCGTCCACCCGGCCTCCGTCTCCTGATCCTCGGCCCCCTGGTCCCCGGAGCGGGAAGCACGATCATCTGCTGCGGGCGCCGCGAAGCGACGCCCGTCGCCGTCGCCGTCGCCGCTGTCGGCATCCACGACCTCTGACTCGGCGTCGACCGTCTCCACGACGTCCGCGGAGGCCGGCTTGGGCTCGGCCTCGGAGGTGCTCTGCGCCGGCCCCGTCGAGCGAGCCTCTCCCTTGCCGCCCGGCACGCTGCCGGTTGGGGCTTCACCGCCGAATTCGGGGGCGAGCGCGGCGCGCACCACCTCCTCACTCGTACGGAGCACCTGCGCGCTCACTGCGGGGAGCTCCGTGACCGGGATCGATGCGGTCTCGCCGTAGCCTCCGCCGATCTCGTCGCGAACGACGATGCCCTGCGAGAGCTCGACCACGCGCTGCTGCATGATGTCCACGAAGGTCGCTTCGTGTGTCGCCATCACCACGGTGGTCCCCGACGCGTTGATCGCCCGGAGCAGCTGCATGATGCCGAGGCTTGTGGCGGGGTCGAGGTTACCCGTCGGCTCGTCAGCCATCAGGATCGCCGGCTTGTTCACGATCGCGCGAGCGATCGCGACGCGCTGCTGCTCACCGCCCGAGAGCTCGTGCGGATACCGCTTCGACTTGTTGCCGAGCCCCACCATTTCGAGCGTGTCGGGCACGGCCTCCTGGATGAAGCCGCGCGACTTGCCGATGACCTGGAGCGAGAACGCCACGTTCTCGTACACCGTCTTATCGGTGAGGAGCCGGAAGTCCTGGAACACCATGCCGAGGTTCCGCCTGAAGTACGGTACCTTCCGCGAGGAGATCCGGCCGAGATCCTGCCCGAGGACGTGGATGCTGCCAGACGTGGGCTGCTCCTGACGGAGGATCAGCTGCAGGCAGCTCGACTTGCCGGAACCGGAGGCACCCACGATGAAGACGAACTCACCTCGGTCGATCTTGAGGTCGATCGAGTCGAGCGCCGGGCGCTGCGTACCTCGGTACTGCTTGGTGATGTTCTCGAAGAGGATCATGACGCACCCCACCTTACGCTCGACGATTCGGGGAGCACCTGCGACGCGCAGGCACTCGTCAGGCTCTCAGCTTTCCGTTGACGCCTGTTCGAGAGAGCGCCACTTGATGCCTGCAGCGATGAAACCGTCGATCTCGCCATCGAAGACGGAATCGGGCTGCGTCGACTCGTGCCCGGTGCGGAGATCCTTCACCAGCTGCTGGCCGTAGAGGAAGTAGGACCGGATCTGGTCGCCCCAGCTCGCCGTGATGCTGCCGGCGAGCTCCTTCTTCTTCGCCGCTTCCTCCTCGCGCTGGAGCAGCAGCAGTCGGGTCTGCAGCACGCGCATGGCAGCGGCGCGGTTCTGGATCTGGCTCTTCTCGTTCTGCATGGAGACGACGAGGCCGGTCGGAAGGTGGGTGATGCGCACCGCAGAGTCGGTGGTGTTCACCGACTGGCCGCCTGGCCCCGATGAGCGGTAGACGTCGATGCGCAGATCGGTCTCCGGCACGTCGACCTCGGTCGCCTCCTCCAGGAGCGGGATCACCTCGACGCCGGCGAAGCTCGTCTGGCGCTTGTCGGCTGAGCCGAACGGGCTGATGCGGGCGAGCCGGTGGGTGCCCGCCTCGACGGAGAGGGTGCCGAACGCGTACGGCGCATCGATCTCGAACGTCGCCGACTTGATGCCGGCACCCTCCGCATAGGAGGTGTCGAGCACCTTGGAACCGTACCCGTGCTTCTCCGCCCAGCGCAGGTACATGCGCAGCAGCATCTCGGCGAAGTCGGTCGCGTCGTCACCCCCGGCGCCCGAACGGATCGTCACGACGGCGGCGCGCTCGTCGTATTCCCCCGACAACATCGTCTGCACCTCGAGGTCCTGGATCGCCTTTTCGAGGTCGGTGAGCTCGCTCGCGGCCTCGGCGGCAGCCTCGGCATCGTCGGCCTCGGTCGCGAGTTCGACGAGCACCTCGAGGTCGTCCAGTCGCTGCTCGACTCCCCGCACGCGCCGCAGCCGCGCCTGACGGTGGCTGAGACCGCTCGTCACCCGCTGTGCAGCCTCGGGATCATCCCAGAGATCAGGCGCGGACGCCTGAGTCTCGAGGTCCGCGATCTCGGACTCCAGACGGGAGAGATCCAGAACGGCGGCGATGTCGTCGTAGGTGGCGCGGAGGGAGCGGATGCGGGCGCTGAAGTCGAGATCGAGCATGATTGCCCCAGCTTACTCTCTACGCTTGGGCGAGACGCTTCTGTCGCGAGATCCGCGTCATCTGTACGACGATCACCAGTACCAGCGCTCCGATGAACACCATCGCGGCGAGCACGTTTGCCTGAGCAGGTACTCCGCGCAGGGCCGACGTGTAGATGAACTTCGGGAACGTGTTCTCGGTTCCGGCGTTGAAGTTCGTGATGATGAAATCGTCGAACGACAGCGCGAAGCTGAGCAGCGCCGCACCGATGATGCCTGGCATCAGCATGGGCAGCGTGATCCGCCAGAACAC
This sequence comes from Leucobacter sp. Psy1, assembly GCF_020096995.1. NCBI lineage: Bacteria > Bacillati > Actinomycetota > Actinomycetes > Micrococcales > Microbacteriaceae > Leucobacter > Leucobacter sp. Psy1. Next base: position 2,452,535 of record NZ_CP083692.1, read on the forward strand.
CTGCGCAGGCGACGCGTAGAGGTCGCGCCCCGCCTCCTCGATGGCGGGGCTGAGGCTCGCGACGCGCGCCTTCACCGCCACCACCACGTATGAGATGCAGAACATGGTGTGCGCGATGATGATCGTGCCGAGCCCTTTCTCGACCCCGGCGAGCAGGAACTGCGCCGCGAGCCCCGCTCCGAGCACGACCTCGGGGGTGGCCATCGGCGTGAAGAGGAGCAGGCTGATCGTCGACCTGAACTTGAAGCGGTAGCGGACGAGCGCGATCGCGATCGCCGTTCCCATTACGGTGGCGGCGAGGGTCGCGACGGTGCCGATGAGGATGCTGTTGCCGAACGCTTCGCAGACCGCCGGAGCGCCACAGGGGTTCGACCAGTTGTCCAGCGTGAAACCGCGCCACGTGATGTTGTTGCGCCCCGCGTCGTTGAACGAGAAGAGGATCACGTGCCCGATGGGCAGCAGTAGGTAAATGAGCGTGATCGCCGCGACCACGGGGACGAAGAGCTTGCCGAGACTGAATCGTTTCACAGGAGATCCTTCGCTCCGCTGCGACGCACATAGGTTGCGACCAGGATGAGAATGGTGGCCATCAGGATCACCGATAGCGACGCCGCCATCGGGTAGTTCTGCGTCTGCAGGAAGCTCGCCTCGATGACGTTGCCGATCATGGTCGTATTCGTCGATCCGAAGAACTCGCGCGACGCGTTGATGTAGTCGCCCGACATCGGGATGAAGCTCAGCAGCGTCCCGGAGACGACGCCCGGCATCGACAGCGGGAGCGTCACCCTGAAGAACGTGGCGACCGGGGACGCGTAGAGATCCGACCCAGCCTCGACGAGTTTCAGGTCGAGCGACTGCAGCGACGAGAACATCGGCAGCACCATGAACGGGATGAAGTTGTAGATGAGCCCGAAGATGACCGCCGCATCCGTTCCGATCATCTGCGACGGAAGGATCTGCTTCCAGGCGAGGGCCCGCAGCAGGAAGCTGATGAAGAACGGGGCGATGACCAGGATCAGGAGCACACCCTGGGCGACCGGGAAGGGTCGCATGGTCACACCGATGAGGTATGCCAGGGGGTAGCTGATCAGCAGGCCGACGAACGTCGCGATGAGCGCGTAGACGAAGGACCGCACAATCTGAGGCCAGTACTCCGAGATCGCCGTCGCATAGTTGGCGATTTGGAATGCCTGCACGTAGTCACCGATCGCCCCGCTGTCCGCGGCGGTCTGCACCGACGTGATGACGAGCTGGATGAAGGGCGCCAAGAAGAACAGGAGCATGTAGGCGATTCCCGGGGCGAGCAACGCGAGCGCGATCCAGGGTCGCTTCCGTGGCGCCTGCGTGACCTCGGTGTCGGTCGAGGCGAAAGCTGCGAACGCCATGGTCCTATGCCACCGTCTCGCCCTGAGCGGCGATCACCTGCGTCGAGAACTCGGTCGTCAGCGCACCGGGGTCGAGCCGGTCGTCGGCGAGGCCGAAGGTGTGCTCGGCGAGCCAGCTCACCCACACATCCTGCCCTGCCGCCGCGGCGGGGCCGGCCTCGACGTTCTGCGCGAAGACCTGTACCGAACCGAAGACTGGCGACTCGACCGTGTACTGCGTGCTCACCCCGATGAACGCGGCGTCGGTGATCCGGCCCGGCCCCAGAACATTCACGCTAGCGCGCGGTTCGGGCTCGGCGTGGTGGAGCCTCAGCTTCTCGGGCCGGACGCCCACCGTAATCTCTCCGCTCGTGCGCTCGGTGCGATGCTTCGGCACCGTGATGCCCTGACCGCCGAGATCCGTGTGGATCGCGTTCTCGTTCTCGCCGGTGACCGATACCGAGAACAGGTTGGACTGACCCAGGAAGCTCGCGACGAAGACGGTGCGCGGCAGTTCGTAAAGTGCTTCCGGCGCCCCCATCTGCTCGATACGTCCGCGATTCATGACGGCGACGGTGTCCGCCATGGTCATCGCCTCCTCCTGGTCATGGGTGACGTGGAGGAAGGTGAGTCCGACGGACTGCTGGATCTCCTTCAGTTCGTGCTGCATCTGACGCCGCAGTTTCAGGTCGAGTGCTCCGAGCGGCTCGTCGAGAAGCAGCAGGGCGGGCCGGTTGACGACCGCGCGCGCCAGTGCCACGCGCTGCTGCTGGCCGCCCGAGAGCTGAGCCGGCTTGCGATCGGACACGTGGTCGAGTTCGACGAGCTTCAACGCCTCATGCGCTTTCGCGAGCGGATCGCCGACCCGACGACGACGCAGCCCGAAGGCCACGTTCTCGAGCACCGTCATATGCGGGAACAGCGCATACGACTGGAAGACCGTGTTCACCGGGCGACGGTGCGGTTTCAGGTGCGTCACGTCGGTGCCACCGATGAGGATCTGGCCCTCCGTGGCATCCTCGAGCCCTGCCACGAGGCGGAGCGTCGTCGTCTTGCCGCACCCCGATGGTCCGAGCAGTGCGAAGAACGATCCGGCTGGGATCGTGAGATCCACCCCGTCGATCGCGGTGAAACCCGGGTACTCCTTGCGGATGCCGGTGAGGCGGAGATCCGCCCCCGACTCCGCGAACTTCTGCGCATCGACCATGGTCTACAGCCCCAGCACCGACTGGAAGGCGGCCGTGTACTGGTTGTCCTCCTGTGGCGTCAGCGTGCGGAACCCGTGCAGGCGAGAGTTCATCTGGTCGTCGGGGAAGATGAGCGGGTTGTCGACCTGGTCGGGATTGACGCTCTCCATGGCCTCCTGAGCACCCGCCACCGGCGTGACGAACTGGACGTAGTCGGCGACCTGCGCAGCAACCTCTGGCTGGTAGTAGTAGTTGATCATCTCTTCGACGAGCGCCTTGTTCTCGGCGCTCGTACCGTTCGGAACCGTGAACGAGTCCGCCGCGATCACGCCGCCCGACTCGGGCACCTCGAGCGTCCAGCGGTCGCCCTGCTCGAAGTTGAGCGCCGCGATGTCTCCAGTCCACGCGATCGCCGCGAGCGTGGTGTCGGTCTCCAGATCCTGCGTGTACGAGTTGCCCTTCACCTGGGTGATCTGTCCGCTCTTGATCCCATCGTCGAGCCAGGCGAGAGCGGCGTCGAACTCCGCGTCGCCCCACTCACCTGCGATGTCGACGCCCTGGGCCGACATGATGATGCCCATGGTGTCGCGCATCTCCGACAACACACCCACTTTGCCCTTGAGCTCGGGCCGCAGGAAGTCATCGAGCGTCTTGATGCCATCGGGAACCGCCTCGGTGTTCCAGACGAATCCGGAGGCCGGGGCCTGCCAGGGGATGGTGAACTTGCGCCCCGGATCGACGTCGAGACTGTCGACCAGGGACGGGAGGAGGTTCGAGAGGTTCGGGATGTTCGCGTGGTCGAACTCCTGAATCTGCTCAGCTTCGAGCAGTCGGGCATTCATCCAGTCCGTCAGGGTGATCGTGTCGTAACCCGTGAACTGTCCGAGCTCGAGCTGGTCCTTGATCTTGCCGAAGAACGTGTTGTTGTCGTCGATGTCCTCGATGTACTGGACCTCGATGTTGGTCTCTTCCATGAAGGAGTCGAGTGAGGTCCAGCTGCCGGTGTCCGCGTCGTAGTCAAGGTAGTAGGTCCAGTTGCCCCAGACAATCTTGCCCGCCGAACCATCTCCGGCCGCGCCCCCACCGCCCGCGCAGGCGGAGAGCGTGGCGGCACCGACACCGGCGCCGGTGAGGAGAGCGCCGCGCAGTAGCGACCGGCGGTCGAGCTGCGCACCGCTCATCATGCCGATGAGCTTGCGCACCATCGGGTCTTCGGGCATACGTCTGGCCATGAGCACACTCCCTCGTGATCTCCACATGTGGACGTTCAGAGAATGGCACATCGACACCCCTGATGCCACAGCGAACGCGCGCTTGAAACAAAAACTTCATCAAAGAAGTCGCCACACAGGTGAAAACTATTGATATCCACGGTCAGCGTCACCCCAAACCACGGATTCCGCAGGCCTCTGTGAAAACGTTGCCGTCCGCACCGCGCGACGAGGGGATTATCATGCCGAGAGACCCAACGGCGACCATGTGCTGAGAATATGCGCACACATTAGACCCGCGAACAACGAAATCCTTTGCTTTTTCCGGGTAGGAATGTCAGAATCGACAGTGTGAGCGCGAAACGGACTCAGCAAGGCCTCGACTCGACGTCGAAGGCGATCATCGAGCAATTGCAAACCGATGGACGCCGTTCGTACGCCGAGATCGGCAAGGCCGTCGGTCTCAGTGAAGCTGCCGTGCGTCAGCGCGTGCAGAAGCTCACGGACGGTGGTGTGATGCAGATCGTCGCGGTGACGGATCCGATGCGACTCGGATTCAGCCGTCAGGCGATGCTGGGCATTCGCGCCAGCGGCGACACCCGTGTCGTCGCGGATCAACTCGCCGAGATGCCCGAAGTGGACTACGTGGTGCTCAGCGCCGGTTCCTTCGACATCATGGCCGAGGTCGTGTGCGAGGACGATGACGATCTCATCGAGCTCCTCAACCGCAAGATCCGCGCCATCGACGGCGTCGCCGAGACTGAGACGTTTGTATACCTCCAACTCAAAAAACAACGATACGACTGGGGAACACGATAACCATGTCCTACGATCCGACCGCGGCATTCGACACCGCCGCCCTGCAGGCGAAGGCGTCGAGCCACCTTTGGCCGCACTTCACCTCGCGCAAGGTTCTGAACGACGGCATCCCCGTCATCACTCGCGCCGAGGGCCACAAGATCTACGACGCCGCCGGCAAGGAGTACATCGACGGCCTCGCTGGTCTGTTCGTCGTCAACGCCGGTCACGGCCGCGAGCGCATCGTCCAGGCGGCCGCGAAGCAGATGCAGCAGCTCGACTTCATGCCGCTCTGGTCCTACGCGCACCCGGCAGCTGTGGAACTCTCCGAGCGCCTCGCGAGCTACGCCCCCGGCGAGATGAACAAGGTGTTCTTCACCACTGGCGGCGGCGAAGCAGTGGAGTCGGCCTTCAAGCTGGCGAAGCACTTCTGGAAGCTCAAGGGCCAGCCCATGAAGCACAAGGTGATCTCCCGCTCGGTCGCCTACCACGGCACCCCGCAGGGCGCGCTCGCGATCACGGGCATCCCCGACATGAAGAAGTTCTACGAGCCGCTGACCCCGGGTGGTCACCGGGTGCCGAACACGAACTTCTACCGCGCTGAAGAGATGGGCGCCCCGACCGAGCTCGAGGCCTTCGGCCAGTGGGCGGCGAACCGCATCGAGGAGGCGATCCTCTTCGAGGGTGCCGACACCGTTGCCGCCGTCTTCCTTGAGCCCGTGCAGAACTCCGGTGGCTGCTTCCCGCCACCCCCCGGATACTTCAAGCGCGTGCGCGAGATCTGCGACCAGTACGACGTGCTGCTCGTCTCGGACGAGGTCATCTGCGCCTACGGACGCGTCGGCGACTTCTTCGCCTCGAAGGCGCTGGGCTACGAGCCCGACATCATCACGTCTGCGAAGGGCATCACCTCGGGCTACGTCCCGCTCGGTGCGATGATCGTCGCCGATCGCGTGTCGGAGCCGTTCCAGTCGGAGGACAACACCTTCTACCACGGCTTCACTTTCGCGGGTCACCCGGCCGCTGCGGCTGCCGCACTCGAGAACCTCGACATCTTCGAAGAAGAGGGCCTCAACGAGCGAGTCCGCGAGAAGAGCCCGCTCTTCCGCGCCGAGCTCGAGAAGCTGCTCGACATCGACATTGTCGGTGATGTGCGCGGCGAGGGCTACTTCTTCGGCATCGAGCTCGTCAAGGACAAGGCGACCAAGGAGACCTTCAACGAGGAGGAGTCGAACCGGCTGCTCCGCGACTACCTGTCGCCCGCACTGTGGGAAGCCGGCCTCTACTGCCGCGCCGACGACCGAGGAGACCCCGTCATCCAGCTCGCTCCCCCGCTCACCATCGGCGAGTCGGAGTTCGCGGAGATCGGTGGCATCCTCCGCAGCGTTCTGAAGGACGCATCCTCGAAGATCTGATCCGATCCTCGAGCACCCGGACGGCCCGCTCCACTTCGGTGGGGCGGGCCGTTCGCTTTCTCTAGACTGGTGCGCATGCCAGCGCTTCTCGACGCCATCGCAGCAGGCCCCGTCGTTCTCGACGGCGGCCTCGGCACCCACCTGGAAACCCGCGGCAACTCGGTCGCCTCCGCACTCTGGTCGGCGAAGCTGCTGCGCGACCGGCCCGACGAGGTAAAGGCCGCGCACCGAGACTTCTTTGCCGCCGGCGCCCGCGTCGCGACGACCTGCTCGTACCAAGTCACGTACGAGGGCTTCGCGTCGGAGGGGGCCGACCGTGACGAGGTCGACGCGCTGCTCCGATCCAGCGTGGAGATCGCTCGCCGAGCCCGCAGCGAGGCCGGCTTGACGCCCGAACAGGCGTGGGTCGCGGCATCCATCGGCCCCTACGGCGCCTCACCCGGTCAGGGCACCGAGTACACGGGCGACTACGACCTCGACGTCGATGGTCTTCGCCGATGGCACCGTCCCCGCCTCGAGGCCCTCGCCGCGTCCGGCCCCGACGCACTGCTCTTCGAGACGGTCCCGGCACTCGACGAGGTCGAGGCGATCTGCCGCGAGCTCGCCGGGTCGGGTGCGGCCGCCCTGCTCAGCGTGACCGTGGGCACCGGCGGCGCCCTACGAACGGGCGCGTCGCTGACCGACGTCGCCGACTGGGCGGACCGCACCCAGGAGATCCGCGCGGTCGGCGTGAACTGCGCGTCGCTCCGAGATGCCGACACGGCGATCCGTACGCTCAGTGAGCGCACCGCGAAGCCGCTGATCGCCTACCCCAACACCGGAGAGACGTGGGATCCGGCTTCCCGCTCCTGGTTCGGCGACGCCGCCCCCATCGACGCCTACGTCGAGGGTTGGCTCGACCGCGGCGTCCGTCTCATCGGCGGCTGCTGCCGGGTCACGACCGGCGACATCGAGCGGATCGCGGAGTGCGTGGGGCGCTGGGCTACTCCGTCCCCGCGTTGATCGTCGCCGTCTCGATGGCGCCATACTCGGATTTGCCGCTCTCGAGGATCTCGAGGTAGCTCCCGTCGTCGATGAGGCGCTGCAGTGCTTCGGCGAGCTGCGGGGAAAGGTCGCTCCCCTTCGCCACGGGGAAACCGTAGGGGACGGTGTCGAAGAGGTCGCCTGCGACCTCGAGCTCCCCGTCCAGCTGATTCACCGCGTCGATCGTCACCGGTGAGTCGGCGGAGAATGCATCCGCCTTGCCGAGCACTACGGCGTTCGTCACTTCGGGCTGCCCCGTGTAGGGTTCGATCTCGATGCCGGGCTCGCCGGCCTCCTGGCAGGCGGCGTCCCGCTCCGGCAGCTCGATGAGGTGCTGCGTGCCCGTCGCCATCACCGCGATCGTGAGGCCGCAGGCGGCGTCAGGATCGACGTCGCTGCCCGGCCGCGCCGCCCAGAGCGTGCCGGCCTCGTAGTAGTTCACGAAGTCGACGGCCTCCTGCCGCTCCAGAGTGTCCCCGAAAGACCCGACGCCGACGTCGATGGTCCCGCCCTCGATGCGCGGGAGGATGCTGTCGAACTGCAGCACCTCCCACTCCACCTCGAGCCCGAGCTCATCCGCGATCGCCGCGACGAGATCGACCGCCCACCCCGTGGGCTCACCGTCGTCGGTCTTGAACTCGTTCGGCGGATAGTCGACGATCGTGCCCACCTTCAGCACCCCGGACTCTTCGATCTCGCTCCAGGTACGCGCCTCGCTCGATCCCTCGGTCGGCGCCTCGGCCGCGGCCTGCTCGGAGGCCTCATTGTTCACGCACCCCGTGAGGAGGAGCGCTACGGCGGCGAGGAAGGCGGGAGCTGCGGAACGGAGTTTCACCCCACTATTCTGTCCGCGCTCCGGGGAGCAGCCGCGCATGTGACGGACGGTGACACGGGCGTCATGGCTCCGTGGCGCTCTGGAACTCCACCCGCGGTGCTCCAGGTACGGGGAAGAGTTCCCCACGAGGCCCCTTCACCACGCGAGTGAACGCAATCTGTTCCGAACTTCGGCTTTTCAGCACGAACAGCGTTCACTCGGCGAGCGCGAAGGAGGGGTAGAGAGGGCAGGGGGGGGAACGCAGAAGCGCCCCGCTTCCGAAGGAGCGAGGCGCTTCGCAGTGTCTCAGGCGTATCGCCGAAACCTGCAGCGAACTTAGCGGCGCAGACCGAGACGCCCGATGAGGGCGCGGTAACGCTCGATGTCCACCTTCTGCAGGTACCCGAGCAGACGACGACGCTGGCCGACGAGCAGCAGGAGACCGCGGCGCGAGTGGTGATCGTGCTTGTGGTCCTTCAGGTGCTCGTTCAGGTCGGTGATGCGGCGGGTGAGCATCGCCACCTGGACCTCGGGGGAACCGGTGTCACCTGGGGTGGTCGCGTACTCATCGATGATCGCCTTCTTGACCTCTGCATTCAGTCCCATATGGCGGTCCCCTTTCTGTCGTTGCGCGGCGCAACCAGCCCGATGCTGGTGCTCTCTTTCTCCGCGGCCGTTCTGACGGCAACCTCAGTATCTTAGCACCTTTCGCCGCGGCCGGGCAGATCAGGCCCCGTCGCCGCTCGACGCGAAACGGTTACGGCACGGTTACGGGAGGGAAACGACCGGGACACGCTTACGAAACAGACCGGGCGGAGACTGATCCCACGTTCACACTCGGCCCCCCGAGAGAAAGGTGCCTCCTATGGAAGCCACAGACGTCTGGATGCTCGCGAGCACCGCACTCGTCCTCGTCATGACCCCCGGCCTCGCGCTGTTCTACGGCGGACTCGTCAGAGTTCGCTCGGTCGTCAACATGATGCTGTTCAGCATCAGCGCCATGGGCGTCGTCGGCATGCTCTGGATCCTCTTCGGGTACGGCATGAGCTACTTCGCCGAGGGTGAGACCGGCTGGTTCGCCGGTAACCCCATGAAGGATCTCGGGCTCGTCGCCACCGATCAGGCCGACTTCATCGGCATCGGCTTCGGCGTGACCTTCGCGATGATCGCGACCGCACTGATCTCGGGCGCGATCGCCGATCGCGTCGGTCTCGGTTCCTGGATCATCTTCTCCGGCGTCTGGGCCGCTCTCGTCTACTTCCCCGTGGCGTCATGGGTCTGGGGCGGCGGCTGGGTCATGCAGCTCGGCGATATGCTCGGCACCCCAGAGGTCATTGACCTCGCGGGTGGTACAGCCATCCACATCAACGCGGGTGCTGCTGCGCTCGCCCTCGCGATCGTCGCCGGGAAGCGTCGCGGCTTCGGACCCGGCTCGCACCGCCCCCACAGCCTGCCGCTCGTCACGATCGGCGCGGCACTCCTCTGGTTCGGCTGGATCGGCTTCAACGCCGGCGCGGCGACTGAGGCGGGCGAGGCCGGTTTGATCCTCGTCAACACCATCGGCGCCCCCGCCGCGGCGATCGTCGGCTGGCTGATCATCGATGCGATCCGCGGTCGCAAGCCCAGCGTCGTCGGCGCTGCATCCGGTGCCATCGGCGGTCTCGTGGCCATCACGCCGTCGGCGGCGAACCTGTCGCCCGTTTGGGCACTGCTGCTCGGCATCATCGCCGGTGGCGCCTGCGCTTTCGCGATCGACTGGAAGTACCGTCTCGGCTACGACGACTCGCTCGACGTGGTGGGCCTGCACCTCGTCGCCGGTGTCATCGGCACCATCTACCTCGGCTTCTTCGCCTTCGACGACGGACTGTTCATGGGCGGCGACGCCGGCCTGCTGCTCGTCCAGACGATCTCGGTCGTCGGCGTGATGCTCTACTCCTTCGTGGTCTCGCTGCTCATCGCCCTCGCCGTCAAGGCCATCACGGGCCTCCGTGTCCCTGCAGCCGTCGAGGATGCCGGTATCGACCCGGTCGCCCACGGCGAGGAGGCGTACGCGCTGACCGCCGAGGAGCTCCGCGAGCAGCGCGAAGAGGAGGGACGCCTCGTCAGCGCTCCGTAACACCGGGACTAGGCTCGGAACATGACCGCAGCCGCACTCCCCGACGTCGACCCCGCCGCCCTCGCATCACTCGCATCACGGCTCGCCCACCGCGTGGCAGCCGAGATCCTGGAGATGCGGGGGCGCGGGGTCGACGTCGCTGCCACGAAATCCAGCGACGTCGATGTGGTGACAGCCGCCGACCAAGCCGCAGAACGCCTGCTCACCGACGCGCTCATCGCCGAGCGCCCCGAAGACGGCATCCTCGGCGAGGAGGGGGCGGGGCGCGAGAGCCGCAGCGGGATCACCTGGGTGCTCGACCCCATCGACGGGACCGTGAACTACCTCTACGAACTTCCGGCGTACGCCGTGAGCGTGGCGGCGACGGTCGCCGATCCAGATGCCTTCGCCGACGGTCGTCGAGCCATCGCTGGGGCCGTGTGCAACCCGCGCACCGATGAGCTCTTCGAGGCGTACGCGGGCGGCGGAGCCCGCCTCAACGGCTCCCCGATTCGCGTCTCCGAGAACCCCGATCTCTCGCGCGCGCTCGTCGCGACGGGGTTCGGGTACACCGTCGAGCGCCGCACCGAACAGGCGCTGGTCGTCGCGGAACTGATCCCGCAGGTCCGCGATATCCGCAGGATCGGCTCCGCCGCGTACGACCTCTGCCTGCTCGCCGCCGGCCGCCTCGACGCCTACTACGAGCGCGGACTGCAGCCGTGGGACTATGCCGCCGGAGCGCTCATCGCCCGGGAGGCAGGCGCCAACCTGCTGGGCGCCGACGACCGCACCCCGCCGGGCGAACCGTACCTGGTCGCCGCGAACGGGGTGCTCGCCGCGCGTCTGCACGCGGCGCTGGGGCTGTCTCCCGCCGCAGCGTAGCGCGGCCCAGGATCAGGCGACGCCGAGCGCCGCCTCGATCGGACCGCGGGCGAAGAAGATGACGAAGCCCGCCGCGACCACCCACAGGAGCCAGTGGACCTGCTTGGCCTTGCCGCCGAGCGCGTGGATCAAGACCCACGCGACGAACCCCGCACCGATCCCGTTGGCGATCGAGTAGGTCATCGGCATCACGGTGACCGTGAGGAACACTGGCAGCAGCACGTTGAACTGCGAGAAGTCGATGTGCCGCACCTGGGCCATCATCATCGCTCCCACGACGACGAGGGCTGCGGCGGCGACCTCCGTCGGCACGACCTGCGTCAGCGGCGTGAGGAACATCGCCGCGATGAACACGAGCCCCGTCACGACGTTTGCGAGTCCGGTGCGTGCTCCCTCGCCGATACCGGCGCCCGACTCCACGAAGACGGTGTTCGAGGAGGCCGAGGTCAGGCCGCCGGCGACGGCGCCGACGCCCTCTACGACAAGCGCCGACTTCAGACGGGGGAAGTTGCCGCGATCATCGGCGAGGCCCGCCTCGCGCGAGAGGCCGGTGAAGGTGCCCATCGCGTCGAAGAAGTTCGTGAACAGCAGCGTGAAGACCAGCATGACGACCGTCACGATGCCGACGCGGGCGAAGCTGAAGTCGACGGCTCCGATGAGACTCAGATCGGGCAGACTGAAGGGCGCGCCCGAGAGCGTGGGAACCGTGAGGCTCCAGCCGCCGGCGTTTCCGTCGGCGACCGCGCCGAGATGCCAGACGGCCTCGACAATCACGGCCACGATGGTGCCGGTGCCGAGCCCGATGAGCAGCCCGCCGCGCACCTGCTTCGCCACGAGCACGCCCGTGATGACGAGGGTGCCGACGAAGATGAGCGTCGGCACGCTGCCGACGGAGCCGCCCACGCCGAGGCCCACGGGCGGCGATGCTTCACCGGTCGAGGTGACGAAACCGGCGTTCACGAAGCCGATGAACGCGATGAAGAGGCCGATGCCGACGGTGATCGCGAGCTTCAACTCGACGGGAACCGCGTCGAAGATCATGCGGCGGAGGCCGGTGACGGCCAGCAGCACGATGAGCAGGCCGTTGATGACGACGAGCGCCATCGCTTCGGGCCAGGTGACCTGGCCTACGACCGAGAAGGCCAGGAAGGCGTTGATGCCAAGTCCCGCCGCGAACGCGAACGGGAGGCGGGTGACCACGCCGAAGAGGATCGTCATGACGCCCGCGGTCAGCGCTGTCACGGCGCTCACGGCGGGGAATGCGAGCTGGTTGCCGTCGACGTCGACACCGCTCGTCAGGATGATGGGGTTCAGCACGACGATGTACGCCATCGTCACGAAGGTGACGAGACCGCCGCGCACCTCGCGCCCGAATGTCGAACCGCGCTGGGTGATCCCGAAGTAGCGGTCCACCCCGCCCCGGAATCCGCTGTACTGCGGAGCGCCGGGCCCGTCCGGCTGCGTCGTCTCTGTGGCTGTCACGTTCTCCCCGACCTCACTCAATGCACGAGATTTCGGCACCGTACGGCGCACGAACGGGCGTGCGCTCGCGCGCCCGGAGAGAAACGCTACCACTCACGGCAGCGGCGCCCGGCTGACCTCGAAGGGCAACCGGGCGCCGCTGCGCGAGCGATCGGGTGTCAGCCGACCGAGACCAGGTCGATCACGAAGATCAGGGTCTTCCCCGCGAGCGGGTGGCCCGCCGCGTTGCCGTATGCCTGGGCGGGCGGAACGATGAGCTTGCGTCGGCCGCCCGTCTTCATACCGGGGATGCCGATCTGCCACCCCTCGATGAGCGACCGGAGGGGGAACCGGATGGTCTCGCCGCGGCTCCACGACGAATCGAACTCTTCACCGGACTCGTAGTCGACGCCGAGGTAGTGCACCTCGACGGTCGAACCGCGCTCGGCCTCGGCGCCGTCACCCTCGACGAGGTCGATGACCTCGATCTCGGCGGGCGGAGGGCCGTCGGGGAAGTCGATCTCGGGCTTGGTCAGTGATGCGTCAGTCATAGGCGCCATTCTCTCGCGGTCGGGCGGGGAAGTCTTGGCCTTTCGCTCTCAGAGGAACCTGCGGTCATCCTCGTCGATGGCACGGAGATGGGAGCGTCCGCATTATCGGATACCCTGGACACGTGAAATTCGCGCATCTGAGCCTCTCCCCCGATACCGACCCCGAACTCGTCGTCGTCGACGGTGACTCCGCGACTCCTGTGCGCCGATTCGGCGTCGAGGCCGCGACGCTCCAGGAGCTCATCGCTTCGGGTCCCGATGCGCTCGACCGCGTGCGCACCGCCGTAGCGGAGTCCGACGGCTCGGACGCGGTCGCGCTCTCGGAGACGACGACCGCACCCGCCGTGCTCAATCCGCCGATCGTGCTCGCGGTCGGCCTGAACTACGACGAGCACGCGAGCGAGCTCAGCCTCGACAACGACTCGGGACCGGTGCTCTTCTCACTGTTCCCGAACTCACTCAACGCGCACGAGGCCGATGTGCCACTGCCGACGCACCTGAGCGAAGAGGTCGATTACGAGGGCGAGCTCGGCGTCGTCATCGGCAAGCCGGCAAAGAACGTGTCGGTCGAGGAGGCGCTCGATTACGTCTTCGGCTACACCGTCATCAACGACATCACGGCGCGCAACATCCAGTTCGCCGAGCCCCAGTGGTCGCGCTGCAAGTCGTTCGACGGCTTTACCCCCGTGGGGCCCGTCGTCGTCACCGCCGATGAGATTCCGGATCCGCAGGCGCTCCGCATCACGACCGATGTCGACGACCTTCGCGTGCAGGATTCGACGACCGAGTACATGATCCGCTCCGTCGCCCAGCTCATATCGTCCCTGTCGCAGTCGCTCACGCTGCTGCCGGGGACCCTCATCTCGACGGGTAGCCCCGGCGGGGCAGGGAAGTCGCGCACTCCTCCGCTGTTCCTCGCCCCGGGCACCGACGTCACGGTCACGATCGAGAAGATCGGCACGCTGACGTCGCACTGCGTCCAGGGCTGAGCGTCTCAGCGGTCCAGCGGGTCTCACCGGTCTCCGGTGAGACCCGCTTCCGTTTTCAGGCCTCTTCGGGGCGCTCGACCGGCTTCTCGAGCGTCTCCACCTCACCGGCTTCGGGCGTGAGCCCGGCGAGACGAGCCGGCTGCAGCAGCTCGGCGAGTTCGTCGGCTCCGAGCAGGCCCCGGTCGACGACCAGATCGGCCACCGGTTCGTTGGTGCGCAGCGCCTCCTTCGCGAGTGCCGCCGCCTCGGCGTACCCGAGGACGGGTGCCAGCGCGGTGATCACGGTGACCGAACGCGCGACGGTGTCGGCGAGACGCTCCTCGTTCGCGGTGATGCCGTCGACACAGTTCTCGCGCAGGGTGCGGCAGGCGCGTTCCAGCCACGTGATGGACTGGAAGAGCGAGTGGGCGATGATCGGTTCGAACGCGTTCAGCTGGAGCTGCCCGCCCTCGACCGCCATCGACACCGTGACATCCGCTCCGGCGACCGAGTAGGCGACCTGAGAGACCGCCTCGGGGATGACGGGGTTGACCTTGCCAGGCATGATCGAGGATCCGGCTTGAACGGCCGGCAGGTTGATCTCGCCGAGCCCCGCCTGCGGACCTGAGGAGAGGAGCCGGAGGTCGTTCGAGATCTTCGACAGCTTGAGCGCGCTGCGCTTCAACGCTCCGGAGAAGGTGATGAAGACGCCGGTGTCGCTCGTGGACTCCACCAGGTTTCCGGCCGAGACGAGAGGCAGACCGGTGTTCTCCCGCAGGTGGCGGACCACAGCCTCCCGATATCCCTTCGGCACGTTGATCCCGGTGCCGATCGCGGTGGCGCCCATGTTCACCTCCGCGAGCAGCGCGACGGCTTCGTCCAAACGCTCGATGTCCTCGCGCAGCGTCACGGCGAACGCCGTGAACTCCTGACCGAGCGTCATCGGCACGGCGTCCTGCAGCTGCGTGCGCCCGACCTTGATGATGTGCGCGAACTCCCTGCCCTTCGCGGCAAACGCGTCAGAGAGCAGTTGCAGCTCGTCGAGCAGACTGCGCAGGGAGAACGCGAGCGCGATCTTGATCGCCGTCGGGTAGGTGTCGTTCGTCGACTGGCTCATATTGGTGTGGTCGTTGGGATTGATGAAGGCGTAGTCGCCCTTTGCGTGCCCGGCGAGTTCGAGGGCACGGTTCGTGATGACCTCGTTCGCGTTCATGTTCGTGGAGGTGCCGGCGCCTCCCTGCACCACGCCGACGACGAACTGGTCGTGGAGCATGCCGGTGCGCACCTCCTCGCACGCCCGGTCGATGAGGGTGGCGCGCTGCTCGTCGAGCGCCCCGATCTCATGGTTGGCGCGGGCTGCGGCCTGCTTGACGCACGCGAAAGCGCGCACGAAGTCGGGGTACACGGACACCGGTCGTCGGGCGATCGGGAAGTTCGCGTTCGCGCGAGCGGTGTGCACCCCCCAATAGGCGCTCGCCGGGATCTCGAGGCTGCCGAGCGAATCGGTCTCGGTGCGGGTTTGGGCGGACAGGGCATCACTCACGGATATCTGTTACTCCTGGTTCAGTGCGCACAGCGGCCCTCCCGCCGTGCAGGCACCAGACCAGCCTACTCTTCGCGCCTGCGCGGTTCCGGATCCTCACCGCTGCGCTGAGACCACCGTCGCTGAGGCGGTGCGTCGGCGTCGAGATCTTCGCGATCCGGCAGCGATACCGGCCCGGTGAGCGCCTCGGCTGCGGGGCCCTCCTGCGGTGCCGAGTCGACCGGGCCGACCAGTCCAGTGCCTCGCCGGAGTACCGAGAGCGGCGCGGTCAGCGTCTCGCTCTGCTGCGCAGGATCGATCCCGGCGTGCGGGCGCCCGGCGTGCGTGAATGTGACTCGCGCGCGCGGTCCGACGTGGATGCGGAGCGAACGCTCGGTCAGCAGCCAGACGATCCCGACACCGCAGGCCGCGAGACCAGCGGCGGCAGCGACGAACAGCGTCCATCGCGCTCCCCACGCATCGGCCACGGCTCCGACGATGGGGGCGCCGAGCGGGGTGCCTCCCATAAGCACGGCGAAGTACAGCGCGAGCACGCGACCGCGCACGAGCGGGTCGGTCGTCGTCTGCACGAACCCGTTGGCGGTGGTGAGCAGTGTCGAGGTGCAGTAGCCGAGCAGCACGAGCGATGCCGCGAACGTCCAGAACGTGGGCATGGCCGCGGCCAGCGCGCAGGCGAGCCCGAACCCGCCTGCGGAGAGGATCACGACGCGCATGCGCGCAGCGGGGCGACGGGCGGAGAGCAGTGCGCCGGTCAGCGATCCGATGGCGAGGATCGATGAGAGCACCCCGTACTCCCCAGCGCCCCGGCCGAACTCGACGGCCATGGTGGAGGACATGACGGGGAAGTTCATGCCGAACGCGCCGAGCACAAACACCATGACGAAAATCACGACGAGATCGTGACGACGGCGTACATAGCGGAATCCCGCAGCGAGCCGGGTGAGCTGCGACTCCCCCGTCGTGACCGCCCCGGCGCGGTGCGGGATCCGGATCGCTGCCAGCGCGGCGAGCACCGCGACGAACGAGACGGCGTTGATGAGGAACACCCACCCCGACCCGACGGCCGCGATGAGCACCCCGGCGACGGCCGGCCCGATCAGTCGCGCCGAGTTGAAGGAGGCCGCGTTCAGGGCGACGGCGTTCGAGAGCTGGGTCGGGCCCACGAGGTCGGAGACGAACGCCTGTCGAGCGGGAGTATCGAACGCGTTCACCACGCCGAGGGCGAGTGCGAACCCGAAGAGATGCCAGAGTTCGGCTTCGCCCGAGATAAGCAGCAGACCGAGGCCGAGCGCGAGAAGCATCAGAAGTGTCTGGGTCACCATGAGCACGCGTCTCCGGTCGAACCGATCGGCGACCGCCCCGCTGAAGGGCACGAGGAGCAACTGAGGGGCGAACTGCAGCGCCATCGTCGTTCCCACGGCGACCGCGTCGTTCGACGTGAGCTCCGTGAGCACCACCCAGTTCTGCGTCGTGGCCTGCATCCAGGCGCCCACGTTGGAGAGCAGGGCCCCCAGGAACCAGATGCGGTAGTTGCGGATCTTGAGGGAGCGGAACATGGGTCAGAAGCGGTCTGCGTTGTCCAGCAGTCGGCGGATACGGTCAGGGATCGGGGGGTGGGTCGCGAACAGACGCTGAACCATGCCGGGTTTCAGCGGATCGGCGATCCAGAGGTGCGCCATGCTCGAGTTCTGCCGCTGCAGCGGCTTGCCGTACTCGGAGAGCTTGTGGAGCGCGCTCGCGAGCGCTTCGGGGTGGCGGGTCGTGAGCGCTCCGGTCGCATCGGCGAGGTACTCGCGCTGGCGCGATACGGCGAGCTGCACGAGCGTCGCGAGAATGGGTGCGACGATCATCGCGACCAGGCCGAAGATGAGCATGACGGGGTTGCCGTTGTTGTTCCGCCCGAAGAAGGCCATGCGCATCATCATGTCGGCGATCATGCCGACCGCCACCACGAGGCCGTAGACGATCATGTTGACGCGGATGTCGTAGTTGCGCACGTGCCCGAGCTCGTGCGCCATAACGCCCTCGAGCTCGGAGTCGGTCATGATCTCGAGCAGACCCGTCGTGGCCGCCACCATGGCGTGCTGAGGGTCCCGACCCGTCGCGAATGCGTTCGGAGCGGGATCGTTGACGATGTACACCTCGGGCATCGGGGATCCGGTGGTGATGGAGAGGTTCTCGACGATCCGGTACAGCCTCGGGTGATCCTCAGGTCCTATCCGGGTCGCGCCGCTCATCGAGATCGCCTGACGCCCGGCGGCGAAGTACTGGAAGAGCGCGTAGCCGAGCGAGATCGCCACGACCGCGATGACGATGCCTGGCGACTGGTAGATCACCGATGCCAGCCACCCGAGTCCACCCACGATGAGCAGGAAGAACAGGATGATCAGGACACTGTTGACCTTATTGCGCCGAATGGCCCGGTACAACGCTCCTCCTTGTGGCTGGGATCAGAACTGGATTCGGGGCGGCTCGGAGATCGAGGCGATGTCTTCCACCTCGAAGAAGTCGCGCTCCTTGAACCCCATGCCGCGCACGAAGATCGTGTTCGGGAACACCTGGATCTTCGTGTTGAACTCGCGCACGCCGCCGTTGTAGAAGCGGCGCGACGCCTGGATCTTGTTCTCGGTGTCGACGAGCTCCCCCTGCAGCTGCAGGAAGTTCTGGCTCGCCTGGAGCTGCGGGTACGCCTCCGCGACCGCGAAGATGCTCTTCAGCGCCTCCTGCATGTGGTTCTCGGCGACCGATGCTTCAGCGGGCCCCTGAGCGGACAGCGTCTCCGCGCGAGCCGACGTGACGGATTCGAAGACCCCCCGTTCGTGCGCCGCATACCCCTTCACGGTGTCAACGAGACTCGGGATCAGGTCCGCTCGACGTTTCAACTGCACCGTGATGTCGCTCCAGGCCTCGTCGACACGCACACGGAGCGTGACGAGCGAGTTATACGTCGCCCACACGTAGATGACGAGGATGACGACGATGCCGAGCGCAACGAGGAGGGCGATCATGGAACCAGTCATGCCTCGATCCTAACCTCGCGTGTGGCGAATTGGCTGTGCGATGCCTTTCTCCGAGCTGGGATTCCGGCGGAGTTCACGGCGTTCTTCGCGCCATCGGTATCGGAATGTGACCTTACCCGACGCGCGAGCGATCGAGTGCGGTGAATCCGCGGGAGTGAATCGTCGACCGGAGGCCCGACCACCCCGTCTGGCGCATGATTCCGGTACTCCCGCTTTGACAGGTGTGACGCCCCGTCCCTAACTTTGGGGAGAACGACCCCCCGATGAAGAGAGGCTCTTCCTGTGATCTCACGCACTCGCCGATCCACCACCGTGGCCGCGCTCGCCACCGTTACCCTCGCTGCAGGTCTCGTCGGCTGCGCCGGCGGAGACGGAGGAGGCAGCGAATCCGGTGAAGCGGATCCCAGCAACCTCGAGGACAGCTACACCGTCGCCACCGACAGCTCGTTCGTCCCGTTCGAGTTCGAGGAGGACGGCGAGCACGTCGGCTTCGACATGGACATCATCAACGCGATCGCCGATGAGGTCGGGTTCGACGTGAACCTTGAGGTCACCAACTTCGACGGCATCATTCCCGGTCTGCAGACGGGGTCCTTCGACATCGCGATCGCCGGAATCACCATCACCGATGAACGCAAGAACGCCGTCGACTTCCTCAACCCGTACTACAAGTCGGGCACCCGCATCGCGGTTCCCGAGTCGAACGACTCCGTTGAGAGCATCGAGGACCTCGCGGGCCTCACGGTCGCGTCGCGTCTCGGCTCCGCGCCGCTCGACTACCTGGCCGAGAATGTTCCGGACGCCGAAGCGCTGCCGTTCGAACAGCTCGACCAGATGTACCTCGCCGTCGAGGGTGGATCCGCGGATGCGCTCCTCTACGACGCCCCGAACGTCGAGTACTACATCGACACGACCGACACCGACCTCAAGGTCGTCGGCGACCTCTACGAGGCGCAGTTCTACGGTGTCGCCGTCTCGCAGGGTAACGAGGATCTCGTGACCGCGATGAACGACGCACTCGACACGCTCATCGAGAACGGCACCTACGCCGAGATCTACGAAGAGTGGTTCGGCGAGCAGCCCACGTGGCTCGACGAGATCGGATCCTCCTCAGACGAAGCGTCCGAGGAATAATCCACCACACTCCATGAGTCGGGGCGAGGGCGCGATGCGTCCTCGCCCCGACGCGAGAGGTCACCCCCATGCACGCACTCGCCAATTTCAACTGGGCCGGAGTCATCGATTTCCTGCCCGCACTGCTCACCGGCCTGTACTACACGCTGCTCGTCTCCGTCGTCGGCATCGGCATCGGCTTCGTCATCGGCGCCTTCGTCGGGCTCGGCAGAATCACCAAGTTCAAGCCCGTCTACTGGCTCTGCACCGCCTACGTCGAACTCATCCGCGGCACGCCCGTACTGGTCCAGGCGATCTGGATCTACTTCGCGCTCCCGCTCATCATCAACTACACCCTCCCCTCGATCGTCGCCGGCATCATCGTGATCGCTCTGAACTCGGGCGCCTACATCGCCGAGGTCGTGCGCGGAGCCGTGCAGTCCATCGACAAGGGGCAGATGGAGGCGGGGCGCTCCCTCGGCATGAGTCACCACAAGACCATGCTCCAGGTGATCTGGCCGCAGGCGTTCAGGCGCATGATCCCGCCGCTCGGCAACCAGTTCATCATCAGCATCAAGGACACTTCACTGCTGTCCGTCATTCTGGTGCCGGAACTGATCTTCCAGGGCCGCATGATTGCTGCGAGCAACTTCAACGCCGTGGAGATCTACACCACCGTTGCCGCGTTCTATCTCGTCATCACCCTGACACTGTCGAAGATCCTGAACGTCATGGAAAAGCGCCTGGAGCGGAGAGTCGCATGATCATCGAAGTGAAAGACCTGCACAAGTCCTTCGGAGACAACGAGGTGCTCGCGGGCATCGACTGCAGCATCGCCGAATCCGAAGTCGTCTGCGTGATCGGCCCGTCAGGATCGGGCAAGAGCACCTTCCTGAGGTGCCTCAACATGCTCGAGAAGATCACGAGCGGTGAGGTGATCATCGATGGCAACAACCTCACCGATAAGCGCATCAACATCGATGACGTGCGCACCGAGATCGGCATGGTGTTCCAGCAGTTCAACCTCTTCCCCCACAAATCGGTCATCGAGAACGTCATGCTCGCCCCCATGCAGGTGCGTCGCATCTCGAAGAGCGCAGCCAGGGAACGCGGTCGTGCACTGCTCGAGAAAGTCGGCCTCGCAGAGAAGGAGAACGCCTACCCCGCGCAGCTCTCCGGCGGCCAGCAGCAGCGCGTCGCGATCGCGCGCGCCCTCGCGATGGAGCCGAAGATCCTGCTCTTCGACGAGCCCACCAGCGCCCTCGACCCCGAACTCGTCGGCGACGTGCTCGCCGTCATGAAGTCGCTCGCGGAGGAGGGCATGACGATGGTCGTCGTCACCCACGAGATGGGCTTCGCCCGCGAGGTTGGCGACCGCGTCATCTTCATGGACGGCGGGGTCGTGGTGGAGTCGGGTGAGCCGGCAGCGATCTTCGACAGCCCGCAGCACGAGCGCACCCAGGCATTCCTGAACAAGGTGCTGTGAGACGCGTGACGGAGACTATCCCGCGCCGCCAGAATTCACTCTGACAAGCGTACGATGAGATCGGCCGCTCCAGCGGATGCGGTGATGAGTTCCGCGTTGCGCTGGTCACTTCCGAGTGAACGCTCCCAGGCCTCCTCGGAGGAGCGTCCGAAGCGCTCGTGACGAGCCACGAGCTGACGGATTCTCCGTTCCTCGGGTGGCGCAAGGAACCAGACTTCGTCGAGAGCGGCTCGAGCGCGGGACCACGGATTCTCCTCGAGCAGCAGATAGTTCCCCTCAGTCACCACGAGGGGGACGCGCTCCGCGACCGCGATGGCCGAACCCACGGACTCTTCGAGGCCGCGGTCGAACCGAGGCGCATAGATCAGAGGATCGGGACCGGACGCCGACTCTCCTGCGTTGCGCTGACCACGAATGCGCCAGAGAAGTGACGCATAGCCCGCGGCGTCGAAGGTATCGTGCGCCCCCTTGCGTTCCTGACGTCCGAGTTTCGCAAGCACCTCGCTCGCGAGGTGGAACCCGTCCATCGGGACCAGCACTGCGAGCTCGGGGCCCAACACAGCCACCAGCTGTTCCGCCAGCGTCGATTTTCCCGACCCCGGCGCGCCTGCAATTCCCAACAGATAACGCCGACCGGTGGAAGCGAGACGCCGAGCTCGCTCCGTCAGATCGTCGATTGACATTTCGCCCGCAGGGAGCATCTTTACCGGTTCCTTCACAACTTGAATATCGACAGCCGTCTGATGGTCACTGAGTCAATGAGACGCGGGAGATCGCATTGAGCCAACTCCGCGGACCGACCATCGCGCATCGAATCGAAGCGATCTCACTCGCGAATACAAGCCGCTGCTTGATACTGGCGCTTCGCGCTAGCGCGAACGCATACGCCCCATGAAAGACATCGCCCGCGCCCAGTGTATCGACCGCCTCGACATCGGGAACGGCGACGATTCCGCTCGATCCGCCGCTCCACCAGGTTATGGGTTCACTTCCGGAGGTGACCGCCGTGACTGGAACTCCGGCAGCCACAAGCTCGCGCCCAGTTTCCTCCGCCGTGGTCGTGCCTGGCATGCGAAAGTCAGCCGATGCCACCACATCGCTGACCTGCGGGATGAGGTCCGACATTACGGGCTTCCATCGTCCCGCATCGAGCACAGTCGGTGACGCCCGACGCCGAGCCTCACCCGCGACTGCCCGAGCGGCTTCCGGGTGGTGCCCGTCCAAGAGCACAACGTCGGCGTTACGAACTTCAGAAGACACCAGTTCCTCCGAAGGTGTGGGAACTGACCACCGTGCCGCGTCGCCCCCGACCACAGAACGTTCGCCGGTTGATTCAAGCACTGAAACAGAGGACACCGGAGCGAGGTCCGCCATATTCGGAGCAACATCTTCGACGCGCACTCCGACGCTACGCAGCTCCGCTCGAATCATCTCTGCGACGGGACCGGATCCGAGCGCAGTGAGCAGCGTGGCGCGACCTCCGAGCGCCGCGAACGTGACCGCAGCATTTGCCGCAGGCCCGCCCGCGGCCACGAACTGTTGGGTCGCGGTGACCTTCTCGTTCGGGCCGGGGGTTTCGTCGATGCGATGAATAACGTCGAGGGTCGCGAGACCTACGAACAGCCCAGAGACCGACACGGGCGTCGCTCCCTTACTCACCGCCGGCGGCCTCAAGTTCGGTCGGGCGCTCGGCCCCGGTCATAAGAGCGACGACCTCCGACATTCCTCGTTCCGAGGGGTCAACGACCGCAGCGCGCTTACCCAACCGATGGACATGAATGCGATCGGCGACCTCGAACACTCGGGGCATGTCATGGCTAATGAGCACGACCGGGACGCCGCGATCACGGATCGTGCGAATTAACTCCATTACCTGACCGGACTCGCGCACACCCAGTGCCGCCGTTGGTTCGTCCATGATGATGACGCCCTTACCGAAGGCAGCTGCGCGAGACACCGCTACGCCCTGACGCTGGCCCCCGGAGAGCGTTTCCACAGGCTGCGTCACCGATGTGATGCCGATCTTCAGCTCCTTCAAGTGCTGAGCGGCCTCCTCGCGCATCGCAGGCATATCGAGTCTCCGGAAGAGGCTTCCCATGATCCCTTTTCGACGGATCTCGCGTCCGAGAAACAAATTGGATGCGATATCGAGTGCCGGGATCACTGCAAGATCCTGATAGACAGTCTCGATGCCATATGATCGGGCGTCTCCGGTGTTCTTGAACTGCATCACTTCGCCATTGCGTCGAATCTCGCCTTCGTCGGGAACGATGGCACCGGCGAGCGCTTTGATCAGACTGGACTTGCCAGCGCCATTGTCTCCGATCACTGCGAGGACCTCGCCCTGCCTGAGGTCGAAATCCGCGCCGTTGATGGCTGTGACGCTGCCGTAGCGTTTGACGAGTCCCCTGGCCTGCAACGCGATCTCATGAATCGATCCTGCGTGGGAAGCTGGTCCTGTCGAGTGAAGAGTTTCACTCATGATGTCTTCTCCTCAATCTCCACACCGCTACCGGGTGGACTTCTGCCGCATGAACTGATCGACCGCGACGGCGACGACCACGAGGATGCCAGTGGCGATGTTCTGATAGAGATTATCGACGCCTGCCAATGTGAGTCCGTTGCGCAGGACACCGACGATCAGCGTGCCAATGAGCGTTCCGAGCACTCCACCACGGCCACCGAAGAGGCTCGTACCGCCAATCACCACTGCCGTGATTGTTTCGAGGTTGGCGTTCTGAAATGCGTTGGGGTCGGCGTTCGGGATCCGACCCAGAGCGGCCCATGCAGCGATCATCGCTATCACACCTGCGAGCAGGTAGACGGTGAAGATGGTGCGTTGGCTTCTCACCCCTGAGAGCCGTGCCGCGACAGGGTTCCCACCGACCGCGTAGACGTGTTTACCCCACGCCGTCTGCGTGAGCGCATACCCCACCACGATATAGACAAGCAGCATGGCTATGACGCCGTAGGTGGTCGTGAATCCTCCGATACGGAATGAAGTGCCGAGGAATACGACCACCGGGTCGGAGACCGGAAAGGTCTGAGAGCCCGCAAGTAACCGGGTAGCCGCGACGATCGCGGTAAACGCACCGAGCGTCACGATGAACGGAGGCAACCGGAGCACGGTCACCAGGCCCCCGTTGATCGCACCGAAGGCGACGCATACGACGAGGGTGAGCAACAGACCGACAACCGGCCCCATGGCCCCGGATGCCTGAGCGAGGACGATGGTGCCGAACACCGCGATGGAACCGATCGAGAGATCAATTCCCGCTGTGAGGATGATCAGCGTCTGAGCCACCGCGAGCGTGCCGATGACCACTGACTGTTGCAGGATGAGTGAGAAGTTGGCGAGAGTCAAGAAGCTCGGAGAGAGCACACTGAATATGATGATCGCCACTACGAGCGCGATGAGCGAGCCGAACAGCGGCGCGCGCACGATCCGGGCGGCACTCCAGCGTCCGCGTTGCTCTGCCTGCGCCGGCATCGCCATGGTCGGAGTGGATGTATTCACGGTGCGCCTCCCGCTGTCGCCTGGCTAACCTCGCGCCAAGTCGTCACCCCCAGCAATTCTCTGCGCCCCAGGTGGTGTCTTCTGACTCGAGGCCGTCGACAGGTTCATCGGTGATCAGCACTGACCCGGTGTCGTTGAATCCGGCCTCGGGCTTGGTGCCATCAGCGGCGTACGCGACGATAGCCTCAACACCCTGCTCGGCCATCTTCGTGGGAAACTGCATCACCGTCGCACCGATGACACCGTTTTTCACGTTCTCGACTCCAGTGCACGAGCCGTCGATCGACCCCATGTGAAGTTGGTCTTCCTTGCCCGCCGCTTTGATAGCTGCGTAACCGCCTGCTGCCGCGGGTTCGTTGATCGTGTAGACGGCATTGACATCAGGGACACGCTGGAGCAAGTTTTCCATGGCAGTCTGGGCCTTGGTCTGATCGCCGTTGGTGTTCTCCATGCCCCGTACCTCGGGAGAATCTTCTTCAAGACCCATCCCCTCAAGGAAGCCGTCATGTCGGAAGGTGTCCACCGTACCGCCAGGCGTGCCATCGAGCATGACAAGCTGGGGATCCTCATCGCCGAGGCTTTCCTTCACCCACGAACCCTGAGCGACACCCGCTGCGTGGTTATCGGTCGCGAACGTGGCGTCAACAGCATCTTCCGGATCGGTGGCTGTGTCGAGCGCGACGACGAGTACACCTTGATCACGCGCCTGCTTGATTGCGGCGAGGATACCGGAGGAAGAATTCGGGGTGATCATGATCCCCTGGACGCCTTGGCTCACCAGGTTCTCGATCGCAGCGACCTGGCCTTCGTTGTCGCCGTCGAACTCACCGGCGAGAGCGATGAGTTCCGCGCCCTGTGCTTCCGCGGTCTCCTGCGCAGATTCGCGCATCTTGACGAAGAACGGGTTCGAGTCGGTCTTGGTGATCAGTCCGATTTTGACGTCTTCGCCGGCTTCACTATCTCCGGCCCCGTCGCCTCCACCGCTACATGCTGTAGTGCCGAGCAAGCTTGCGACCGCGAACACCGCGGCCCCGCGAACCAGCCAGCGCTGCGAGAGATGCTTCTTCATATTGAGAACTCCTTCGGTCTCCGAACACCACAGATCCGTGTGTTCGCGATCACCATAGCCGAGACGAAAGCGCTTGCGCAAGCGCTTTCGTCAGTAGCGTTCCGCTGCTATCGTGATGTGTGCCGGAGTACTTCGGCTTCGGTGTCAGGATGCGAGGGGGCAACATGGCGACCATGGCTGACGTGGCACGTGTCTCCGCCGTCTCCCCGAGCACCGTTTCACACGTGCTCAATCGCACGAGACATGTCGACCCGGCAACCAGACGACGAGTCGAACAAGCGGTCGCCGACCTGGGGTACCGCCGCAATACAGCGGCCCGAACTCTCGCAGGCGGCAGTTCGAACACGCTCGGTCTCTCGATCTCAGGCCTCACCAATCCATACTTCGGTCCTCTGTTGCAGGCGATCGAACGCCGGGTCTCTGGGGCGGGTTATGTTCTCGTTTTGGGGGACAGCCATGATGAAACAGGGATGGAGCGTCGCGTCATCGAGTCGCTCCTCGAGCGTCGAGTCGATGGACTGATCGCTGCTCCCTCCGCGAGCTTCCAGGAGGCGGCCGGCGACCTCTTCGCCTCATCGGAGGTCCCGCTCGTACTCATCGACCGCAGTCTCGACATGAACTGCGACCAGGTCACTCCCGAGAATATCCGTTCAGCCGAAATGCTCACCGAACACCTCATCGAGCACGGGCACCGACGAATAGCGGCGATCACCGGCAGCGTCGGTCTCAACTCCTCCACGGAGCGCGAGAGCGGCTACCGCGCCGCTCTCGCCCGGCACGGCATCCCAGTGGACGAGACGCTCGTAGTGAGCGGAGACTCTCGGGTCGACACAGCAGAGGTGGCAGTCGAGAAGCTCCTACAATTCGACTCTCGCCCGACGGCCATTGTCACTCTGAACAATGCCATGACCATCGGCACTCTCCGTGCGATACAAAGCGCGCGCTTGACTATTCCCGGAGACATAGCGCTCGCCTGCTACGACGACTTTGAATGGAGCGATCTCTTTCATCCCGGATTGACCGCTATCGCGCAGAACGTGGCAAAGATGGGCGCAAATGCTGTCGACACACTCCTCGATCGAATCTCGGGATCCGATCGTTCCTTCGAGCACCAAGTCATCGACACCGAGTTCCATCGCAGGACGTCATGCGGCTGCTCCCCCGAGGGCTAACCCAATCCGGGCTCTACTCGACCCCACACTGAGAGGACTCCCATGCCAATCGCAACTCCTGCAAGGTACCGCGAGATGATTGATCAGGCGAAGGACCGCGGCTTCGCTCTTCCCGCCATCAACGTCACCAGTTCGCAGACGCTGAACGCGGCGCTCCAGGGGTTCGCCGAGGCCGAAAGCGATGGAATCATACAGGTTTCGCTGGGGACCGCCCTCTATCTCTCTGGCTCGCGTGTGCAGGATCGCGCCAAGGGATCGAAAGCTCTAGCACTCTATGCTCACGAGGTTGCACAGGACTACGGTGTGACAATCGCCCTGCACACTGACCACTGCCCCGCTGCACACGTCGACGACTGGATCCGCCCTCTCCTGCAAGACTCGCTCGAACGTCGGCGGCAGGGACTGGACCCACTTTTCCAGTCTCACATGTGGGACGGCTCCGCGATACCGCTCGCTGAGAACCTCAGAATCGCCGAAGAGCTACTCGAACTGAGTGAGCGAGCCCACACGATTCTCGAGATTGAGGTCGGTGTCGTCGGCGGAGAGGAGGACGGGATCGCTCACGAGATTAACGACGAGTTGTACTCAACCGTCGATGATGCTCGAGCCACGGTCCGAGCACTCGGCATCGGCGAACGAGGCAGATACCTCACAGCCCTCACTTTCGGCAATGTTCACGGAGTCTACAACCCAGCCTCAGTCCACCTCCGTCCGGGGATCCTCGGAGACATACAGAAGAAGATCGGCGCAGAAGTCGGTCGCGACCGTCCGTTCGACCTGGTGTTCCACGGCGGATCTGGCTCAAGCCCGGAGGAGATTTCAGCCGCGGTGAGACACGGCGTCGTGAAAATGAACATCGACACTGACACCCAGTACGCGTTCACGAGTTCGATCGCTAGACACATGCTGTCGAATTGGAACCGCGTTCTCAAGGTCGATGGCGGTTACGGAGACAAGAAAGCATACGATCCCCGCTCCTGGGGCAAACCAGCCGAGGACGCCATGGCCGCACGAGTGGTCGAAGCGGCAGAACAACTGGGATCTGCGGGTAACGCCCTCCGGTAGAAGGACAGGCGCTTCAGCGGTGCCCCACCCAGCTCCGCTCCCTGAGTAGCCGCAGATGCGGCCGGGCGCATCGCACGCATCAGGCCCTGCCTGCCGCCCGAAGCGGTGCCCCCACTGGGATTCGAACCCAGACTGCGCTGATTTTAAGTCAGCTGCCTCTGCCGGTTGGGCTATAGGGGCGTCCCTGCAATCCTAACGGCGCGAACGTGTCGCCATGCGCCGCCCGATGGTTGCAGCGAGTGGACAAAATAGTGGACCCCGTGCTGGGCAGAACACGGGGTCCACGTCTGGGTGCGGGCGGTATCGGCCGCCCGCAGGTCTGTGCGGGGCGCGGGTCAGGCGCCGAGTCGCTCGCGCAGCGAGGTGAGCTGTGCGCGGAGCTGAGCGGGAACGCGGTCACCGAACTGAGCGAAGAACTCCTCCGTCAGATCCGCCTCCGCGAGCCAGGAGTCGGCGTCGATCGCGAAGAGCTCGGCCATGTCCTCGGCCGGAATCGCGATGCCGTCGAGGTTGAGCTCACCCTCAGCAGGCACGGTGCCGACCGCGGTCTCACGACCCTCGTGCTCGCCGGAGACCCGACGCACGATCCAGTCGATGACGCGGGAGTTCTCACCAAATCCCGGCCACAGGAAGCGGCCATCGTCGCCCTTGCGGAACCAGTTCACCTGGAAGATCTCGGGTGCGTTCTCGCCGAGGCGCTCCCCCATCTCGAGCCAGTGGCCCCAGTAGTCGGCCATGTTGTAGCCGCAGAACGGAAGCATCGCGAAGGGATCGCGGCGGAGCTCGCCGACGGTGCCCTCCTGGGCGGCCGTCTTCTCCGAGGAGACGGTGGCTCCGATGAACACACCGTGCTCCCAGGAGAGCGACTGGGCGACGAGCGGCACGTTGGTCGCGCGGCGGCCGCCGAAGAGGATCGCATCGAGCGGCACGCCGTCCTGCTCGTACCAGTCCTGCGCGAGCATCGGGGTCTGCTGGATCGGCACCGTGAAGCGCGAGTTCGGGTGCGCGGCAGGCGTCCCCGCTGCGGGCGTCCAATCGTTGCCCCGCCAGTCGATGAGGTGATCGGGGACCTCGTCGGTCTTGCCCTCCCACCACACGTCACCGTCGTCGGTGAGCGCCACGTTGGTGAAGATCGTATTGCCCCAGAGCGTGTCCATGGCCGTCGGGTTCGTCGACTCACCGGTACCGGGGGCGACGCCGAAGAAACCGGCCTCGGGGTTGATGGCGTAGAGACGGCCGTCGGGGCCAGGGCGCAACCAGGCGATGTCGTCGCCGATGGTCTCGACCTTCCAGCCGGGGATCGTCGGCTGGAGCATGGCGAGGTTGGTCTTGCCGCAGGCCGAGGGGAAGGCGGCGGCGAGGTGGTACGCCTGGCCGGTATCCGTGTTGCTCAGCTTGAGGAGCAGCATATGCTCGGCGAGCCAGCCCTCGTTGCGGCCCATGACGCTCGCGATGCGAAGTGCGAAGCACTTCTTCGACAGCAGCGCGTTGCCACCGTAGCCCGAACCGTACGACCAGACCTCGAGCGTCTCGGGGAAGTGAGTGATGTACTTCACATCGTTGCACGGCCACGCCGAGTCCGCTTCGCCTGCGGCGAGCGGGGCGCCGACCGAGTGCACCGTGCGCACCCACTCGCTGCCGGGAACGATGCCGTCGAGAGCGGGCTGACCCATGCGGGTCATGATGCGCATGTTGAGCACGGCGTAGGGGGAATCGGTGATCTCAATGCCGAGCTGCGAGATCGCGCCGCCGACCGGTCCCATCGAGAAGGGCACGACGTACATGGTGCGGCCGCGCATGGAGCCCCGGAACAGCGGCTCGAGTTCCGCCTTCATCTCGGCGGGAGCCTTCCAGTTGTTCGTCGGACCGGCGTCCTCCTCCCGCTCGGAGCAGATGAAGGTGCGGTCCTCGACGCGGGCGACATCACTCGGGTGCGAGCGGGCCAGGAAGCTTCCGGGGCGGAGATTCATGTCGAGCGGGATCAGGGATCCGGCTGCGACCATCTCGCCGGTGAGGCGCGTCCACTCCTCCTGCGAACCGTCGCACCACACCACCGAGTCGGGCTCGGTGAGTTCGGCGATCTCCGTCACCCACTGCAGCACCTCGGGGTTGTCGGTCTTCGCATCCTCGGCGACGAGGTCCGCGATCGAGGGGGACTCAATCAGTGCGGCTGAACTCATAGGGTGGTCTCCTTCAGGTGGAAAGTTGCCTCTCTTCTATTGTGCGGAGCCGCCAGAGCGTGGGATCACGAAAGTGGATGTCAATTTTCGGACTTTTTCACGTATAGTCAAGATCATGGCACCCGAGTTGATGTCCACGCTCTCCGCGGCCGACCTGCGCCGACTCGTTCTCGGCAAACGTCTCCGGCATTTTCGCTCGCGATCCGGCCTCACGCTTGAGGAGTTGAGCTCTCGCACCGGCGTCGGCACGAGCCAGATCTCCCTCTTCGAGAACGGGAAGCGCGAGCCCCGCGTGTCACATTTGCAGAGTTTTGCCACTGAATTCGGGGTCGAGGTCTCCGACCTGCTGGCAGAGGAGGCTCCCGACCGGCGCAGCGAGCTCGAACTCGACCTCGAGCGCGCCCAGTCGTCTCCCGCATACACGGGTCTGGCCCTTCCCCACATCCGCTCGCCGAAATCGTTGAGCGATGAAGCGCTCGAAGCGCTCGTCGGGCTCCACCGAGAACTCGCTCGGCGCTCTCGCGCGGCCGCCGCCACCCCGGAGGAGGCACGACGCGCGAACACGGCGATCCGCATGCAGATGCTCGAGCGGAACAACTACATCGGCGAGATCGAGCGGATCGCCTCCGACCTCATGCGTCGCGTGGGGCACACGACCGGCGCCGTGACCCACCGCGAAGTCGCACTGATGGCAGAGATGATGGGCTTCACGCTCATCTTCGCCGACGACCTCCCCTCGAACACGCGCAGCATCACCGATCTCGAGAACGGGCGCATCTACCTGCCGCCGGCCTCGATTCCGGGCGGCCACGGGCTCCGTTCCCTGGCGCTGCAGGCGATGGCGCACCGCGTGCTCTCCCACGAGCGTCCGGCGAGCTACGCCGAGTTCCTCGAGCAGCGGTTGCAGATCAACTACTTCGCGGCAGCGTGCCTGATCCCCGAAGCGCGCGCCGTCGAGTTCCTGCAGCAGGCGAAGCGGAACCGCAATATCGCGATCGAGGATCTGCGCGACGCCTTCGGCGTCACGCACGAGACCGCGGCGCACCGCTTCACGAACCTAGCCACGGAGCATCTCGACCTCCACGCCCACTTCTACCGCACTGATTCCACAGGGGCACTGCATCGCGGCTACCAGAACGACGGCATGCCGTTCCCCGCAGACCATTCCGGGTCCATCGAGGGGCAGCCGCTCTGCCATAAGTGGGCGGGTCGCACTGCCTTCAATAGGCAGAACCGCACCACCGAGTACTACCAGTACACCGACACCCCGTCTGGCACCTACTGGTCGAGCGTCCAGACCGGCGAGTCGGAGGACGGAGCCTTCTCCGTCGCATTCGGTGTGCGGTTCGATGACGCCCGCTGGTTCCGGGGCCGTGACACTCCGGTGCGCACCACGTCCACGTGCCCTGATCCGCGTTGCTGCCGCACGCCTGGAGAGCAACTGCTCTCCAGGTGGGAGGGGAAGGCGTGGCCGAGCGCCCGCATGCACGCCCACGTGCTCGCGCCGCTGCCGACCGGCTCGTTCCCCGGTGTCGACGACGGTGAGATGTACCGCTTCCTCTCGAAGCACGCTCCGCACGACGAGCGTCAGGAGGACTGATCAGCCCCGCTCCCCACTGTCGACGATGACCACCGCGGATGGGGAACCCACGTGCCGACTCGGTTCCGATAGGCGCGGAAGCGCTCACCGAAGCGAGCCTCGAGATCTGCTTCCTCGAACGGGCGCACGAGTGCGTGCCAGTAGGCGATACCGCATACGGCGTAGAGCAGGGTGAGCCACGAGCTCGCGAGCAGGCCCACGCCGATCGCCTGCACGATGCCCGCGACCGCCATGGCATTGCGCACGAATCGATACGGCCCCGGCGCCGCTCCGGAGCTCCCTACTACACCCTCAATTTCGAAGAGCCCACATAGTCTGATGCGCGACAGGAAATGAGGACCTCCGGGAGTGAGAGTGCGTAGTAATAGCAGCTCCACTCTGCCCGGAGGTTCTCGTCGATGTCACGTGGTCCAGATCGAGTAACGCCCCTGGACGCTACATCTAGTTCACGGTCAATACCAGCGATAGAGCTTCACGATGCGCGCGGGCGTCGCGAATCGAGCTTGCTTGCCAGCGTTGACGGTATAGACAGTTCCGGTATCACGGGTGAACTTCGTCTGCTTTGACCCGGCTGCTGCGGTGCGAATGCTTCTCAAATCGACCTTCAACGTCCCGGTACCGTCGTACCCGAAATGGACATTCTTCGTACTTATCAGACAAATACTCGTCGTGGTGCATCCGGGTGCGATCCAAGAAATGAGTGGGGAGACTGCCGGTTCTTCTTCGATAGGAACTGCGGCGCTGATCGTTCCATCGTCCTCCGCAAGTCCCACCGCTGGAGCGTCTCCCTCCCAGATCTCATCGATCTCATCACGAGTCTGCGATTGGGACAGCTCTTGCAGCATGTCAAGCGTCACATCATCAGCATGTTCCACAGCGTCCAACCCTGGCGACTCACCTATCTTGACGAGGGAATCGTCCTGTGCAGACGCTTGTGTTGCTGACAGAAAAGCGAGGCTGATGGCAAGAATGCTCACGGCCATAGTCTTCAGTTTCATCGTGTCTCCATTGCTCTTGACCTGTGCCGGTCGACTCCCACAAGAAGGTATTCTCCTTCCGCTTCCCCCCCTAAAAAGAACCGTAAGCGCGGAACAGCCCCTTGTAAATTGGACAAAAGTCTTAATTTATGTACCTAACACCGCAGACGTGGCACATTGCCCAGCGTTTTGGCTTCCGTTCGAGCGTCCCCGACTCGTAGCGTGGATCTCACGCCGCAGTGCCGCTTCGCAGAGGGGAGAGCCCCGTAATGCCAACTGAACCGATTGCGGTCTCTGGCCCCGAGGAACTCCTCAGCAACTTCTCGCTCGAGATGACCGGGAAGGACACACAGCACTCATCGAGGAGGCGGACTTCATGCCGCCGGGCACGCGTGTGAACGTGACGTTTCTTGCTAACGAGGATCTCGACACGCGCGTCGCAGCGGCGCGTACAGTGCGAGAGCTCGGGTTCGTGCCAGCATCGCGACGAGAACGGTCCAGGTGACGGCGACGTGTCGCGGCCAGCGGAGGCCCGACGCAGCGAGCGCCGAGGCGAGGACGAAGAGCGGGATGTCGGATGCCGCGACCCAGCGCGGGTGGCTCATATGCCACCTCCGAATCGCTCGTACTCCCCGTAACGCACGAGATCCCCCGCAGCGGGGCTGCGGGGGATCTCGACACGACAGGGTGCCCTACTCGGACTTCTCCGCGGGCTTCGGCCGTGAGGCGAACTCCTGGAAGATCGCGCGGGGCTGCTGCACCATCTCGATGTTCACGATGTCGCGGCCCAGGAAGAAGTGGCCGACCCAACCGCCGAACACGCGCCACTTGCGCTCCCACGTCGGGATCGCGAGGCCGTGGTAGAACCGGTGGGCGAGCCAGGCGAAGTAGCCCTTCATGGCGAAGTTGCCCGATTGGAACACACCAGTGTTCACGCCCAGGCCTGCGACCGCACCCGCGTTCTTGTGGTTGTACTCATGCACTCCCTCGCCGCGAAGCGTCGCGACGATGTTCTTCGCGAGCAGCTTGCCCTGGCGCACGGCGTGCTGAGCGTTCGGCACGCAGAAGCCGCCGGGGCCAGGAGTGGACGAGATGTCGGGCGTCTGCGACGTGTCTCCCGCCGTCCACACGCCCTCGACGACCTCGCCGTCCTCGGTGTTCACCTGCAGCGTCGGGCTGCCGATGACGTGACCACGGGGGCCGATCGGCAGGTCGGTGCCGCGGAGGAACGGGCGGGGCATGACGCCCGCCGTCCAGACGATGAGCTCGGATTCGAAGACCTCACCGGTCGACAGTTCCATCTTGCCGTCGACCGCGGAGGAGAGCTGCGTGTTCAGGTGAATGTTCACGCCGCGACGGGTCTGATCTTTCACGACCCAGTCGGCCGTGGCCTCGGACACCTCGGGCATGATGCGCCCCATCGCCTCGACCAGGTGGAACTGCGTCTCCTCGAAGTCGATCTCGGGGTAGTGACGCAGCAGCGACGTCGCGAACGAGCGCAGCTCGGCGATCGACTCGATACCGGCGAAACCGCCGCCGACAACGGTGACGGTGAGCAGGCGCTCGCGCTCGGGCGAGCCCTTCGGCAGCGAAGCCGCCTCCTCGAAGTTCGCCACCATGCGGTCGCGAACGGCAACCGCCTCCTCGATCGTCTTCATGCCGATCGCGTTGTCGGCAACGCCGGGAATCGGGAAGGTACGCGACACCGAACCGGTCGTGATCACCAGCTGGTCGTAGGCGAAGTCGAATGGCTCGCCCTCATTCGGCGCGATGGTCACCGTACGCGTCGCGTTCGAGATGGCGGTGACCTTGCCCGCGATGTTCACGGTGCTCTTGAGGTGACGACGGCGCGCGACCACCGCGTGGCGCGGCTCGATCGAACCAGAAGCCACCTCAGGCAGGAACGGCAGGTACGCCATGTAGGGAAGCGGGTCGACAATCGTGACCTCGGCCTCACCGGAACGGAGCAGCTTCTCGAGCTTCCATGCAGTGTAGAAGCCCGCATAGCCGCCACCAACGATCAGAATCTTCTTCGCCACGAAGCAGTCTCCTTGGAACACACAGCGGGAACGCGCTCGAAGTGGAATCTCGGGCGCGCCAATAACGGGCAACTTTTACCCGACCAGCCCAGCCTACATCGGCACGCCGACACTGAGTGACGGATATGCCGGAATCACACGCTTTTCCGCAGAAAATTCGCCAGATCGGGAGCGTAGGCGAGGTCAGACGCTAGGCGTCGCGCGCTCCACCGACGTAGCCGCGCCAGTCCCCACGCTCAAGGGCGAGATCACCGATCGGGTTCACCCCTGGACCGGCGGCCAGCGCGTGGCCCATGAGCGCATGCAGGCACTTCACCCGCGTGGGCATGCCTCCGGCACTCACGCCGGCGATCTCCGGAACGTCGTCGAGCGCGTCACGATCCCGGATATAGGCCTCGTGGGCACGCTGATACTGCGCCCGGAGATCCTCGTCCTCCGCCAGCATGGCGTTGAACTCGGCCATCACACCGGCGGCTTCGAGCCGCGATGCCGCCGCGACCGCTTCGGGGTGGCACAGGTAGTAGAAGGTGGGGAACGGCGATCCGTCCGGCAGGCGGGGCGCCGTCGCGACCACGGCTGGCACGCCGTCGCGATCGCGGGCCGCGATCCCCACCACGCCACGGGCCTCACGGCCGAGCTGCTCGCTCACGGTCGCGATGTCTTCCGCCGTCGGCTCGGAATACGGGGATCGGGTCATTCGGCTTCCTCCTCGGAAGGTTCTGCGGGTTCGGCCGGCGGATCGTCTCCGAGCCCGGCGCGCGTGAGTTCTTCTGGCTCGGCATCGGTGGTGCCTGCGGCGATGAGCGACCCCGCGAGACTGCTCACCCAATCGCGATCGATGTGCGTGAGCTCGGCCTCGGTGGTCTCCGTGACGTCCTCGGGAATCTCGGCGTCATCGATGACGCTCAGCTGCGTCTCGCCCGGCAGCACGTAGAAGAGCCGGTCACGAGCCTGAGAGCGGATGTAGGTGGGATCCTTCCACTTCTCCCGCTCGGCATCGATCTCGTTGACGGCGTCCCGGTGCAGCTGCACGCTCTCGCGCAGCTCCTTGATCTCCCGCTGCTGCTGCACGAACGTCGTCAGGGTCGGGCTCAGGATGAGCGCGCCGGCGACAACAAGCCCGACGATCAATATCGTGAAGCCGCTGAACCGAAGACTCGAGGCCCACGCCCCGACGTCTTCGGTCCAGCGTTTCGCCATGGGGCTCAGGAAGCCTGCGACTCGTTCGCCGAGAACTTCGGGAACGCGCTGCGGCCGGCGTACCGTGCCGCGGGTCCGAGATCCTCTGCGATGCGGAGCAGCTGATTGTACTTCGCTACGCGCTCGCTGCGCGCCGGAGCACCGGTCTTGATCTGACCGCAGTCGGTCGCGACCGCGAGGTCGGCGATCGTCACGTCTTCGGTCTCACCGGAACGGTGCGACAGGATCGCGGTGTAGCCGGCGCGCTGCGCCATCTGCACCGCATCGAGGGTCTCGGTGAGCGTGCCAATCTGGTTCACCTTCACGAGCAGCGAGTTCGCCGCTCCGCGTGCGATGCCATCGGCAAGGCGCTCGGGGTTGGTGACGAACAGGTCATCGCCGACGAGCTGCAGGCGGTCGCCGAGCTCCACCGTGAGCTGCTGCCAGCCCTCCCAGTCGTCCTCGGCGAGGGGATCCTCGATCGAGACGAGGGGGTACTTCGCGGCGAGGTCGCGGTAGTACTCGGTCATCTCGGCGGCCGTGCGATCCTGACCCTCGAAGCGGTAGACGCCGTTCTCGAAGAACTCGGTCGACGCGACGTCGAGCGCGAGGGCGATATCACGGCCGGGCTCGTAACCGGCGCGCGTGATGGCCTCGACGATGAGGTCGAGGGCAGCCGCGTTGTTCGGCAGGTCGGGGGCGAAGCCACCCTCGTCGCCGAGTGCCGTCGCGAGCCCCTGCTCCTTCATGAGCGCCTTGAGCGAGTGGTAGACCTCCACGCCCCAGCGAAGCCCCTCGGCGAACGAGTCGGCACCGAGCGGCACCGCCATGAACTCCTGGATGTCGACGCCGGTGTCGGCGTGCGCTCCGCCGTTGATGATGTTCATGAGCGGCACGGGCAGCGTGCACGCCGTCGGCCCGCCGAGGTAGCGGTACAGCGGCAGGCCAGCGGAGTCCGCCGCCGCCTTCGCCACCGCGAGGCTGACGCCGAGGATAGCGTTCGCTCCGGTGCGCTGCTTGTTCGGGGTGCCGTCAGCCTCGATGAGCATGGCGTCGACGATGCGCTGATCATCGGCCGGCAGCTCCTCCACAGCGGGGGCGAGCTCGGTGAAGACGGCCTCCACGGCCTTCTCGACACCCTTGCCGAGGTAGCGACCCTTGTCGCCGTCGCGGAGCTCATACGCCTCGAACGCTCCGGTAGAGGCGCCGGATGGCACCCCTGCTCGCCCGACCGAGTCGTCGCTCAGGCCGACCTCGACCTCGACGGTCGGGTTGCCACGGGAATCGAGGATCTCGCGGGCGATCACTGCGTCGATAAATGCCACCATGCACTCCTAGGGTCGGGCCGATGCTTCCGGTTCGGGCGGGCGAAACCCACCGGAGCACAGTCTACCGTCACCCCTGCTGAGCTTCCCA
The DNA here is from genome assembly GCF_020096995.1 of Leucobacter sp. Psy1. Classification (NCBI taxonomy): domain Bacteria; kingdom Bacillati; phylum Actinomycetota; class Actinomycetes; order Micrococcales; family Microbacteriaceae; genus Leucobacter; species Leucobacter sp. Psy1. The sequence continues at coordinate 2,489,680 of NZ_CP083692.1, forward strand.
TGCCTCGGGGCCGCTCTCCGCGGCGGCCGGGTCCATGTACAGGAACTCGAGGATGTTGCCGTCGGGATCCTCGAGCGTGCGCGAGAACATGAAGCCGTAGTCCTGCGCATCCCGCGGTTCGCTGCCGCCTGCTGCCAATCCCGCTTCGACGGTCGCGTTCACGTCGTCGCGCGAGTCCCGCGAGAGCGCGACAATCGCCTGTGCCGTGGTCCGCGCGTCGGCAACGGTCTTCTCGGTGAACGTCGCGAAGTAATCGCGCCGCAGGACCATGAAGTAATTCTGCTCGGACCAGACGATGCATGCGGCGTTGTCATCGGTGAAGTCGGGGTTGATGGTGCCACCGAGGGCCGTGTAGAACGCCTTCGATCGTTCCAGGTCGTCGGTGGCGAGGTTGACGAAGATCTGAGTACTCATGCGCGGCTCCCTTGCTCGCGGCCGCGCAGGTAGCGGCTCTGGGGATAGCGTCGCACCGGTCCCAGTACCCGTCAAGGGGTCGCTGCGCGGCCGGACTCAGTCGCTCAGCGCGCGGAACTCCAGTGCAGCGGGATCCGTCGCCGAATCGGCACGAACGCCGGCGAAGCGCGACCAGCCCTCGGCCGCGACACGGGAGAGCAGAGCCTTCATGTTCTTCTGCCGCTTCTCGAGCCGCACCCGGTGCCCGCCTGCCACCAGTTCGCGCTTGAGTGCTCCGAGTGTCTCGAGCGGCACGTCGGCATCGTGGACGAGGACGACGGCGTCGGCACCGTCACCCTCCGGCAACTGGATGAGGTCCACGATCCGCTCGAAGCCGATCGAGAAGCCGACGGCTGGAACGTCCTGTCCGAGGAACCGTCCGATCATGCCGTCGTACCTGCCCCCGCCCCCAACCGAACTTCCGGAGCCCGGGTGAGCGACCTCGAAGATGGTGCCGGTGTAGTACCCCATGCCGCGCACGAGGGTCGGGTCGAATCGCACCGCGACCCCGTCAGGCAGCGCGTCGGCAAGCGCTGCGCCGAGCGCGGCGAGATTGTCGATCCCCTGCGCGAGATCCGTATCGGGCTCTGCCGTGGGCAGCACCGCGGCGACGTCCTCACGCCGCAGGACGATGCCGTCGCCTGCGAGCAGCGGCTCCACGCCGAGCAGCACCTCGCCGACGCGCTCGGCTGCGACGGCATCGATCTCGGAGAGCTCGGCGACGACACCGGCCGCACCGATCTTGTCGAGCTTGTCGATCGTGATGAGCGCGCGATCGTGGTCTGCTGCCGAGAGTCCGCAGTGGCCGAGCAGACCGAACAGGATTCGGCGATCGTTCACGCGAATGACGCAGCCCTCGAGACCGAGCTCGGCGAGCGCCTGCGACGACGCGGTGACGAGCTCCACCTCGGCGAGGAGGCCCGGTTCACCGATGATGTCGATGTCCGCCTGGACGAATTGCCGGTACCGACCGCGCTGCGGCCGTTCGGCGCGCCACACCGGGGCGATCTGGATCGAACGGAAGACGGGCGGCAGCTCTGCCCGGTGAGAGGCGTAGAAGCGCGAGAGCGGAACGGTGAGGTCGAAGCGCAGACCGAGATCGGCGAGGGCTTCGGCGTCGCCCCGCTCCGCGGCGGCGGCGAGCTGCTCCGGACGGATGCCCCGCTTCAGGATGGAGAACGAGAGTTTCTCGTTGTCCCCACCGAGCCCGGCGTGGAGCCTGTCGTAGTCCTCGACCACGGGCGTCTCGATCTCGTCGAAGCCGTGGGCACGGTAGACACCGCGGATCACGCTGAGCGCGTGCTCGCGACGGGCCTTGTCTGCGGGGAGGAAGTCGCGCATACCGCGCGGAGGATTCACCTGACTTGCCATGAGTTCCATCCTCTCATGACACGGTGCGTCGCCCGCGACCTACGCGTGGGGATCAGCCCTCCTGGTGGAGCACGCGAGCGGCCAACCGGTCCACCGCGCCACGGAGCGCGCGATCCGGATCGACGCCAGCGGCGTTCGCACGCGTGACCAGGTTCAGCAGCGCGTCCCCGATCCCGACCTCGGCGATGCGCTCCGCGTCGGGACCCAGGGCAGCCGACAGCGGATCGCGGTCGACGCCGACCGCCTCGTCTGGGTTGATGAGGCGCGCTCGCTTCAGGCGCTCGACCACTTTCGCCGCGCGCGCCAGGGTGGGCATGCCCGCCGGTATTCCGTCGAGCGCTCCGCGACTGCCGCGACTCTCGCCGGCCGCATCCTCCTTGAGCTGCTGCCACTCCGCGTTCAGTTCCTCGACGGTCATGTGGCCGCGGTCGCCGAACACGTGCGGGTGCCTGGCGCGGAGCTTCTCGTCGAGGGCGTCCGCCACGCTCTGGAGGTCGTACCCCTCGTCGTCGCGCTCCGCGATCGCCGCGTGGAAGAGGACCTGGTAGAGCACATCGCCGAGCTCGCCGCGGACTTCGCCAGCGGGCTGCTGACGCTCGACGGCGTCGATGAACTCGGCGGATTCCTCGACGAGGTACGGCGTCAGAGACTCGTGGGTCTGGGCCTCGTGCCACGCGCAGCCGCCGGGCCAGACCAGGCGTCGCACGGTTTCCACGACGCGTTGGAGGGGGTCGGTGCCCCCTTCGGCACTGGGCCGGTCAACCTGCTCGAGTCCCTCGGGTGCGTCCTGCTCCACCACTGCTCCATTGCCTCCGTCGTCCGACGTGTCCATGCTCCGAGCCTATCCGCCCCTCCCGAGAACGCCCTGGCGGAAGCCGCCGGAGCAACCGAGCGCTTCAGCGGTGCCGGAAGTCGGGCTTCCGCTTCTCCGCGAATGCGCGCATCCCCTCGGACTGGTCCTCGTGGGCGAACGCGGCGGCGAACGAGCGCCGCTCGAACCGCAGCCCCTCCGACAACGTGCTCTCCCACGCGACCTGCAGCGACTCCTTCGCGGAGTACACGGCGGGCAGCGACTTGCCGGCGATCGTCTCGGCGGTCCGCGCCGCGTCATCCAGCAGGTCATCGGCGGGGACCACGCGAGCGACAAGCCCCGACCGCTCGGCCTCCTCGGCGCCCATCATGCGGCCGGTCAGCACCATCTCGGCGGCCTTCGCCTTGCCGATCGCTCGCGGCAGGCGCTGGCTCCCACCGAGACCGGGCAGGATGCCGAGATTGATCTCGGGCTGCCCGAACTGGGCGGTGTCAGCGGCGATGACGAAGTCGCAGGCCATCGCGAGCTCGCAACCGCCGCCGAGGGCGTACCCCGCGACAGCGGCGATGACCGGGGTGCGGAGTCGCTCGATCTCCGCGAACTCGGCGAACAGGCCTCCCACATAGGCATCCCGCGCCGAGAGATCCGCCATCTCCTTGATATCGGCGCCTGCGGCGAACGCCCGTTCCGACCCCGTCAGCACGATCGCACCGATGTCCTCGCGGTCATCGAAGGCACGTGCCGCCACCGCGATTTCGCGCACCATCGTGCGGTTGAGGGCGTTCATCGCCTCGGGCCGGTGCAGGGTGATGATACCCACCCGCCCCCGCTCCTCGACTCGGATCGTCTCGGTAGGCTCAGCGTTCGGGGTCATGATGCTCCTGTCGTCTGCGTCTCGGGCTCCGCCTCATCCAGAAAGATATCGGGGAAGAGCGCCTCGTCCGGTGTACCGGGGACCGCCGCGTACCCCGACAAGTCGGTGATGCCGTCCTCGGCGAGCACGTCCTCGACGATGAGCGTCTGCCCCGTGCGCTCCCGCGCATCCCGTGTGAGGACGCGGTAGGCCGCGTCGACGTAGATCTCAGGTGTGCGAGAAGCCGCCATGAGCCGGTCTCCCCCGATCACGTTCTGCACGGCGGCGGTCGCGATGGTGGTGCGGGGCCAGAGCGTATTCGCGGCGATGCCGGCGTCTGCGAACTCCGCGGCGAAGCCGAGGGTGGCGAGAGTCATGCCGTACTTGGCGAGGGTGTAGCCGGTGTGGGCGCCGAGCCAGTGCGGGCGGAGGTTCACGGGCGGCGAGAGTGAGAGGATGTGCGGGTTCTCCGCTTGCCGCAGTGCGGGGATCGCCGCCCTAGAGAGCATGAAGGTTCCGCGCACGTTCACGTCCTGCATGAGGTCGTACTTCTTCTCGGCGAGCGCTTCTGACTGCGAGAGGTCGATCACGCTCGCGTTGTTCACGACGATGTCGATGCCGCCGAACTCCGCGACTGTCGCGTCGACCGCGCGTGCGATGTCGGCATCCTCGCGGACATCGCCGATAACGGCGAGCGCACCGCCGCCGGCTTCCCTGATCGCGGCTGCAGCGGTGTGGATCGTCCCCTCGAGCCTGGGGTGGGGCTGATCCGTCTTCGCGAGCATCGCCACGTTCGCACCGTCGGCCGCGGCACGGAGCGCGATCGCCAGGCCGATGCCGCGACTGCCGCCCGACATGAGGAGGGTCTTTCCGGCCAGCGTCGGTGTGTTCGTCATCGTGCTCCTCTGCTCTCGTGCAAGTCGACCCGATCGTGCCGACGAGCGTACCGGCCCCGATTATCGCGAGCCGACAAGCCGACCGCTACCCTTTTGGAGCAATCCTCAATTCAGCCGGTCGAGATGCATCTGCGTCTGCGCCAGCGCGGAAAAGCGGGGGAAGTCGTCGAGGTGCTCCCACCCTCCGGTCCAGCGGAGTCGCGACGCGACATCCCAGACCGTCGATTCCGGATCCGCGGCGATCACGGCACCGACCTCTGCGGAACGCTTCGCGTGGTGCGCCCGCAGCTCATCGCACCGAGCGCCGAGCCCGGTGAATCGATACCCGTGACCGGGAATCACCTCGATCGATGGATACCGTTCCGCCACATCGCTCATGACATCCAAGGAGCGCAGGTAGTCGTCCAGAGGATTGTCCCCCGCGGCCCGTCCGCCGAGCCCGACTCCCGGGTTGATCACCGGCAGGACGTGGTCGCCGGTGCAGATGAGGTCTTCGTCGAGCAGCAGCGCGATGCTGCCGCGGGTGTGGCCCGGTACGCGCAGCACCGAGGCGCGACGCTCGCCGAACCGGAGGCGCTCTCCACCGACCAGCACCTCGTCGACCGTGAGCGGAAAGGCTCGGTTCGCCGGGCGCGACCCGATGTCGCGGAGCTGATCGGCCATGTCGCGCGGGGCGCCGGCGAGGACCGCGTCGAGCGCCGGCGCCGAGGCCAGCGCGGCACGGGAGATGTGCGCCGTCGCATCGGCGCGGTGCATGCGAACCGATGCACCCGAGATACCGCGCACCCACTGGGCCAGTGCGGCGTGATCGCCGTGCAGATGCGTGAGCGTCACCGAGGCGACGTCGACGAGTCGGCGGCCCAGGCCTCTCAGCGCTGTCTCGAGCGTCTCACGCGTCGTCGCGTCGTCCACGCCGGTGTCGATCAGATGCACCGCTCCGTCGCCCCCGTCGATCACGGTGCAGAACGAATACGGCAGGCGATGATCCCCCATCGGCATCGCGACGGACCACACCCCTTCGCGCACCTCCTCGATCGGCGGAATCTCCCCACGGGAAAAGGCGCGGCGTTGCGGTTCGCTGATGGGTCGCACGACGGTCATTCGAGCCATCGTAGTGGTCGCACGGGGCACTCCACGGTCGACAACATGATTCGCAATGCACACAGAAGTCAGTAAACTGCCGCACGAGCGTTGCCGAAAAGTCTCCACGCTCTCGATATACATACACACGGGGAGAAACCATGGACACCCAGAAGATTGGCCGCGCGAGCGGACTCATTGCCGCCACCGGGCTCGCGATCGCGCTCGTCGGGTGCGCCGGAGGCCAGAGCACCGCAGACGCGTGCAAGATCGCGAACGACAACTTCGCCGAGGTGCAGACCGAGGTGCAGGACAATTCGCAGTCCGCGATGGACAGCATGATGAACGGCGAGGACGTCGACTTCGACGCCCTCTTCGCTCCCGTCAACGACGCTCTGGCGAAGACCCAGGAAGAGGTCACGAACGAAGAGGTCAAGCCCGCCGTCGACAACTTCGCGACTGCCATCAACGGCCTGACCGAAGAGCTCAGCGGCCTCGAGATCCCGAACATGGCCGATTTCGACCCGACCGACCCCGACGCCATGGCCCAGGCCGAGGAGATGCAGGCGCAGGCCACCGAGCTGCAGACCGCCATGCAGACCCACACCGAGAACATCCAGTCGGCCACGACTGAGCTGAACGAGGTCTGCAACTCCTAGTTGCACCGGGGTGCCCTGTCGCGTGCGAACTGTCGCGACAGGGCACCCCCACGCACGTTCCCGCACCCTTCACCAACGAGGAGCCGCAATGACGCGCACCCCCACCCACACCGCCCTCGGCACAGTTGAACCCGAGTACGAGCTCTGGGAACCGCTCGACCCCGATGTCTCCGGCGTCTTCCGCGACATCCCTGCAGCTGACCGCGCGTTCCGCGAGCGGGCTCGCACCTTCGTGCAGGACGAAGTGCGTCCCGTCATCAGCGAGTACTGGGAACGCGCCGACTACCCCCTCCACTTCATCCGCAGGCTCGGAGAGCTCGACCTGCTGCGCGACGGCGTGCAGGTCCCAGGGTTCGAGGAGCAGAGCCTGCTCGCAGCAAGCCTCGTCGCCATGGAACTGAGCCGCGGCGACGGATCGATCGGCACCATCGTCGGCGTGCAGGGTGGCCTCGCCCTCCGTTCGATCGCGATGTGCGGCTCAGAAGAGCAGCGGGATCGCTGGCTCGCCCCGCTCTCGCACGGAACCGAGTACGGCGCGTTCGCCCTCACCGAGCCCACGCACGGTTCGGATTCCGTCAGCCTCGAGACCCGCGCCAGGAGCGAGGGCGACGAACTGATCGTCGACGGACACAAGAAATGGATCGGCAACGGCACCGTCGGCGGCGTCACCGTCACATGGGCGCGGGGTGACGACGGGCAGGTGCACGGCGTCCTCGTTCCGCAGGAGTCTGACGGCTACCACGCCGACGTGATCGAGGGGAAGGGCTCGCTGCGCGCGATCTGGCAGGCCCACATCACCTACGACGGGGTTCGCCTGCCCGCCTCGGCGAAGATGCCGGGCGCCAACAGCTTCGCCGACACCGGCAAGGTGCTGCGGGCGACGCGACTCGGAGTGGGCTGGGCCGCGCTCGGCCACGCCACCGCCGCCTACGAGACAGCGGTGCACTACGCAGGGCAGCGCATCCAGTTCGGGCGACCCCTCGCGGCGTCGCCCGTGGTGCAGACGCGGCTCTCCGAAATGCTGAGCGCCGTGACCAGTCTGCAGACGCTGCTCATGCAGCTCACCCGCGCCGAGGATGCCGGCGAGCTCACCGCGCCAGGCGCCTCCCTCGGTAAATTCACCGCGACCCGGACCGCCAGGGATGTGGTCCGCAACGCGCGCGACCTGCTCGGCGGCAACGGGATCCTGCTGCAGAATCGCGTCGCCAAGCACTTCGCCGATGTCGAGGCGATCCACACCTATGAGGGCACCGAAACGGTGCAGGCGCTCATCATCGGACGCGAGATCACGGGTCTGTCGGCGTTCGCCTGAGTACCCCTCCCGCGATGTCGACTCACGGATGCCCCGACGTCAGACGGATGCCGGGGCATCCTCCTCGAGCAGCAGCGTGAGCACGCGGCGCGCCCACGCGACGATGTCTCCGTCCGCCGCGGTGTCCGCCCCGCGTCCGGCTGCGACCCCAGCGAGCGGGCTGCGCGACCCGGCGCTCGATTCGACGGCCGTCGGCAGCGGCACCTGCAGCGCACGGGTCGACTCGGTGTAGCGCGCTCCCGGGTACATCCGGTTCATGCGCATCTTCCGCGAGCCGGCAAGCTCGACCGGTTCCATCCGGAGCGCCGGACCGGCCGCCACCATCTTCGAGAGCCCGAGTCGCGCCGCCTGCCGCCGGAGCGTCGACACCGCTGCCAGCTGCCGCACCTCCTCCGGAGGTTCGCCGTACCGGTCAGTGAGCTCCTCGAGTACGAGGTCCACGTGATCGTCGGGCGCCTGCGGATGCGCTGCGGCGGAGAACTTCTGGTACGCCTCCAGGCGCAGCCGCTCGCTCTCCACGTAGTCCTCGGGAATGTGGGCGTCGACCGGGAGTTCGAGCACGAGCTCGGTGGGACCCTGCGTCTCCTCCCCCTTGAACGTGCTGACGGCCTCGCCGATCATGCGGAGATAGAGGTCGAACCCGACCCCGGCGATGTGCCCGGACTGCTCGCCGCCCAGCAGGTTGCCCGCGCCGCGCAGTTCCAGATCCTTGAGCGCGACCTGCATGCCCGACCCGAGTTCGTTGTTGGTCGCCAGCGTCTCCAGGCGCTCGTGCGCCGTCTCGGTGAGCGGGCGATCCGGGTCGTACAGGAAGTACGCGTACGCGCGCTCTCGGCTGCGGCCGACGCGCCCGCGCAGCTGGTGCAGCTGACTGAGCCCGTACTTGTCGGCGTTGTCGATGATGATGGTGTTCGCGTTCGCGATGTCGAGTCCGGTCTCGACGATCGTCGTCGAGACGAGCACGTCGTACTTCCGCTCCCAGAAGTCGAGCACGACGCGCTCGAGCTGAGACTCCGAGAGCTTGCCGTGCGCGACGGCGATCCGCGCGTCAGGCACGAGTTCAGAGAGCTGCGACGCCACGCGGTTGATCGACGAGACTCGATTGTGAACGAAGAAGACCTGCCCCTCGCGGAGCATCTCGCGCCTGATGGCCGCTGCGATCTGCTTGTCACTGCGCGCGCCGACGAACGTGAGGATCGGATGGCGATCCTCAGGCGGCGTCGCAAGCGTGGACATCTCGCGGATGCCCGTGACCGCCATCTCCAGTGTGCGCGGGATCGGGGTCGCGCTCATTGCGAGAATGTCGACGCCGGTCTTCAACTTCTTCAGCGAGTCCTTGTGCTCGACGCCGAAGCGCTGCTCCTCGTCGACGATGAGGAGACCGAGGTCGCGGTAGACGATGCTCTCGGAGAGCAATCGGTGCGTGCCGATGACGACGTCCACCGTCCCGGCGGCGAGTCCCTCGATGGTGTCACGGGCCTCGGAATCGGTCTGGAAGCGGCTGAGCGCCCGAATCCGCACCGGGAACCCGGCGAAGCGGTTCTGGAACGTTTCGAGGTGCTGGTTCACGAGCAGCGTTGTCGGCACGAGGATCGCGACCTGCTTGCCGTCCTGCACCGCTTTGAACGCGGCGCGCACCGCGACCTCGGTCTTGCCGAAGCCCACGTCACCCGCGAGCAGCCGGTCCATCGGCAGCGGGCGCTCCATGTCGCGCTTCACCTCGTCGATGGTGGTGAGCTGATCAACGGTCTCCGCGTACGGGAACGCCTCCTCGAGCTCGTGCTGCCACGGCGTGTCCGGGGAGAAGGCGTGCCCCTTCGAGGCCATGCGCGCCGAGTAGAGCTTCACGAGTTCCACCGCGATGTCGCGGACCGCCTTGCGTGCCTTCTTCTTCGCCGAGGCCCAGTCGCCACCGCCCATCTTCGACAGCGCCGGGGCCTCGCCGCCGACATAGCGGGACAGCTGGTCCAGCTGATCGGTGGGCACGTAGAGCTTGTCCTTCGGCATACCCCGCTTCGATGAGGCGTACTCGAGCACGAGGTACTCGCGAAGCGACTTGGTCGCGTTCTTCCCGATGCCATTCGGCACCATGCGCTGCGTCAGTTCGACGAACTGGCCGATACCGTGCGTCTCGTGGACCACGTAGTCGCCCGGATTCAGCTTGAGGGGGTCGACGACGTTCTTGCCGCGCCGCTTCGCGAGCTTCTGCCCGGTCTGCGCCTGACTCGAGACGGTGCGCCCGAAGAACTCCGCCTCCGTGGCGAAGATCACCCTGGCCTCGGTGCTCTCGAACCCGGTCCACGCCGTCCCGCGGACGAGGTACACGACACCGGTCTCCGGTTCGTCGGGGAGCGCGTCGACCATGCGGGCCGCAACGCCGGCCTCGGCCAGCAGGTCCCTCGCCCGCTCGACGTAGCCACTGCCCTGCGCTGAGACGACCGCGATCCACTCCGACTCCGAGCGCTCGCGCAGCAGCGACACGGCCGCTTCCGTCGCGTCGGCGCCCGAGCGCTTCGTGACGGGGGTGCCGCTCACCGTCAGCTCCGTGCGCAGCAGACGCACCTCGCCGATCTCGGAGTCCGCCCCGGTGTCGAGGGCGTCGAGCGACTCGGGATCCTCATCGTGGACAAAACTCGAGACGCTCCACCACGGCCCGTCAGCGGCTCGTCGCAGCTCCTGCATCGTGAGCATGCCGCTGTCGTCCGTCGGCACTGGCGCGTCGGCTCCCGCCGTCGCCGCGTGCCACGCGGCCTCGAGAAACTCGCGGTTGGTCTCGGCGAGGCTCACCGCGCGACTGGCGACCTTCTCCGGCGACGCCACAAGGATCGCCCCGCCCTCGGGCAGCAGACCCGTGAGCGGCGTCAACCCTGGCACGAGCTGCGGCAGCAGGCTCTCCATGCCCTCGACCGCGATCCCCTCGCTCATGCGCTCGAGCAGACCGCTCAGAGCCGGAAATCGCGGGAGCAGTTCGGCGGCTCGAGCACGCACCTCGTCGGTGAGGAGGAGCTCGCGGGCGGGCCAGAGCTCCACGCTCGGCATCGGGTCGCCCGCGCTCCGCTGATCGGCGACGCCGAAGCGGCGCACCTGATCCACCTCGTCGCCGAAGAAGTCGACGCGGATCGCCTGCTCGGAGGTCGGCGGGAAGACATCGAGAATTCCGCCGCGCACCGCGAACTCGCCCCGGCGCGTCACCATGTCGACCCGGGTGTACGCGAGCTCCACGAGACGTCGTGCGATGACATCGAGGCCGGCGGAATCTTCGCCTGCCCGGAGCACGATCGGCTCTGCTGCGGAGGCGTGCGGGGACACCGGTTGCAGCGCAGCCCGCACCGATGCCACCATCACGAGCGGGCGGGATCCGTCGTGCTCGCGCAGCATGCGGAGCGCCGCGGACCGGCGCCCCACCGTCTCCGCGCTCGGGCTGAGCCGTTCGTGCGGCAGCGTCTCCCAAGCCGAGAACTCGGTCGTCTCCGCCTCGGGCAGCAGGGAGCCGATCGCACCCCGCAGTGCATCAGCCTCACGACTCGTCGCCGCGATGACGAGCAACGGACCCGTGTGCCCCTGCTCGCGCCGTCGGCGCACCAGGCCTGCGATGAGGGGCGCGCGCATGCCCTCCGTGACCGCGAACTCCGTGTCGCGGTCAGCCGCGTCGAGCGCTCGAGCGAACGAGTCGGAGCGCTCGAGAATCCGGTCCAGCCCCGCGAGACTCACTTCGCCGGCCTTCCGTGAAAGCGCTGCTGCGCAGCCGTGAGCCCGTCGACGACGAGCGCTTCGGTCGCGTCGGCCGCGTCTTCCAGGAGCACACCGAGCGACTGCCGCTCGACGGACGCGAACGGTTTCAGCACGAAATCCGCGGCGCTCTGCTGACCGGGCGGGCGGCCGATGCCGATCCGCACCCGCGAGAAGTCGGGGGTGTCCAGGGCGCGCGCGATGTCGCGAATACCGTTGTGTCCGCCGTGACCGCCGCCGCGCTTCAGGCGGAGCGAGTCGAACGGCAGGTCGAGCTCGTCGTGCAGCACGATCAGGTGATCGGGGTCGACGCCGTAGTACTTCACGAGGCTCGAGACCGGGCCACCCGACGTGTTCATGAAGCTGTTCGGCTTCGCGAGGATGAGCTTCGGCCCCCCGGGAACAGTCCGCCCCTCGGCGACGCGCGCGTTCGTGCGGTGCGAAGAGAACCGACTGCCGATCCGGTCGGCGAGCACGTCCAATGCCAGCTGCCCGACGTTGTGCCGGGTCGCCTCGTACTGGGCGCCCGGATTTCCGAGTCCCACTACGAGCCATGCATCGCCGCTCACGACTTCTCCTTCGTTTCTGCGCTCATCCGCGCGCTGCCGGTCTTCTCCCGACCCGTTCCGCCGGTTGACGAGCCGATCGATCCAACCCCGCAATATCTTCTCACCCTCTTCTGACACGACGCCCCCACCCCGGCAACGTCAAAGCCCGCCGAGGCGGCCGAACGACCACCCCGACGGGCCAGAGACACGTGCGTCGACCGCTTACTCTGCGGCTTCCTCCTCGGAGGCGGCCTCCTCGGCAGCGCCTTCCTCGTTCTCCTCGGTCACGGTAGCGCGCGGCACGACGATGTGGACGACGAGCTGCTCCGGATCGTCGAGGAGCTCAGCACCCTTCGGCAGCTCGATCTGGCCGGCGAGCACCTGCGTGCCCTCCTCGAAGCCCTCGACCGAGGTCTCGAGCGAATCGGGGATGGAGGTCGCGGGAACGCTCAGGCGCAGCGCGGTGAGCTCCTGCAGTGCGTTCGTGCCGGAGAAGGACTCGCCGGTCACGTGCACCGGAACCTCGACCTCGACCTTCTCGCCGCGGCGCACCACCACGAGATCGACGTGCTCGATGATCTGGCGCACCGGATCCTTCTGGACGTCCTTTACGAGGACAAGGTGCTTCTTGCCGTCGACCGACAGGTCGATCAGCGCGTTCGCGTGACGGACGATCAGCCCGAGCGCGTGGGTGTTCACCGAGACGTGGACCGGATCGGTGCCGTGGCCGTAGACGACGGCCGGGGTCTGGCCTGCGGCGCGAAGCTTGCGCGCTGCTCCCTTGCCGAAGCTCTCGCGGACGGCGCCTTCGAGCTCGTACTGCTCGCTCATAGTTGTTCTCCTCATCACGGGCTCGCGCCCATCGGTGGCGGCACAGCCGCCAGGTTCGATGTTGATTCGCACTTTCGCGGCAGCGATGCCCGCTCGGAGCAGCCCGTCCCGCGTCGATTACGGATGCTCGCGCATCCCTCGCCGAAGTACAGCGGTCAAGTCTACACGATCCACTGTGAGCGGCGTGACCGGCAGCGGCGCACCCAGTAGGGTGAATACGGGCGCGTCCACGCGCCCTGCACCCGCGCACCCGGTTATCTCGGAATGGAACGACAGACATGACATCAACGCCCGAAGCAAACATCGGAGTCGTCGGCCTGGCCGTCATGGGCGCCAACCTCGCTCGGAACCTCGCGAGCCGCGAGGGCAACCGCGTTGCCGTCTACAACCGCTCCCCCGAGCGCACCCGCGCGCTCGTCGAGGCGCACCCCGAGGCGAACTTCGTGGCCTCCGAGACCGTCGCAGACTTCGCCGCGAGCCTGACCCGCCCGCGCACCGCGATCATCATGGTTCAGGCCGGCTCGGCCACCGACGCCGTCATCCAGGAGCTCGCCGCCGTCTTCGAGCCCGGCGACATCATCATCGACGGTGGCAACGCCCAGTTCACCGATACGATCCGCCGCGAGCATGAAATGCGCCAGCGCGGGCTGCACTTCGTTGGCGCCGGCATCTCGGGCGGCGAGGAGGGCGCACTCAACGGACCGAGCATCATGCCGGGCGGATCCGAGGAGGCCTACGCCACCGTCGGCCCCATCTTCGAGTCCATCGCGGCACGCGCCGACGACGGCGAGCCCTGCGTCACGCACGTCGGCAGCGACGGCTCCGGTCACTTCGTGAAGATGGTGCACAACGGCATCGAGTACGCCGACATGCAGCTCATTGCCGAGAGCTACGACCTGCTGCGCCGCGTCGGGGGCCTCGAGCCCGCGGAGATCGCCGACGTGTTCACTGAGTGGAACACCGGCGAACTCGACAGCTACCTCATCGAGATCACCGGCGAGGTGCTGCGGCAGATCGACGAGCGCACCGGTCGCCCCTTCATCGACATCGTGCTCGATCAGGCCGGCCAGAAGGGCACCGGCACCTGGACGGTCCAATCAGCACTCACGCTCGGCACACCCATCAGCGGCATCGCCGAAGCCGTCTTCGCACGCGGCCTCTCATCGCACCCGGAGCAGCGTCTCGCCGGGGCGCGGCTCGCCGGCCCGAGCAAGACCGTCGAGATCGAGGATCGCGACGCCTTCGTCGAGGACGTGCGGCAGGCGCTGTACGCCTCGAAGATCGTTGCCTACTCGCAGGGATTCGACGTCATCCGCACCGCCGCCCGTCAGTACGGGTGGAAGATCGACCCGTCGGCGATCGCAAAGATCTGGCGCGCCGGCTGCATCATCCAGGCCCGGTTCCTCGGACGCATCGCCGACGCGTACCGTGCCGACGCCGACCTCGTCGCGCTGATCACCGCACCGTTCTTCGCCGACGCCACCGGCCGCGCTCAGGACTCCTGGCGCCGGGTCGTGTCCACCGCTGCGCTCGCGGGCGTTCCCGCCCCCGGATTCGCCTCGTCGCTCTCGTACTACGACGGCCTCCGCGCGACCCGCCTCCCCGCCGCCCTCATCCAGGGACAGCGCGACTACTTCGGGGCGCACACGTACCGTCGCGTCGACGGCCCTGGCGTCTTCCACACCGAGTGGTCGGGCGATCGCTCGGAGACGCAGATCTCGGAGTAGCACCGCCTACGCGAAAGCGGGCCAGCGCCTCTCGGGGTGCTGGCCCGCTTTCGCGTGGTGCCGACCTCATGGCCAACACCCTCGGAGACTTCAGTGGAGGGTTTCGCATGCTTTCCGGGAGGAATAACATGCGAAACCCTCCACGCAACGGTGAGGCAGTCGGCTCGGTGCGCTGCCTGCTAGGCCGACACCCCGCGCTTCGCTCCATGGGCCGGCGCAGCAGCGCCGCCGCGACCCGGCAGCCAGCGCGGTGCACTGTCTGCTAGGCCGCGCCCTCAAACATGGAGGTGACGGAGCCGTCCTCGAAGACCTCGTGGATCGCCTGCGCGAGCAGCGGAGCGATCGACAGCACCGTCAACTTGTCGAACCGCTTCTCATCCGTCAGCGGCAGGGTGTCGGTGACGACGACCTGATCGATGAACTCCGCCGAAAGCCGCTCTTTCGCCGGGCCTGAGAAGATCGCGTGCGTGCAGGCGATCGTCACGCCGCGCGCACCGTTCGCCTTGAGCGCCTCAGCGGCCTTCGCGATCGTGCCGCCCGTGTCGATCATGTCGTCGACGAGCAGGCACCAGCGATCCTTCACGTCACCGACGATCTCGTGCACCGAGACCTCGTTGGCAACCTTGGGGTCGCGCCGCTTGTGGATGATCGCGAGCGGCGCATCCAGCTTGTCGCTCCACATGTCGGCCACGCGCACGCGTCCCATGTCGGGCGAGACGATGGTGAGGTCGTCGCGGTTGAGCGTCTTGCGGAAGTGCGCCATCAGCACCGGCATGGCGAAGAGGTGGTCCACGGGGCCGTCGAAGAAGCCCTGGATCTGTGCGGCGTGCAGGTCGATCGTCATGATCCGGTTCGCGCCCGCTGCCTTGAAGAGATCAGCGACGAGACGCGCCGAGATGGGCTCGCGGCCGCGACCCTTCTTGTCCTGACGCGAGTACGGGTAGAACGGCGCCACGACGGTGATCCGCTTGGCCGAGGCGCGCTTCAGCGCGTCGACCATGATGAGCTGCTCCATGAGCCACTCGTTGATGGGGTGGGTGTGCGATTGGATGACGAAGGCGTCCGCGCCGCGGACGCTCTCGCCGAACCTCGCGTACAGCTCGCCGTTGGCGAAGGTGCGCGAGTCGGTCGGCACGAGCTCCGCGCCGAGTTCGCTGGCGACGTGCTCTGCGAGCTCCGGGTATGCCCGGCCAGAGATGAGGACCAGCTTCTTCTGCCCGGCCATCTCGATAGCGCTCATGCTTCTATTTCTCTCCCGTGTTGTGCTGTGAACGGTCGGCCGCTTCAGCGGTGTTCGTTCCCGGTCGGTTCTCGGCCACCCATCCCTCGATGTTGCGCTGCGGCGCGACATTCAGGGCGAGGGAGCCGGAAGGAACGTTCTTGCGCACGACCGTCCCGGCGGCGGTGTAGACGCCGTCCGCGATCGTGACGGGCGCGATGAGCACGTTGTCGGAGCCGATGCGCACGGCGTCGCCGATCTCGGTGCGGTGCTTCTGCACGCCGTCGTAGTTCGCCACGATGGTGCCGGCACCGATGTTGGTGCCCGCGCCGACGGTCGCGTCGCCGACGTAGCTGAGGTGCGGGATCTTGCTGCCGTCGCCGATGACGCTGTTCTTCGTCTCGACGAATGCGCCGATCTTGCCGGCGGCGCCGAGCTCGGTGCCAGGTCGGAGGTAGGAGAACGGTCCGACCTCGGCTCCCGCACCGATCACGGCGAGGGTGGCCTCGCTGCGGCGGATGTGCGCACCGGCGCCGACCTCGCAGTCGACGAGCGTGGTGTCGGGGCCCACGGTCGCTCCCGTCGCGATGCTCGTGGCGCCGCGGAGGTGGGTGCCCGGGAGGATCGTCACGTCCGGCTCGATCGAGACGTCGGCGTCGATCCAGGTGGTCCGCGGATCCTGGATGGTGACGCCGGCCCGCTGGTGCGCGAGCACGATGCGCCGGTTGAGTTCGCGGCCGGCCTCCGAGAGCTGCGCACGGTCGTTCACGCCGGCGATGAGCCAGGGATCGTCGGTGGCGACGGCTTCGACGGCGCCGCCGACGGAGAGGATCCGCGCCGCCGCGTCGGTGAGGTACTTCTCGCCCTGGGCGTTCTCCGTGGTGATCTCGGCCAAGGCCTGTTCGAGAGCGCGGCGAGCGAAGACGTAGACGCCTCCGTTGATCTCGGTGACGCGACGCTCGGCGTCTGAGGCGTCCTTCTCTTCGACGATGCCGGTCACGGCGCCCGAGGTGTCGCGCAAGATGCGGCCCAGGCCGGTCGGGTTGTCGAAGATGGCGGAGAGCATCGTCATGGCGCGGCCGCCGTCGGTGTGACCGCGGACCAGCCGCTCGAGCATGGACGTGTCGATGAGGGGAACGTCACCGGAGAGGACGACGACCGAACCGTCGAAGTCTGCGGGGAGGGCGGCAACCGCCTGCTCCACGGCCCTTCCGGTGCCGGGCACGTCGTCCTGATCGACGATGACGGTGTCGGGGGCGTGATCGAGGATCGCATCGGAGACTCGCTCGCGCTCGTGCCGCACGACGGCCACGATGGTGCGAGGGTCCAGACCAGCGGCCGCGTCGAGCACGTGGGCGATGAGCGATCGCCCGCCGATCGGGTGCAGGACCTTCGGAGTTGAGGACTTCATGCGGGTGCCCTGGCCTGCGGCCAGGATGACGACCGCGAGCGACCGTTCTGCCATGTGGTGTGGTCCTTCCTTCGGGGTACCCGAGCCGCTGGCTCCGCGGTCACTCGGGACCGCCGCTCCGCCCCTAGGATTCGAACCTAGACTTTACAGCTCCAAAGGCTGCCGTGCTGCCATTACACTAAGGCGGATCGTCCCCTCGCGGGCACCTGTACAGTTTGCCAGATTCGTCCCGGGTCTGCTGACCGGCGTCTGTGCCGTCTGAGGTGGCGCGCACCGGCGGTTTATCGGGAGTTTCGGTGCACGAAGCGACATAATGACGCTATGAAGCAGCCTGATGAGGTCGACCAGATCCTGTCCGAGTGGGGTGCCGTGCGACCGGATCTCGATCTGGCTCCGCTCGCGATCTTCTCCCGGATCACGCGCATCACCAAGCACCTGAACCGCGCGCGGGCGCAGGCGTTCGAGCGCTCGGGGCTGGCGTCGTGGGAGTTCGACGTGCTCGCGGCGCTTCGCCGCGGCGGTCATCCGTTCCGGCAGAGCCCGAAGCGGCTCGTGCAGCAGACGATGGTCTCGAGCGGCACCATGACGAACCGCATCGACCGCATGGTGCAGCGCGAGCTCGTCCGGCGCCTCACCGACCCGAACGATGGCCGGGGCGTGCTCGTGGAGATGACGTCGAGGGGCCAGACGCTCGTGGACGCGGCGATGACCAGGCTCAGCGACGCCGAGGATCTGCTGCTCGGCGGCATGCCCCGCGCCGAGCGCGATCGCCTCGCCACCCTGCTGCGCCGTCTCTCGCTGAGCGTCGAGCATTTCGGCCCGCTCGCGGCGGGCAACGACCCCGATGAGCCTGCTCAGGCCGAGGCGACCGCCGGAGAGGTGACCGACTCCGGCAGGCCCGGCCAGGGCCGCCACTGACCGCAGCTCGACGACCGGACGCGGCCCGGCGCCCGACGAAGCGGCCGGGCACCCGAAGTCGCGCTACAGCTCGATGTACGCACCGACCGCTGGGGTGCCGCTCCCGGCTCCCCCGGCGACCGCGACGACCAGTGCGCGCGAGGAGCGCGGGTTCGTGCCTGGGCCGGTCCGGTGCACGACGCCCGGAAGCACCGTCGTCGCCGACCAGTGCCCATCGGCTGCGGTTGCGGCGACCGGGACGCCGTTGACGGTCACACGGAGGGAATCCGGATCGGCACCGCGGACCTCCCCCGCGATCACGAGAAGCGTGGCCCCGTCGTGGTACTCCTTGGGGTCGAGCGCGGCTTCGAGCGAGAGCTCGGGGCCCGAACCGGAGTTCGCGGGATCGTCCGTGGCCGCCTCGGTCTCCTCTACTCCGACCGCGCGCGCGGTGAGCCGATCGCCTGGCAGTTCCGGTGCGAAGGCCGGCAGAGGACGCAGCGACCCCTCCTCCGCGTGCTCGAACGCGTACCCGTAGGCGAGCAGGGCGGGGTCGGAGTACGCGGGACCGGCGAAGGTGAGTCCGACGGGCATGGCGATGTCCGCCATCTGCCCCATGGGGACGGTGACGGTCGGAATGCCGAGGTGCCGGAGGGCGTAGTTGCCGTTGGAGAAGAAGACGCCGTTGGACCAGGCATGATCCGCTGCTTCCTGGTCGATGTCGCTGTTCTCGGCGGCGACATCGGCGTTGGCGGGGAACACGACGGCGTCGAGGCCCCGCTCGACGAGCCACTCTTCGAAAAGCGACTCGCGCAGGTGCACGAGCGCGCGCAGCCCGTCGGCGAAGTCGGGGCGGTCTCGCGGATCCGAGATGCCCGCCTCGGCGAGGCCCACCGTCGCCCGGTAGCGGTTCTCGTAGTCCTCGACCTCTTCGTACCGGTCGGGCAGGGCCCCCTCCGGCGTGGGGAAGATCTGGTCGGGGTCGACGGTCGCGAGCGACGGCACGGACGGATCGCCGTTCGCGAGCAGGAAGTCGTTCCACCCGTACGCGAGGAAGTGGTTGAACTCGGTGTCCATCCACCCCTCGGGCAATACCCCGAGGCGCCCGACGTTCTCGCCGCCGGGGTGATCCCCCTCGTACTGCTCGATGAGCGGGAAGTCGACCTCGACGACCTCCGCGCCGAGCGCCTCGAGACGCGTCCTCGCGGCCTGCCAGAGGGCGAACACCGACGGCCTGACCGTGATCGGGAACGCGGGATCCTGCCCGAGGTACATCTTCGGCACCCCGATGCGCTTGCCGCGCAGCGCCTCGGGATCCTGAGCCGAGAGGTACGTGGCCGGCCGGTGCGCGCTGGGCAGCGGCAGTTCGACGACACCCTGGTTCCGCCAGAAGTCGCCGCGGGTCACGGGGTCGTCCTGCACCAGAACGTCGAGGATCCGGAGCATGTCAGGCATCGAGCGCGTCTGGGGCACCACCACGTCGCGCGCCGGGAAGAGCGGCCAGTTGCCGCGGATCGAGAGGACGCCCCACGACGGCGTATACGCGCACAGCCCGTTATTGGAGGCGGGGCTGCGGCCGGACGAAACCGTCTCCTCGCCCATGCCGAAGACAGCCAGATTCGCGGCCGTCGCGACTCCCGACCCGTTCGACGACCCCGAGGCGTACGCCGCGGCGAGGAACTGCGGGTTGTAGGGGCTCTCGGCGCGTCCGTAGACGCCGCGCTGCATGCCGCCGTCCGCCATCGGGGGCATGTTCGTCTTGCCGATGAGCACGGCCCCTGCCTCACGGAGGCGCTCCACGGAGAAGGCATCCCACTGCGCGATGAGGTCCTTGAAAGCTGGAGATCCCGATGCGACGGTCAGGCCCTCGACCATGTACGAGTCCTTCACCGTGAACGGCACACCCTCGAGCGGCCGGGCGGCCCCCTCGCGACGCCGGCGATCGGACTCCGCCGCCTCCGTCAGCACTGCAGGGTTCAGGACGGGGATCGCGTTGAGACGGATCCCCTCACGATCGAAGGCGCCGATCCGCGACAGGTACCTGGCGGTGAGCTCCACGCTCGTGATGCGTCCGGCAGCGAGGGCGTCGAGGATCTGCTCGATGCTCGCCTCGAGCAGCTGGAACGGTGTCGGCGTGGCAGTCATGGAGCTCCTCGTTTCTCTCGCGCTGAACGCGTGCGAGACCACTGTAGCGCTCAGAACTGCCGCGGGAGGATGCCGAGCTCGAGTGCACGCGTCACCGCACGCGTGCGGTCGTTCACCTCGAGCTTCTCGAAGACGTGGAGCAGATGCGTCTTCACGGTCGACTCGCCGATCATCAAGTGCGCGGCGATGCCGGGGTTGCTGTGTCCGTCGGCGACGAGGGAGAGGATCTCGGTCTCCCGCGCGGTGAGTCGCGGGGCAGGATCGACGTGCGGCCGCGGCTTCCCACCCTGGGCGCGCGCCACCAGCTGCGCCGCGATCGAGGGGGCGAGCACCGTCTGCCCCGCAGCCACTGCGCGGACCCCGGCGAGCAGCTCGGCCGCGGGAGCCGCCTTCAGCAGGTACCCGCTCGCGCCCGCCTCGATCGCGGCCAGGATCTGGTCGTCGTCCTCGTACGTCGTGAACACGAGCACGCGAACCGCCGACGCGGCCACGATCTCGCGGGTGGCTGCGACGCCGCCGACTCCCGGCATGCGCAGATCCATGAGCACGACCTCGGGCCGGTGCGCGGCGGCGAGCGCGATGGCCTCCTCTCCGCTCGGGGCCTCGGCGACGACGTCGAAGTCGTGCTCCGCGGCGAAGAGGCCGACGATGCCGGCGCGGACGATGGGGTGGTCGTCGGCGATGAGCAGACGGATCATGCGGGGTCACGCTCCTCGTCGGGGTGCGGGGGCTCGGGTGACGCCCCGTGCGGGGCGTCGGTGCGCGGGGTGAGGGGAAGACGGAGTTCGAGACGGGCACCGCCATGCGGTCCGGGCCCGAAGCTGAGGTCTCCCCGCACGTGCCTCGCCCGGTCCCGCAGGCCGGTGAGGCCGTACCCGCCCGCGTCCGCTGCGGTGTACGCACCGCCGGGTCCTGGTGCGCCGTCGGCGCCCCAGCGGGCAGGGCCGATGCGGTCAGGGCCGCTGCTGCCAGGACCGATGCCATCGTCGGTGACGGTGAGTACCGCCGTGCTGCCGGGCGCCGACCGGGGCCCGGGATCCTCCCCGAGGCGCAGGGTGACGGTGGCCGCTGTCGCGCGGGCATGCTTGCGGACGTTCGCGAGACCCTCCTGCGCGGCGCGGAGCAGCACGACCTGCTGCTCCCGCCCGCAGTCGATCGCCTCGACGGAGCAATCGACGCTGATCCCGGTCTCGGCGCGCACCCGCGCCACCAGGCGTTCGATGGCCTGCTCGAGCCCGCCGTCCGCGAGCGGATGCGTCGTGGCGACGAGCGCCCGGGTCTCTCCCACGGCGGCGCGGGCGGCTGAGGCGACCTGGGTGATGCGCTGACGCGCCGCCTCGGGGTCTTGAGCGTCGAGGGCGCGCTCGGCCTGCTCGCTCAGCATGACGAGACCGGTGAGCGTCTGCGTGAGAGTGTCATGGAGTTCGCGCGACAGGCGTTCGCGCTCGGCAGCGGCGCCAGCTGCTTCCGAGAGGGTCGAGACCTCCCCCTGGGCGTCGCGCAATTGGTCGGCCACGAGACGGAAGCGCTCGCCCTGCTCGAAGACCCGGGTGATCCAGGTGCCCATCACCACTGCGAAGACGAAGGAGCTGACGAGGGTGAGCAGCGCCGTGAAGAACGCGCTAGACGAACCCGCGAGAGCGAGACCGGAGTACATGGCCGCACCGATCGCCGCGGCGGTCGCACCTGACCAGGCGACGGCGTCCCGGTACCGGTTCGCGATGGTCCACACGAGCGGATAGACGATGGCCTGCATGATCGCGTTCATGGGGGCGAGAAACACGGCGCAGGCCAGGACTCCCACGTGCAGGACGAGGAAGGCCGTGCCCCGGGGCCCGATCGGCGCGTCGACGATGCCGCGGCGAAGCGCCCCGCGCCCGAGCACGACATACAGGAGCACGAACGCGGCGAGCGGCGCGAGCACGAGCAGGGTGCGCGCGGTCTCCGACCCGAACTCGATCGAGGAGGAGAACCCGGATGCCCCGTCGAGCACGACCACCGTCGACTGGAACAGGGTGATCGCGACGACCCCGGTGTCCCACCGTCGCAGTGCAGCGCTCATGGTCTCACTCTCTCACGGGGATCCGCAAGGTCCCGCCGCGTGCGATGATGGTTCGCGCACGCGACCGGCGAAAGGAACGCACACGATGGAGGATCGCGCCTCCGCTCAGGCGGAACCGCCCGAGCGGCGCGCTGACGCCGCCTTTGCGACCGGCACCGTGGCGATCATGGCGGGGTCGGGTGCGGCACGCGGGTCCGGGACCTCGCAGCCGATCGGCTTCTGGAACTTGGCGCTCGTCGAGATGTGGGAGCGCTTCAGTTACTACGGGCTGCAGGCCGTGCTCGCCTACTACCTCATCTACTCGATCGCCGATGGCGGTCTCGCCCTCGAGCCGACCATCGCCGTCAGCATCGTCGGAGCCTACGGCGGCTGCCTCTATCTCGCGCAACTGCTGGGAGCCTGGCTCGCCGACCGCGTCGCTCCGGCACGGCAACTCGTATTGACCGGCGCCGTCGTGATCACTTGCGGACATCTCGCGCTCGCACTGCTGCCCGGCATCGCGGGGGTCGCCACCGGACTCAGCTGCATCGCGATCGGCACCGGACTGCTGAAGACCAACATCACCTCGATCATCGGCATCCTCTTCGGGGGCTGGTCGCGAGGCGCGCGTGACGCCGGTTTCTCGTACTTCTACCTCTCGATCAATCTCGGTGCGATCTTCGGCCCGCTGGCGACCGGATGGCTGCAGTCGAGCGCGGGCTTCCACTGGGCGTTCGGCGCCGCAGCGGTCGGCATGACCATCGCACTGGTGCAGTACGTGGTGCGGATGCGCGGTCTTCCAGCGGAGACCGCGATCGTGCCAAACCCGATCCACCGCGCGGGACTCCTCGCCGCCCTCGGCTGGGGTGCACTCGGCGCAGCGGTGCTCGGCGCGCTGGTCGCACTCCGCGTCGTCCGCGCGGACAATCTGAGCGTCGTGGTGGGGGCCGTGATCGCGATCGCGGCCGCCGCGTACTTCACGGTGATGCTCCGATCGCAGCACCTGAGTCGCGCCGAGCGCACCCGCGTCCGCGGGTACCTCCCCGTCTGGCTGGCGGAGACGTGCTACTACGGCTTCTACCTGCAACTCTTCACCACCGTTCCCCTCATCGTGTCGACGCGCGTCGACCTCGATCTCGGCGCCTGGTCCTTTCCCGAGGGCTGGTTCGCCGTCATCGGCACGGTGGCACTCGTACTCGTGATCCCGCTCGTCGCCGGTGCCTGGAAGGAGCGGTGGATCGGGAGGCTGCCGCCGATCCAGAAGTTCGCCCTCGGGTTCGGCAGCATCGGCGTCGCGTATCTGCTGCTGATCTCGATCGCGTTCACCCCCGGCCGAACCGTGTCGCCCTGGCTCATCGTCGTCGCGCTCGTCATCGCGGGCGTCTCGGAAGTCTTCGTCGGACCCATCGGGTTCTCGGTGGTCACCCGGATCGCGCCAGAACGATTCGCGACCCAGCTCGTCGCCCTGAAGATTCTCACGCTCGGTGCCGGATCGACCCTTTCGGCGCTGTTCGCCACGCTGTACACCCGACTCCCCGAGCTCTGGTTCTTCGCGCTCATCGGCGGCGGCGCGGTGTGCTCCGCCGCGATCCTGTTGGTGGCGGCTCGGCCTCTGCTCCGAGCACTCGGGGCTGGATTGACGTCCACCGCGAGCCGGTAGGCAGCCGACGGTCTCACGATCGCCGCACCCACCGGAACGTGAGCAGCGAGATCACCAGGCCGACGACGAGCCATCCGACAAGATTCGCCGCGACGAGCCAGAGGTCCCAGTCGCCACCCGTCTCTGCCCCGGCGAAGTGCTCGGGGAGGAAGACGCTGCGCATGCCCTGCCCCAGCCACTTCAGCGGGAACAGCGACGCGATGTTCTGCAGCCACTCGGGCAGCATGCTGAACTGCAGGTAGACGCCGGAGATGAACTGCAGAATCAGCACGATCGGCAGCACCACGGCGGTCGCGCTGCGCGACGAGCGGGGTGCGGCGGAGAGCGCGATCCCGAGCAGCGTCATCGTCATGATTCCGAGCAGGAAGAGCCAGGCGAAGCGCAGCCAGCGTTCCGGGTCGTCGGGCAGTGCGATGCCGAAGACGACGACGGCAAAGACGAGAAGCAGCGCGAGCTGTGCGAGCGAGGTGACGAGCACCAGGCCCGCTTTCCCGATGAAGTAGCTCACGGGCGACATCGGCGTGCCGCCGAGCCTCCTGAGCCAGCCCTCGCTTTTCTCTCTCGCGATGTCGACCGCGAGGTTCTGGACCCCGGTGAGCAGGAGGCCGGCGGCGATCATGCCAGGCAGATAGTAGGCCGCCATCGAGATGCCCCCTGAGCCGTCTGGCCGCGCACCGACGTCGCCAGACGATTCGAAGGCCACCCCGAAGATGCCGAGCAGCAGCACCGGGAAGAGGAACGTGAAGAAGACCGTGTCAGGTGTTCGGAAGTAGGCGCGGAGCTCTTGCCCGGTCGCGTCAAGGCCGACGCGCAGGATCCCCCGTGGCCGCGCATTCGTCGCATGCGACGGCGTGACGCTGTGCTGGGCGGTGGAGTTCATGATGCGGCTCCTCCATGGGTATCGGTGCCGATGAGGTCGAGGTAGATGTCTTCGAGGCTCGGTCGGCGGATCTCGAGCTCGGGTGGCTCGTCGACGCCCCACTCGCCCTGGAGACGAGCAACGAAGCCGCCAGGGGTCTCGGTGCGCTCGCTGCGTTGCCTGCCGTTCGCATCGCGCCAGCGCACCTCGGGAATGCGGGCCTCTGGCCCACCCAGGGCCTCGGGCGGCGCCTCGGCGACGATCTCACCCGCCGAGAGCACGCCGACGCGGTCCGCGAGGTGAGCGGCCTCGTCGAGGTAGTGGGTCGTGAGTAAGATCGCCGTGCCCTCGGAGGTCAGCCCGCTGAGCATGCTCCAGAACTGACGTCGCGCATCTGGATCGAACCCGGTCGTGGGTTCATCCAGGAAGAGCAACTCGGGCCGGCCGACGATTCCGAGCGCGACGTCGAGCCTCCGCTGCTGCCCGCCGGAGAGTTTCGTCGCACGCACACGCGCCTGCGCCGTGAGCCCCACCAGGTCGAGCACCTCGTCGACGGGACGCGGGTTCGGGTAGAGACGGTGGAACCTGGCGACGAGTTCTCGCGCCGTGAACGGACCGAGATCGCCGGTCTGCTGGGCGACGATGCCGATGCGCCCGCGCCAGGCGCGCGGGGCGGCGAGCGGGTTTCGGCCGAGCACCGACACCTCACCGGCGCTCGGCCGTCTGAGGCCCTCGAGTATCTCGATCGCGGTGCTCTTCCCCGCCCCGTTGGGGCCGAGCAAGGCGTATGTCTCCCCCGGCGCGATGTCGAGGTCGATGCCGGCGAGCACGGCGCGGTCGCCATAGCGTTTCTGCAGTCCGCGCACCCGGACGGTGCCGGGTGCATCGGCGTCTGTCGTGTCCATGGTTCCAGCTTTCCGTGCTCTGCCGCGCGGCGGCAGCGGTGGAGCGACTGATTTCCGCATCCACCGACCGGTGGATGCGGACCGTCGATGCGAGCTTTCGCGCCCGCGCCTGGAATAATCTCGGGTGATGAAGGCGCACGAGACGGTGATGGCCTGGGTGACCGAGGAGCTCAGGAGCGGCCGCCTGCGCATCGGCGATCATCTGCCGGGCGAACGTGCGCTCGCCGAGACGCTGCAGGTCTCCCGAGGCTCGCTCCGCGAAGCCCTGCGGGTGCTCGAGGCGCTCGGCACGATCCGGACCTCGACGGGGTCAGGCCCCCGATCCGGCACCGTCGTCACCGCCGCTCCCGAACAGGCCCTCACGCTCGCGCTCAACCTGCAACTCGCCACAAGCCACGTGCAGCACTCCGATGTGTACGAGGTCCGTCTGCTGCTCGAGACCTGGGCCGCCGCGCACGCCGACCACGACGGCGCGGAGTGGGGCGATGCCGAGCGGGTGCTCACCCTCATGGACGAGCCGGGCCTGCCGGTCCCCGAGTTCCTGCAGCTCGATGCAGAGTTCCACATCGCGCTCTCGCGCTCGGCCGGCAACCCGCTCATCAGCACCCTCATGGACGCGCTCCGCACCGCCATCGCCGACCACACACTCGCCCGCGCCCGCTCGCTCCCCGACTGGGAACGGACCGCGATACGGCTCCGAGCCGAGCACCGCGCCATCTTCGAGAGCTTCCGCGACGGCGACGCAGCGCGCGCGACGGAGCAGCTCCGCGCCCACATCCGGGGGTACTACGAGGAGACGGCTTCCGCGCCCGAGGCCTGAGCGCGCGCCGGAGCACCGCCGTCTGCGGTCTCGGCTTCCGCCACGCGGGGAGTTGACGGATTCGGGAATCGCGACGTACACTCCTTGTGGTCTGACCACATGGTTTGACCACAACCCTTGGACTTCGTCCTCACCCGCATCACCTCGGCCGTTCATCGACGAACACTTCTCACAGGAGAGAACCGTGACCACACCCGCACCCCCGAACACCGCGCAGCCCACCGAAAAACTCAACTATCGCGTCCTCCTCGGCAGCCTGAGCGGCAGCGTCATCGAGTGGTTCGACTTCCTCGTCTACGGCACCGTCGCCGCCCTTGTCTTCAACAAGCTCTACTTCCCGAGCGACAGCGAGTTCGTCTCCACCATGCTCGCGTTCGTCTCGTTCTCGCTGACGTTCTTCTTCCGCCCACTCGGCGGCGTCATCTTCTCGCACATCGGCGACCGCATCGGCCGCAAGAAAACGCTCTTCATCACGCTCACCCTCATGGGCGGCGGCACCGTCGCGATCGGCCTCCTCCCCGACTACGCGGCGATCGGCGTCGCCGCTCCGATCCTGCTCATCTGCTTCCGCATCCTCCAGGGCCTCGGCATCGGCGGCGAGTGGGGCGGGGCTCTGCTGCTGGCCTACGAGTACGCGCCGAAGCACCGCCGCGGCCTGTACGGCGCTGTGCCGCAGATGGGCATCAGCCTCGGCATGCTCCTCGCCGCCGGCGTGGTCGCACTGCTCACCCAGCTGCCTGACGGACAGTTCATGACCTGGGGCTGGCGTGTACCCTTCGTCGCCAGCATCGTGCTCGTCTTCATCGGCCTCTGGATCCGCAACGGCCTCGACGAGACCCCCGAGTTCCGGCGCGTGCGCGAGACCGGCGCCCGACTGAAGCTCCCCATCAAGGAGGTCGTGACGAAGCACTGGGGCGCCGTCCTCGTCTCGATCGGCGCGAAGGCCGCCGAAACCGGCCCCTTCTACATCTTCGGCACCTATGTCGTGGCCTACGCGACCGGCATTCTCGGCGCACGCGACAACGTGGTGCTCCTGGCGGTCGCCGCCGCGGCACTCGTCGCCACCATCTGGATGCCGATCTTCGGCAGCATCTCCGACCGGGTTTCCCGCGCCCTGCTCTACCGGTGGTCGGCAATCACGACCATCGTGCTCGTGGTGCCCTACTACCTGATCCTCAACACCGGCGAGACGTGGGCGCTCTTCGTCGCGACCACCATCGGTTTCGGATTCCTCTGGGGCAGCGTGAACGCGATTCTCGGAACGCTCATCGCGGAGAACTTCGCGCCGGAGGTCCGCTACACGGGAGCATCGCTCGGCTACCAGCTGGGCGCCGCCGTCTTCGGCGGAACCGCTCCGCTCATCGGCGCATGGCTCCTCGAGATCAGCGGCGGGCAGTGGTGGCCGATCGCGGTGTACGTTGGCGTGTGCGCGGGCATATCGATCATCGCGTCGTGCTTCATCACGCGCGTCGCCCACGTGGAGTCCGATAGCGCTCCCCAGACCGTGGAAGCCCCCGTGGTCTGATTCCGCACGTGCAGACCCGATCCCCCGCACCGACCATTCGCACCCGACGACCGCTCCGACCACCGCTCCCGAAAGGACCAGCATCATGCAGCGCCAGCTCCCGAAGCCCGCAGAACTCCTCGAGCTCATGCAGTTCAAGAAGCCGCAGCTCGACGGGAAGAAGCGCCGGCTCGACGCCGCGCTGACCATCGCGGATCTGCGGAAGATCGCCAAGCGCCGCACCCCCGCCGCCGCGTTCGACTACACCGACGGCGCAGCCGAGGGCGAGATCTCGATGCGTCGCGCACGCCAGGCGTTCGAGGATGTCGAGTTCCACCCGGACGTGCTGAAGCCGGCGGACCAGGTCGACACCTCAACCGAGATCCTCGGCGGCCGCTCGGCGATGCCGTTCGGCATTGCTCCGACGGGCTTCACCAGGCTCATGCAGACGGAGGGCGAGGTCGCAGGCGCGAGCGCGGCGGGAGCGGCTGGCATCCCGTTCACGCTGTCGACGCTCGGCACGACCTCCATCGAGGACGTCCGGGCGGCGAACCCCGAGGGGCGGAACTGGTTCCAGCTCTACATCATGCGGGATCGCGACATCTCCTACGGTCTCGTCGAGCGGGCGGCGCAGGCCGGGTTCGACACCCTCATGTTCACCGTCGACACCCCGATCGCCGGGGCGCGGCTGCGCGACAAGCGCAACGGGTTCTCGATTCCCCCGCAGCTGTCGGTCGGCACGATCCTCAATGCGATCCCCCGCCCCTGGTGGTGGGTCGACTTCCTCACCACGCCGAAGCTCGAGTTCGCCTCGCTCTCCACCACGGGTGGCACCGTCGGCGAACTGCTGAACTCGGCGATGGACCCGACGATCTCGTACGAGGACCTCAAGATCATTCGCGAGATGTGGCCGGGCAAGCTCGTCGTGAAGGGGGTGCAGAATCTCCCTGATGCCGTGCGCCTCATCGACGACGGCGTCGACGGCATCGTGCTGTCGAATCACGGCGGCCGCCAGCTCGACCGCGCGCCCGTGCCGTTCCACCTCCTCCCCCAGGTGGTGCGCGAGGTCGGCCGCGACGCCACCGTGATGGTCGACACGGGCATCATGAACGGTGCCGACATCGTGGCGTCCGTCGCCCTCGGCGCGAAGTTCTCCCTCATCGGGCGGGCGTACCTCTACGGGCTCATGGCGGGCGGGCGGGCGGGCGTCGACCGCACCATCGAGATCCTCCGCACCGAGATCGAGCGCACCATGACGCTGCTCGGGGTCGCCTCGCTCGAGGAGCTCGAACCGCGGCACGTCACCCAGCTCCGTCGCCTCACCCCGGTCGCCGGGCACGACGCTCACGAGTTCGCCTGAGCGGCTAGGCAGGCCTCACTCAGCGTGCACGGCCCTCACTCGGCGGAGTTCCGCTTCGGCCGGTAGGTGCGCCCGAAGCTGCGCGGGTTCGCCTCGTCGATCGCGTCCAGCTCCCAGTCCACTCTCCGACCGCCCGACACGTCGAAGATGCGCGTGCCGTCTCCGAGGAAAACGGGGGCGACGAAGACCTGGAGTTCGTCGATGAGGTCGTGCTCGAGCGCCTGCCGCGCGATGTCGGCGCTGATGATCTGCACGTCCCGATCACCCGCGAGCGTCTGAGCGTGGGCGATCACCTCGGTGATCGGGGCGCACATCGCGACCACGCTCGGGTCGTCCGCGAGCTCCTCGGGGCGATGGGTGAGAATGATCTCCGTCCCGGTCCAGGCCCCGCCGTACGCTTCTGCGGTGGTCTCGTCGCGGATGTCGGCCTGCTCACGCGCGGCGTCGTACCCGGTACGCCCCGCGACGATCACGGCGACTCGCGACGCCAGCGACTCCGTGGTCCCCTCGGCGAGCGGTTCAGCCACCGCCATCCACGACATGTCGTGCCCGGGCCCCGCGATGAACCCGTCGAGTGAACTGGTGAATCCCCAGACCACCTTGCCCATGATTCCTCCTCCGGCCGTTCACCCATGAACCACACTCCCCCAGCATACGGATGGCTCGCTCACGTGGACCCGTTCCCCGACGGCGAACGCGAGACTCCCAGGGTGACTTCCCGGTCCGCGCACCGGTACGCTCAGTGTCAGTGCGGATCGCGACCGGGATGGCCGCGTCGACGACCGCTTCGACGATGGAGGTGCGACATGAGCAACGACTCGACCCAGACCCCTGACGGTGTGCCAGAGGAGGCCCGCGACGACCAGGCCGAGCGTCCGGGTACGACGGAGGACCAGAAGCGCGCCGAGCACGACAAGACGGTCCAGCACGACGACGAGCTCGCAGACGAGTGGGGCGAGGAGTCGTTCCCGAGCAGCGATCCGCCCGCCCACTACTGAGCCGGCGGGTCTGTGAATCGCTGAGGGGTCGTGTCAACAGGGTGGACACGACCCCTCAGCCGTTCCAGTGTGGAGTGATGACCGATCAGCTGACATTCCAGAATCCCGTCACGCGCTACCCCAGCATCTCCCCGCCGAAGCAGCACCAGCCTGAGCCTGGACTCGATCGAGATCTCGAACCCCAGACGGATCGCGGCCACGACTCCTACCGCGGAACGGGACGACTCGAGGGGCGGAAGGCGCTCATCACCGGTGCCGACTCCGGGATCGGCGCCGCCGTGGCGATCGCCTTCGCCCGCGAGGGCGCTGACGTCGCACTCTCGTACCTTCCCGACGAAGAACCCGATGCGCAGGAGATCAAGTCCGTCATCGAGGCCGCGGGCCGCCGCGCGTTCCTCTTCCCCGGAGATCTTTCCGACAGTGCGTTCTGCACGCAACTCGTGAAGCAGGCCGTCGAGGCGCTCGGCGGGCTCGACGCGCTCGTGAACAACGCGGGCAGGCAGATCGCCGTCGAACGCTTCGAGGATCTGACCGAGGAGCAGTGGGCGCACACCTTCGAGACGAACATCCACGCCATCTACCGGGTCAGCCACGCCGCGGTCCCGCACATGCCTCCGGGATCGACGATCGTGAACTCGACGTCGATCCAGGCCTACAACCCGTCACCGCACCTGCTGGACTACGCCTCGACCAAGGCGGCGATCAACAACTTCACCAAGGGTCTCGGGCAGTCGCTCGCGCAGAGCGGTATCCGGGTCAACGGGGTCGCGCCCGGGCCGATCTGGACTCCGCTCCAGGTGTCCGACGGGCAGCCGAAGGACGCCCTTCCCGAGTTCGGCAAGGACACACCGCTGGGCCGCGCCGGTCAGCCGACCGAACTGGCGCCGGCGTACGTGTTCCTCACTTCGCCCGAGTCGAGCTACGTCATCGGTGAGACCCTCAACGTGAACGGCGGAACGCCTTCGCCCTGATCGAGCACGCATGACGTGGGGCCGGGGCGCATCGTGCGTCCCGGCCCCAGGTGCGTGACCGCTCAGGGTCGAGGCAGCGTCAGGATCGGGATCAGGCGAAGCGATCCCACACGCGGTGCTGCCCGAGCAGGCCGACGAGGTCGTCGAGCCGTTCCGCCGGCGCACCTACGAGTACACCTGGAGCCGAACGGTCGATCCCGGCGGCCTCGGGAACCGGGGTCTCCTCGGTGAAGAGGACCGCCTTCGCGTGCCGGAAGATCTCGGCGGCGAGCAGCACGAGACGCGGATCCACCGCACCCCGCCCGACCGGGTCTCCCGCCTTCGCATCGCGGCCGTGGACCGCGTCGACGGCGGGGGCAGCCTCGGCGGTAGCGAACACGACGGCGTCGAACTCCACCGAACGCGCCGTCAGGTACGTGCGCTGGATCGGCGTGCCGTCACTCAGTGTCCCCGCCGTGGGGGCGATGATGAGCGGTACCATTCCCGCACCGTCGATGCGCTCGGCGAGATCGGCGACCATCGTCGCGTCGGTGCCCTGATCCACGGCGATCCCGATGATCCGGCCGTCGACGGGCCAGGTGCCGCCGATCTGGGAGAGCGCGGCGCTCGGTTCGGAGTCGCGCGGCGCCTGCTCCGGATCCGGAATCGAGAGCCCCAGCCCCGTCGCGACCGCGGCGCACAGGTCGGCGTCGATGTTCGCGAGGCGCTGCACCTGCCGCTCCTGGATCGCCGGTTCGTAGCACTTGCCGAGTTCGAACGTGTACGCCTGGATGACGTGGTCCTGTTCGGTCGGGGTGAGGCTGCGGAAGAATTGCGTGACCTGCGAGTAGTGATCCTCGAAAGACGCCGGTGACTCCCGGAGCTTCACCGCCTCCTGCACCGCTTCAGGGAAGTCGATGAGCGCGGCCTCCCCGTCTCCGGCGTGGAAGGGGCACCCGCCGTCCAGCGAGTTCGGGCGGTAGGGCGCGACACCCGTGTGGACGGCTGACTGGTGGAAGCCGTCGCGCTGCATGTCGTTGACCGGCGCGTGCGGCCGGTTGATCGGGATCTGGGAGAAGTTCGGTCCGCCGAGTCGCGTGATCTGCGTGTCGATGTACGAGAACAGCCGCGCCTGGAGCAGCGGATCGTTCGTCACCTCGATGCCCGGCACGAGATGCCCGGGATGGAAGGCGACCTGCTCGGTCTCGGCGAAGTAGTTCTTCGGGTTCGCATTGAGCGTGAGCATGCCGATCGGTTTGACCGGAGCGAGCTCCTCGGGAACGAGCTTCGTCGGGTCGAGGAGGTCGATGCCTTCGAAGACCTCCTCCTCGGAATCGGGGAAGACCTGGACCCCGAGCTCCCACTGCGGGTAGGCGCCCGACTCGATCGCATCGGCGAGGTCGCGTCGGTGGAAGTCGGGGTCGGCGCCGTTGATGAGCTGCGCTTCCTCCCACAGTACCGAGTGCACGCCGAGCTTCGGCTTCCAGTGGAACTTCACGAGCGAGCTCTGCCCCTCGGCGTTCACGAGCCGGAACGTGTGCACCCCGAAACCCTCCATGGTGCGGTACGAGCGGGGGATCGCCCGATCCGACATCTGCCACATCACGTGTGCCTGCGCCTCGGTGTGGAGGGAGACGAAGTCCCAGAACGTGTCGTGCGCGCTCTGGGCCTGCGGGATCTCGCGGTCCGGGTGCGGTTTGGCGGCGTGCACGATGTCAGGGAACTTGATGCCGTCCTGGATGAAGAACACCGGAATGTTGTTGCCGACCAGGTCGAACGTGCCTTCGTCGGTATACATCTTCGTCGCGAATCCGCGGGTGTCTCGCACCGCGTCGGCCGAGCCGCGTGATCCGACGACCGTCGAGAACCGCGTGAACACCGGCACCGTGGTCTTCTCGGCGAGAAACTTCGCGCAGGTGAGGTTGCCCGCATTGCCGTACGACTCGAAGACGCCGTGTGCCGCGGCACCTCGGGCATGCACCACCCGCTCGGGGATCCGCTCGTGATCGAAGTGCGTGATCTTCTCGCGGAGATGGTGGTCCTGCAGCAGTGTCGGACCGCGAGGCCCGGCTTTCAACGAGTGGTCGGTGTCACGCAGTCGCGCACCCTGGGCCGTCGTGAGGTGGGCACCGCGCTGGGCGCGAACGTCCTGCTCCGCTCCGGTGCGCTCCCCGGTCGCCGACACGGTCTCGGGGCCCTGCTGATCGTCTTTCGGAGGCAGTGGCGACTGCGGCTCGGTGGGTTCGTCGACGGGCGGGGGCGTGGGGGCCGGGGCCCCGGGAATCTTCGGTGACACGGTGAGTACTCCTGACATCGGTGTGCTGAGTGCGCTCCTGCCACGCGCGACGCTCTCACCGTCCGCAGGCGCGAAGTGGAAGCCACGCTAACAACGCGGTGCAGTGTCTCGATAGACGGTTGCATTCGGCCGCCGGGAGTGCCATCGCGCGAGTCCTCCTCCGGAGAAAACGCTAGTGCAGCGTCACCCTCTCCCCGTCAGTGCGGCGCAGGACGAGCCGGAATCCCGAGATGTCCCCTGCCTCGACTTCAGTCACGCCCTCGGCGAGGCCGAGTGCTTCGAGCGACTCGACCAGGTCGCGCTGCCTGGTCCGGTCTCCCTCGACCCAGGTGAACGATTCCAGCTCGATCACGGGAAGGTCGCCCTGACCAGGATGAGACGTGCTCCCCCAGTCGATGACGAACGGGATCTCACGGCCCGGACCGCGCACGCCCGCGAGACGCCACTCGAGGAGGTCGCCGGACGGGGTGCGCCGCGACAGGTCTGCGACCTCGCCCAGGTCGACACCGCGCTCGCGCGCCGCGGCGACGGTTGCCTCGATGTCTTCGGGGTGGACGGCGTACGTCTGTACTCGCGGTTCGTCGAGCGCGTCGATGCCGAACATCGTCGGCAAGCTCGGATCGGTGCGTGCGGGGTCCGGTCCGATGAGTTCGAGGTACTGCGGCCCCCGCTCCCCACCGATGGTGAGCGCGACGAGCGCGTTCGCGGTGCCCGTCGGGTGCGCCCCACCGGGGGCTGCGTCCACGCCCGTTCGTTCGGCGAACCACGCGACGAGTGCGTCCAGATCGGGGCCTGCGATGACGACGTGATCGAGTTGCTGCGGAATTCTCATGGTCCGCACGCTACCCCATCAGTCCGACGCCAGTCGGGTCTCACGCGCGCGTGAGGATCCTGTCGGCGCTTGCCTCGGGGGTGAGATCGAGGCGACGCAGCAGCTGCGCGTTGAGGGCGACGACGACCGTGGAGGCCGACATGAGGATCGCGCCGATACTCATGGGCAGCACGAACCCGATGGGGGCGAGAATGCCCGCCGCCAAGGGCACGGACAGCAGGTTGTAGCCGGCCGCCCACCACAGGTTCTGCTGCATCTTGCGGAACGCCGCCCGCGAGAGCTCGATGACAGACAGCACCGACCGCGGGTCTGAGCTCGCCAGAATCACTCCGGCGGATCCGATCGCCACGTCGGTGCCGGCGCCGATGGCGATGCCGACATCGGCCTGCGCCAGCGCCGGAGCATCGTTGACACCGTCGCCGACCATGGCGACCCGATGACCCTCCTCCTGGAGTTCCTTGACCTTGGCGGCCTTGTCCTCGGGTCGAACGCCGGCGAAGACCCGGTCGATGCCGAGTTCCCCGGCGACCGTGTCGGCGACGGCACGCGCGTCGCCGGTGATCATCACGACCTGCACCCCGCCAATGTGCAGGGCATCGACGGCGTCGCGGGATTCCGGCCGGATCTCGTCGGCCAGTCGCAGAGCGCCGATCACGTCGCCGTCGGCGAGCACGTGGAGAATGATCGCGCCCTCGGCTCGCCACTGGTCTGTCGCCGGGAGCTCGCGGGCGGATCGCTGGTCGAGCAAGTACGGTCCGCCGACCTCGATCACCCGGGTATCGACCGTCGCTCTGACCCCCACCGCGGGGGATGAGGAGAAGTCGGTGGCTGTCGGGACGTCGAGGTCGCGATCTCGCGCCGCGCCGATGATGGCGCGGGCCAGCGGATGCTCGCTGTCGGCCTCTGCTGCCGCCGCCAATGCCAGGATCTGCTGCTCGTCGTACGAGCCCGTGGGTTCGATCGCGGTGACGGTCGGCTCGCCTCTGGTGAGGGTGCCGGTCTTGTCGAACAGCACGGCGTCGACGGTGCGCATCGATTCGAGCGCAAGGCGGTCCGTGATGAGCACACCTCCGCGGGCGGCGCGCTCGGTGGCGATGGAGACGACCAGCGGGATCGCGAGGCCCAGGGCGTGGGGGCAGGCGATGACCAGCACCGTGATGGTCCGCACGACCGCGTCATCGGGAAGTCCCACCGATGTCCACACGACGGCGGTGATCAGAGCCGCACCGAGGGCGAACCAGAACAGCCACGCGGCAGCGGTGTCGGCGACGCGCTGGGCGCGGGACGAGGACGCCTGGGCATCGGCGACGAGTTTCTGGATTCCGGCCAGTGCGGTGTCCTCACCGATCGCGGTGACCTCGACTCTGATCCCGGAGTCGGTGGCGATGGTGCCTGCGACTACCTGCGCGCCGACCTCGCGGCGGACGGTCTTCGATTCTCCGGTGACCATCGACTCGTCCATCGAAGCCGCTCCGTCGATGATCCTGCCATCCGCCGGCACGGAACCACCGGGCCGGACGACCACGACATCGCCGACGACGAGACCGGCGGGATCCACCTTCACGATCTCGCCGCCCTCGACTTTCTCGGCCTCGTCGGGGAGCAGCGCGGCCAGAGAGTCCAGGGCGGACGTGGTCTGGGCGAGGGATCGCATCTCGATCCAGTGGCCCAGCAGCATGATGACCACCAGCAGAGCGAGCTCCCACCAGAAGTTCAACTCGTGATCCAGCAGGTGCAGGGTCGCACCCCAGGACGCGAGGAATGCGACAGTGATCGCGAGTCCGATCAGCAGCATCATGCCGGGTTTCCTGGCGCGGATCTCGCTCAGCCCGCCGAGGAGGAATGGCCGGCCACCCCAGAAATAGATGACGGTTCCCAGGATCGGCGATACCCACCAGACCCACTCCGCATCGGGCAGGTGATAGCCGACCAGGTGAGCGAACATGTCGTTGAACCCGACCACTGGGACGGCCAGGACGAGCATGATCCAGAACAGCCGCCGGAACTGCCCGACGTGATCACCGTGCCCGCCGCCGTGCTGGTCATGGTGGTCATGGTGGTCGTGACCTTCGCCATGCGAGGCGACGGACTCGCTCCGAGTGTTCATAGTTCGGACGCTACTCCACCTGCTCGGAAAGCTCCATCCACCGTTCTTCGAGCGACGCGACCTCATCCTCGAGCGCCGTGATCTTCACCATCTCGGCATTCAACAGCTGAAAGTCGGTCTGGTCGAGATCGGCGAGGCCGTCGCGCGACCGCACGATATCCGCCTGCAGCTTCTCCATCTTCCGCTCGATGGCGGAGAGCTCCTTCTGCGCCGCGCGGAGCTCAGCACCCGACAGCGCGGGATTCGTGGCCGGGGACGAGGCGGATCCCCCACTGCCCTTCGGCGCGGTCCCACCCTGATCCTGCGCCGCGCGCAGCTTCAGGTACTCATCCACTCCGCCTGGCAGGTGCCGCAGATGACGATCCAGGATCGCGTACTGCTGATCGGTGACGCGCTCGAGGAAGTACCGGTCGTGCGACACCACGATGAGGGTGCCCGGCCACGAGTCGAGCAGATCTTCCATCGCGGCGAGCATGTCGGTGTCGAGGTCGTTCGTCGGCTCGTCGAGGATCAGCACGTTCGGCTGATCGAGCAGGATCAGGAGCAGCTGGAGGCGCCGCTTCTGACCCCCCGAGAGATCCTTCACCGGGGTCGACAGCTGCGCGCTCGAGAACCCCATGCGTTCGAGCAACTGCGACGGCGTGAGCTCCTGCGCCTTGGATCCGGCGCCGACCGTGAAACTGGTGCGGAGTCGCCCGATGACGACGCGAACCGGTTCGTTCAGGTGTTCTTCGAGCTCGTCGAGCCGCTGCGTAAGGGTCGCCACCTTGACCGTCTTGCCGCGCTTCACTCGCCCGCTCGTGGGCTCGACGGTGCCTGCGATCAGTCCGAGTAGCGTCGACTTCCCCGCCCCGTTGACGCCGAGGATGCCGGTGCGCTCACCGGGAGCGAGGAGCCATTCGACGTCCTCGAGAATCGTCCGGTCCCCATAGGCGACACCGGCGTCGAGCAGATTCACGACCTCCTTGCCGAGTCGCTGCACGGCCATCGACTGCAGCGAGACCTTGTCGCGCACCTCGGGCACGTCGGCGATGAGTTCGTTGGCGGCATCAATTCGGAACTTCGGTTTCGACGTGCGAGCCGGGGCTCCGCGACGCAACCACGCGAGCTCCTTGCGCGCGAGGTTCTGCCGCTTCTGCTCGATCGACGCGGCCTGACGGTCGCGCTCGACGCGCTGCAGAATGTACGCCGCGTACCCGCCTTCGAACGGTTCGACGATCCGATCGTGGACCTCCCACGTGGCGTTGCACACCTCGTCGAGGAACCAGCGGTCGTGCGTCACGACGAGCAGGGCGCCCTGGTTCGCGGCCCAGCGCCGCTTCAGGTGCTCTGCGAGCCACGAGATCGCCTCGACGTCCAGGTGGTTGGTCGGCTCGTCGAGCGCGAGAATGTCCCAGTCCCCCACGAGCAGGCGGGCGAGCGCGACGCGTCGCCGCTGGCCACCGGAGAGCGCGTCGACCGGAGCATCCCACGGCAGGTCGGCGATGAGCCCCTCGATGACGTCCCTTGCACGCGGATCACTCGCCCACTCGTGCTCGGCGGCATCGCCGACGACCGCGCTCCCGACCGTCTCATCGGTCACGAAGACGTCGGCCTGGTCGAGCACGCCGATCGTCGTGCCGCCGCGGACGGTCACACGACCACCGTCTGGATCACGCCGCCCGGCGAGCATCATCAGCAGACTCGACTTGCCATCGCCATTGCGTCCGACAATGCCGATCCGATCGCCTTCTGCGACACCGATCGTCACGGAGTCGAACACGACTTTCGTCGGAACCTCGAGGTGGAGGGCCTCGGCCCCCAGAAGATGCGCCATAAGACTCCCAGCCTATCGGCTGGACTTCGCCGCTGGCCGGGAGCACTCGATAGGCTCGAGGGACGCCCGCACGATCGATTCGAGGAGTCGACTCCCACCATGACACGACCGCCCGGCCTCCGCGTCCTGCGCACGCTCGCGCTCGTGAGCGGCGTCACCGCCGCGATCGCTCTCACCGGGTGCAGCTCGATGGTCCCCGAAGAGGAGACGCCCGTGGCGGTCTCCGTGCCCGACACGGCGATCGGTGAGCGCACCCAGTGGGTTGTCGACATCCTGAACGCCGACGACGACACGACCGAGGACGAGTGGGAAGCAGCGCTGCACCCGAACTTCCTGGAAGAGGTGCCCGCCTCGGAGTTCGTCGCGATCGTGAACGACAACGTGCGCCCCGCGAAACCGTTCACGGTCACCGACTACGAAGCCGGCGAGACTCAGTCGGTCACCCGCCTCGAGAGCTCCGACACCGACCCGTTCGACATGCAGATCAGCATCGACGGTCAGGGGCAGATCACCGGTCTCTACTTCCTCGCTCCAGAAGAGTAAGCGGGGCCTCAGGCTTCGATGACGCGCGCCCCCGGCACCGGGCCGGTGGCAGTGAGCGAGCGCACGCCCGCGCGGGTGAGCACCCGCTGGAGCTCGGCCGCCGACTGCGTGTCCTGAGCGAGGAAGGCGACGGTCGGCCCGGATCCTGAGACGATGCCCGCGAGCGCGCCGCGCTGCTCGCCCAGCTCCATGACCTCGAGCAGATTCGGGGCGAGCTTCACGGCTGCGGCCTGCAGATCGTTGTGCATCGCGTTCGCCAGCGACTTCGGGTCGCCCATGCGCACCGCCTGCAGCACCGCAGTGTCGACCTTCACCGGCTCCGGCGGGGGCGCGAGTTCGGCGGGGTGCTCGTCGCGGTGCCGATCGAGCGCCGAGTAGACGGTGGGAGTGCTGAGGCCGGCATCGGGGAGCGCGAGCACCCAGTGGAACGTGCCCTTCGCGAGGGCGTGACTGAGCTCGTCGCCTCGACCGGTACCGACGGCGGTACCACCTTCAAGCGCGAACGGCACGTCGGCGCCGAGCTGCGCGGCCAGGGGCAGCAGCCCGGTGCGCCCGAGTCCCGTCCCCCACAGTTCATCGCACGCGAGCAGCGTGGCGGCGGCGTCGGCCGAGCCACCTCCCATACCCCCGGCGATCGGCACGTGCTTGACGATCGAGAGCGCGACGCCACCGGTGTGACCGGTCTGCTCCTGGAGCAGCGCGGCCGCGCGGATGGCGAGATTGGAGTCGTCGGTGGGCAGCGCGCTGGTATCGATGGGGCCGGAGAAGCGCACGCTGAATCCCTCGGCGGGAACGGCGGTGACCTCCTCGTAGAGGGACACCGCCTGGTAGAGGGAGGCGACGCTGTGATAGCCGTCGTGCTGCAGCGCTCCGACCCGGAAGAAGACGTTGACCTTGCCCGGTGCGCGTACCGTGACCGATCGGCGTGACTGCGTCGACTCCATACCTCTCACGCTACCGCAGTCGCCTGTGGTCGGTGGCGGGAGGCGCGTCTGTGACGGCGGACGACGGGCTCGATCCGTCGGCTGCGGGAGCCGCCGCGGACCCTTCCACGGGAGCTGCGGCGAGCGCAGCGCGGGCGATGGCGAGGTAGTCGTCGATGGCCAGCTGTTCGGCTCGTGCGGTGGGGTCGACGCCTGCGGCTTCGCAGAGTGCGATCACGCGTTGCGCGGGGCCGAGCACGGTCTGCAGCGCCTGCCGCAGCATTTTGCGGCGCTGAGCGAAGGCCGCGTTCACGAGCGCGAAGGTCTCACCGCGTTCGGCGTGACTGCCGAGTGCGGTGCTGCGCCGCGCGAAGGAGACGAGCACCGAGTCGACGCCTGGCACCGGCCAGAAGATCCGTCGGCTGACGTTGCCGGCGATCCGCCAGTCCCCGTACCAGGCGGCTTTGGCGCTGGGGGAACCGTACTCCTTGGAGCCCGGCCCGGCGGCGATGCGGTAGCCGACCTCGGCCTGCACCATGACGAGGCCGCTGCGGAGGGTCGGGATGAGTTCGAGCAGGTGCATGAGGATCGGCACCGAGACGTTGTACGGGAGGTTCGCGACGAGCACTTCGGGCCGCTCGGGGGCGGCGTCCAGGTGCTCCGCGGTGAGCTCGAGAGCGTCGGAGTGGACGACGCGGAGCGCGCCGGTGTCGGGGCCGGCCTCCGCCAGCTCGGGCTGCATGGCGAGGGCGGTGCGTGGCAGTTCGGCGGCGAGGCGCGCGTCGATCTCGACGGCGGTCACGTGGGCGCCGGCCTCGGTGAGACCGAGCGTGAGCGACCCGAGGCCGGGGCCGATCTCGATGACGCGGTCGCCGCGCTCGACACCCGCAGCCCGCACGATCTTGCGCACCGTGTTCGGGTCGATGACGAAGTTCTGTCCGAGCTTCTTCGTCGGCGTCACGTCGAGTCGCGCGGCGAGCTCCCGCACCTCGGCCGGTCCGAGCAGACTCACCCCTCCGGCTCCATGCCGAGCAGCCAGGGCCCGTATACGTGCTCGGTGTTCCGCGCGAGGCGCGTGCAGACCTCGTCGAGCGGCTGGTCGAGCACCTCGGCGATGCGCCGCACCGTGTGGGGCATGAGGTACGGGGCGTTCGGCCGCCCACGGAACGGTTCCGGTGTCAGGAAGGGTGCGTCGGTCTCCACCAGCACCCGGTCGGGCGACGTGATGGCGAGCGCCTCGCGCAGAGCCGGCGCGTTCTTGAACGTCACGGTGCCGGCGAAGGACAAGTACCAGCCGCGGTCCGCGCAGATTCTCGCGAGCCCCACATCACCGGAGAAGCAGTGGAAGACGGTGCGCTCAGGGGCGCCGACGCGGAGGAGCGTGGAGACGACGTCGTCGTGGGCGTCGCGGTCGTGGATCTGCAGCGCGAGACCGTGCGCCTTCGCGATCTCGATGTGCGCCTCGAAGGATTCCATCTGGTCTTCGCGACCGTCCTCACCGGTGCGGAAGTAGTCGAGCCCGGTCTCCCCGATGGCGCGCACGCGCGGTTCGGCAGCGAGGCGTGCGATCTCCGAGAGATGCTCGCTCAGGAGCCCCTGCGCACCGAGACGCGGTGCTTCGTTGGGGTGCAGCGCGACCGCGGCGAGGACGCGGGAATCGGCGGCGGCCAGCTGCGCACCCCACCGGCTGGTCTCGAGGTCGGTACCGACCTGGACGACTCCGTGCACGCCGACGGCGGAGGCGCGGTCGAGGGACTCAGCCGGGTCGAGCACGTCGACGCCGTCCTCGAACTCCAGGTGGGTGTGGTTGTCGTACAGGGGCACCGGAAGCGGTTCGGGCAGCGGCGGGCGACTCGGATCGCCGCGCTCGCCATCGCGCGAGCGCTTCCGGAGGCCTCCCGCGGGAGCGTCGGGCGTCACGAGCCTGCGCCCTCGCTGTCGATCCGCGGGAAGAGCACCGCGAGCTTCTGCTGCTCCGTGCCGGCCGCGAGCCGGCCCCAGGTGCCTGCCTCGCGCAGCGGCTGCTGGTCGAGTGCGCCGAGCGTCTCCTCGGCGCCGAGCGCCGTCCAGAGCTTCGCGGTTGCTTCCGGGATGACGGGAGAAAGCAGTTCGGCGAGCACGCGAAGTCCCTCGGTGACGGTGTAGAGCACCGTGCCGAGGCGGTCGCGCTGCTCCGGATCCTTCGCGAGGACCCACGGCTGCTGTTCGGTGATGTAGCCGTTGAGCGCGTCGACGAGCTCCCAGATGGAGGCGATGGCCTCGTGAATGGCGAGCGCCTCGATCCGCTCGTCCGCCCGCTCCGCGACCGTCGCGGCGAGATCGCGGATCGCCGCCTCAGCCTCGGTGTCGGCGATCGTTGACTCCTCCGGCACCCGGCCGTCGAAGTACTTGGCGTTCATCGCGAGGAGGCGGCTGGCGAGATTGCCGAAGCCGTTCGCGAGCTCCGCCTGGTACCGGGCGGCGAGATCCTCCCAGCTGAAGGACCCGTCCTGGCCGAAGGAGACCGCGCGCATGAAGTAGTAGCGGAACGCGTCGGACCCGAAGGTGTCGGTGATCTCGTTCGGCGCGATGCCGGTGAGCTTCGACTTCGACATCTTCTCACCGCCGACGAGCAGCCAACCGTGCGCGAACACCTGGTGGGGAACCTCGACCCCCGCTGCCATGAGCATCGCGGGCCAGATCACGGCGTGGAAGCGAAGGATGTCCTTGCCGACGATGTGCGTGGCAGGCCAGCGGCGATCGAACTGCTCGGGATCGTTGCCGTACCCGATCGCAGTCGCATAGTTGAGCAGCGCGTCGAACCACACGTAGGTGACGTGCGAGTCGTCCCACGGGATTGGAATACCCCAGTCGAACGAGGTGCGCGAGATCGACAGATCGTCGAGTCCCTGCTGCACGAACGCGATGACCTCGTTGCGCGCACTCGCGGGCTGGATGAAGTCGGGCCGCTCCTCGTAGAGCTTCAGCAGGCGCTCCGCGAACGCGCTCATCTTGAAGAAGTAGTTCTTCTCCTGCAGCAGCTCGAGCGGCTTCGAGTGGATGGCGCAGACTTTCTGCCCCTCGAACGCACCCTCGCCGTCGACGATCTCGCTCTTGGGCTTGAACTCCTCGCAACCCACGCAGTACAGCGCTTCGAACTCGCCCGCGTAGATGTGCCCCGCATCATAGAGATCCTGCAAGAAATCGGCGACGCCGCGCTCGTGCCGCTCATCGGTCGTGCGGATGAAGTCGTCGTTGGAGATGTCGATGAGGTCGAGCAGCGGCTTCCACTCGGACTCGACGAGTCGGTCGGCCCACTCCTTCGGGTGGGCGCCGTTCGCCGTCGCGGTGCGGAGGATCTTCTGGCCGTGCTCGTCGGTCCCCGTCAGAAACCAGGTATCGTCGCCCGACTGCCGGTGCCACCGCG
Organism: Leucobacter sp. Psy1; assembly: GCF_020096995.1. NCBI lineage: Bacteria > Bacillati > Actinomycetota > Actinomycetes > Micrococcales > Microbacteriaceae > Leucobacter > Leucobacter sp. Psy1. The sequence continues at coordinate 2,532,642 of NZ_CP083692.1, forward strand.
CCAGGACATCTGCGGCGACCTCCGTGTACGCGTGCCCGATGTGCGGGGCATCGTTGACGTAGAAGATCGGGGTCGTGATGAAGAACGAGGAGCGCTGGGGCATGGGTTCCATTCTATCGCCAGCCGAGCCGTCGCTCAGCATCGGGCTCACTCCCCTGCGACGACGATCTCGGGCTCGTGCCTGACCGGGAAGTTGACGGAGTTCGCGATGAAGCAGTGCTCGCGGGCTTCGACGTGCGCCTGGCGCGCGGCGTCGACCATGCCGGGCTCAGCGACGGTGACCCTGGGTCGCAGCACGACCTCGGCGAACGCGCCTCCGAGCCCTGCGACGCGCAGCGTCCCCACCGCATCGTCCGAGTACGCCGTCACGACGACGCCCCCCCTGACCGCCATGTGGAGATAGGAGAGCATGTGGCACTCGGCGAGCGCCGCGACGAGCAGCTCCTCGGGGTTCCAGCGGTCTCGGTCACCGTGGAAGACACGGGCCGCCGATCCTTCGAGCTCGGTCTTCTGCGGAGCGCGGATCACCAACTGCCGCCCGTAGTCCCGGTACCCGCTCGTTCCAGTTCCGCGATTCCCGCGCCACTCGACGCTGACCTCGAACTCGTGTGTGTCGCGCATGCGCCCACGCTACCCGGTCCTTCGTCGACGCGCGCGACCGCAGTAGAATCGAGCCTATGAGTGCAGAGAACCCCATCACCCAGGAACGTCGCGTCGTCACCGAGATCCCGGGGCCCAGGTCCCGTGAGCTCCACGCGCGACGCACCGCCGTGGTTCCCCCAGGTGTGCACTCCGTACTGCCCGTCTACATCGATCGCGCTCACGACTCAGTGCTCGTCGACGTCGACGGCAACCAGATCGTCGACGTCTGCGGCGGCATCGGCGTCACCACGATCGGGCACACCGACGACGCGGTCGTCGCGGCCGCAGCAGAACAGTTGCACAAGGTCACGCACACGCTCTTCACCATGACCCCCTACGAGCCCTATGTGCGCGTCGCCGAGTACCTCGCCCAGCACGTGCCTGGCTCGACGCCGGAGAACCCCTACAAGACGCTCCTCATGAACTCCGGTGCTGAGGCGGTCGAGAACGGTGTCAAGATCGCCCGCAAGTACACGGGTCGACCCGGCGTCGCGGTGCTCGACCACGCTTACCACGGCCGCACCATGCTGACCTCGAGCATGAACTACAAGGCAGCACCGTACGCACTCGGGTACGGCCCCCGTGCCGGGGACATCACGAAGGCGCCGAACTCGTACCCGCTGCGCGATGGCCTCTCCGGCCCCGAGGCCGCGAAGCGCACCATCGCCTACCTCGAGAAGGTTGCGGGCGCCGAGGATCTCGCGTGCCTCGTCGTCGAGCCCGTGCAGGGCGAGGGCGGCTTCATCGTTCCCGCCGACGGCTTCCTGCCCGCTCTCGCCGAGTGGTGCCGGGAGAACGGCATCGTCTTCATCGCGGATGAGGTGCAGGCCGGTATGGCCCGCACCGGATCCGTGTTCTCCATCGAGCAGTTCGGCGTTGAGCCCGACATCGTGCTCTCAGCCAAGGGCATCGCGGGCGGTCTGCCCCTCGCCGGGATCACCGGCCGCGCCGAGATCATGGATGCGTCTCAGCCCGGCGGGCTCGGCGGCACGTTCGGCGGCAACCCCGTCTCCTGCGCCGCGGCGGTCGCCGTGTTCGAGCAGATCGAGCACCAGGACCTGCTCGCGGAGGCGCAGCGCATCGAGCGCGCCTTCAAGCCGGCGTTGGAGGGCCTCCGAACCAAGTACGATCGCATCGTCGACGTGCGCGGCAAGGGCGCGATGCTCGCGATCGAGTTCGCCGACCCCGAGACCCTCGAGCACGACGCGGACCTCGTCTCCAGGGTCATCGCCCGTGCCGCCCAGGAGGGCGTCCTGCTGCTGAGCGCCGGCGCCTTCGGCAACGTGATCCGGTTCCTCCCGTCGCTCAAGATGAGCGACGAACTGATCGCCGACGTCGTCGGCGTCATCGACGCGGCGATCGCCGCAGAACTCTAGACACGAAGCGTGCTGGGCGCCTGTAGAGCGCCCAGCCCGCTTGAGGATCGCGCGAGGAGTCGCAACCCGCCGCTGTCACCGTGGCATAGCGGCGTGTTGCGACTCCTCGCGTCTACAGCCCGACGATCTCCCCATCGACGAGATCGATGCGCTCGGCGCGAGGGTGCTTCGAGAGCCCCGGCATCGTCGAGATCGCCCCGCTTAGCGCATACACGTAGCCCGCGCCCGCCGCGAGCCGGACCTCGCGCACCGGCAGGCGCCACGATGCACCGGGATCGATCGAGCGATCATGCGGGATCGAGAGATGCGTCTTCGCGATGACCACAGGCAGGTCGCCGTAGCCGAGCTCGGTGTACCGGTCGAGCGCTTTCCGAGCGGCGGGCGTGAAGTCGATCCCGTCCGCTCCGTAGACGTTGCGGGCCACGCGCTCCATCTTCTCGGTGAGCGGCTGCTCGGCATCGTAATCTCGATGCACGACCCCGGGCGTCTCGTTGCCGTCGATCGCGGCGACCACCGCGCGAGCGAGTGATTCGGCCCCCAACCCTCCATCCACGACGTGCGTGGAGATCTCGCAAGCAATTCCCGCCTCGGCCGCGTACTCCGCGATGGCACGGTGCTCGGACGCGTGATCCTCGGGGAACGCGTTGACCGCGACCACTACCGGGATTCCCCACTGTCTGAGGGTGCGCAGGTGGTGTCCGAGGTTCGCGCACCCCTCGCGCACATCATCTGCGTTCTCGGCGAGCAAGTCGTCTGGCAACGGCTTCCCCGGCACGATGCGGTACTTGCCGGTGTGCGCCTTCAGCGCGCGCACCGTCGCTACAACCACCGCGGCAGCGGGCGCATACCCCGACTGGCGCGACTTCACGTTGACCATGCGCTCGGCGCCAAGATCCGCACCGAATCCCGACTCCGTGACGACGACGTCTCCGAGCCGAGACGCCGCGACGTCGGCCACGACCGAGGAGTTGCCCGTCGCGATGTTCCCGAAGGGGCCCGCGTGGATGAGCACCGGATTCCGCTCGCTCGTCTGCATCAGATTCGGCATCAGAGCATCGCGCATGAGCACGGCCATCGCTCCGCCGGCCTGCAGGTGCTCCGCGGTGATCGGTTCCCCGGCACGATTGGCTCCGACCACGATGCGACCGAGGCGCGCTCGGAGGTCGTCGTAACCGGAAGCGAGCGCCAAGATCGCCATGACCTCGGAAGCAGCGGTGATGTCGAAGGAGGTCTGCCTGGGGATGCCGTCGAGGCGCCCGCCCAGCCCCACCACGATGTCGCGCAGCACTCGGTCGTTGACGTCGAGCACGCGCGGCCAGAGGATGGACTGCGGGTCGATGTCGAGCTTGTTGCCGTGGTGCAGGTGATTGTCGATCATGGCGGCGAGGAGGTTGTGCGCCGCGGCGACGGCGTGGAAGTCTCCGGTGAGGTGGAGGTTCTGAATCTCCGTCGGCAGCACCTGGCTCTTCCCGGCTCCGGCAGCCCCGCCCTTGATCCCGAACGTGGGGCCGAGGCTCGGTTGGCGGAGGGTGAGCACCGGCCTCCTGCCGATCGCGGCGAGACCCTGCGTCAAGCCGATAGCGGTGGTCGTCTTCCCCTCCCCCAGCGGTGTCGGATTGATTGCCGTCACCATCACGAGCGGAGCATCGCCTGGCTCGGATTCCAGAGGAACCTTGGCGACGAACCTGCCGTAGGGCAGGAGCTCCGACGTGTCGATACCGGCGTCTTCGGCGATCTCGAAAATTGGCTGTGCCGTCATATCGTCAGCGTATCTGCGCCGCGACTTCCGAGGGAAGAGTGAACGCCGAATTACTCCGCGCGGGTCGCGTGCGACCGATCGCCGACAGCGCTCACGGGCTCGGGAATCTCGAATCCCCCGCTCTCCTGAGCCGCGATCTCGTCGAGGTCTTCACCATCGAGCACCGCGCCGGTATCGCGCACATCGCCGACGGCGTGCACGTCGATGACGATCACCGTGATGTTGTCGCGCCCCGCGTTGTCCTTCGCGTGCTGCACGAGCGCCTTCGCGGCCTCCTCCGCGGAGGGAAGGGTGGCCAGGAAGTGCTGGATCCCGACGTCGGTGAGCTCCTTCGTCAGCCCGTCAGAGCAGATCAGGATCCGCTGCCCGGGGATGAGCGCGAGGGCGGTGTAATCGGGAATCGGTTCCTCGTTGAAACCGACAGCTCGCGTGATCACGTTCGAGTGCGGGTGCACCTCGGCCTCGGCCTCCGTGATGGCTCCCGTGTCAATGAGGTGCTGCACGACCGAGTGGTCCACCGTGATCTGGCTGAGCGCGCCCTTGAAGTACTGGTAGACGCGGGAGTCTCCGATGTTGAACACGTTCCAAGTCGGATCGCCGTCGCACGACGACCCGCCGAACGCGACACCGGTCACCGTCGTCCCTGCCCCGAGCTCGGTTTCACCCGCATCCAGCTCGATGTCGTCGACGGCGTCGCCGAGCGCGTCCACGATCTCCTCGCGGCTTGCGTCGCGGTCACCGCCGAGTTCGGCGAGACGACGGACAACCGCCGCAGAGGCGATCTCACCTGCGGAGTGCCCGCCCATCCCGTCAGCGACCGCGAAAATGGGCGGCATCGCCACGTAACTGTCCTGGTTCACCTCACGACGCACACCGACGTCAGTGATAGCGTGCCAAGAGAGCTCAAGCTCGATATCGGAGCCCTGCGAATAGCGCACTCGACGCCGCACGGCGTTTCCTCCGCGCGCGGTCATCTGACTCCTCTGTTCTGCACTCGTGTATCCTACCTTGCCCACTCAGGGGCCGCCGACATCGGCCCCGCCACCGGCCGCACTCGTCCCAGCGGCGGCCGACTTCGTCGTGGGAGCCCCGAGATCGGTCACGAGCGTCAGCTCACCACCCGCACCATTTTCGGCTGCCTGCGTGACCGCCAGGTCGAGCTGCTGGGTGTGCGCCCACTCCACCAGTCCATCCGCCGAGCCGATGTCCGCGCGCGACTCGGCGAGCCGGCGCACCAGGTCGCCCTTCGCCGCTTTGTTGAAGTGGTTGAGCGCCCGCGTCGTCCCGTCGGCCGCGCGCTGCACGACCTGCAGCCGGAACGCGAAGGGACCCTCGATGGGCGCGAGCGCCTGATAGTCGCCCGATCGGAGGTCGAGCACGAACCCGTGCTCGGCCCAGTCGATTTCGGCGTGGGTGCGCTGCCAGACCCGCTTCAGCGGAGCCCCGAGCTCCGGAAGTCGCGAACCACCGGAGAGCCGGTAGGCCGGGATCGGATCGCCCGCGCGGACGACGCCGAAGAGTGCCGACTGCACCGCAACGTGGGCGTCGATCCAGGAGCGGGCGGGTTCCGGGAGGTCCTCGATCCCGAGCGCGTCGTACAGCACACCGGTGTAGCGCTCGATCGCCGGCATCGCCCCAGAACGCGACAGGCGCAGATTGTGCTGCAGCTCCGCACGGTTCTTCGTACCGAGCTTCAGCGTCTTCGCGGCCGCCTCGGGGTCGCGGCTGAGCTCCTCGAGCGCCGAGCGGACCTGCCGACGAGCCTCCCCGAGTGCACGGTGATGCCAGAGCTCGCTCGCTCGGAAGGCGCGGTCGCCCCCCGGACGCTTGGTCTCGGACGGCGGGAGCAGAATCAGCATGGTGTCTCCTCGTGAAACGCGCGAACCGGTCGCCCCTCCCTCAGGAAGCGCGACCGGTTCGTGGCGATGGTGCGGGACTACGAGACGAGCTCGGCGTTGCCCGCGACGATCGTGACGGTGTTGTGGTCGACGGAGAAGAAGCCGCCTTCCGCATCGACCTTGACCTTTTCTCCACCGGTGGTCGTCACTCGCACCTCGCCCGAGGCGAGCAGCGAGAGCATGGGCTCGTGACCGGCAAGAATGCCGATCTCGCCCTCGACCGTCTTGGCGACCACCTGGGTCGCGTCACCGGTCCAGACCTCGCGGTCTGCGGAGACGACGTGGACCGAGAGAGCAGCCATGATCAGCTGTTCTCCTTCTGAATCTTGGCCCACTTCTCTTCGACGTCTGAGATCGCGCCGACGTTGAAGAACGCCTGCTCGGCCACGTGGTCGAACTCGCCCTTGGCGATGGCGTCGAAGGACTCGATGGTCTCCTTGAGCGGCACCGTCGAACCCTCGACACCGGTGAACTTCTTCGCCATGTAGGTGTTCTGCGAGAGGAACTGCTGGATACGGCGCGCACGCGACACAGTGATCTTGTCCTCTTCGGAGAGCTCGTCCACACCGAGGATCGCGATGATCTCCTGCAGCTCCTTGTTCTTCTGGAGGATCTGCTTCACGGTGGTGGCCACGCGGTAGTGATCCTCGCCCAAGTAGCGGGGATCGAGGATGCGCGACGAGGACGTCAGCGGATCCACGGCCGGGTAGAGACCCTGCGATGCAATCTCACGCGACAGCTCGGTGGTCGCGTCGAGGTGGGCGAACGTGGTCGCCGGAGCCGGGTCGGTGTAGTCGTCTGCAGGGACGTAGATCGCCTGCAGGGACGTGATCGAGTGGCCGCGGGTCGAGGTGATGCGCTCCTGCAGGATGCCCATCTCGTCCGCCAGGTTGGGCTGGTAGCCCACGGCGGAGGGCATACGACCGAGCAGGGTCGACACCTCCTGGCCGGCCTGCGTGAAGCGGAAGATGTTGTCGATGAAGAGCAGCACGTCCTGGTTCTGCACATCGCGGAAGTACTCCGCCATGGTCAGCGCCGACAGCGCCACGCGCAGACGGGTCCCCGGGGGCTCGTCCATCTGGCCGAACACGAGGGCCGTCTTGTCGAAGACGCCTGCCTCGTCCATCTCGTGAATGAGGTCGTTGCCCTCACGGGTGCGCTCGCCGACACCGGCGAACACGGAGACACCACCGTGGTCCTGGGCCACACGCTGGATCATCTCCTGGATGAGGACGGTCTTGCCGACGCCCGCACCACCGAAGAGGCCGATCTTGCCGCCCTGCACGTACGGGGTGAGGAGGTCGATGACCTTGATGCCGGTTTCGAAGAGCTGCGTCTTCGACTCGAGCTGATCGAACGCCGGCGGGGTGCGGTGGATGCCCCAGCGCTCGGTGATCTCGATCTCGGCACCATCGGGCGCGTTCAAGATGTTGCCGGTCACGTCGAAGACCTTGCCCTTGGTCACGTCACCGACGGGCACCTGGATCGGGTGGCCGGTATCGAAGACCTCCTGGCCGCGCACGAGGCCGTCGGTGGGCTTCAGTGCGATGGCGCGGACGAGGTTGTCGCCAAGGTGCTGAGCAACCTCGAGCGTGAGCGTGAAGCCTTCCGAGCCGTCGCCGAAGTCGACGCGCGTCTCGAGCGCGTTGTACACCGGCGGAATGGCGTCGTGCGGGAACTCAATGTCGGCGACGGGGCCGGTGACTCGGGCGATGCGCCCGACGGTCGGTGCCTCGGTCGCCACAGCGGCGGTTTCGGTCATGCTTTCTCTCTCTTCGTAGTGGGCTAGCTGGACAGCGCGTCCGCGCCGCCCACAATCTCGGAAATCTGCTGGGTGATCTCCGCCTGACGTGCGTTGTTTGCAAGGCGGGTGTAATCGTTGATCAGCGAGTCGGCGTTGTCGCTCGCGGACTTCATCGCCTTCTGCGTCGCCGCGTGCTTCGCAGCGGCCGACTCGAGCAGGGCGTTGAACAGACGTGCCTCGATGTACGCCGGCAGCAGGCGGTCGAGCACCGTCTCCGGATCCGGCTCGAACTCGTAGAGGGGGGCGACGCCGGCTTCGGCCTCGGCCACGCCCTCGACGACCTGCAGGGGCAGCAGACGGTGCACCTTCGGCACCTGGCTGACCATGCTGACCAGGCGGTTGTAGACGATGTGGATCTCGTCGACGCCGCCCTCGCTGGTCGGGGTGCCGAACGCCTCGAGCAGCGCCTCACCGATCTCCTGAGCCGTCTCGAAGACGGGGTTCTCGGTTCCGCCGCTCCATACGCGCTCCGACGGGCGGTTGCGGAAGGCGAAGTAGCCCTGCGCCTTCCGGCCGATCAGGTAGTACGTGATCTCCTTGCCATCGGCGCGGAGCAGCTCGGCGAGCTCCTCTGCTTCGCGAAGCACCTGCGAGTTGAAGGCACCCGCGAGTCCTCGGTCCGAGGTGAAGATCACGACTGCGGCGCGCTCGACCTTTTCCGCCTCGGTGAGGAGGGGGTGGTCGATGTCCGAGTGCGTGGCAACGGCGGACACGGCGCGGGTGATCGCGGTCGTGTACGGGTTCGAGGCGTCGACGCGTGCCTTCGCCTTCTGAATGCGAGAGGCTGCGATCAGCTCCATCGCACGGGTGATCTTCTTGGTCGTCTTGGCAGAGCGGATTCTCTGCCGATAGACCCGAAGTTGCGCTCCCATGTCTCTCCTGTGTGTGTCGGGGGTGGCTCTCGCAGTGCTGCAGAAGACCGGGGCGGGAATGCACCCGCCCCGGGTCGACTACTTCTTGCCTACGACGAGCTGCTCCTGCTCGATCTCTGCCTCGTCCAGTGCCGCGAACTGCTCGGACAGGCTCTCACCCGAAGCGGTACGGAACTCGGGCTTGAAGGCCTCGAGCTTGGCGGTGATCTCGGCGACGAGATCGTCGTCGAGCACCTTGCTCTCGCGCAGACGGTTCAGCGCGTCGGAGTTGCGTCCGAGGTAGTCGAGGAACTCGCGCTCGAAGCGCAGGATGTCCTCAACCGGCACATCGTCCATGAAGCCGTTGGTGCCGGCCCAGATCGAGACGGTCTGCTGCTCCACGGGGTACGGAGTGTACTGCGGCTGCTTGAGCAGCTCCGTGAGGCGGGCGCCGCGCTCGAGCTGACGACGGCTGGCGGCGTCGAGGTCGGAGGCGAACATCGCGAAGGCCTCGAGCGCACGGTACTGCGCGAGCTCGAGCTTGAGCGTGCCCGACACCTTCTTGATCGACTTGACCTGAGCGTCGCCGCCGACTCGCGAGACCGAGATACCCACGTCGACTGCCGGACGCTGGTTCGAGTTGAACAGGTCCGACTGCAGGAAGATCTGGCCGTCGGTGATCGAGATCACGTTGGTCGGGATGTACGCCGAGACGTCGTTTGCCTTCGTCTCGATGATCGGGAGACCCGTCATCGAACCGGCACCCAGCTCGTCCGAGAGCTTTGCGCAACGCTCGAGCAGCCGGGAGTGGAGGTAGAAGACGTCACCGGGGTACGCCTCGCGGCCCGGCGGGCGACGGAGGAGAAGCGACACGGCACGGTAGGCCTCGGCCTGCTTCGAGAGGTCATCGAACACGATGAGGACGTGCTTGCCGTCGTACATCCAGTGCTGACCGATGGCCGAACCCGTGTAGGGCGCGAGGTACTTGAAGCCTGCGGGATCGGACGCGGGCGACGCGACGATGGTGGTGTACTCCATCGCGCCTGCCTCTTCGAGCGCGCCGCGCACCGAGGCGATCGTCGAGCCCTTCTGGCCGATCGCGACGTAGATGCAGCGCACCTGCTGCGTCGGGTCGCCGGTCGCCCAGTTGTCCTTCTGGTTGATGATCGTGTCGATCGCGAGAGCGGTCTTGCCGGTCTGACGGTCGCCGATGATCAGCTGACGCTGACCGCGGCCGACGGGGATCATGGCGTCGATCGCCTTGATGCCGGTCTGCATCGGCTCGTGCACCGACTTACGCGCCATCACACCGGGAGCCTGGAGCTCGAGTGCACGGCGGCCCTGGATCTCCTTGATCTCGCCGAGCCCGTCGATCGGCTCGCCGAGCGGGTTGACCACGCGGCCGAGGTAGCCCTCGCCCACGGGCACCGAGAGCACCTCGCCGGTGCGGGTGACCTGCTGGCCCTCCTCGATGCCGGTGAACTCGCCGAGCACGACGACACCGATCTCGTTCTCCTCGAGGTTCTGCGCCAGGCCGAGCGTGCCGTCCGCGAAGCGGACCAGCTCGTTCGCCATCACGCCGGGGAGACCCTCGACGTGGGCGATGCCATCGGCTGCGTCGACAACAGTGCCGACCTCGGTCTTCTCCGCCTGGGACGGCTCGTACGACGACGCGAAGTCCTTCAGCGCGTCGCGGATTTCGTCCGGGCTGATTGAGAGTTCTGCCATTTCGTTTCCTCTGTCTGTTCCGGAGTCGTCCCCGGTGGTGAAAAGTGGTGCTCTAGCCTGCGAGCTTCTGCCTGAGGTCGTCGAGTCGAGCGCGCACGCTGCCGTCGATGACGTCATCGGCGAGCTGGATGCGGACTCCGCCGATGACGGACGGATCGATGACGGTCGTGATCTTCACGCTGCGTCCGGCGCTCTCCGCGAGCAGGCGGGCGAGCCGGTCCTGCTGCTCCGCCGACAGCGGGGCAGCGACCGTAACGGTGGCCAGCTCGGTACCGCGCTCATCCGCGACGACCTGGGCCGCGCGGCGGAGTGCGACGTCGACGCGGCGACCGCGGGGGTTCGCGACGAGGTGCGAGACGACGGTCACCGCTTCGGACGACAGCTTGCCGGCGAACAACCGCTCGGCGAGGGCCACCTTCTTCTCGGGTGCGGCGAGCTTGCTGCCGAGGTTGAGCTGGAGCTCGTGGCTGCCGTCGATCACCTCGGCTGCGGAGAGCAGTTCGTCCGAGAGCGCGGCGGCGTCGCGAGCAGCGGCGCGCAGACCGAGGTCCTCAACACCGGCGATGAACTCGTTCACGGTGGACCAGCGCGCCGTGACGGCAGCGACCAGGATCGCACGCGCGTCGGCTGAGGCTCCTGCGAAGACCCGCTCGACGAGGCGCGTCTTGCCCGCGACCTCCGCTGAGGGATCGCCGAGCACCGCGGCCAGCGCCGGGTTCGCCTCGATCTGCGCCGAAGCGCGAAGGAGCTCGACCCCGGTGCCCGCCGCGACCTGATCGGTCAGCGCGGCGCGCGCCTGGGACAGAGCCTCGCGTGACGCGCTTCCCATTACTGGGCCGCCTTCTCTGACGCCTCGAGATCCGCGAGGAAGCGATCGACGAGCGCCGATGCCTTCTGGTCGTCGCTGAGCGACTCGCCGACCACGCCGGAGGCGAGGTCGATGGCGAGCGATCCGACGTCCTTGCGGAGCGACACGGCCGCGCTCTGACGCTCGGCCTCGATCTGGGCCTGGGCATGCTGCACGACGCGGGCCTGCTCGACCGTCGCGTCTTCCTTGGCCTTCGCGACGATCTTGGTGGCGTCGGCGCGGGCGGCTTCGCGGATCTCACCGGCTTCTGCACGCGCGCTGGCGAGCTGAGCGGTGTACTCCTGCAGAGCGGCCTCGGCCTTCGCCTGAGCCTCGTCGGCCTTGGCGATATTGCCTTCGATGGCCTCCGCACGCGCGTCGAGCATCGCCTGCATTTTCGGAAGGAAGACCTTCCAGAAAGCCACAAGCAGGATGACGAATACAACCGCCGACCAGACGATGTCATAGGTCGCCGGAAGGAGCGGGTTCTGGTCCGACCCCTCAGCAGCAACAGCGATTGTGTTGATCATCGCTGCCTCCTCTCAAATGAAACGCTGAACCGGGATCAGGAGCCGAAGATGAAGGCGGTACCGATGCCCACGAAGGCGAGGGCCTCGGTGAAGGCGATACCGATCCACATCAGGACCTGCAGACGACCGGCGAGCTCGGGCTGGCGAGCCACACCCTCGATCGTCTTGCCGACGACGATGCCCACGCCGATGGCGGGGCCGATGGCGGCGAGACCGTAGCCGACGGTCGCGATGCTACCCGAAACTTCTGCGAGAACAGACACAGTGAGTGTTTCCTTTCGTAGGGTGAATTCGGCGGTCGCCGAATCCGATTAGTGCTCTTCAGCCAGCGCGAGCTGGATGTAGACGGCGGTCAGGATGGTGAAGACGTAGGCCTGCAGCACGGCGACGAGGATCTCGAAGAGCGTGAAGGCGAAGCCGAACGCGAGCGTTCCGACACCGAGCACGGGGTAGAAGCTCCCCGCGTACAGGATGAAGAAGTTCGTCGCGGAGAACGCCAGGACCAGGATGATGTGCCCGACCATGAGGTTCATCAGCAGACGGAGCGTCAGCGTGACCGGGCGAAGCACGAACGTCGAGAGGATCTCGATCGGCGTGACAAGGATGTAGAAGGGCTTCGGAACGCCTGAGGGGAACAGTGAGTTCTTGAAGAAGTTCTTCGGGCTCTTCTTGATGCCCGCGTAGATGAACGTCACGTAGGAAACCGCAGCGAGAATGAGCGGCGTGCCGACGAGGGCTGTTGCCGGCATGTTGATGCCGGGAATGATACCCGTGATGTTGAACGCGAAGATCATGAAGAACATCGTCGTCAGGATCGGCAGGAACCGGCGCCCGTCCACCTTGCCGAGCAGGTTCTCGGAGATGTTGACGCGCACGAAGTCGAGCGCCATCTCCGTGATCGACTGCCCGCGCGTCGGAATGACCCGCATACGGCGGGTTCCGAAGTAGAACAGGATCAGCAGGACGATCGCGATGACCACCCGGAGCAGCATGATCCGGTTCATCTCGAAGGGCGTGCCTTCGAAGAAGAGCGCCGGAGGATAGAACTCATCGAGCGACGGGGGGTGGAACTCCCCTTCTGCCGCGAGCAGACGGGGGGTCACGAGTTGCACAGCGTTAGCGAACAGCGCCATTCTCCTGATTCGGGGTGTGAACATAGATCCACACGACGTCGAGCGATGGTCGTGCCCCAGGGCTCAAGGGCTGACACAGATGCTCAGCCCGGCAGGGAACACGTCCACTCTATCAATATTTTCACCGCAGGCGAAACTCGGCGTCAGTAACCCGGGTATTGCGCGAGACGCCGCTATGATGCCGACCTTAGTCGGTAGTGGGGTCGGAAATCGCGGGCATGCGCGACTTCACCACGACGAGGACGTCGAGCACGAGGGAAACCAGCACTCCCGCGAGCAGTCCCACGAAGAACGCGATCGGGTCCAGCCAGGTCTGGTCGCGGAGCAGCAGCAGTGCCACGATGAAGCCGATGAACTTCAAGAGCCATGTACCGAGCACGATGCCGAAGAACACCGCGACGTAGAGCTCACTCCCGATGAAGCGGTTCGCGAATGCGATGCTGCCGACGGTGAGTACAAGGAACACACCTGAGAAGGCGGCACCCATCGCGCCCCCGATCATGGCCGGCGTTCCGCCAATCAGGTATCCGCTCCCGCCGACGACGACGACAAGCACGACCGTCGCGATCGCGCCCCAGCGCACGGCGCGGAGCAGGAGCGGCTGCGAGGTGGGCAGCCGCCGCTCGGGGTGCGCTGGCTGGCCTTCGGGCATCGCGGGGTCGCTCACTCGGGGGTCCTCTCATCGGTCGACGACGATGCGCCGATCGGAGCGGACGCACGCTTCTTCCACGGTACCAAGTCGCGCTGAACGACGCGTTCGCGCACCCGGTCCATCGGCACGAAGACCACGACGGCGCAGAGAGCCGCCCCTGCGAATAGGACGACGGCGGGAAGCAGGAAGCTCTGCAGCGTGAACGTCAGCAGGCAAGCGGTCGAGAGGACTGCGGTGCCGAGGTAGAAGATGAGCACCGCCTGTCGAGGCGAGTGCCCCATGTCGAGGAGCCGATGGTGCAGATGCAAGCGGTCGGCCGAGAACGGGCTCTTCCCCGCCATGAGCCGGCGAACCACCGCGAGCGTGAAGTCGGCGAGCGGCAGCGCGAGCACCGCGATCGGCAGGATGATCGGAATGTAGCTCGCCAGCACCAGCTTCTGATCCAGCGCCGCAGGGTTGAGCTGTCCGGTCACGGAGATCGTCGAGGTGGCCATCAGCAGCCCGACGAGGAGCGCTCCGGTGTCTCCCATGAACATGCGCGCCCGGTGCCAGTTGAAGGGGAGGAAGCCCGCGCAGACGCCGATCACGATGGCCGCCAGCAGGCTGGCGAGATTCACCGCGTCGATGGCGCCGGCCTGCGCTGTGAGGATCCGAGTGTAGATGAAGAAGACGGAGTTCGCGATGATGGCCACCCCGGCGACCAGTCCGTCCAGTCCGTCGACGAAGTTCACGGCATTCATGACGAGCGCCACCAGGAAGACTGTGATCGTGAAGTTGAGGCCGGGCGAGCCGACGATCAAGGTGTCTCCCAGCGGCAGCGACACGATCTGCACGCCCTGCCAGGCGAGGAGCGCACCCGCGACGAGCTGTGCGGAGAGCTTGATCATCCAGTCGAGGTCGAGCAGATCGTCCAGGACCCCGACCACGGCGATGAGGGCGCACGCGCCCAGGATGGCCCAGATCCGTCCCGGTGCCGCGAAGATCGGAGCCAGTGACTCCTGCGTGGCCGCGACCCCGAAGGCGACGAGCAGGCCGGCAAACATCGCCACCCCACCGAGCCTCGGGGTGGGCGTGCGGTGCACGTCCCGCTCCCGCACCTCGGGCGCGAGGCGGTAGCGACGGCTCAGCCTGAGCACCAGGTACGACGCGGCCGCCGTCGCGCCCGCCGCGACGAGGGCGACGATGACGTAGATCATGTCAGGCTCCGGTGCGGTCCTCGACCGTGATCTCCGGAAGGAGCTGCGAGATCGCCTCCTGCGAGACGCCGCCGTGGCGGAGGATGCCGATGGTACCGCCGTCCTCAGTGACCTGGGTCGCATCGACGATGGTCGATGACACGCCTCCGGAGGTGCGCGGACCGTCCTCGAGGTACACCGAGACGCTGTCCTCGAGCATCTCCTTCGCGGCTGCTGCGGTCTGTGCGGCCGGCTGACCGGTGAGGTTCGCGGACGACACCGCCAGAGGACCGGTCTCCTGCAGCAGCTCGATGGCGAGCGGGTTATCCGGGATCCGCAGCGCCACGGTGCCGCCTGTCTCTCCCAGATCCCAGTCGAGTGCCGGATTCGCACGGAGCACGATCGTGAGCGCACCTGGCCAGAACGCCTCCGCGAGCCGGTTCACGGGCTCGGGCACCTCAGCGGCGAGCGCGTGGAGCGTCGCGGTGCCGGGGATCAGGACGGGCGGCGGTGACGTCCTGTCGCGGCCCTTGGCGTCGAGCAGCCGCTGCACGGCCGCTGGCGTGAACGCGTCTGCGGCGACACCGTAGACGGTGTCCGTCGGCATCACGATGAGTTCGCCCCTGCCGATCGCCTGTCGCGCCATGCGGGTCCCCGTCAGCAGCTGGGAACTCTCGGAGCAGTCGTACACCTCGGCCATAACGCACTACTCTACCCGTTCGGATGTAGACGAACCGGGGAGTCTCCTCGCCGACCTGCGGCGCAGGTCGAGGACTCAGCGGACTGCGGTGGTGGTGCGATCCCGCTCCGTGAGGTCCCGGTGGGTGACCGGATCGCTCCAGCCGAGCGCGCCGAGGACGGCCTGGATCGCCTCGCCCTGTTCCTCCGCGTGCTCGAGGACGATGCGCCCGCCCGGCTTGACGAGCGCGAGACCGGCCCGTGCGATGACCCGCACCACATCAAGACCGTCGGCGCCCCCGTAGAGCGCGAGCGCCGGATCATGGTCGCGCACCTCCGGGTCGCGCGGCACCATGTCCGCCGGCACGTACGGCGGATTGGAGACGAGCACGTCCACGGCGCCGACGATAGGATCGAGCAGCGCGACCGCGTCGGCGACATCGCCCTGCAGCAGCGTGACCCTGTTCCCGCCGAGTGCCTCGACATTGCGCTCGGCCCAGGCGTGGGCCTCACGACTCTTCTCGATCGCCCACACCCGCGCACGGGGAACCTCCGCGGCGATCGCGAGGGCGATCGCTCCGCTGCCGGTGCAGAGGTCGACCGCGACCGGCGTCTCGGACTCTGACTGCTGGAGCGCGTCGATCGCGAACTGCGCCACGGTCTCGGTCTCTGGGCGCGGAGTGAAGACACCGGGTCCCACTGCCAACTCGATGGTGCGGAACGGGGCTCGGCCAGTGAGGTGCTGCAGCGGAATCCGTTGCGCGCGCTCACCCGTCAATGATCGGGCGGCGTCCGCGGCGCTCGCGCTCACCCGGCCCCTGAGGACCGCGAGCGACTGCACTCTGCCGCGCGACTCCCCCAGCACGTGGGCGAGGATCAGCTCAGCATCGACCTCGGGCCCCGGCACGTCGGCGGCGCGCAACTGAGCGGCCATCTCGGCCAGGAGTCGGTCGGCGGGAATCTCGGCTGCAACCACCACCCCACCCTACCCGGCTGCACCCGCACGAGACACTCGTCACACGGGGTCGCAAAGCATAACCGGGTGTGACTTTGTGCATAACTGAACGGTATGCTTGTCCGAGCATCCGTGACCCGAAGCGAAGGAGATCGCACGCACATGGCACGCACGTATCAGAACATCACCGAGGCATTCGGCAACACCCCCCTCGTCCGCCTGAACCGCGTGACCGACGGCGCGGAAGCCGAGGTCTACGCCAAGCTCGAGTTCTACAACCCGGCCGGCTCCGTGAAGGACCGCATCGGCATCGCCATCATCGACGCCGCCGAGCAGTCGGGCGAGCTGAAGCCGGGCGGCACGATCGTCGAGGGCACGAGCGGCAACACCGGCATCGCGCTCGCGTTCGTGGGCGCCGCGCGCGGGTATCGCGTGATCCTCACGATGCCGGAGACGATGAGCATCGAACGCCGGAAGATCCTGAAGGCATACGGGGCCGAGATCGTCCTGACCGAGGGGCCCCTCGGCATGAAGGGCGCCGTCGCGAAGGCCGAGGAGATCGCCGCAGAGACGGACGGAGCGATCCTCGCCCGCCAGTTCGGCAACCCGGCGAACCCGGCGATCCACCGCTCGACGACCGGTCCGGAGATCTGGAACGACACCGACGGCGACATCGATATCTTCGTCGCGGGCATCGGCACCGGAGGCACCATCACCGGTGCGGGCGGCTACCTCAAGGAGCAGAAGCCGGACCTCAAGGTCATCGCGGTCGAGCCCATCGACTCGCCGCTGCTCACCGAGGGGAAGGCCGGCCCGCACAAGATCCAGGGCCTCGGCGCGAACTTCGTTCCCGACATTCTGGATCGCGAAGTCTACGACGAGGTCATCGACGTCTCGCTCGCCGACTCGATCGCGAAGGCCCGCGACCTGGCCACGCAGGAGGGCATCCTCGCCGGGATCTCTTGCGGTGCAGCGGTGTGGGCAGCTACCGAGGTCGCGAAGCGCCCGGAGAACGCCGGAAAGAAGATCGTCGTCGTGATTCCCGACTTCGGCGAGCGCTACTTCTCGACGGTGCTCTACGAAGATCTGGACGTCTAAGCCGCCGCCATCGCCACCAACGGAGCATCCAGCCAGTTGAGCACCTTCACCCGCATCAGGGAAGACATCGCAGCCGCACGCGCGAACGACCCCGCAGCGCGCGGCGCGCTGATGATCGTGCTCGTCTATTCGGGGCTCCACGCCGTGTGGTGGCACAGGCTCATCCACCGCCTCTGGGGGCGGGGCATGCGGTTTCTCCCGCGTGCCCTCTCCCAGGTGGTGCGATTCTTCACCGGCATCGAAATCCACCCGGGCGCGACCATCGGGCATCGGCTCTTCATCGACCACGGCATGGGCGTGGTCATCGGTGAGACGGCCGTCATCGGCGACGACGTACTCATCTACCACGGGGTCACCCTCGGCGGAACCGGCCATGACACCGGCAAGCGCCACCCCACCATCGGCGACCGCGTCATCATCGGCGCCGGTGCGAAACTGCTCGGCAACATCGAGCTCGGCCATGACTCCGCTGTCGGCTCGAACGCCGTCGTCGTGCACTCCGCTCCCCCGTGGACCACGCTCACCGGCATCCCCGCGGGGCAGCGTCCTCGCCGCGGCGCGCCACACGCAGAGCAGCCGGACATGGCCGACTTCTACGTGATCTGAGGTCGCTTCACGGTCCGCAGTCCGCCTAAACCCGCGGCGACGGGCTAGCGCAAGCGACGTCCGTGGAAGTCCATCCACCTCTTGGTGCGCCGCTGCTCCACGAGGATGAACACGAGGCCGAGGATCCAAAGCGGGATCTGCACGGCGAACGCCACTCGGAACGCGTTGAGCGAGTAGTGCTCGGGGGATCCGGCACCCTGCAGATCGAGCGCCAGGCCGATGCCGAGGATCACGAGCAATGCCGCCGTGAAGCCGCCCGTATTGACGACTCCCGTAGCGAAGCCGGCGAAGCTGACGGGCGTATGCGAACGCGACACCTCGAAGGCGATCATCGAGGCGGGTCCGCCGATCGGAACGACGATGACGAGCAGCAGCAACAGCCACAGAGGCGGCGTCGTGGGCCACACGATGACGGTCGTCCAAGTGAGCATGATCGCGACGGTGATCCCAAAATGGATCCAGACGCGTCGCTCGAGGAATCGCGAGCTCAACGGCCCCAGGAAGAGGCCCGCCGCCATCGACGAGACGACCATGACGCTCAGCAAGCCGCCTGCCGCGGCCGCGTCCAGCCCGACTCCGCCGATGAGGAACGGTGTACCCCAGAGCAGGAGGAAGGCGTGAGAGGCGAACGGCGAGGTGAAGTGCAGCCAGTAGGCGAGGCGCACGCCCGGAATCCTGAGCAGACGCCTGAACCTGCTCCAGAAGCCTACGCGCTTCGGCTGGACCGTCGGCGACGGTTGCGTGACCTCGATCATGGACGTCGCGGGCGGGGGCGAGAGTGGCGAGGCTCCCGCTGCGCCGGACGCCAGCGACTGCGCGTCCCGGCTGCGCCGCCCCAGCCTGCCCGTCATCCGTTCGAGGGCGGTCCCGACTCCCGGCCGATCGCGGATCACGAGTGCCGACAGGATCGTCACGAGCAGACCGACCGCTGCGACGCCGAGGAAGCCTGGCATCCACCCCACCGCTCCGACGAGCAGTGCGAGCGGCGTGACCGAGACGAGCTGGCCGACCTGACCGGTGAGCGCGGTCACCTGGCTCACGGTGGGCAGTTGCCGCACCGCGAACCATTCGGGCAGGAGGCGCATCACACTGATGAACGTGCAGGCATCGCCTGCCCCGACCAGCACGCGGGCGAGCACGGCAAGCCAGACCTCGTGCACCGTCGCCATGAGTACCTGGCCGACCGCCATGAGCAATCCACCGCTGAGGATCAGCGTCGTCGGCCCGAGTCGGTCCAGGAGCATGCCGACGGGAATCTGCAAGCCCGCGTAGACGATGAGCTGGATGACCGGGAAGGTGGCCAGAGTCGTCGCGTCGATCGCGAAGTGGTCCTGCGCCGCCGGCCCGAGAGCGGCGAGCGATGACCGGTTGATGATCGCGATGGCGTACGCGATCGCTCCGACTCCCCAGACCGCCCACGGGAGGATCAGTCGAGGCGAACGCATACGTCCATGCTAGTCCTCCGACCCGCGCCGAGGAGACCGCGACGGGACCGGAAGAAACTCAGGAGCCGAGATCGGCGAGCCTGGCCTCTTCGTCCATGCGGATGCAGGACTCCACGACGGGATCGAGCGCTCCGTTCATGACGTGATCGAGGTTGTACGCCTTGTACCCGGTGCGGTGGTCGGCGATGCGGTTCTCGGGGAAGTTGTAGGTGCGGATGCGCTCCGACCGGTCCATCGTCCGGATCTGAGTCGAGCGGTATGCACTCGCCTCGGCCGCTGCTTCCTCCGCCTGCTTGGCGAGCAGGCGGGCACGGAGCACGCGCATCGCGGCCTCGCGGTTCTGCAACTGGCTCTTCTCGTTCTGCATCGCGACGACGATGCCGGAGGGCAGGTGGGTGATCCGGACTGCGGAGTCTGTCGTGTTGACAGACTGACCACCGGGGCCGCTCGAACGGTAGACGTCGATCTTGAGGTCGTTCTGATTGATCTCGACCTCTTCCGGCTCATCGACCTCGGGGTAGACGAGGACGCCGGTCGTCGACGTGTGAATGCGCCCCTGCGACTCGGTCACCGGCACGCGCTGCACGCGGTGCACGCCGCCCTCGTATTTGAGGTGCGCCCAGACGCCCTGCGACGGATCGCTGGCATTGGCCTTGATGGCGATCTGCACGTTCTTGTAGCCCCCGAGATCGCTCTCATCCTTCTCGAGCATCTCGGTCTTCCAGCCCTTGGACTCCGCGTAGTGCATGTACATGCGCAGCAGGTCGGCGCCGAACAGCGCCGATTCGGCACCGCCCTCGCCGCCCTTGATCTCAAGGATCACGTCGCGTGCGTCATCGGGATCGCGGGGGATCAGAAGCCGGCGTACCCGCTCCTGAGCCTCCGCGAGCCCCGATTCCAGGTCGGGGATCTCCTCGGCGAACGCATCGTCCTCTTTGGCGAGCTCGCGCGCCGCCTCGAGGTCGTCGCCCAGCTGCTGCCAGTGCTCGTACGCCGCCTTGATCTTGCTGAGCTCGGCGTACCGACGGTTCACCCGCTTTGCGCGGGACGCATCGGCGTGCAGTGCGGGATCGGCCAGCTCCTCCTGGAGCCCGGCGTGTTCCCGGATCAGGCCCTCGACCTGTTCGAACATGATTCCTCCGTGAGCGCGTTACGCGCGGGCGATGAGATCGGCGTTCGTCGCAGTCGCCTCGACGCGCTCGACGAGACCGCGGATCGCGTCCTCGGTGCTCGAGCCCGAGAGCGAGCGGCGCAACTGCTGCACCTTCGCCGCGTCCGCGTCGCCGCGGAGCAGCGACTCGCGCTCGGTGTAGGTGCGTGCGACATCGATCGCGGGGAAGATCCACGCGGCCGCGGCATCGCCCGAAAGACGGACGGTGCTGTTGACGACGGGAAGCAGCGCCTTCACCAGCGCCTTGTCGGCTGGGTTACCGGTCTTCGTGTCTGCGGTCGCGATGATCGTCAGCGAACCGGCATTCTCGAGGTTGCGGGCCGCGGAGAGCAGTCGCTTCACCTGCAGCGTTGCCACACCCTCGGGGTCATCGCTGGCGTTCCGGCCACCGGTCGGCACGGCGTCCGCGTAGGCGCGGGCGACATCGGTGACCGACTCGAGCAGCACGATGACATCGTGCCCGAGCTCGACGAGGCGCTTGGCGCGCTCGACGGCGAGCTCGGCGACGGTGGTGTGATCCTCCGTCGGACGATCGAAGGTGCTCGCGATGACCTCACCGTTGATGGTGCGCTGCAAGTGCGTGACCTCCTCGGGGCGTTCCGAGGTGGCGACGAGCATGAGGTGGGCGTCGGGGTGATTCGCCGAGATCGCTGCCGCGATGTCACGGACCAGCGTCGACTTACCGGCTCCCGAGGGTCCCGAAATGAGTGCCCGCTGACCGAATCCGATCGGGGCGACGACATCGAGCACGCGCGTCGACGTCTGGTCGCGAGTGGTCTCGAGACGCACTCGATCCTCCGGGTAGAGCGGGGTCAGCTCGGCGAAGTCGCCGCGTGCCTGCTGCTCCTCGGCGGACCGGCCGTTGACCGTGTCGACCTTGACGATCGCGTTGTACTTCTGGCGGCCGTTGCCGTCGCCCTCGCGAGGCTGGCGGATCGAGCCGGTGACCGCGTCGCCCTTGCGCAGGCCGTACTTCTTCACCTGGCCGAGCGAAACGTACACGTCGCTCGTGCCGGGGAGGTACCCGCTGGTGCGGACGAATGCGTAGTTGTCGAGCACGTCGAGAATGCCCCCGACGGGCAGCAGCACGTCGTCGTCCGACAGCTCGGGCTCGAAGTCGTCGCCCTGTCCGCGGCGCTTCCGGTCGCGCTGGCGGGTGCGCGTCGAACGCGCAGCGTCGCCGCCCTTGTCGCCCCGGTCGGAGCCGTTCCGGTCGCCGCCGTTCTTGTCGCCGCCGGACTTCTCGTTCCGCTCGCCCTTCTCGGACTGGTCGGAGGACTTGTCGCCCTGCTTGGCGTCGCGACCCTGGTTCTGGTTCTGGTTCTGGTTCTGGTTCTGGCCAGAGTTCTGCTTGCCGTTCTTGCCTCGCCCGCCGCGGCCGGATTTGCCCTTGCCCGCATCATCGGCGGAGGATTCGTCGCCGTCGCTCTGCGCGGCGGCGGTCTCGGTCTCGGCGGGGGCGGAGGAAGCTGACTGCTCAGGCTGCTGCTCCCCCGACGACGCGTCGGCGGCCTCGGCCGATTCGGCGGCCTTCGCAGCCTGCGACTTGCGGCTGCGCGACGTGCGCTTCGGCGCGGCGGAGGCAGCGTCGGCGGTCGTGGCGGCGCTCTGCGCAGCGCTCTCGTTCGAGACCTGCTCGGCGTTCTGATCCGATCCGTCGGTTGCCTGCGCCGCGTCGGCGGCAGGGCCCGCATCCGTGTCGGCCGTCTTCTTCCGGGTGCGGGTCGTGCGCTTCTTCGGCGCGGTCTGCTCGGCGTCCGCCGCGGCGCTCGGCGTCTCGGCCGGAGCCTGCACCTCGGCCGGAGACGAGGCTTCGGCGCTCGCTGCACCGGCGTCATCCGCGTCTGCGGCCTTCTTCCGGGTGCGCGTGGTGCGCTTCTTCGGCGCCTCTGCCTGCGCTTCGGCTGCCGTCTCCGCAGCCGGAGCCGCGGCGTCGGACGCGGGCTGAGCCGACGAGTCCGTGGCCTCGGGCGCTGCGGTCGCCGTGCTCACGCGGCGCGAAGCGCGGCGGCGCGGGGCCGCGGCAGTTTCGTCAGCCGGGGTCGATTCGGGGGTGATGTCTGAGGAGTTCTGCTCCACGATGGTCCTTTCGGAAGATGGTGTGCCACGGCTCACGTTCGGGCCAGATGCCCGGAATACCGTGGATTCGCACGATTGTGCTCGGATCGCCGTCGATGACGGCGAGGAAACGGTCCGCCGGTGCGGGCACCGATCAGGTGCTCACTCGGTGCCGGACGACGAAAGCGTCGCGTCGGCGGGAACCGCTTCCACTGTAGCACCCAAGATGTCGACGGCGAGGATCAGCGGCGTCCAGTCTCCCCCGTGAGCGGCGGCGAGGTCGGCGGCGGCAAGGCGCTCGCCCGGGTCGCCCGCGAGGACCATGATCGACGGGCCGGCACCCGACACGACGGCGGCGTGGCCGGCGTCGCGCAGTGCGCGGACGAGGTCACGGGTCTGGGGCATCGCCTCGGCGCGGTAGTTCTGGTGCAGCCGATCCTCGGTCGCTTCGAAGAGCAGCTCAGGGCTCTGGGTCAGTGCGGCGATGAGCAGCGACGAGCGCGAGAGATTGAAGACGGCATCCTCGTAGGGCACGTGCGCCGGCTGCAGGCTCCGCGCGTGCGCCGTCGACACCTCGAATTCGGGTACGAGGACGAGCGGCGAGACCCCCCGGTGCACGAGCAGACGCTTGAAGCGGGGCCCGGTGGGGGCGGTCCACGCAATCGTCAACCCTCCGAAGAGCGCAGGGGCGACGTTGTCGGGGTGACCCTCGAGTTCGGTCGCGTATCCCAGCAGGTCGTCCTCGGAGAGCTCGATGGGAAACTCGGGGTCGCTCTCGAGGAGGCCCGCCGCGATCATCACGCCGGCAACGATTGCGGATCCCGACGACCCCATGCCCCGTCCGTGAGGGATCCGGTTGTGCGCCTGGATGTCGATTCCGGGCATCGCTCGTCCGAGACGCGCGTAAACGTGCGCCGCTGAGCGAACCACGAGGTTCGAGGCGTCGGTCGGGACCGTCCCCTCTCCCACTCCGGTGACCCGCACTGACGCCCCCGGTTCCTCGCGGGTGACGGCGACGAGCTCGTCACCGTACGCGAGCGCCAATCCGAGGGTGTCGAAGCCGGGACCGAGGTTCGCGCTCGTCGCGGGAACATGCACGCGGACGGCGCGCGCCTCGGACTGGCTCATCAGGCGTTCCCCTCGCGACGGAGCACGCTGACGACGCTCGTGACGACGTCGCTGCTGCGCAGGTCGTCGACCATGGCGGCGAGATCAGCCTCGCGTGCGCGGTGCGTGCCGATGACGAGGGTGGCCGTCCCCTCCGCATCGGCGGGAACCGACTGCTCGACGCTCTCGGCGGAGACGCCGTGCTGGGCGAGCAGGCCGGCGATCGTTGCGAGCACGCCCGCCTGGTCGCGCACCTCGAGGATCACCTGGTAGGCCGTCGTCACCTCGCCGACGGGCAGGATTGGCAGCGCGGCGTGATTCGAACCGAGCATTCCTGGCCCCCCGACCACGTGGCGGCGCGCAGCCGAGACCAGGTCGCCGAGCACCGCTGATGCGGTCTCGACGCCACCGGCACCTGCGCCGTAGAACATGAGCTCGCCTGCGGCTTCGGCCTCGACGAATACGGCGTTCTTCCCCTCGTGCACGGCGGCGAGAGGGTGGTCCCGGCTGATGAGCGCGGGGTACACGCGTGCGGATACGCCCTGGGTGCCGTCCGAAGCCGAGAGGCGTTCAGCGACTGCGAGGAGCTTGATGACCGAGCCGGCGTTCTTGGCGGTCTCGATCTGCTCCGCCGTGATCTCGCGAATGCCCTCGCGGTGCACCTTGTCGACGGGAACTTCGGTGTGGAAGGCGATGCTCGCGAGGATCGTGGCCTTCTGCGCCGCATCGTAGCCCTCGACATCGAGCGTCGGGTCCGCTTCGAGGAAGCCGAGATCTGCGGCGACCCGCATGGCGTCCTCCGCCGTGTCGCCGAACCGATCCATCCGGTCGAGGATGTAGTTCGTCGAACCGTTCACGATGCCCATCACGCGGGTGATGCGGTCGCCCGCGAGACTCCACTCCAGCGGTCGGATGATCGGGATCGCCCCGGCCACCGCCGCCTCGTACGACAGCTGGGCGCCCACCTGCTCGGAGGCGGCGCGCAACTCGGGGCCGTGCGCCGCGATGAGAGCCTTGTTCGCCGTCACCACGTCGGCTCCGCCCTCGAGCGCGCGCACGATGAGCGAGCGGGCCGGCTCGATACCGCCCATGAGCTCGACGACGACATCGGCGTCGAGAACGAGCCGCTCGGCGTCCGTCGTGAAAAGTTCGCGCGGCAGTTCGGCGTCACGCGGCGCGTCAAGGTCGCGCACCGCGATCCCCACGAGCGTGAGGCGCGCTCCGACGCGCGCAGCGAGCTCGTCGCCCTCCTCAAGGATCAGCCGGGCCACCTGGGACCCCACCGAGCCGCAGCCGAGTACGGCTACACGCAGGTCACGGTATGCATTCACAGAAAATCTCCGATCGATCTGTCAGTTGGGGTGCGGGGCCGGCGCTCAGACGCTCTGCGCGAGGAGCTCGTCCTCGGTCTGGCCGCGCACGATCATTCGGGCGGCTCCCCCGCTCACGGCCACCACCGGCGGTCGTGGAACGTAGTTGTAGGTGCTCGATAGCGACCAGCAGTACGCACCGGTCGCCGCAACGGCGAGCAGGTCTCCCGGCACGACATCTCCGGGCAGCAAGTCGCGCTGCACCACGATGTCCCCGGATTCGCAGTGCTTGCCGACCACGCGCACGAGCGCCGGCTCGGCGTCACTCGTGCGGTTCGCGATCCGAACGTGGTAGTCGGCTCCGTAGAGCGCCGGCCGAGCGTTGTCGCTCATGCCGCCGTCCACGCTCACATATAGGCGCTCGGCGAACCCCAGGTCCGCAGGGTCGACACCGGCGTCACTTCCCGCGAGCGCGACGGGTTTCGTCGTGCCCACGGTGTACAGCGTGATTCCTGCCTGGCCGATGATGGTGCGGCCGGGCTCGAAAGCGAGTTTCGGCACCTGCAGGCCGAGTGCCGCGCAGGTCTCCGAGACGAGGTCGGCGAGTTCCCGCGCGATGTCGTCGACATCTGGCAGGTCATCGGCCTCGGACGGGGTGTAGGCGATCCCGAATCCCCCGCCGAGATTCAATTCGGGCACTGGAGCACCGGTCAATTCGGCCAGCTCCTGGTAGACGCCGAGCAAGCGTCTGGCGGATTCCCGGAATCCGTCAGTGGCGAAGATCTGGGAGCCGATGTGGCAGTGCAGCCCGACGAAGTCGAGGTGGGCATGCGTCAGGATCGCCGAGACGAGCCGTGGTGCGGCGTCGAGCGGTTGTCCGAACTTCTGATCCTCGTGCGAGGTCGCGAGGAAGTCGTGCGTCGATGCGTGGACACCGCTGTTCACGCGCAGGCTCACCCGCTGCCGCACGCCCGCGGCTGCAGCCGCGTCCGCGACGCGCTGGATTTCGATCTCGCTGTCCAGCACGATGGTGCCGACGCCCGCCGCGACCGCTCGCTCGATCTCGGAGATCGACTTGTTGTTACCGTGGAATCCGATGTGGGCCGGGTCGACGCCGGCCGCGAGTGCCACCGCGAGTTCGCCTCCGCTGGCGACGTCGACTGACAATCCCTCCTCGACCATCCACTGGGCGACGGCGACGCAGAGGAACGCCTTGCCCGCGTAGTAGACCGTGGCCTCCGTGCCGATCCGCGTCGCCTCTCGCTGCAGCGCGTCCCGCACCTGGCGGGCCCGCTCCCGCGCGGCGTCCTCGTCGATAATGTAGAGCGGACTGCCGAAGCGCTCGACCAGTTCGTTCGCATCCACGCTCGCGACCTGCAGGTTACCGCCGGAACCACGCCGCGCCGACGGCGGGAAGACGCGCGGGTCGACGGCGTTGAGCGCCTCGGTCATCGGTGCTCCTCGGGGTCTCTGCTGATGCGTGCTGGCGTGCGGGGTGATGCACGGGGAGCAGATAGCTCGCCCGGCATGACCGTCCCAGCTTAACCGAAGCGCATGCGGCGATCCGCTTGTGTGACAGAGGTCACTCGCAGACGCCGGGCTCCTGATCACTCGGGTCGGAGAGAATGCCTGGCGAGAGATCGGCCTGCAGCGTCGCGCTCCCCGTCGTCGAGAGATCGATACCGGTCAGCGTGATCCCGCGAGGCAGCTCGTCCGAGATGCAGACGGTGTGCGTTTCGAGGAGGTCGCCGAGCACCGGAGCGGCCGCCGCCGAGATCTGCTCCGAGCTGAGATCAAGACCCGAGGCGCTCACCTGCGTCGGGGTGACCTGCACATCGCCGCCAGAGACTCCGAGTTCGAGGCCCAGCGACACGGGCACCGTGAACCCGAGGAGCGTCACGTCGCGCCCCACCACGAGTTCGCCATCGCGCACCTCGCCCGTTTCAGCGATGCCGCGAGTGACCGCGCTGACGACGCCGGGCAGCTGGTCCCCCGTCACCGTGAGCGCTCCGGTGCCTCCGCGGAGGTCTCCCGACGTCGGATCGAACGGCGCTGAGTCCGCATGCAGCTTCGCGTTCACGACGATGCCGCCAGGCAACGGCAGATCGTCCACTCCGATGGTCACGTCGCCGACCCGGCCCGTGATCGCGTGGAGGAGGGCGGACCCGCCGAGCTCGACGTCCACCGGATGATCCTCGCTCAGACCGACCTGCTCGCGGACCGCGTTCGCAATGACGTTCGGAATGATGAGTCGCAGGGCCACTTCAGCGGCGCCTGCGAGCACCGCCACTGCGACGACGACGCCGAGGATCCTGACGAGCGCCCGCACGGGTCAGAGCCGTTCCGGAGCCGTGACGCCGATGAGATCGAGTCCGTTGCGCAGCACCTGGCCGGCAGCATCGTTGAGCCAGAGACGCGTGCGGTGCAGGTCCCCGATCGGCTCTTCACCCATGGGCAGCACGCGGCAGTTGTCGTACCAGCGGTGGAACGAGGCGGCGAGTTCCTCCAGGTATCGCGTGACGCGATGCGGTTCGCGGAGCTCTGCGGCGCCCGCGACGATGCCGGGGTACTGCTGCAGCTTGCCGAGGAGGTCGGTCTCGGTCGGGTGCGTCAGGAGGCTCGGCTCGAAGCTCGAACGGTCGACCCCGGCCGACGCTGCATTCCGATCGACGGCGCAGGTGCGGGCGTGCGCGTACTGCACGTAGAAAACGGGGTTGTCATTCGTGCGGCTCCGCAGCTTCTCACCGTCAAGCGCGAGCGGCGAATCGGCCGGGTACCTGGCGAGCCAGTAGCGCAGGGCGTCGGATCCCAGCCACTCGAGCAGGTCATCGAGCTCGATGATGTTCCCGGCACGCTTGGAGAGCCGCGCACCGTTCAGATTCACCAGCTGACCGATGAGCACCGTGACATCGGTCTCGATGTTGTCTCCCGCTGCACCGGCGATCGCCGTAAGGCGCCCGATGTAGCCGTGGTGATCGGCGCCGAGCAGGTAGATCTTCTCGCCGAAGCCGCGATCCATCTTCGACAGGTAGTACGCGGCATCAGCAGCGAAGTAGGTGTAGATGCCGTTCCCGCGGGTGAACACGCGATCCTTGTCGTCGCCGAAGTCGGTCGTGCGCACCCAGATGGCGCCGTCCTCCTCAAAGACATGGCCCTGCTCGCGCAGACGATCGATCGCCGCCTCGATCGGGCTCGGCTCGCCGTTCTCACCCGGTGCGTGCAGGGTGCGCTCCGAGAAGAACACGTCGAAGTGCACGTTGAAGCGCTCGAGCGAGTCCTTGATCTCAGCGAGCTGCAGCTGGTACGCCAGCTCCTGAGCCTGCTCGAGAGCCGCCTCGCGGTCCTGGTCCGCGAGTTCGGAGAGGTTCGGGATCTGCTCGCGCACCCGTGCTCCGAGCTCTTGGATGTACTCGCCGGGATACGCGTCCTCGGGCGCGGGCTCGCCCAGCGCGGCCGCCAGCACCGAGCGGCCGAACTTGTTCATCTGCGCGCCGGCGTCATTGATGTAGTACTCGCTCGTCACCTCGGCGCCCGCCGCGCGCAGTACGCGAGCGGTCGAATCGCCGAGGGCCGCCCACCTCGTGTGGCCCATGTGCAGAGGCCCGGTCGGGTTCGCGCTGACGAACTCCATGTTGATGACCTGCCCCGCGAGCGCGTCGCCGTGGCCGTACGCAACGCCCTGTTCGACCACACGACGGGCCGTTTCGCCTGCGCTCGCAGCGTCGAGCGTGAGATTGATGAAGCCCGGACCCGCGATCTCTGCACTGGCGATGCCCTCGATCTCCGCCGCGCGGCGCGTGATCTGTTCCGCCAGCTCCCGCGGGGGCATCCCGAGGCGCTTGGCGAACTTCATCGCGGCGTTCGACGCCCAGTCCCCGTGAGCGCGGTTCTTCGGACGCTCGACCTGGGTGTCCTGCTCGGTCACGACGATGTCGGTCTCGCCCTGCACCGCATCATCCGATCGCCCGCGTCGCTCCTCGACGATGTCAGTCAGGATGCGGGCGAGTGCGAGTGAGAGTTCTTGGGGAGTCACCCGGTACATTCTAGTGACCGCGTGCGCACCGCTCCTGACCACCGCGGTCACGTGACCGTCCGATGTGCGCTAGGCTGGTCTGGTTGCAGTACTCGCCTCCGTAGCTCAGGGGATAGAGCGCCGGTTTCCGGTACCGTAGGTCGGGAGTTCGAATCTCTCCGGGGGCACGAGCAACACTCAGCGGGAGTCAGGCCATCGGCCTGGCTCCCGCTCCTGGTTTCCGGGCGGCTGAGTTGTGCACAGTCACGAGCCCAGACGACTTATCCACGGTTTCCCTCACCAGCGGCAGTAACGCCTCTTGCATGTGGCCAACCCCGCTAAAGTGTGAAGCACACACCGAGCAGAGCAGGAGGCCGCAACGATGTCCGTAGATGCAGCCACGATGATCGTCAGCGCCGGGGGCCTACTGGTCACCCTGGGTGCGGCGTTGATCGCGGGCTTCGCGTGGGTGATCAAGCGCATCGACGGGGTCGAATACCGGCTGACCGGCCGAATTGACGACGTCGAGCAGAAACTCACCGACCGCCTCGATAGCGTCGACCAGAAACTCACCGACCGCCTCGATAGCGTCGACCAGAAACTCACCGACCGCATCGATAGCGTCGACCAGAAACTCACCGACCGCATCGACGGGATCAGTGGAGAGCTCACCGAAGTTCGGATCACGGTCGCGCGCCTCGAGGAGGGACCACCGCGACACCTCATCCTCAGCCGGTGACCCCGAGGCGATCGACTCCTACGCTAGGAGGGTGATCGCGAGCGCCTCCCCACTGTGCCGCAACACCCGCGACGACCACCACGGCGATCCCGACCCCCTGGAGGAACGTCGGCGACTGACTCAGCAGCAGCAGGCCAGCCACCAGTCCGAACGCCGGCTCGATGGCGAGCAGCGTCCCGAAGGCCGAGTGAGTCATGCGGCGAAGCGCAAGCATCTCGAGACCGAACGACACCACGGGGGTGATGAGCGCGATCCCGGCGGCCATGGCGAGAACCCACCAGGAGAACGCGCCGTGGACCACCTGGGGCACACCCCAAGGAAGGGTCAGCACCGCGCCGATCGGAATCGTGAGCGCGAGCCCGCTGATCCCCGAGAACCGGTCGCCGACGCGCTGCGTGAAGACGTTGTACATCGCCCAGCAGACCGCCGCAGCCAGGGCGAATCCGACCCCGACAATATCGATGCTTCCGCGCCAGGGCTCCGTGAGCAGCACGACGCCGAAGAGCGCGAGCACCGGCCAGACGAGCGCTCGTCGGTGACGGCTCGCGACCGCCGCTACCGTCAGCGGCCCGAGGAACTCGATCGCGACCGCCGTTCCGAGCGGGATGCGCTCGACGGCCGCGAGGAAGAGCGTGGTCATCCCGCCCGTGGCGGCCCCGAGCACGATGAGGTTCGGCACGTCGCGGAGTCGAATCGTTCCGAGAGCCGGGCGCGCGACGATCCACAGGAACACCGCGCCGAAGCACATTCTGAGCCACGCCGTGCCGGCGGGCCCGACCTGCTCGATCACACCGACCGACAGCGCATTGGACACCTGAATCAACAGCATCGCCACGACGGCCATCGACCACGGAGGGATCCCTGTCGTCGTCCGCTGCATACGCATGAGTGCATCATACTGCACCCATGAGGCATTCACACCCGCCTCCGCACCTGCAGCATTCGGTAGAGTGGCGAGCATGGCACCTCGCTCCTCCGAACCGGTGATCGACTGCGCGGATCAGCCGGTCCCCGTTGACTTCTGGTGGGCAGCGTTCGCTCCCCGGCCGCGGGCGAGCTGACGAGTGGGATCGACACCCGACGGTTCAGCGGGGTGGGGTGGCCACCGCCGCGGCTCAAGCGCCTACCGTCGCATCCTCATCGCACTGCTCGGGGCCGGGATCGCGACATTCGCACAGCTGTACTCACCGCAGGGAATCCTCCCCCTCATCGCCTCTGAACTCGATGTCGACCCCTCCCGAGCGAGCCTGTCGATCTCGGCGGCGACGACCGGCCTCGCCGTTTCCGTGCTGCCCTGGTCCCTCGTCGCCGACCGCATCGGTCGGGTCAGAGCGATGCGAATCGCACTCGTCTCCGCCACGATCCTCGGACTGTGCATGCCCTGGTGCCCCTGGTTCGACCTCCTGCTGGTGGTCCGCACTCTCGAAGGAGTGGCGCTCGGAGGGATCCCCGGTGTGGCGGTCACCTACCTGAGCGAGGAGATCAACCGCAAGCACGCCGCGGTCGCCGCCGGCACCTACGTCGCGGGAACCACCATCGGCGGTCTCGCCGGTCGGCTCATCGCCGCTCCGATCGCGGACGCCACCGATTGGCGGATCGGCGCATTCGCGGTCGCCGTTCTCGCCGCCGTGGCCACCGCCGTGTTCTTCCTCATCACCCCGCGCCCCCAGGGGTTCCAGCCGCACGCGGCATCCGTGACATCGGTGCTCCGCATCGCCGGTCGACAGATGCGCAACCCCCGCCTCGTCGTCCTGTACGCCCAGGGTTTCCTGCTCATGGGCGGGTTCGTCGCAGCCTACAACTACCTCACGTTCCGACTTGAAGCCGCCCCGTTCTTCATTCCGGTCGGGCTCGCCAGCCTGCTCTTCCTGGCGTATCTCGCCGGTACGGTGTCTTCGAGAGTCGTCGGCGGGCTCGTCGACCGGCACGGCCGGAAGCGCCTGCTCCTCGTCTCCACCGCGATCATGATCGCGGGTACCCTTCTCACGCTCTCGGAATCCCTCGTCATCGTCGTCCTGGGGCTGGTAGTGCTGACCGGAGGGTTCTTCGGCGCGCACTCGGTCGCTTCTGGCTGGGCAGGAGCCCGAGCCGAGCACGGCAGATCACAGTCCGCCTCGCTCTACAACCTCTGGTATTACGTCGGCTCCAGCGTCTTCGGCTTTCTCGGTGGCATCGCGTGGTCGCACTTCGGCTGGCCCGGCGTCGTCGCGATGGTCAGCGGGCTCGCGCTGATCGCCGCGATCTGGGCGGCGTGCACTTCGGACGAGACGAAACAGGGGAACCTCGCATGACACCCACTCCGGACTCCACCGAGCCGCACGCCGAGCCGGATCACGAGCATTCGCCAGGGCGACGATCGCTCGTCCTGACCTCGGTGAGCGCTGCGGCGCTCTTCCTCCTGCTCAGGGTGCTCGCCGTGGCGGAGTGGAACTGGGACACCGCGTTCGCCATCACCCACACCGTGAACTTCGATGACGCGATCGGCATCGTGCTCGGCACGCTGATGGCAAACGAAGCCGCGACGGGTGTACTGCTGATCCTGCTGCTTCCGGCCTCGGTCATCTTCGCCGTCTGGCCGCTCGATGGTGGACGACGAACCGCAAGCGCATATCTGCTCGCTGCCACCATGGTGGCAGCATCAGGCGCTCTGATCTCGACCGCCCACGCGTGGTGGGTGCTCGCAGGCGCGTCCACCGTCGCGGTCGTCCTGATCCTCGCGCGGCTGTTCTGGCACCACGGCCCGGTGCACCGGGTCGTCCGCTTCGCGTCCCGCCGCATCGGCGCGATCGCGGTCCTTGCCGCGCTGCTCCTCGCCGCAGTCGTCCGCACACCCTGGGTGCCGCTCGAGCACATCGAGATCGGCGATGAGCGTGTGACCGGCTACGTGATGTCGAGCGAACCGGGGTTCCTGAAGATTCTGCCCGCCGACGATCGCGAACTGATGATTGTCGCGGATACCGCGGTCACCCACCGCGAGGAAGCCGCTGCGGCGCACTGATCGTTGCCAGCCGACAGGCCGCAGAAGCTCCTTGCGCGTGTCAGTGGTCGGCGGGAGGATGGGCGCATGAGCGATACCCACGAGCACACCGGCCACCCGACCATGCTGGCGATTCGTCAGGAAGAGTTCGGCGGGCCGGAAGTCCTTCGGGAGGTACGCGTTCCGCGACCGGAGCCGGGCATCAGTGAAATCCTGGTGCGCGTGCTCGCGGCGGGCGTGAATCCGACCGACTGGAAGCATCGGGCAGGACGAGGTTTCCTGGGGGATCCGCCGTACACGCTCGGCTGGGACGTATCGGGTGAGGTCGTCGCCGTCGGGTTGGGCGTCACGACCGTCACACCCGGCGACGAAGTCTTCGGAATGCTGCCCTACCCGCACGGGGCGGGATCGCACGCCGAGTACGTTGTCGGACCGGCCAGGGCGTTCGCCCCGAAGCCGTCCGCGGTCGACCACGTACAGGCGGGTGCGATTCCGCTCGCGGCACTCACCGCGTGGCAGGCCCTCGTCGACACTGCGCAGATCTCGGAGGGGGACCGCGTCCTCATCCACGCTGCCGCCGGCGGAGTCGGGCACCTGGCGGTGCAGATCGCGAAGGCGCGCGGGGCGTATGTCATCGGGACGGCAAGTTCACCCAAACACGATTTCGTGCGCGGCCTGGGCGCCGACGAAATGGTCGATTATCGCGAGGTCGATTTCGTCGACGCCGTCGACCCCGTCGATGTGGTCCTCGACACGATCGGAGGCGACTATCAGCTCCGATCCCTGCGGACCCTGCGCCCGGGCGGCACGCTCGTCTCCACGCTTCCGCGCCCGGCTGAGGGTCTGCAAGAGGAAGCGGAACGACTTGGCGTACGCGCCGCCCTGATCCTGGTCGAGGCGGATCACGCGGGGATGCTCGCAGTCGCGAACCTCGTCGAGACCGGCAGATTGCAGGCGACGATCGCCGAGACGTTCCCGCTTCGGGACGCCGCGCGCGCTCACGAAGCCGGGGACACGGGCCGCACGAGCGGCAAGCTCGTACTGGTCCCTAACGAGAACCGGTGAAGCATCTCAGAGGTTGAGTGCGGCGAACGAGCGCAGCCGGACGGACTCGGGTCTCGCAGCCGCCAATGATGCGACGAATGCTCCCCCACCTGCGACGTCGTTCATCGCCGCGACGGCGAGGCCGTCAGAAACCTGCTCCGGAGCTTCAAGGAGCGGGCGCCAACCGAGACTGGAGTCCGGCAGACTGCTGGCTGACGACATGTGCAGCACTGTGCGTCTGCCGCTACGCTCGGCGATACGGACCGCAGTGGGGTCGGCGAGCAGCCCGATTCCCGAGGCCTTCAGCGCGGCCTCCTTGTCGGCCCATCGCTGCAGACGGGAATGCGCGCCAAGACCATGAGCGGCGAAGTGCTCGCGTTCGGCTGGATGGAGCACAGCGGCATCGAAACCGGTCCAGGTCGAGGGACGCACGACCTCGATATCGGCACCCACCGTTGCCCGCTCCGTCGCCACCGCGGCCATGACCCAGACGCCAGAAGTCGCGCTGGACATCGATACCGATGGATAGCGGGGCTGACCGTGCGACTCGCCGCAGCTCGTGCACGCTCGACGTACGCGCAGATCGGGCAGATCGCGCCAGGTTCGGCCGAGCCTGTCGAGCAGCAGCGCCCTGAGCGCGAGGCGTCCGGCGAGCGTGCGTCGACGATCGCTGGGAAAACGCCGAGCACTGACTGCTGCTCGATCATCACTCTCGAGCAGTCTGCGAAAGGCGGTGAGGTCGCCGGTGCGCCGCGATGAAGGTTGGTCCGAGAACAGTGCTGCGAGCTCGGATGCGGCGTTGAGTACCGACTCCACCCGATCGATCACCACATCGATCATCGGCGGCTGATGCGCCGATACTGCTGCACGGCGAGCGGTGCGAACACCCCGATAATGGCGAGGCAGCAGAGCACGGAGTAGAGCAGTGCGTGGTCTGCCGGCCAACCGCCAGCCGCCGTGAACCCGGCCGGCGACTCGTTTCCGAATCCCTGCCTGACCGCCGTCGCGACGGCGGTCACCGGGTTCCACTCCGCGACCACTCGCAGAGGTCCCGGCAGCATGTCGGCCGACACGAATGCGCCGGAGATGAAGCACACCGGAAACAGCCAGAGGAGTCCCACGCTCTGCGCGACCTCCACGCTCCGAGCCGACATCGCGATGAACGCGCCGATCCAGGACGTGGCGAACGCGAACAGGAGCAGCAGACCTGCGGCGGCGACTGCCGGGGCGATGCCATTGTGCACCCGCCAGCCGATCAGCAGACCGCACCCGATGATGACGAGCACCGAAATGGTGCTCGTGACGAGGTCTGAGAGCGTTCGGCCCAGGATGACTCCGATCCTCGACATCGGAAGCGCCCTGAAACGGTCGATGAGGCCGGTTTGCAGGTCTTTCGCGAGATACACGGCGGTGAAGGACGAGTTGAACACGAGCGTTTGGGCAAGGATGCCGCCGATCAGGAACTCGCGATAGGCGTCGCCTCCGAGCGCCCCACCAAAGACGAATGCGAGGATCAGTACGAAGATGATGGGTTGCGCGACACCGGTCACCAGGGCACCAGGTGTTCGCCGCACACCCGCCAGGTTGCGGCGGGCGATCACGCCACCGTCGCGGACCGCTGTCAGCGCGCTCACCCGTTCACCTCGGCCGCAACGAACTCCGCCGTTTCGTCGGCCTCGTCGGTACTACGGGTTCCGGTCAACCGAAGGAAGACATCATCGAGAGTCGGCTGTCTCAGCGCCGTCTCGAGCACCTCGATCCGTTCAGCCGCAAGCGCCTCAACGACGCCGCGCAGACTCGTGAGTCCTTCCGGAGCAGCGGCTCGGATGGTGCGGGAGCGCGCGTCATAGACCGATCCTGGGATGACACCATCGATGACGCGACTGGCGGCAACGGCGTCCGAGTCCGCCTGGAGTCTGACCTCGATCCTGCTGCCTCCGGCACGCGCCTTCAGCTCCGCCGCAGTCCCTTCAGCCACGATGCGACCGGCGTCGATGACGGCGATCGAATCAGCCAATTCGTCGGCCTCTTCGAGATACTGCGTGGTGAGGAGCACCGTGGTCCCTCCCCGAGTCAGCGTATCGACGGCGTTCCAAGTATCTCGACGGCCGCGAGGGTCGAGACCGGTCGTCGGTTCGTCGAGAATGACGACCGGTGGGCGCGCGACGATAGCGCCCGCCAGGTCGAGTCGCCTGCGCATTCCACCCGAGTACGCGCCAGCTCGTTTGCCCCGTGGCACATCGTCGAGACGGAACTCGCGGAGCAGCTCGCTCGCGCGTTCGCGAGCCGCGCGCCTCCGCATGCCGTAGAGTTCCCCCACTAACACGAGGTTCTCGAAACCCGTCAACCGTTCGTCAACAGCCGCGTACTGGCCAGACAGGCCGAGGCTGCGGCGTACACGGTCGCCGTGCTTCCTGACTGAGTGCCCCGCGACAAATGCGTCACCCTCATCGGGGTCGAGGAGAGTGGTGAGCACACGCACGGTGGTCGTCTTCCCCGCACCATTCGGTCCGAGTAAGCCTTGAACGGAGCCTTGAGGCACCTCCAGATCTACGCCGGCGAGCGCCTCGTGACTGCCGAATCGCTTGCGCACTCCGCGGATGGAGATCACGAAGCAACTCGGTCGCAGGGCGCGATCGGTGTGATGTCGCGCCAATGCTCGGTCACGTAATCGACGCACTCCTGACGATCAGCAGGTCCGTGGACCACGACCCATCCGCTCGGAACGTCTGCGAAGTCCGGCCACAGCGAGTGCTGGTTGGCCTCGTTCACGAGTACGCGAAACACGCCTGCTGGATTGTCGAAGGGATTGGTCACGGTTCCTCCTCCTGTGAGCCGCTCGAACGGCGAAGTCGTTGCTTCCAGTTGTTCGGAACCAAATGCGAAGCGGTTCGGTCGCAGCGACATCTTCCACACGCGTTGTCTGAGCGGGATGCAGCTCGTGTCGCGAGCCGCATCCCGCTCGGCCCTACTCCGGAGTCTCGAGAGCGGCGAGCGCGGTCTCGAGCGCCGGCACCAGATGCGCCAGCGCGGCGTGATCGAGCATGTCCTGATGCCGCACAGGAACGGGAACGACGTTCACGCGCCCGTCGACGTACCGCTTCCAGGATTCAGGTGCCGGTCGATCCGACGGCACGTCCTCCGTCGCCTCGAACAGGAGCATCTCCCCCGAATGGATCGGCAAGCGGGCCTCATCGAGACGCGCACCGAGATTGCGGAAGCGCGCGACCATCTGACGCACGCTCTCGACCGGGATCTCGCCGAGCGGGCTTCCGGACTCGCGCAGGTGCGAGAGCGCGACCTCCGGCTCGAACACTCCGTGAGGCAAAGCGCCATCTGCCGGCGGCTCGATGCCGTTCGCATCGAGGAACGCGCGCCACATCTCGTCATCGGCCTCGAGCCCCGCGAGGGCTCCAGGAGCACCCTGTTCCGTTTCGCCAGGGTAGGCGTCGATGGAGACGAGCAGGTCCACACGCTCCCCCGCGTCCTGCAGTCGTCCGGCGAGCAGGTGCGCCAGGCGGCCGCCGAGCGAGAACCCGATCAGGTGATAGGGCCCCGTGGGCTGCACGTCGCGTATGCTCTCCAGGTACGCGTCGAGCAGGTCGTCGACCTCATTCCCGAGCGGGAGCTCGGAATCGCCGGGAGCGATCCCAGGCATCTGCAGCCCGAAGACCGCTCGTTCGGTCGGCAGCTGAGCCGCGAGGCCGGAGAACTTCCATGCCAGCCCGCTCGCGGGGTGAACCATGAAGAGTGGAGCGCGCTCGTCCCCGGCGCGCAACGGCAGAATCCGGCCGAGGCTCTCGGAGACGTCGTCCGCTTCGCTGGTGTTCGGTGTCGTCGCCAGCGCAGCGAGTCCTTCGACTGTCGGCGCACGGAACAGGCTTTGCACGGTGAGATGCGCGTCGACCGCCCGGTTCACCGCGTCGATGAGCGGCTGGGCGATGAAGGAGTGGCCGCCGAGGGCGAAGAATGAGTCCTCCGCGCCGACGTCGCGGACACCGAGCACCTCGGTGAATGCTGCGGCAACGGCCTGCTCGGCATCGGTCTCAGGCGCTCGCCCGGTGCCTCCTGATACTGCGACATCCGGGAGCGCACGCACATCGACCTTGCCGTTCGGCGTGCGCGGCACCTCAGCGATACGGACGAACTCTCGAGGGACCATGTAATCGGCGAGCCGATCGCGCAGGGCGTCCCGTGCCAGCGCAACGAGCCCGTCGGTATCTCCTTCTGCGGCAGTAGACACCACCCACGCTGCGAGCACCTCGCCACCTGGGCCGCTCACCGGCCGCACGACAGCGTCGACGATGCCCGTGACAGTGCGAAGCACAGACTCGATCTCCCCAGGTTCGACACGGTGCCCGCGGATCTTCACCTGGCCGTCCGAACGCCCGAGAGACTCGACACGTGCAGTCCCCTGCTCGTCGCGATCGCGGACGACAACCAAGTCTCCCGTGCGGTACATGCGACTGCCATCCGCTGCGAACGGGTCGGCAACGAAATGGTCGGCGGTGCTCCCGGCGTTGCCCAGGTATCCGTCGGCCAGCTGGCTTCCCGCCAACCAGAGTTCGCCCACCGAGCCGACCGCGACCGGCCGGAGACGATCATCGAGAACGTACGCCGTCGTCTCCGTGGTGGTCGCCCCCAAGTCGGGCGAGGGCGATCGGTCAACTGGAGCGATCAGCGTGTCCACACCGACCTCGGTCGGCCCGTACAGATTCCAGGCGTGCACGGCCGACATTGCCTGCAATCGGGTCCACAGCCCCTGATCCACGGGCTCCCCGCCGAGGAGCATGGTGAAAGGACGGTCTGATGCTCGCGCGTCCCACCACTCCTCGATCGAACTCTGCTCGACCAGTGCCGCGACGTAACTCGGCGTGGTCTCCCAGACGTCGATCTCATGCGTGTCGAGCGCTTCGACGAGCGCCCGCGGGTCGCGGCGGGTTTCATCGTCGAACATCACGATCTCGTGCCCGGCGACGAGCCAGAGCAGCGGGTCGATCGCGGCGTCGAAGCCGACGCCCGTCGTGTGCGCGACGCGGGCGTGCTGCACGCCAGACATCACGGTGGAGCGGTGGCTCGCGAGCAGAGCCTCGAGTGCCCGGTGCGGCACCTGCACCCCCTTGGGCTCGCCGGTCGATCCCGAGGTGAAGATGACGTACGCGGGAGCGTGCGGTTCGATGACGCGGACGACGCGATCGTCGGGTGCCGCCACGAGGAGCGCATCGACGGTGGCGGCCGGAGTGCCGTCGAAATCACTCGAGGCGTCATCTGCCCCGGTTTCTGGCCCGGCAATGACACGGAGCACCGCTGCAGTGGCGCTCAGCATCTTCCGCACGCGCTCCACTGGAAGCTCGGTGTCGATGGGCACTCCGACGGCGCCGGCGCGCCACACCCCGAGCAGAACCGCCAGGGTGTCTACGGATCGGGGCAGGTGGATCGCCACGGCGTCACCCGGCACCACACCCCGTGCGGCGAGTCCGGCAGCGATCGCGCTCACGCGATCATCGAGCTGCGTCGCCGAGAGACGCATCGCTCCATCTGAGATCAGCTGCGCGTGCGGAGCTGCGGCGATCGTCCGCGCGAGGGTATCGAACAGCGGCTCGGGCATGGCCTCACCTGAATCGTATGCGTCGATCCGTGCGACGTTCGCAGAGAACGGAATGGTGCGGAGCGCGTCCGAAGGACGCTCTGACGAGGCCTGTACGAACTCGATCCAGCGATCGATCAGTCCGCGAGCTGCAGCGGGACTGAAGAGCTCGGCGTCTGCTTCGAGCACGCCGTCGACCTCGCCGGACGAGCGCAGACGCAGCGTGAAGGAGAGATCCACCTTTGCCGCTCCCGTGCTCTCCGGCTCGATCGCGCGAACTTCCACGCCGGGCAGGTCGAGCGCCGCGTCCGAGATCTCCTCCACCGTGAGCATGGTTTGGAACAGCGGATGGCGCCCCAGACGACGTTCGGGTGACATCGCGTCGACGATGCGCTCGAACGGGACGGATTCGTGTTCGATGGCGTGGAGCGTCGCCTCGCGCGCTCGGCGGATGGTCTGCTGGAGCGTGGGCTCGTCGGCGAACTCGATCCTGAGCGGCAGCGTGTTCACGAAGAAACCGACGAGATCGGCGAGGTCGGGGTCAGAGCGACCGGCCGACGGGGATCCGATGACGATGTCGTCGCCGGAGCCGACCCGGTGCAGATACCCCGAGAGCGCTCCGAGCCAGCCGTGGAACGCGGTACCACCCGCGGCGCTCGCGGCGTCGCCGAGTGCTTCGGCGATGCCTGCCGGCACGGTGAACGGTACCTGGATCGCGCGACGCGACACGCTCTCTGAGCGACGTCCGTCAGCCGGGAGGTCGAGCTCGTCGGGGATCCCCTCGAGGCGTTCGGTCCATGACACGAGACCTGGATCCGTGTGGAGGTCGGTGACGTCCGCCTGCGCGCGTTGCATCCGAGCGAAGTCCGCGTACTGAACCGCGAGCGGGCGCTGGAGCGCCGGTGCGCCCGCAGTTCTGGCGGCATATGCCGTCGCGAGATCCCGAGTGAGCGGGGCCAGCGACGCGCCATCTGTCGCGATGTGGTGGATGACGAGGTCGAGTCGCCACGTATCGGGAGCGAGTTCCTCGAGACCGGCCCGGATCGGCAGTTCATGCGCGAGGTCGAACCCCTGCCGCGTATCGAGCTGCCCACGGCGCAGGAGTCCCTGAGGTGCCTCGGCGATCCGCTGCACAGGCGCCCCATCGACGTCAGGATAGGTGGTGCGCAGCACCTCATGCCGGGCGACGACGTCGTCGATCGCCGACTCCAACGCATCCACATCGAGCTCCCCGGACAGCTCTGCTTGCAGCACCACGGAGTACTCGGGCGATGCCGGATCGAGCCGGTTCAAGAAGTGCAGGCGAGCCTGACCGGGCGAGAGCGGCGCATCGGCACCTGCGCTGCGCGGGTGCATCTCGTTCCACTCCGCGACGGACGGGCCGGAGGCGATACCGTCACCCGCACCATCGCCCGCATCGGCGCGCTCCGCATCGGATCCGATGACCGCGACCACGCGCGCCGGAGTCGTCGCCTCGAAGAGCGCGCGGAGCGGAACCTCGGCTCCGAGCCGATCGCGCAACTCACCCGCGAGAGTGACGGCGAGCAGCGAATGCCCACCCAGTCGGAAGAAGTCGTCGTCCATGCCCACGTCGTCGACCCCGAGCACCGCACTGAAGGCGTCGACAATGGTCTGCTCGACTGGGGTTGTCGGCTTCCGATCACTGGTGGCCATCAGCGGCTCGGGTAGGCGATCGATGTCAATCTTCCCATTCGGCGTCATCGGCAATTCGGCTACAGTCGTGATGCGGGTCGGCACCTGATATTCGGGGAGGCGATCGGCCGCGGCACCACGCAGGCTCTCCGCATCGATTTCGTGCTCGCTTGACTCCGGTACCACCCAGGCGACGAGCTGAGCCTGGGTGTCGCGTCCCACAGGTGAGACGACCCGAGCGACCGCCTGCCGCACTCCCTCGAGGCGCTCGAGCGTCCGCTCGACATCGCCGAGCTCGATCCGGAACCCTCGAAGCTTGACCTGATCGTCGTTCCGTCGCAAGAATTCCAGTGCCCCGTCCCGATCGCGGCGCACGACGTCTCCGGTGCGGTACATGCGGGCACCTGGTTCGGTCGGATCAGCGACGAAACGCGACGCAGTCTCCGCTGCTCGCCCTCGGTATCCGTCCGCGAGCGAGGCACCCGACAGGTAGAGCTCTCCCTCGGTCCCCTGTGGCACTGGCCGCAGGAAGCGATCGAGCACCCGCGTCGCGAGATTGGAGATCGGCGCACCGATCACCACGCGACCCGGTTCGATCGGCGCAATGACGGCGTCGACGGTGGTCTCGCTCGGACCGTAGAGGTTCCATCCCTCGACACCTGGGTGGTCGGCGATGCGGTTCCACAGCTCAGCCGATACGGGCTCGCCGCCGAGCGCCAACGTGAGCCGTGCCTCCCGGCCATTGATGCTGTCGAGCAGACCGACCGACGCGAGTTGCGCGACGTAAGACGGGGTCGTTTCGATCACATCGATCTCGCGTTCCCTGACGGTCTGCACCACGCTTTCGGCGTCCACGCGCAGCGCGTCGTCTGCCATCACGATCTCCGCTCCGGAGACGAGCCACAGCATCGGGTCCCAGGCGGCATCGAAGCCGAGGCCCGAGAGGTGCAGCATGCGCGCCTCTCGCTCGAGTCGCTCGCGCTTCGGGCCGATTAAGGCGTGCTCGTGATGAGCGAGCACGTTCGCCAGAGCTCCGTGAGAGACTTGCACCCC
Organism: Leucobacter sp. Psy1; assembly: GCF_020096995.1. Lineage (NCBI taxonomy): Bacteria > Bacillati > Actinomycetota > Actinomycetes > Micrococcales > Microbacteriaceae > Leucobacter > Leucobacter sp. Psy1. The sequence continues at coordinate 2,574,530 of NZ_CP083692.1, forward strand.
CTTCGGCCGACCTGTCGTACCCGAGGTGTAGACGAGGTAAGCGGTGTCGCCCCGTCGTGCGGAATGAACGATGGGTGCGGCTTCTTCGGACTCGTCGCAGAGCCGCCTGAGGTCGTCGGGTCCGCAGACCGCGGCGCCGGAGAACGAGTGCTCTGCGTCAGCCGCGATGGCTCGCATGCGATCGGGATCAGCGGTGAGGAGCAGCGTCAGTTCCGCATCCTCCCACATCTGCGCGATGCGCAGGTCGGGGTACTCCACATCGATGGGCACCGCGACCGCACCGACCCGCAGAGCGGCCAGCACGAGTGCGATCGCGTCCGCGTCACGCGGCATCGCCACGCCGACTCGGTCGCCAGGACGAATCCCTCGAATTGCCAGGCCCGCTGCTAGCCGGGTGAGTTCGCCGTCGAGCTCGCGGAACGTCCACTGCTTCGACGCCGTGCTCAGCGCGGTGTTGTCGGGAATCCGGTCGACAGTTCGCCGCAGACGGTCGAGCACCAAATCGCCTGCGGCCAGCGCAGGCCCCCGGTCGGTGTCCGTCAGGGGCGCACCGGACTCGGAGGACCCGAGCGCGACCCGTGAGATGCATTGTTCACCGTCGTTCGTCACCGCGGCGAGCGCCCTGGCGAGCGCGTCGCGGATATGATCCACCGTGTCGGAGGCGAAGAGCGAACGGTCGTAGCCGATCCCGATCCGGAGAGGGCCATCGTCGCCGTCGGGCGTCGATGCGTCGAAGAGCAGATCCGTCTTGACGCCCGCGCTCGTCATCTGGCCGGGCACCGACACCGCTGCGGCGCCGAGCTTCAGCTCGGCAGGAGCGGTGTTCTGCAGGGTCAGCATCACCTGGAAGACCGGGTGGCGACCCGCCGAGCGTGGCGGCTTGATCGCGTCGACCACCGTATCGAAGGGCACCTCTTGGTGGCCGTATGCCTCGGTGTTGCCGGCGCGGACGCGTTCGAGGAGTTCCTCGACCGTGGGATCGCCCGAAAGGGAGACGCGCAGCGCGATCGTATTCACGAAGAAACCGACGAGTTCTTCGAGGTTCGGGTCGTCACGACCGGCAACCGGGGTACCGATGACGATGTCCTCGCCAGCGCCGACGTGCTCCAGCGTCAGTGCAAGCGCCGCGTGCAGCACCATGAACAGGCTCGCCTGGTGCCGTTGAGCGGCCTCGCGGAGCGCCGTGTGCTGGTCGGCGGACAGTTCGAGCACGCGATCACCGACACCGGTCGGAGCGCTCGTCTCCGCCGTGGACTCCCGAGCGTCCTCTCGAGGCAGCGCGATCTCCGGCGGCGCCCCGGCCAGGGCTCGCTTCCAGTACGCGAGCTGCTGCCGGATCTCACTGTCGGGATCCTCCGGATCACCGAGACGATCGCGCTGCCACAGCGCGAAATCGGCGTAAGCGACCGGCAACGGCGGGAACTCCGGCGTCGCCTGGTCGAGCTGCGCCTCGTACGCCCACGACAGATCGCGGGCGAACGGCGCGAGCGACCAGCCATCAGCAGCGATGTGGTGCAGTGTGAGCACCACTATGTGACGCTCAGCAGTCGCGCGAAGCACGAGGGCGCGCAACGGCAGCTCCGCTGCGATGTCGAACGGTCTTGTCGCCTCATGGGCGACGACGGTATCGACATCGGCACCCCCGGCATCGATCGCGATGAACGGCACCCGGATCTCGTCAGCGCCCTCGACCCGCTGCACAGGCTCGCCCTGCTCCATCGGGAATCGGGTGCGCAGCGGCTCGTGCCTGGCGACGACGTCGTGCAACGCCCGCCGCAGCGCGCCCACATCCAGCGGACCGTTGACTTCGAGCACAAGTGGGATGTTGTATGCCGCCGATTCGGGTTCGAGTCGGTTCAAGAACCACAGGCGTCGCTGGGTCAGGGACACGGGCAGCGGATCCGGGCGCACGGCGACGCTCACTCGGGAGCGCTGCTCGCCGGAAGACCCGGCGAGCTCGGCAAGCGCAGCGGCTGTCGGACGTTCGAAGATGTCGCGCACGGCGACTGATCGTTCCATTCGTTCGGAGAGCAGCGCGGCGAGTCGCGTGGCGAGCAACGAGTGCCCGCCGGAGGCGAAGAAGTCGTCATCGATGCCTACCTGAGCGATTTCGAGCACCTCGGCGATCGCCTCGGCGACCAGGCGTTCCGCGGCTGTGCGCGGCTGCTGGGACGCGACGACGCCCGCCTCCGGTGCCGGGAGTGCGCGCCGATCCAGCTTGCCGTTCGGCGTCATGGGGAATTCGTCGAGCAGCAGGACTGAGGCGGGCACCATGTAGTCGGGTACCGATCGACGCATACCCTCGCGCACCGATTCGGTCAGTGCGTGATCGGCGGGTTCGGCGGCGTCGCTCGCAGTGATGTACCCGATGATCCGCGCTGTCGCGCCCGAGCCCAGCACGAGTGCCGCGGCGGATGCGACACCGTTCTGTGCACGCAGTGCGCTTTCGACCTCATCGATCTCGACGCGATATCCGCGGATCTTCACCTGATCGTCGAGACGCCCGACGAACCGAAGAGAACCGTCGTCGCGGCGCTGGACGACATCGCCAGTGCGATACATACGTGAACCGTCTGAGGCAAACGGATCGGCGATGAAGCGCTCGGCACTGAGCCCGGGCTGCCCCACGTACCCGCGGGCGACATTTGCACCGGCAAGATACAGCTCACCGTTCGCGCGATCGGGAACGGGCTGCAGTCCGGCATCGAGCACGTAGTGCCGGCTGTTCAGCACCGAGCCGCCGAGGTGCGGCGCCGTTCCCGATTCGATCTCGGCGACCATGCTGTCGACCGTGGTCTCGGTCGGTCCGTACAGGTTCACGGCCCTGATGTCCGCGCGACCGGCGAGGGTGTCCCACAGTTCGGGCCCCACGGCCTCCCCGCCGAGCGCGATCTCCGTGGGGTGGCGCTTCGCGGTCAGGAGACCCGCACCGATGAGTGCTTCCGCGAACGCCGGCGTCGTCTCGATCGCGTCGATCTCGGCATCGGCGAGCGCGGTCACCAGCCGCTCGGGGTCGCGGCGCGTGTCCTCGTCGATCAGGTGCAACTCGTGACCCGCGCACAGCCAGAGCATCGGATCCCACGCCGCGTCGAACGACAGCCCGGTCGTGTGGGCCACCCTGAGCGTCCGGCCGAGGCGCTCCCGAGCCGGTGTGAAGAGCGACGCACTGTGCTGCTCGAAGAGGTTCCGCAGTGCCAGCCGGTCGACACCGACGCCCTTGGGTCGCCCCGTGCTCCCCGACGTGAACACGATGTACGCGAGATCGTGTTCTCCCGCTGTCGCAGCGCTGAGCGGTCGCGAGCTCTGCCGTCGCCAAGTCGCGGTATCCGTGTCGAGATCGACGGTCCGCACGTCCCAGCTCGCCCCGTCGGAGCGGTCGCGCTCAGCAAGCCGTGTCTCGGTGAGCATCATCGCGGGGGCCGAGTCTTCGATCATCGCGGCGACGCGGTCCACCGGATAGGCCGGGTCGAGCGGGAGGTACACTCCCCCCGCACGCAGCACTGCGAGCACGGCGACCGGCAGGGACGAGGTGCGGTCGACGCGCACGGCGACCGTGCGCCCGGCGCCGACGCCATGATCGACCAGGTACCGCGCCAGGCGGTTCGCCTCACCGTCGAGCTCGCCGAACGTGAGAGTGCGGTCCGCAGCTACCACCGCGGTGCGGTCAGGGGACGCGTCGACGTTCTCCGCGAACGCGTCCAGCACGGTGCGCGTCGGGATGGGCGCGACCTCACCGGCGCCACGGTCGATGAGTGCTTCGGATTCCGCTGCGGACACCATCGGCAAGTCCGTGATGCGCGCGTCCTGCCGGGTCAGCGCTTCCTCGAACAGTGCGAGCAGGCGGTGCGCGTGCTCTTCGAGTGTCTCTGCGGAGTGCAGCGCGGCATCGCCCTCGAGCTGCAATCGCGCGTCGGCCGCTCCGCTCTCGAGACCGGACAGCACGATCGAGAGGTCGTGAACGGGACCGGTCGAGAGGATATTCACCGTTCCCGAGGTCGCTCCGAACTGCAGATCGTCGATCACCGGGAGCAGATTGATGGAGGGACCGGCATACGCCGGCGCGCCGTCGATCTTCTCGACGCGGAAGCGCTGGTGCTGCACCGCACCGCGCACGACGTCGCCGGCCCGTTGCACCGTCTCGGCGACGGTCAAAGACGGATCGATGCCGATACGCATCGGAAGGATGCTCGAGAGCATCGACGGCGTCCGCTTGGCAATCGATCCGCGTCTCGCGGTCACAGGGAGACCCAATGACACGCGCTCCTCGCCGGTGATTCGGGACATGTACAGGGCGGTGAGCGCGACGACCGTCTTCGGAAGCTCACGACCGAGACTCGCGAGCTGCTGCGCTCGGTCGGCGGACAGATCCACCGTCACCCGTTCCACGCGTCGCGCAACGGATGCCGGTGGGCCCTCGAGACCGGTGACCGTCGCCTCGTCGGCAAGAGCCTCTCGCCAGTACGCCGCATCGCGCTCGTACTGATCGGACGCTCGGTAGGTGTCGAGTGTCGCCAGCAGTTCGGGGACTGCCGGGAGCGGGGAGGGGATCCGCGCGGCCAGGTGTGCCAGCGGCGTGCGCACTAGTCCGGCGAACCGACCGCCGAGCGTGATCTTCGCCAGACGGGAGTACACCTCGGCGAAGTACTTCAGCGCGATGACTGCCGAGTAGCCGTCGAGCATGATGTGGTGCACACGCTGGAAGAACTGCGAGGTGTCCCCCGGCATCCGGAAGAGCGTGGCACCGAACAGATCGTCGCCTGTCAGTTCGCGTGGCGTCCGCATCTCGGCGTCCATCTGCTCCCGCGCGACAGCCCGTGCCGTTTGCGGTTCCGCAGTCGTCAGATCGACCACCCGCAGCAGGCGAGCGCTCGGATGCGGACGCTGGATCGTCGCGTACGGCCCGTCGGCGTCTTCGGAGAAGCGCGAACTCATCGCGTCGAGATCCGCCACGACTTTCGTGAGGGAAAGCGTCATCAACTCGACATCGACCGGTCCCTCGAGTTCGAGGAACTGGCCGATCTGGTAGGTCGGGTTCTGGGGATCGAGCTGCTGCGCGTACCAGATACCGCGTTGAGCCTCGGTCAAGGGGAGGCGCATTCCCTCCGCTGAGCCGGACGAGCGAGCCATGGACGGGAACTGCAACACGAACGATCTCCTCTACTGGCCGACGTCTGGCATCGACTCCACAAGCTGATGGGCAGCGTCAGGGTCGCGGTCGCGACCCTGACGCTCACTTGTTCTGGAACTGTCCGATTCTCAGATCGTTCAGCAGCCCGCCGAGATCCAGGAGGGGGCCTTCGATGAGCGGGCCGTTGATCAGCGACGCGAGCAGCGGACTCGGTGCGATTGCTTCGGTCACCGCAGGGGTCGCGAGCGGAGCGGAGTGGGAGTCGGCCTGCGCAGCGCCACCTGCCACGCTGATTCCGCCGACGGCGAGTGCTGCTGCTGCCGCTCCGGTGACGAGCGTGCGAGTGATCCGGTGCTGCTGACGCATACTGTTCCTCCTCGTTCTGGGCGCCCAGGTGGGCGCTCTCACGAGGTCATTCGGTGCGCATCGATATCCGGATGGGATGTTGCTCCGGCAGATAAGCTGCAACCATGCCGCAGACTCACCGGTTCCGCTTCGTGGGCCACATCGCCGGAGTCGGCACCGCCTCGGGCACTCGGCTCGTGCTCGGGTCATGGGTGCAGAGCCCACTGGGGGCGTTCGCGGATGTGATGGTCGAACGCTCGGATGGCACCCGCATTCTGCTCGCACCGACGGCGGCGATCGCAGACTTCGTCGCCAAGACCTATGTCTTCGACGAGGTGCGAGTGGTGCCCGTCAGCGTCGCACTGCACGGGCGCAGGAGGCATTCGCGCTGGCAGGTCTCGGCCGGTTCCCTGCGTTGGGAATTCACCGTCGGGGGCCGCACACCAATGGGGTATCTGCTCCGCGCCGTGCCTCGGCGGATCGGGCGTTCCCAGACGTGGGCGCGCCTGACCGACCTCGCGGCCAGGACGGTGATGCCAGGCGTGCGCACTCTGGGCACCGCGGGTAACGGACGGATCGAATGGTACGCCGCACAAGATCTCCATCGCATCGAGCAGTCGTCGGTGCAGTGGGACGGGGTCGACCTCGGCGCCCTCTCCGAGGTCGACCCCCCTCCAGCTTTCGGTTTCGGGTCGTCACCGCGTGTGCCCTCGGTCACGACCCTGGTGAGCACCGTGCTGGTGCCCGAAGCTCACTGATCAGCGAATCGCAGCAGCACCTTTCCGTCTCGGGTGCCCTGGGCATCGGGTGACACCGCGGTGCGAACCTCGTCCGCGTCGTACACCCCGGCGACCGGCAGCGTGATCGCTCCGGATGCAACGGCGCCCAGCAGCTCGCCGAAGAGCGCGGACTTCTTGCTCGCGTCCATTTCCTGGCTCACCTTGCTCCCCCAGAACCCGACAACTCGGATGCTGCGGAAGATCACCGCACCCGAGCTGATCTCCATGACCGGGGAGGCCATGGCGCCGAACACGACGAGCGTGGCCTCTTCGGCGAGCAGCGAGACGACCTCGTTCGTCGCGGAACCACCGGCGGAATCCACGCCGACGACGATCGGCGCACCATCGGTGAGCGCACTGACCTGGTCGCGCCAGTCAGCGTCAGCAGTGGACACGACGTTGGAGATGCCGTGCGCCACCAGATCGTCTCGGGCCCCTGCACGGCGCACCAGACTCACCACGTGCACGCCACGGGAGGCGGCGAGCTGCGCGAGGAGCCGCCCCACGGCTCCATTCGCCGCGTTCTGCACAATCCACTGGCCTGGCTCGACGCGCAAGAAGTCGAGGAGCGCGATGGCGCTGAACGGCATGGAGACGAGCTGCGCCGCGCTCTCATCGGGGAGCGCATCGGGTACGGGAATCAGGCCCGCCGCGTCGACCACGGCGTAGTCAGCCCAGGTGCCGAACGAGGATCCGGAGACGACGCGCTGGCCGATCGCGAACGAATCGACCCCTTCGCCGAGCGCATCGATCCGGCCGACGACCTCGGTGCCGGCGGGCGCGGGGAGCTCTGGCTTGAAGCCGTAGGTGCCGCGAATCGTCCAGAGATCGTGGTTGTGGATCGTGGCCAGCACGATCCGCAGCCTCACCTGTCCGGGGCCGGGTTCGGGGATCGGGCGCTCACCGACCTGCAGCACTTCCTCGGGTTCGCCGAAGGTCTCGTGAACGATGGCCCGCATCGTGCCCTCAGTCATCGCTGACCGCCAGCGTGACCTCGATGTTGCCGCGCGTCGCGTTTGAGTAGGGGCACACCTGGTGTGCGGCCTCGACGAGCGCCTGGGCCTCGTCGTGCGGCAGGTTCGGCACGGTCACTTCGAGGTGCACCGCGAGTTCGAATCCGCCCTCCCCGTTCGATCCGATGCTGACGCGGGCACCGACCGAGGTGTCCTCGAGCTTTACCTGCTGTGCTCGCGCGACGGCCTGCAGTGCGGAGTGGAAGCATGCGGAGTAACCCGCCGCGAAGAGCTGTTCGGGGTTCGCGCCGTCACCGCTCCCGCCCATCTCCTTCGGAACGGCGAGGTCCATATCGATGCGACCGTCGACAGTGGTGACGTGGCCGTCGCGGCCTGCACCGGTTGCGAGTGCTTCGGTACTGTACTGAGCTTCCATGGGATATCCGTTTCTCTCGGGATGTGGGTGATTGCACGCGAGTGGTCACACCGATTCGACGCGCCGACCAGTGGAGGGAGCGTCTTCCGTCGCCCGCTCGAGCGAGCGGGTGAGGAGCTTGAGTGAGGTGATGAGCTCGACGAGGTCTTCCTCGTCGCGGGACTCCACGAGTTCGCGGAACGCGTCGGGCACGTGCGCGAGCTCTGCCCGCAGCGCATGTCCCTGGGCCGTCGCGGCGACGTGCACGATCCGCTCGTCCTCACGATCGCGCACGCGGCTCACGTAACCGGCGTCCTCGAGGCGCCGCACGAGCGGCGACAGGGTCCCGGAATCGAGGTGCATAGCGCGGCCGAGCGACGAGACCGTCTGGTCCCCGTCGTTCCAGAGCACCACCATGACGAGGTACTGCGGATACGTAAGGTTCCATGGCGCGAGGAAGACACGGTAGGCACGCGTCGCCGCTCGCGCCGCCGAGTACAGGCCGAAGCACACCATGCCGTCGGTCACACTCGCGTTGTTTGTCTCGCTCACAATTGAATTGTGCACAATCTAACTGGGTGTCTGCTGAAACCACGGCCTGCAGCCGCCCAGGACCGGTCGCAGGCCGATCGCCATCACCATCGAGGTGCTCGCCCCAGCGAGCAGCAGCGCGCACCCGAGGGACACCCACACCATGGTCTGCTCCCCCACCCGGTACACCGCCTGCGCGTTGAACTCGGTGATCGGCACCGGATAGTTGAAGACCCTCGGGTGATGCGAGAGCCAGACGATTCCGGCGGTCATCGCACCCAGTATGCCGAGGATCACCAGTACCGACGACTTGTGCCCCCACCCGTCAGGTCGACCGGCGAAGTCGAAGTGGGTCGGGATCGTCTCGGGAAGGGAGGCGTACCCGATCAGGATCGAGGCGGCACTGATCCCGGCGACACCGAGGGCGCTGATGCGCAGCCCCCGAGTCCACTTCCCGGTGACATAGGTGCGGGCCGGCCGATCCATCTTCCCCGACGCGGCGCTCCCGCCCGCAGAGGCGCGGATGGCCGCATCCACGATGGGCTCGAGATCGATGACCCGCTCGACGCGTGGCGCACCATTGCAGAGCTGATCGTCGATCTCGAGCTGACGGTCACGCAGGGTGAGCTCAGCGGAGCACGACGACTCGGCCCAGGAGCGCCCGCATGGGCGCGCGGCGATGCCCCGCGCGATTCCCCGTCGCACACCACGCGATCTGCGCATCCAGGGTGTCGATGGCCTGCGCCGTCGACACCGGCCTGCTCTGCGAGGGTGGCATGCGCCCCTCAGCCGGAAACAGTGTCGCGCCAGCGTGCGGTTGCGAGCCCTGGTCTTCGGCCAGAGCGATCACCAGCTACCACAGCGCAACCCACTGCTCATCGCCCGCTGGGGCCATCAGCGTCTCGTCGATCGCCAGACGCGCGAGCGGGCGGCGGCGTTCATCCCCGATGAAGTTGACCCAGATGCCGGCCTGCTCTGGTCTGCGGAAGTCGATGGCAGCGACTGCCGCGTAGGGCACGACTCGACGTCGTGTGCGGATCAGTTGCCTGGACGGAAAGATGGTGAGGCCGGGCAGAAAGGCTCTGGCGAGAATGAACAGTCCGGCAGCACCCAGGCCGATGAGCGCCATCACCCAGGCGAACTGCCGGACCCGAGCATCGCAACCACTGTTACGCAGCCGATGATTCCGATGCAGATCCAAAACCGCCGTCCGAGGCCTCCGTTGCAGCGCACCGTCGCAGGAGGGGCAAGCATAGGTTCAGGATAGGAGGTGACCGAGACCCGGTCTCGTTCACGCATCGAGCATTCGACTTTACGTGGATCTAGGCGGAATCGAACCGCCGACCTCTTCATTGCGAACGAAGCGCTCTACCAACTGAGCTATAGACCCGTAACGAAGAGCTAGCCTAGCAGGCCGGCTTTCCGGAGCGAAATCGCCCGCTCAGCCCGCGTTTCGACGGCGCTGCAGCAGGGCATTGATGTCGGGCATTCCCTCAGTCGTATCGCCGACCACACCCATCTGCCGCAGACGTGCGGCAGCCGCCAGCTGCTGGGCACGCGCGGCCTCCTCCGCAGGGCTCAGGGCCGGGGCAGCCGGGCGTTCCGGCGCAGTCGCCTCCGGTGCGGACTGCGCAGACCGAGCGGGCTGCGCCGCAGCTGACGTCCCGGCCGAGGCCTGCTCTGCAGCAGGCGCTTCACGCGTCTTCTCCTGCTGGCGAGCCTGACGGCGCGCCTCTTCGAGCAGCATCGAGTCGGGCTGATTGGTGCGCGCAGCGGGCTTCTCCGCACGGGCACGGGCAAGGGCGCGAGCGCGAGCGATCCGAGCCGCGGCGGCCTGCTGTGCCGCCGCGTGCGCCGCGGCACTCGCCGGCGACTCCGTCTCAGCCGCGAACTCCTCCGCCGACTCCGCTTCAACAGGCATCGCTGCCGTCTCCGCCATCGGAGCCGCCTCGGGCACGGGCAGCGGAGCCACCTTCGCTCGGCCGGGAGCCATGAGCAGCAGCCCGCCGAAGGCTGCACAGGCGACGAGCGCGGACCATCCGAGCACCGCCACGCCGCTCCCCGCAAGCGCGAGGCCGGCACCGACCAGTACTCCGATGACGCCCATGAGCGTCGCGAGCGCCGCGAGCGAGCGCAAGCGACGCACCGTCGGCCGACGCAGCTTCGCCGCCCGCAGGGTCGCCCGATGCTTCCGCTGCATGTCCTGCGCGTGAATCTCTGCTCGCACTTCCTCCGCCTTCGCCTCTGCCAGATGCGCACGTCGTTCGGCTTCCTGCCGCCGCTGCGCCGCGCGCAGCATCTTCTCGTGCTGCAGCGCTTCCTTCGCCGTCGCCTCCGCGTGCACCTCCTGGGGCACCTCCGAGGTCTCCGCCAGCACGCGGAGCGTCCGCTGCAGCCGCAGCGCGTTGCGTTCGGCCGCTCGGAACTCGCGGCGCCGCACCCATGCGGGCACCAGCACGGCGGACCACAGCAGCGCTGCGACGACGAAAAGGAGTCCGCCCCCGAGTGCACTGCCAGTCATGCGCTTCACTGTACGTTTCGCTGGGGGCGGAACGCTCGCGGCTCGCCGGATTCCCGGCGAATACTGACCGACTCAGACCGCGGTTCGCTGTCGGAGCCTGGCGACCATTCCCGCGGGCACTTCTTCACGGGTCACGGCGAACGACTCGTGGTCTCGCCACGATCCGTTGATGTGGATGTACGCCGCCCGTCTTCCCTCGTATCGCAGACCGAGCTTCTCGACGACTCTGAGGGAGGCTTGGTTCTCCGGGCGAATGCAGATCTCCACGCGGTGCAGCCCGAGATCGCGGAAGAGGTAGTCGATGGCGAGCGCCACAGCCGTCGGCGTGATCCCTCGGCCCGCGACATGCTCGGAAACCCAGTATCCGAGCTGCGCCGAGCAGAGGGCCCCTCCGCTGATCTCCGAGACGCTGAGCTGTCCCACTACGGCGTCTCTGTACACGACGACGAACGGAACTCCCGCACCGAGCTTCATCAGGTTCCGCATCGCGCGGATCGTCGGCTTCATGGAGACCGATCCGGGAATCGCCCCGCCACCGGCAGGACGGGTGGCCTCCCACTCCTCCAACCAGTGCCGATTGTCCCGGAGCAAACGCTCCAGCACCGGCGCGTCCCGCATACGCAGCGTTCGCAGCGCGACTTCGCCATCGCGCAGCGGTTCTGGAGTCGGGATCGGCCCGGCGAGCGGCGCCATCGTGCGCTCGGTCAGGAACCGTTCGTGCGTGCGCGCAGCTGCTCGGCGAAATCGAGCACCCACGAGGTGATCTCGTCGCCGAGCTCCTCGTGATCGACACCGAGGAGCACATTGGCCTTGATCCAGTCGGCTCGGTCGCCCGTGTCGTAGCGGCGACCGCGGAAGACCACGCCGTAGACCGGGGCGTCGCCCTTGCCCTCGGCGAGGTGGTTCAGCGCATCGGTCAGCTGGATTTCACCGCCGCGGCCCGGCTCAAGGCCATCGAGGATGTCGAAGATCTCGGGACGGAGCACGTACCGGCCGATGACGGCGAGGTTCGAAGGTGCGTCCTCACGCGACGGCTTCTCGACCAGTCCGGTCACCTTGACGACATCGGCGTCGTCGGTCTCCTCGACCACGGCGCAGCCGTACAGGTGGATCGACTCCCACGGGACCTCCATGAGCGCGATGACGGTCGCGCCGCGCGAGTCGTGCTCGGCGATCATGCGGTCGAGCAGCGGATCCCTGGCATCGATGAGGTCGTCGCCCAGGAGCACGGCGAACGACTCGTTGCCGACGTGGCGACGCGCACGCCCCACGGCGTGCCCGAGCCCCTGGGGCTGTCCCTGGCGCAGGAAGTGGACCTCGGCGATCTCGCTCGACTCGTGCACCTTGCCGAGCTTGTTGTCGTCGCCCTTGTTCTCTAGGGTGAGCTCGAGTTCGGGGACGCTGTCGAAGTGGTTCGAGAGGTTGCCCTTGTTCCGGCCGGTGATGATGAGCACGTCGTCGAGACCGGCACCCGCGGCCTCTTCGACCACATACTGGATCGCCGGTTTATCGACGATGGGCAGCATCTCCTTCGGCATCGCCTTCGTCGCGGGCAGGAATCGTGTTCCGAGTCCGGCGGCAGGAATGACGGCCTTTGTCACGCCTGCTGACCCGGAGTTCTGCAGCTCAGTCATATGTGCAGCTTATCGCCTCCCGCGAGGAAACGAGGACCGCACTCCACGGGTGGCCGCGCCGCGTAGAATCGATGCATGGCCGACATCGACCAGCAGAAGCATGAGATCCGCACCAGAGTCCGTGCCCAGCGCAAGCAGCGCTCCGAAGCCGAGCGCGCATCGACGAGCGCAGGGTTCACTGAGCAGCTGATCGCCCTGTGCGAGGGGCGACGGCCGAAAACGGTCTCCTGCTACGTCTCCGTCGCAGGAGAACCCGATACGAGCGGCTTCCTCGCCTGGGCTGCAGAGCAGGGCATCGACGTGCTGTTGCCCGTCACCCGGGCCGACGGGCTCATGGACTGGGTCCTCCCGAGTGGAGACGGCTTCGTCCCTGGCCCCTACGGCATTCCGGAGCCGCTCGGCCAGGTGGTCAGCCCGATGGCGGTGGGTGAGGTCGGCCTCATGATCGTGCCGGCCTGCTCGATCGACAGCAGCGGCGTCCGGCTCGGCTGGGGCGGAGGCTACTTCGACAAGACGCTCGGATCGATGGACAAGCGCCCGCCCGTATTCGCCGTGGTGTTCGCCGACGAGTTCGTCGACGCGCTCCCCGCAGACGTGCACGACATCCCCGTCACAGGCGTCGTCACACCCGAACAGATCACCTATCTCGACCTGTCCGAGTAATTCCGCGCTAAAATCTGGCTCGTGCCTAAGTATGAGTATCGTTGCACCCAGTGCGACCACACGTTCGACGTCTACCAGACGTTCTCCGACTCCGCGCTCACCGAGTGCCCCGAGTGCGGTGGGAAGCTGCGGAAGGTCTTCGGCTCACTCGGGGTGACGTTCCAGGGCTCGGGCTTCTACCGCAACGACTCGCGTCAAGCGGCGCAGTCGGGTTCAAGTGCTGAGTCCTCCGGAACGAAATCCACCGCCAGCAGCGGATCGACGTCTTCGGACTAGGACACGCCGCACCCCACCCCCCACCCCGAAAGAGGCTGAGATGTTCCAAGGTTTCAAAGCATTCCTGCTGCGCGGCAACGTGATCGACCTCGCAGTCGCCGTCGTCATCGGCGCTGCATTCAACACCATCGTCGACCGCATCGTCTCGTCGTTGATCGATCCGGTCATCGGCATGGTCTTCATGGCGGACTCGCTCAACACCGCGCTCGTCGTCGACCTTCCGGGTGGCGGCCAGCTCGCCTTCGGGGCGGTGATCGGTGCGCTCATCAACTTCATCATCGTCGCGGCGGTCGTCTACTTCGTCTTCGTGCTCCCCATGAACAAGCTGCGCGATCGCGTGGCACCGCCGGCTGCCGAGACCACGCCGAGCGAGCAGGAGCTGCTCGTCGAGATCCGCGACCTCATGCGTGCGCAGGCGGCGCGCGTCGAGGTCGATGCGACCGATCGCCCCGCTGACGGGACGCACGCGATCCCGACGTCGAACGCCAGCACACCGAACGAGATTCCCACGGACGAGACTCCTCGCCACGGCGCGTAGAAGAGAGGCCTCCCCGCGCGTCTACCCCCAGTGGGGAGGTCGATCCTGCTCGAGGCGCGCGTCGTTTTCGCCTCGGCCAGATGACGGCGGGCGCCCATCTCGACCCCGTGTTCCGCTGCCATCGCCCCACGATCCCGGGGCGTCCTCGGACGCCGGTGCGGTCAAGGGGTGGTCCGAAGGGCGCGGATCGACCGTCTCCCGTGCCGGTAACGTCGCCCGGCGGGGTCTACGACGTCGCGAAGGCTCCTCGCTCATCGGCGGCTCACTGATCGCTGGCCGGCGGCACGAGCGTGCCGGTGCCGTACTCCTCGGTCTCCTGCTCGACGGAGCCGTAGCCGACGATGCGGGCGATCCTCAGAGCGACCTCATCCGGGTCCGCGAAGAGGTCGAAGCTCTGCACCCTGTGGTAGTGCCAACCCAAGCGACGCAGCACGGCCGGGCGGAGGCGCAGCGCCTCGCGCAGGCTCATCCCTGAGGCGAAATCGAGGTCGACCGCGATAGCGCGCTCCCCCAGAGCCGCCGCGAGCGGAATCGCGCCACGATAGTCGAGCGCGACCGTAAGCCCGAGCTTCTCGAGCCGGTCGGCCAGCTCGCCCAGCATCGGGTCCCGCTCCGCGGGCAGGTCGGGCGGCTGGATCTCGGGGTTCTCCATCGACAGCAGCTCGGCCAGTTCGATGACACCATGCTTGAGGCGGCTCTGATCCAGATCGCCGGGACGGAAGCAGCTCACGATGGTCATCGCGCGACGCGCACGGGTCATGGCGACCGCCAGCATCCGCTCGCCGCCCGGACGGCCGAGCACGCCGAAGTTCGAGAGCACGCGCCCGTGCGGTGTGCGTCCGTACCCGATCGAGAAGATCACGCGATCGCGACTCTGCGCGGTCGCCTGTTCGAGGGTCAGCACCGTGAACGGCTCCGCACGGTCGCCGAGGAGGAACTCTCGGTACTCCGGGAAGCGCGAGAAGGTCTGGAGCACCGCCTGATAGACCCGCACCGCGTGCTTCGCACTCGCCGTAATGACCATGAGGGACTCAGACGGACGATCGGCCGCGTGCCTGAGCACGAGTTGCACCACCCGCTCGACCTCGGCGTCGGTACTCTCGACCGCTCCGGTGTGCTGATCGGGCAGCCCCTGACCGCCGCGGACGAACTCGTGCGTAATGCTCGAGTGCCCGAGGAACGTGCCGGCCCACGGAAGCGAGGTGATCTCGCCGTCGTAGAAGCGGGAGTTGACGAGGTTCGTGAGATCCTCGCCGCCGGCGCGGTAGCTGCGGGTCAGCGCGAGCTCGGGCAGCACTCGGCGGAGCTTCGCGTAGGCGGATCGTCGGTGCAGATCCTCAGCGGGCTCGGCGTCGACCGTCGACTCGTCCTGCGGACTCGTCACGGCGATCTGGAACGGCGAGGGGGTCTGCGTCACGGTGTCGCCGAAGGCGACGACCTGCTCGGCGCGCCGGATCGCGCCGACGTTCTCGACGAACGTCGTCGCCCCAGCGTCCACCAGGAGGACGGCGTCGAAACGCATGTCGGCGGGAAGCTGCGCCACCTCGTACGGCGACATGGCCCACACGGGAGCGAGCACGCGCATGAGATTCGGCGCGCGATGCGCGAGCAGGTCGACCGTCGCGTTGCCCGAGCGGAGGGCGTCGCGCAGGGCCAGCGCTTCCTGCTTGTCGTCGAGCACGGCCACTCGCCAGGCGTCGGCCAGCTGCGCCGAGAGCAGGCTGCCGTTCGCGCCGGCGTGGGCGTCATCAACCAACCGGAAATCGGCCTCGAGACGTTCGATCACGCCTGTGTTGGCACTGAGCAGCGCCTGGTTCGTCTGAAGCATCCGCTCGAGAGCCGACTGCCACCAGGCAAGTTCGAGCTCGCCCGAGACCCGCTCCGCCGGCACGTGGCGGGCGGACAGGTCGTCGAGCAGCGGTTCGAGGTGCGCTTCACGGAGCCGCTCGACAATGGCGGTTCGCTCCTGGATGTTCTGCAGCACTTCGGATTCCCGAGCGAGGTCAGTCGTGCGCCGCGCCAGCGCGGAGAGCGAGAGATTCTTCATCCGACGCGAGTCCGCCGAGACGTTCAGCACACGGTCGAGCTCGTCGAGATCGTGGTACGCCTTCTGGAACGCCGTTACGACGTCGGCGATGCCCACCGGCACCTCGGGGCGAGCCCCGACCACCGTGGTGTACCGCTGCCACAGCACCCGCTGCTGCTGGATCTGCACGAGCCGCTCGTACATGTCCGCAACGTGGACGCCCGGCCGCACGTACTCGCGGGCGAGCTTCTTCAGGCGACGGCGATTCGCGTTCGACATCTCCTCGCCCCCGCGCGGAGCGTGCGCGGCGATGACCTCGTTCAGCGACCGGTCGTACACCTCGGGAACGAACCGGTCGAGCGTCTCACGGACGCCCATGAGCAGGCGCAGGTACACGCCGAGCTCCGAGATCGTCTCGTACGGACGCATGGAGGTCTGCTCGATCACGTCATTCGCGATCGACACGAGACGCGGCAGCTGCGACTCCGCGAGATCGACCGCGAGCGCATAGGCGGCCTTCGCCTCCTCGGTCGTCGAGAAGCTCACGCCGTACCAGGGCGAATCCTCGGGCCCGAACTGGAACTGCCCGAGCCGCGCGACCTCCGTCAGCTGCTCGGCGACCGCCGAACGGTCGAGCGTGAGATGCCCCAGGGCGTGATCGTCGAACCGCACCGTGGTCGACGGGGCATCCTCGGAGAGCACGAGACGCGTGAGCTCGCGCAGCGCTTCCGTCGGCGAGACACCGTAGCGCTCGTCCGGACGATCCATCGCCTGCTGGTAGTCGAGCAGCACCTTTCGGAGCCGGACCAGCGCGTCGTCGACATCCCGCATCTGCTCGGCCTGCGCCGCCTCGTTCCGGCCGATCGCTTCGACGAGGTGTCGTCGCAGCAGACGCGGGGTGACCGAGAGACCGCGCAGACCGACTCGCGTGAGCCGGTGCGAGATGCCGTCGAGCGTGGCCCGCCGCGGCGAGACCACCAGCACCCGCTTGCCCGCACGCACGAGCCCGCCGATGGCGTTCACCACCGTCTGCGTACCGCCGGTCCCCGGCAGCGTGCGCACGACGAGGGAGTGCCCCGCCTCGATCTGGGCGATCACGTCGTCTTGCTCAGCGTCTGCGTCGTAGAGGTTCCGATCCGTGTCCGTCGACCGCGTGTTCGGGTCGGGTGCGGTCACCGGTCGGTAGGAGGATCGCAGCTGCTTGCGCGCTCCCTCATCGCCGCAGACGGCTCGAAGCACCGTCGTGTCGAGGTCGCGAGCGTCCTCAAGCGTGCGCTGAGCGATGCTGTGGAACGTGGAAACCACGAGACGCGGCTGCACCGTGAAACCGGGGACGCCCGCGGCCATCTGACGGAGACGGTCGATCACCGGCTGCGGCTTGAAGACGCCCTCGGACTGAGAGAGCTCGACGAGCATCCGCGAGTCGACTCGGATGCCGAACTGCCGACGCAGCGCGGCCACAAGTTCGGGGTTCACCGTCGGGTGTTGCTTCAGCTTGAGTTCGAAGTCCCGGCCGTACCGCCGGATCGCCAGGGGGCGAAGCAGTACGGGGGCGCAGAAGTCCTCGCCCTCGAAGCTCCACTTCGCCATGCCGATCGCGAGGTGCACCGTCTCGAGGCCGCGCACCGAGCGCATCTCGATCGACTTGTCGGTGACGCGTCCAGCTGCGAAGCGCGCCTGCCGCAGCGCCAGGTCGTCACGGATCAGGGCAGAGAGGTGAATCTTCTGCCCCGTGATGAACTGCGGAAGCCCGCCAGGGTGCGTCGTCGAGAGCTCGATGCGATTCGCGGGTCCATCATCGAAGAAGAGCAGCGGGCTGCGCCCGCCCAGCTGAGCCAACTCCGCGCGCCACCGCGCGAACTCGACCTCGAACGCTGCGGTGTGGTCGTCTGGTCCTTCGCTGCTCGGCGTAGCCGACTCACCGGAGCGGGCGGACCCGCCGGCCGCACGCGCAGGCTCGTCCGCGCGTGACGACTCCACCGATGCTCCCGAGGGGGTATCTGCCCCGTCTGTACCACCGGCCGACCCGTCGAACGGGGCGACGGGACGCGTCGGCTGAGCCGCCGTCTCGTTCATGTCCTCAGCGTCGATGCCGGATCCCGACTGGCTCGCAGATACGGCGGAAGCGCCCGCTGACGGGGCGTCGTTCTCGCCGCTCGTCTTTCCGCCGGACCGCCGGCGTCGCTCCACACTCCACACATCGCCAACCCTAAGCGGTGGCTCTGAAATTCACCCGAACCGCTACGGAGTTTCGCGCGCTTCGCCGCCGCCTGTGACCACAGGATCCGCGAGTGCGGGTTCCCCGCCCCCGCGCAGCCGAGCCACGACGCTCATACCGTGATAGACGACGATCGCGGCGATCGTGCCGAGCGCGATCCCGTTGAAGACCACGGTGCCGAGTTCGAGCACGAAGTCCGCGATGCCGACGATCAGCGCGACCGCGGCCGTGAACTGGTTCACCGGCTTGCTGAAATCGACCCGGTTGTCGATCCAGATCTTCACACCGATGAGGCCGATGAGGCCGTAGAGCGCGACCGTGACACCGGCCAGGACTCCCGCGGGAATCGTATTGATGAGCGCGCCGATCTTCGGCGAGAAGCTGAGTAGGACCGCGATGGCACCCGCCACCCAGTACGCCGCCGTCGAGTACACGCGAGTCGCGGCCATGACGCCGATGTTCTCGCCGTAGGTCGTCGTTCCCGACCCGCCGCCGAAGCCTGCGAGAATCGTCGACACTCCATCCGCGAGCAGCGCCCGCCCGGTCACGGGGTCGAGGTCGCGGTCGATCATGAGCCCGACGCTCTTCACGTGTCCCACGTTCTCGGCGATCAGCACGAGCACCACCGGCAGGAAGGCGGGGAGCAGACCCCACAGCGTCGGGTCGGCGAACGGGTTGCCGACGGCGTGGAAGGCGGGCAGGCCGACCCAGGCGGCATCGCGCACCGGCGCGAAGTCAACCTCCCCCATGCCGACTGCGGCGACGTAGCCGACCACCACGCCGAGCACGATCGACAGGCGTCCGATGAGCCCGCGGAAGAGCACCGTGATGAGCAGCATCGCACCGAGGGTGACGAGCGCCACCCAGCCCGAGAGCTCGGTCGCGTTCCAGTTGTTCTTCACCGCGGGGGCGAGGTTGAACCCGATGAGGGCAACGATCGCACCCATCACGACGGGCGGCATGAGCGCGTTGATCCACCCCGTGCCCCACTTGTTCACGATGATCCCCACAAGCGCCATGAGCACGCCGATCGAGAGGATGCCGAACGAGGCGCGCGCGAGCCCTTCGGGGCCGCCATCGGCGCCGGCCGTCGCAGCGGTGATCGGAGCGATGAACGCGAACGATGAGCCCAGGTAGCTCGGCAGACGGTTGCCGGTGATCAGCAGGAACAGCAGCGTCCCGAGGCCTGAGAAGAACAGTGTCGCTGTCGGGCTGAACCCGGTGATGAGCGGCACGAGGAACGTCGCCCCGAACATCGCCACCACGTGCTGCGATCCGAAACCGATCGTGCGGGGCCAGGCCATCCGCTCCTCAGGAAGGACGATCGCGTCCGGTGCGACCCGTTTCCCGTCTCCGTGCAGCTTCCAGGGCAGGCCCATGTGGTTCTCCTCGTGATCATGCGGCCGCCACCGGGTGCCGCGCAGCCAACGTCAGAGTCTAGTCCCCCGCCGCCGGAGCCTATTCCCCCGCGAAGAACGCCGCGGTTACCCGTGCGAGTCCGTGAAGGTCGTCCACGTGTGCGAGTTCACGCGCCGAATGCATCGACAGCAGCGGAACGCCGACGTCTACTGTGCGAATACCGAGACGCGTGGCAGTGAGCGGGCCGATCGTGGACCCGCAGGGCACCGTGTTGTTCGAGACGAACTCCTGCCCGGAGACGCCCGATGCGTCGCACAGGCGTCGCCACAGCGCCGCACCGTGAGCGTCGGTCGCATACCGCTGGTTCGCATTGATCTTGAGGATCGGCCCGGCACCGGGGCGCGGTCGCACCCTCGGATCGTGCTTCTCCGGATAGTTGGGGTGGGCCGCGTGACCGGCATCCGCCGACAAGCACCAGGAGGCGGCATGCGCACGTGCTCCGGCGTCGACGGCTTCGCGCGCGTCGAGCCCTGAGGTGAGTCCGGATCGGAGCCGGGCGAGCACGTCCGCGAGCAGCGGTCCGCTTGCACCCGACCGAGTCTCGGAACCGAGTTCTTCGTGGTCGAAGGCTGCGAGCACCGCGACGGTCCCGGCAGCGGGTTCAGTCGCCGTCAGGGCGACGAGGCCTGCGACCATCGAACTCAGGTTGTCCAGGCGTCCCGAGGCGAGGAGTTCGCGGTTCGCGCCGATCCTCGCGGGCGGCTGGGTATCGCTCAACCGGACATCTATTCCGGCGATGTCGATGGCGGAGACTCCGGCCCCGCGTGCGAGCAGCTCCACGATGGAGGGCGTGTCGATGCCGTTCACGTCGGGGGCTGCGACACCGATGATGGGCTGCACATGCCGCTGCCGGTCCAGCGTGAGGCCGGAGTTCACTTCACGGTCGAGGTGAATCGCGAGCTGCGGAATGCGGGCGACCGCCCCCGTCCGCGTGAGGTGCTCAGTTCCGTCGGTCGTGACCAGGCGCCCCGCGAACTCGAGGTCCCGGTCGAGCCAGGAGTTCAGCAGCGGGCCTCCGTAGATCTCGACCCCCGCCTGCGCCCATCCCTCGGCGCTGAAGTCCGGCTGCGGTTTCAGCACGAACCCGGGTGAGTCGGTGTGGCACCCGAGCACCCGCACGGGACTCTCCGGGGTCAGTTCGGCACCCGCTCGCCAAGCGATCAGCGCACCGTCGCGAATGATGAAGGCGCCATCGCCCGGGGCCAACGCAGGCCACGAAGCACCCTCGTCGAGGTAGGTGAACCCCGAAGCGACGAGCACCTCGGCGGCCGTGAGCACCGCGTGATAGGAGCTGGGCGAGGCTTCAACGAAGCCGGAGAGGAAGGCGGCGTAGTCGCCTCGATCTTCGAGTGCGAACGTCGATTCGCTGCGGGTACTCACTCGGCGGCCTCCTGCCTGGACACTGTCAGTGTGCCCGTCGCGGTCTCCTCGATCACGGTGGAGTCGGATCCGGACCCGATCGTCACGCCCGTGCGCAGTTCGGCGAGTCGGGCGAGGATCGCGGCAACGCCCTCGGGATCATCGACACGGTACTCGGCCACAGACTCCGCAGACCCGACGCGCACCCCGAGGTCTCCTGGTCCGAGCGTGCGGAGCGCATCCTCATCGGTGACGTCGTCTCCGATGAACAGGACGGGCGCTTCCGGGAGGGCCTCCCTGATCTGTCGCAGCACCGTCCCCTTGTCGGCGGCGCGGACCGAGAACTCGAGCACCTGCTTCCCGCTCCGCGTACGCACCTTGGGCCCCTTGGGGTCCAGCGTCTTCACTTCAGCGAGCAGATCGAGCAGGAGGCGCTCCGCCGCCTGCGGGTCCTCCGCCTGACGCACGTGCACGGCGCTGCCGAGCGGTTTCTCCTCGAGCCACGCCCCGGGAACGGAACGCACACGACGGGAGAGCAGAGCACGCAGATAGTCGAGCTGCTGCCGCTCGGCCGCCGAGGGGGGCGCCGGTTTGACCGCGTCGGGAAGTCCGATGAGCTCAGCACCGTGGGATCCCGCGACGACGCGTCCGTCGGTCCGGATCCCGGTCGCCGCGAGGCTCTCCACCGCGCGGCCCGAGATCAGTGCGACGGTGACGCCGGGCGATTCCTGCAGCACCGAGAGCGCCTGCTCGGCACGGTGGAGGATGCGTGCATCTTCGGGGCGCGAGACGATCGGAGCGAGCGTTCCGTCGAAGTCGCAGGCGATGGTGAGCTGCTGTTCGGCGGCGAGCCGTCGGAGCACGGCATCGATACCTGCGGGCAGGAAGATCGGCGTCGTGAGCGTCTGGCTCTCGCCATCCTCCTCCCCCGCACTGAGCTCCGCGCGGCTCTCGGCGGCGGTCTCGACCGCACGAAGGAAGGCCTCCGACCAGCGGGCCACGTTGTTGCGGAAGACGACGCGCCGCATGGCGCGCATGCGCTGCCGCTGCTCGGCCTCGGGCATGCGGAGCGCCGTCGTGAACGCCGCTTTCATCCCGTCGATGTCGTGCGGGTTCACGAGGAGCGCGCGCCGCAGCTCGTCGGCCGCGCCCGCGAATTCGCTGAGCACGAGCACACCCTGTTCGTCGGTGCGACAGGCGGCGTACTCCTTGGCGACGAGGTTCATGCCGTCCCTGAGCGCGGTCACCGCGAGCACATCGGCGGCGACGTAGAGCGCGGCCATCTCCACACGCGGGTAGCCGCGATGCAGGTACGTCACCGGACTGTGGGCGATGGTGCCGAAGTCGCCGTTGATACGACTGACGGTCACCTCGATCTCGTTGCGGAGCTGCTGGTACGCCTCGACGCGCTCCCGGCTCGGGCTGGCGACCTGGATGAGCGTGACATCTCCCGCACCGAAATTGCCGTCGCGCAGCAGCTCGGAGAAGGCCTTCAGGCGGTGACGGATGCCCTTCGTGTAGTCGAGGCGGTCGACACCGAGGATGATCTTGTCGGGGTTTCCGAGTTCTTGACGGATCTCACGAGCTCGCTGCTGCACCTCTTCGGACTGTGCGAGCTCGGCAAACGACTGCGCGTCGATCGAGATCGGGAACTCCTGTGCGAGCACCCGCCGTTCGGGCAGCGCCCGCTTGCCGCCCTCGGCCGGCCGCTCGGGCAGCATGATCATGTTGCCGTTCGAGGGGTCGCCGACATAGCGCCGCACTGCCGACCGGAAGTTCGCGGCGTCCGCGACGCGCTGGAAGCCGATGACATCGGCGCCGAGCAAGCCGTTCAGCACCTGCTTGCGCCAAGGCAGCTGTCCGAAGAGACCGTTCGAGGGGAACGGGATGTGGAGGAAGAACGCGATAACCAGGTCGGGGCGCATCTCACGGAGCATGCCTGGTACGAGCTGCAGCTGGTAGTCGTGCACCCAGACCGTGGCACCCTTCGCGGCAACCTTCGCGGCGGCTTCCGCGAACCGGCGATTCACGCTCACATACCGGTCCCACCACTCACGGTGGTAGCCGGGAGGCGAGATCACGTCGTGGTAGAGCGGCCAGATGGTGTCATTGGAGAAGCCCTCGTAGTACTCCGCGAACTCCACGGCGTCGAGGGCAATGGGGCGCAGGTCGGTGTCACCGATGCGGAACGGCTCGAGTTCTTCGTCGATGCTGCCCGGCCACCCGACCCAGACGCAGCCCAGGTCGCGCACGACGGGTTCCATTGCGGTGACGAGGCCGCCGGGCGAAGTACGCCACGCCACGGAACCGTCCGCCTGGGTCACCCGGTCGACGGGCAGGCGGTTCGAGACCACCACGAAGTCGTGCTTGCCGCTGCGAGGCGCCTCAGCACCCGATTCGGTGGCGGATGTGTCCTGGCTCATCGTTCCCTCCTCGCAGCGGCGCAGCGCGCCCCTCTCGCCTTACTCTACTTCGGTCGACGGCTTCTCGAATGCCGTCGCGAACTCCGCCAGCAGACGGGCGCCGAAGCCCGTCGACCCGGTCGAGCGCCAGAGGTCGTCCGATTCCGACTGCATCGTTCCAGCGATGTCGAGGTGGCCCCACGGGATCCCGTCGACGAACTCGTTGAGGAACAACCCGGCGAGGATCGCGCCGCCGTACTGCCCGCCGATGTTCGAGAGGTCGGCGACGTTCGACTTCAGCTGATCGCGGTACCGGTGATCGAGCGGCAGACGCCAGGTGGTCTCATCGGTCGCGTCTGCCGCGGCGAGGAGCTGTGCGGAGACATCGTCGTTGTTCGCGAGCATCGCGGCGGTCCGCGTGCCGAGGGCTGCCTGCGCCGCACCGGTGAGGGTGGCGATATCGACGATCGCGTCCGGGCGATGCGCCTCCTCGGTCGCCAGCACCAGGCCGTCGGCCATGACCAGACGGCCCTCCGCATCGGTGTTCTTGACCTCGACGGTCGTGCCGCCTCGGATGGTGAGCACGTCGCCGAGCTTGGTGGCGCTGCCTGACGGCATGTTGTCGGTGCACATGAGCCATCCGGTGACGGCTGTCTGGGCGCCGAGGTCGCGAAGTGCCGTCATCGATGAGAACACGCCCGCGGCGCCCATCATGTCGAACTTCATCGCGGCGTGCATGGCGTTCGACGGCTTCAGGCTGATGCCGCCGGAGTCGTACATGATGCCCTTGCCGATGAGTGCGAGGTGCGCTGCGTCGTCACCGCCCTGGTCGGGGCGGTAGGAGATCTTGATCATGCGCGGTTCCTCGGTGCTGCCCGCGTTCACCCCGAGCAGGCCGCCGGTGCCGAGGTCCATGAGCTGCTGCCGGTCGAAGACCTCGACCTCGAGGCCGAACTGCGGCGCGAGCTCGGAGATGACCTCGGCGAACTTCACGGCGTTGAGGTGCCGGGGCGGCGTGTTCGCCAGATCGCGCGAGAGGCTCGCGGTGCGCGCGAGCACGAGTCCGCGATCGACACCGGACTGCGCCGCGTCGGAATCACCCTCGGCCACCGTGAGTGCCAGCGATTCGAGGAGCACCGTCTTCGGATCGCTCTTCAGCGCGTCGTAGCGGTAGCGGGCGAGAACGGCACCCTCGACCGCGGCCTGGGCTGCCGTGCCGGCGTCGAGGCCGGAGGCGATCGCTTCGCTCAGGTCGACGGTGAGTGCCCCGACCTCCTTCGCCGCACGCGTGAACGCGGCGACGGCGTCGCGGAGCGCGGCAGCCGTGGTGATCCCTCGCTCGCCAGTGCCCACGAGCACGCGGAGCGGGGACCCGGGAACCACCAGCGTCTGGTTCGCCGCGGCGGTGAAGCCAGCGGCGGCGAGCGCCTCACGCGTGAGCCCGCTGTCGGCGAGCACACCGGGAAGCTCACCCTCGGACCCGACGAATACCGCTGCGGCGGATTCGGGCGAGGCCTGCTCGGAGGCAGCACCGACGGTGACGTCGATGGAGCGCGAGAGCGAGGGGACGGGATCGAACGAAGCATCAATCACAACTGTCATGACCCCACCCTACCGATCCGTGCCGACATCCGGTCTCGAGGGGGTCAGAGCGGGGCGACGTCGACGATGTCCTCGAGTTCGGGCAGCCAGTCGGCGTACTCCGCCACCCAGTGAGCGATGTGCCCTCCGGCGTAGTGGTCGCGATCCCACGCGGCATAGAGCGGCATCCCGACGCGCCCGCCCTGGTGGACGACCCGAACGGAATGCAGCCCGTAAGCGGGGGCATCGGTGAGCACTGCGGCACCGCGCCCCGCCGCCGCGGCGGCCTGAGCAAGCGCGGAGGAACTCATCACTGCCGGATTGTCCACCGTCGTCCCGCTCCGTGTGACTGCCGCTTCGAAGCTGGTCCTCGAGGTGTGCGTGCGTTCCATGAGTATCAGCGGGTAGCGGACGAGGTCGGCGACTTCGACGGCCTCGTGTTCGGCGAGCGGGTGCTCGGAGGGGACATGGGCGGACAATCCCACTGACGCGACACGCTTCGACGCCCAGTCGGCGGGAGGCGCGATGGTGGAGACGCCGATGTCGGCTCCGATGGAGCGTACCGTCTCATACACCTGAGCCGGAGCCGCTTCGACCGCGTCGAGGATCGGGTGGCCGGCCCCGTGAGCGGCAATGAAGGGCGCGAGAGTGCGGAGGATCGTCGTCTGCTGAGCGACGACCGTAAGCCGGAGGTCCTCGACGCTCCGCCTGCCGAGCACCTCGCGTGCCAGAGACTCGCGACGCAGCAGGTCACGCGCCATCGGCAGGAAACGGCGACCCGCGTGCGTCAGCTGCACCGCCCCGTGACCTCGCGTGAACAGAGGCGTACCGACTTCGCGTTCAAGACCGACGAGCTGCCGGGACACCGCCGGCTGGGAGATTCTGACGTGTTCGGCCCCTCCGGTGACTGACCCCGCCTCAGCGACGGCGACGAAGTATTTCACGGCTCGCAGCTCCATCAGGCCTCCTCCATGCCGAATCAGCATCGTCATTCTACCTATTTGATATTAGACGGCATGGCAATGGGAGTCGCAGAATGGCTTGCAGTCACTCGACCTCGAACGCAATGGAGATTCGACATGTCCACTCCCCCATCCACGCAGCACCGTGACCGACAGGCGGGCAAAGCCCGCTTCGCCGCATTCCTCGGTACTACTGTCGAGTGGTACGACTTCTTCATCTACAGCACGGCAGCAGCTCTCGCGTTCGGCCCCGTCTTCTTCCCGGACCAGACGCAGGGAACTGCGCTGCTCCTCTCGTTCGCCACGTTCTGGGCCGGCTTCCTCGCGCGGCCGATCGGCGGCATCGTCTTCGGCCACCTCGGGGATCGTCTCGGCCGCAAGAACACCCTGGTCGCCACGCTGCTCATCATGGGGATCGCGACGTTCTGCATCGGGCTCCTGCCAGGCGCCGCCACGATCGGCGTATGGGCCCCGGTGCTGCTGGTGTTCTTCCGCGCACTCCAGGGCTTCGCCGTCGGAGGCGAGTGGGGTGGAGCCGTTCTGCTCGCTTCTGAAGCGGGCCCGAAGAGCAAGGTGGTTCGCGGGGGCATGTGGGTCCAGCAGGGATCGCCCGCCGGGAACGTCCTCGCGACGGCTGTCTTCGCCCTCGTCGCGCTCCTCCCGAGCGAGGACTTCATCGCATGGGGGTGGCGCATCCCGTTCCTGATGTCCGCCGTGCTCGTCATCATCGGCCTCGTGATCCGCACGCGCCTCGAGGAATCGCGCGAGTTCGTCGAGAACCGGGCCACCGGTGAGCAGGTCAGGGTGCCGATCGCCTCCCTGTTCAAGCACCACTGGAAGCCCACATTCGCCGCCGTGTTCGCGAGCGCTATCGGTATCGCCATGGCCTACTTCGTGAGTGCATTCATGCTCTCGTACACGACGAATACCCTCGGGATCGAACGCGGAGTCATGCTCAACGTGCTCCTCGTCGCCGCGATCCTGCAGTTCATCTGGCAGCCGCTCGCCACTCGGATCGCCGAGAAAGTCGGCAGCGCGAAGTTCATGATCGTGTCGCTTTCGGTGCAGGCCGTGTTCGTCGTACCGATGTTCCTGCTGGCGAACACGGGAAACATCGCCCTCATCGCGACCGGCATCTACGTCTCCTACCTCGCCGGCGCCGGCTACTACGCGGTGCTGGCCGGATTCCTCGCTCAAGCATTCCCCGTCGAGGTCCGTTACACAGGGGTGTCGTTCGCCTATCAGGCGTCATCCACGCTCATCGGCGGCACCACACCGATGCTCGCGCAGATCTTCCTGAACTCCGCCGGCTGGGGAGGCGTCGCCGGGTTCAACATCGCCCTCATCGTCGTCACGATCATCGGGGTCGCAGCTCTGGCAACCCTCACCGGTTTCAGCGCTGTGAGCGAGCGCCGGCAGCGCGATCTCGACGCCTGACCGCCTCAATCCGACGCCCCTCCGGCCCCAACGCAGAACAGGATCAGCATGCGCATCGATACCCTCATCGAGAACGCCCGCATCACCACCGTCGACCCCTCGCGTCCGACGGCAGAGCGGCTCGGGATTCTGAACGGCAGGATCATCGGGATCGACGACGACCTCGACGGAGTCGTCGCCACGGATCGCGTCGACCTCGGAGGGGCACCGGTGGTTCCCGGCTTCAACGACGCGCACTTCCACTTCTCCATGGTCGGGCTGGAGATGGTCCAGCTCGACCTGACCCCGGCGACGACTCCCGACCTCGAGACGCTGTACGCACGGGTGCGCGATTTCGCCGGCTCGCGTGAAGAGGGCTCCTGGGTGCTCGCCCAAGGATACGACCAGAACAAGCTCGGCGGCACGCATCCGGACCGCGAGGTGCTCGATCGTATCGCCGGGGGTCGCCCCGTCTACCTCCTGCACAATTCCCACCACATGGCGGTCGTGAACTCCGAGGCGCTGCGGCGGGCCGGTCACACCGATCCGGACCAGCTGACCGCACCGGTCGGCGGCGAGCTGGGCAGGCGGAGCGACGGCACATTCAGCGGCCTCCTCCAGGAGCAGGCGATGACGCTGGTCACTCATGTGCTGCGCCCCGTGGGGCAGGAGGCTCTCGTCGAAGGCCTCGCCGCCGCGTCCAGGTGGTGCGCCCAGCACGGAATCACCAGCGCCACCGAGCCCGGGGTCGGCGGCACCATGATCGGTCACGGCCCCGCCGACGTGCGCGCCTACCAGGTCGCCAGGGAACGCGGACTGCTGCACACCCGGTTGACGCTGATGCCGTACATTGATGCCCTGCACAGCATCGGCGATATCGGCGCGGGCCCGGCGCAGCCTGGCTGGGGTATCGATCTCGGCGTTCGCAGCGGATTCGGGGACGAGTGGGTGAGTCTTGGACCGGTGAAGATCATGAGCGACGGCTCGCTCATCGGGCGCACCGCCGCGATGTGCTGCGATTACCACGACACCCCCGGCAACTCCGGCTTCCTTCAGTGGGAGCAGGACGATCTGCACGACCTCCTCGTCACCGCCCACGTGAACGGCTGGCAGGTCGCAGCACACGCCATCGGGGATCGGGCGATCGATGTGGTGCTCGACGCCTTCGACGATGGGCAGCGAATCCTCCCACGCCCGGATGCACGGCATCGGCTCGAGCACGTAGCCGTGGCGAGTGACGCGCAGGTCGATCGCATCGTCAGCGGCGGATACATTCCGGTGCCCCAGGGGCGCTTCATCTCGGAGCTCGGAGACGGATTCGCTTC
The DNA here is from genome assembly GCF_020096995.1 of Leucobacter sp. Psy1. Lineage (NCBI taxonomy): Bacteria > Bacillati > Actinomycetota > Actinomycetes > Micrococcales > Microbacteriaceae > Leucobacter > Leucobacter sp. Psy1. The sequence continues at coordinate 2,603,021 of NZ_CP083692.1, forward strand.
CGCGCTCGGCTCCGAGCGTCTCGACCTGGCCTACCGGATGCGCAGCTTCGTGGACGCGGGGGTCGAACTCCCCGGATCGACCGACGCGCCCGTCGTCTCTGGTGAACCCCTGCCTTCGCTGCACGACATGGTCAACCGCCGGAGCGCGACCGGAGTGAGTATTGGAGCACGGGAGGCACTGACCCCCGCCCAGGCCTTGCGCGCATACACTCACGGCTCGGCGCACGCGGTGCACGAGGAGCGATTCAAGGGAACGCTCACGCCGGGGAAGGCGGCTGATCTCGTGGTGCTCTCCGATGATCCGATGAGCGTCCCACCGGACCGGATCCGCGATATCGAGGTGCGCGCGACGATGGTGGGCGGAGTTTTCCGCCACGACGCGGAGGGTGTGCTCAGCGCGGCGCTCTGACCGCAGCTCCACTTCAGATAGATTCATAGGAATAGAACGTTCACGCAAGCGTTGGAGTCACTATGAGAGCTTTCGGATTCCTGTCATTCGGTCACTACGCAGCCGTTCCGGGCAGTGCCACCCGCGACGCGGGCGACATGCTGCGCCAAACGGTGGAGATCGCAGAGGGCGCTGACGAGCTCGGCGTCAACGGAGCGTACGTACGCGTGCACCACTTCGCCAGGCAGGCCGCGTCGCCGATCCCCCTCCTCACCGCCATGGCAGCGCGCACGAAGCGCATCGAAGTCGGTACGGGCGTCATCGACATGCGATACGAGAACCCGCTGTACTTCGCCGAGGAGGCCGCGGCCCTCGACTACCTCGCCGACGGGCGCGTCGCTCTGGGAGTGAGCCGGGGATCCCCCGAGACCGCGCTGCGCGGCTACGAGGCGTTCGGCTACACGGGATCCGCCGATCCGCGAGGCGCCGACATCGCGCGCGACCACTTCGCCCGCTTCATAGAGGCGATCTCCGGAGAGACGGTGGTGGACAGCGACCCGCAGGTGGGGCCCGCAGGCCGCCTCGCGATCGAACCACGGTCCCCCGGCCTGCGCGACCGGATCTGGTGGGGCGCCGGATCCATCGACACTGCCGAGTGGACCGGACGCCAGGGACTCAACCTCATGAGCTCGACGCTCCTCACCGAGGCCACGGGCGAGCCGCTCGACGTGCTGCAGGCTCGACAGATCGAGCGGTTCCGCACCGCATACCGGGAGGCAGGGCACACCGGTGCGCCGCGAGTCTCGGTGAGCCGCAGCGTCTTCCCGATCGTCACCGAACGGGACGAGATGTACTTCGGCCTGCGTGACCGCAACTCGCAGGACCAGATCGGCATCATCGACGGATTCCGCTCCACGTTCGGGAAGACCTACGCGGATTCCCCCGACCGACTCATCGAAGCGCTGCAGCAGGACGCGGCGGTGCAGGCCGCGGACACGCTCATGCTCACGATCCCGAATCAACTCGGCCCCGAGTACAACCTCCACGTGCTCGAGTCGTTCGCAAAGCACGTTGCGCCCGCTCTCGGCTGGAAGCCGAACACCGAGGGGCCGGTGCAGGGAGACAAGATCTGAGACGCTTTCGACTCGAACCCGCTCCGAGTAGCATTCTCGAGTGTTCAAACCCCGAAGCATCACTGCAGAAGTAACCCTTCGCATCCTTCGGCCAGAGGATGCGGCAATGCTGTCCAACGCGTATCTCCGCAATCGGGAACACCTCAAGCCATGGGAACCGATCCGCGCTGCTGAGTTCTTTACGGAACGCTTTCAGCGGGAGGACATTGAGCGCAAACTCGCTGCTGGCGCAACTGATGAGAGCCTCCCGCTGGCTCTCGTTGGTGACCGGGAGATCGTCGGTCGCTTCAACCTCGCAGGAGTCAGTCGTGGGCCGTTCCAAAGCGCGGGGCTGGGTTATTGGATCGACAGAAATCATCAGGGCAGGGGTCTCGCCTCTGCCGCGGTTCACGCAATCGTGACTGCAGCCCGGGAAGAACTCGGGCTGCATCGAGTGGAGGCCAGCACGCTGGTGCACAACATGAGTTCCCAACGTGTGCTCATGAAAAACGGGTTCCACAAGATCGGCATGGCACCCCGATACCTACAGATTGCCGGAGAATGGCAGGATCACAACCTCTACCAGGTCATCCTGCACGAGTAAGGCCGCGCAAACCGCGCCGGCCCACGTCGCACGGGGCGCAACCCTCCACGTGCTCGAGTCGTTCGTGAAGCATATTGATCCCCCGCTCGAGTGGAAGCCGAGCGACGCCGCGGCCAGAATCGATTCATGACCTTCGACTGGGACACTCGCATCGAACGCTTCTGGCGTGAGGCAGACGACACCGTTCCCGAGCGGATGTTGGCGACGATGCGCGGCCTGATGGAAGAACGCCCGGCAGAAGATCCCGATGCCCTATATGAATGGGCGTCGGTGCACGACTTCCTCGGCATGGAGGCGCAGGCCATCCCGCTATACGAGTCGGCGCTTCGCGCGGGTCTTTCCGGAGACCGCAGACCCCAGGCCGTCATCCAGCTCTCCAGCTCGCTCAGGAACGTGGGGCGAGCGGAAGAGGCCGTCCGCCTCCTGAACGCCGAGACCTCAGGTGGCGTCACGGGAGACGCAGCGGCCGCCTTTCTCGCCCTCGCCCTGCACTCGAGCGGCCGACCGAATGAGGCTCTCAGCGTTGCTCTGCGGGCGCTCGCCGGGACCCTCCCGATGTACGGGAACGCGGTCACCCGATATGCGGACGAACTCGGCGGCGACTCCAGCCCGTCCTGATCAGCCCCGCAGGGCGCCCCTCCACCCTCGCGCGACTCGCACATGCAGGATACGGTGAAAGGCGTGGGAGAAGAACGCAGCGTCCGTGTGCTCAGCAAGGGAGCTTTGAAGCGCGAGGACGTCAAGGACCTCATCAGACTGGCCACCGACGCCGACGGCGAGCGCCTGCGACGCATCATGCTCGACGAGCTCAGGCACCTCTCGGTGCTCGGGATCACCGACGAGGATCGTGTCGTCGGTTTCGTCGCGTTCGACGTCGACCGCGATCCCGCGGTGATCGAGTACATCGCGGTCGCCCCGGACCACCAGGGACACGGCCACGGGAAGACGCTCGTGCACGCGACGCGATCCGCCGCACGAGACGGAGCCGTCTACGCGGAAACCGACGACGATGCCGTTGACTTCTACCGAAGACTCGGGTTCGCGGTCGTACCGCGGGATCCCGACCCGCGATGGCCGGATCGGCAGCGCTACGCGTGCCTTCTCGGGTCGGCCTCCGGGTAGCTGCGGCTGGTGCAGATGAACACCCAGGAGAACAGACTCGTGATCCGCTCGCCTCGCCCCGATGAAGCCGAGGCGCTCGCGGAGCTTCACCTCGCGACGTGGGAAGAGACGTACGCGGGCGTGTTCACACCGGAAGCGTGGGGGCCCGAAGCACGCCGGCAACGACTCGAACAGTGGACCGCGATCTGCACCGCTCCCCGCGAGACCGACCGCGTGAGGGTGGCGGAGCGTGACGGCGCACTCGTCGGGTTCGCCGGGTCGGGGGCGAGCGACGATCCAATCGTTGAGCGCCAGCTGTTCTTCCTCTACCTCCGCGCGTCCGAGCACGGGTCCGGTCTCGGGCAGCGCCTGCTCGACGCCGTCGCCGACGACAGATCCATCGGATTGTGGGTACTCGACAGCAACGAACGCGCCCTGCGGTTCTACCGGCGCAACGGGTTCACCCTCGACCAGGCACGGCGCCCCTCGGATCACGCCCCCGGCCACGACCAGCTCCGCCTCGTCCGGCCTGCGCCCCGAGAATGAGGGCGCAGGCCGGCGACGCATTCGACTGGACGGAGTGAGTCGACTCAGTCAGCCTGAGGGCACTCAGTAAGCAACGGTGAACCGCTCACGCCGGTGCTCAGAGTGTTCGATCTCCGAGACGACGGCATCCGCGAAATCGGCTCCGGAGATCTGCGATTCGCCCGACTCGTCGACCAGCAGCACATCGCCGCCGGTGCGGTAGGTACCCGTCGCTTCACCTGGTGCCCATTCGCCGAACCCACCGGCTGGGCTCACGTAGAACCAGTCCAGCTCGGCAGCAGATGACTGCAGATCTTCGAGCACGGCTGCCAGCTCAGCGGCCTCCGGCTTGATGGCGTCGGGGAACTCGGGGGTATCGGCGACCCGCGGGCCGCCCTCTGACACGAAGAGCGATCCGGCACCGCCGACCACCCCGAATCGCACGCCCGCGCGGGCGGCCTCCTCGGCGACGCGCCGCTCAATGCCGCGGAGCTTTCCGGTCCCCTCGAGCTCGCCGCGCGGGGAGACCGCCGAGACCACGACATCGGTGCCAGTGACGGCAGCCCGGATCACCTCGGGATCCTGCACGTCACCGGTACGGTACTCGACTCCCTCGACGGGCGAAGCCGGCTCGTTCCGGCTGTACGCCGTCACGGTATGGCCGCGCTCCGCGGCGACGCGAACGATGTTGCGGCCGGCGTAGCCGGTGCCGCCGAGAACGGTGATGCGGGTCATGAGTGCTCCTGTCGGTGAAAGCGAATCGGTGAATCGGGGGCCGTTCGACTGCTGGTCGTCGGCACCCTCATGAGTTACTATAGGTAACCAGCTATCCAAATGCAACTTGGTATCATGAGTATGTGCCTCCCAGGCGCGATTAACGAGAGGAACCGGCATGACCGAACCCGAGTGGGACCCCTATAACCGGGACTGCCCGAGCCGGGGCCTGCTGGATCGCGTGTCCAGCCGCTGGAGCATCCTCGTCATCGGCACGCTTGCCGATGGCCCGCGGAGGTTTAACGAAATCGCCGCCGCCGTGGATGGGGTCTCCCAGAAGATGCTCGCGCAGACCCTTCGCGGCCTCGAGCACGACGGCCTCGTGACGCGCACCGTCACCGCCCAGGTACCCGTTCGAGTCGACTACGCGCTCACGCAGGCCGGTCAAACGCTCCACGAGCCGCTCGCAGCTCTCGAGGAGTGGGTGCGCACCCACATGTCCGACGTGGAAGCCGCGCACCGCTCAGCTGACGACGCTCACGTCACGGCGTAAGCGAGGCGCAGCAGCGTCAGCCGGCCAGCGGGTGGGCGGCGCGCTCGAGGTAGGTCTCGATCAGTGCCGGGAAGTAGTCGTCGAAGTGCGGGGGCTCCGCGTCCTCGGTCGCGGCGACGAGCATGTCGAGGTAGTATTCCCACCCGGGCCCTACGGCACCCACATCGGTGTCGGCATCGAGATGATGCACGAATCCGAGCAGACTCTCGTCCTCACCGTCGGCTTCGAGGAGCAGCTCCAGACGCCACGACCCCATCTCGTCCGAGGTGTGCAGCGCGAGACGGTGCGGGGCTTCGCAGGCGACGATTCTGGCCTTCGCCGCAGGGGCATCCTCCTCGAACGCCATGCGGATCCGGATCGCCCCGCCGGGGCGCCCATCACCCTCCCACTCGCCGAACCAGAGTGCGGTGCGCTCGGAGTCCGCGATGAACGACCACGCCTCCTCGATCGGCAGTGCGAGCGAACGCACCAGACGGAGGTCGCGACCCTCGGGCGTTTCGACGACCTGACCGGTGACCTCGGGCATATGGCGACCTCCCTGCGAACTGGCGAACGGGCGAACGGCGGGCGGCGATTCGGATCACCGGCGCTCGTTCCAGGGTACGCCACGGCAGCGGACGAGACCTGTTGCGCGCTCCGCCAGATTTGCTACAGTTGCGGTGTGAAGTCTTGAGCATCGTTGAACCCCTGCGTCCGCGGCAGTGCCCGGCAGGGTCGATCTCGATCTCGAGGAACGCATGTCTTTCTCTACACTCTCCGTTTCGTCGTCCGCCGACGCTTCCACCCAACTCCGAGTCGACGGAGTCTCGCACACGTTCGGCGCGCGTCGCGTACTGACCGACATCACGTTCACGGTGCCGCCAGGCGATCGGGTCGGCATGATCGGCGAGAACGGGTCCGGCAAGTCCACCCTGCTCCGCATCCTGGCCGGAACGCTCACCGCTGACGCCGGGACCGTCCGCGCCATCGCCTCGGGCGGCGACCAGCCACGGATCGGACTGCTCCACCAGGAGCCGCCGTTCAGCCCGTCGGAGTCCATCGCGTCGAGCCTCGAAGCGGCGATCGCGCCGATCCGCGCCGCCGTCGACGAGGTCGACCGGCGCGCCCGATCCCTCGCGGACCACCCGGAGGACTCCGCGGCGGCCGACGCGTACGCGCTGGCGCTCGACGCCGCCGAGCGTGCGGATGCCTGGGACGTCGACGCCAGGGTCGACGCCATGCTCGCGGGCATGGGCCTCGCGGAGATCCCGCGAGACCGGCTCACCGGGACCCTCTCGGGCGGACAGCGCGCGCGCCTCTCCCTGGCCTGGGTCCTGCTCAACGCGCCGGACGTACTCCTGCTCGACGAGCCGACGAATCACCTCGACGACCAAGCGACGGAGCACCTGCTGCGCGTCCTCGAGCGCTGGCGCGGACCCGTCGTCTTCGCCAGCCACGATCGCGCGTTCCTCGACGAGGCTGCCACCGCGCTCATGGACCTCGATCCCGCGCCGCGGCAGCACGCCGACACCGAGGACCTCGTGCAGGACGGCACCGGCACCGCGATCGGCGTCACCCGCTTCACCGGCACATACTCCGACTACCTGACCGCTCGAGCCGATGAGCGCCGCCGATGGGAGCAGCGGTACCGGGACGAGCAGGCGGAGCTCTCGCGTCTGCGCGCCGCAGTGCGCACGGACCACGTCGTCGGGCACGCGGACTGGAAGCCGCGCACCGAGCAGCGCGGCGCGCAGAAGTTCTACTCCGACCGCAACGCCAAGGTCGTCTCGCGGCGCGTGAACGACTCCCGCTCCAGGCTCGAGGAGCTCGAGGCTCGGCAGATCCGGAAACCGCCGGCGGAGCTCCGGTTCGCCGGACTCACGGCGGCCGTCCGCCGGGACGACGCCGGATCCGGAAAGCCGACCCGGCCCCGCCTCGGTCGCGCGGCACTCCCCGGACCCATCATCACCGCAACGGGACTCGAGGTGAGCGACCGGCTCGCGCGCATCGACCTCGCGGTCAGCAGCGGCGAGCGCTGGCTGCTCACCGGCCCGAACGGGTCGGGGAAGTCGACGCTGCTGCATGCGCTCTCGGGCAGGATCGCCCCGACCCGTGGCGGAGTCACGGTGCGCGAGGGGGTGCGCATCGGCATGCTCGAACAAGACGTCGATCTCCCCGACCCGCACGGGCGCGGCCCCGCTCGCACCGTGACGGAGGCCTACCTCGACGGGGTGGGCGCTGCCCGGGCGGAGGCCGTACCGCTCGCGACGTTCGGGCTCATCGCCGGCCGGGACGCGCACCGGCCGGTCGGCGAACTCAGCGTAGGGCAGCAGCGGAGGCTCGCCCTCGCCACTCTGCTCGCCGATCCGCCCGAGCTGCTCATGCTCGACGAACCGACGAACCACCTCTCGCTCACGCTGGTCGATGCCATCGAGGCGGCGATCGCCGAGTTCCCCGGCACCGTGATCATCGCGTCGCACGACCGCTGGCTGCGACGCCGGTGGGAGGGGCGGGTGATCGCACTCGATTGACCTCCGAACCGGAGTCGCGAGTTCGTCATCTCGAACTCGGAACAGCGTCCTCACGAGGTCGCGAGGACGCTACTGCCTCACGCGAGAAGCTTGCTAGCGTTGCCTCTCGTGCCAGAGTTCGATATCTCCCAGCCCCATGACTACGATCACCGCCACGCCGACGTTTCGTCGGGGTGGCTGCGCGCAACCGTGTTCGGCGCGATGGACGGTCTCGTCTCGAACATCGGCCTGATCGCGGGTATCGCCGCGGCCGGCGCCCCGAAGGGTGTCATCGTGCTGACGGGTGTCTCCGGCCTCATCGCCGGGGCGATCTCGATGGCCCTCGGCGAGTACACCTCGGTGCGCACCCAGAACGAGCAGCTCGACGCCGAAGTCACGACCGAACGCGACGCGCTCGCGCGAAACCCCGAGGGTGAAGAGGCGGAACTCGCCGCGCTGTTCCGCCGCCTCGGCATGTCCGACGGCGTCGCGGAGCGGGCCGCCGCCGAGGTGCACACCGACGGCGAGCGCGCACTCCGCGTCCACCTGGCGCACGAGCTCGGGCTCAACCCCGAGGAGAAGGCGTCCCCGTGGGTCGCTGCGTTCTCCTCGCTCGCATCGTTCAGCGTCGGCGCGTTCATCCCCGTCGCGCCGTTCCTCTTCAACTTCGGATCGATCTGGTCGGGTCTCGCGTTCGGCGGCGCCGGCCTGCTCCTGGCCGGCGGGCTCGCCGCGGGGTTCACCAGGCGCAATCGCTTGATGGGCGCTGCCAGGCAGCTGCTCTTCGGCGGCATCGCCGTGGCCGTCACCTACTCCATCGGCATGCTCCTCGGGGTGTCGGAGTTCTGACGTACGCTTGAGGGGTGCCCTCAGCTGAGTTCGTGGAAGACGTCCTCGACGTCGTCGCACGCATCCCCGAAGGGCGCGTGATGACCTACGGCGACGTAGCGCACGCGATCGGCTCCTCCGCACCACGTGCGGTCGGACGGGTGCTCGCCCACTACGGGCATGCCGTCGCGTGGTGGCGGGTGGTGCCGGTGAGCGGTGATCCGCCTCAGGGGCACGCCCGCGTCGCGCTGCCGCACTACCGGGAAGAGGGAACGCCCCTGCGCGAACCGGTCACCGATCCCGATCACTACCGTCTCGCGCTCTCTGCCGCCAGGCTGCGCTTCGACCACGACATCTACCGGCGGGAGACGCCATGACCCCGACCCATCCGATCCGGCTCGGCTTCGCCCGGGGCGTGGCACCGAACACCTGGGCGCGCCGGTGGACCGCTGCGCGCCCGGCGAACCCGCTCGAGCTGGTTCCCGTCGACGTCGCCTACGGGCGCGGACCCGATGCGGATCCCGAAGCACCCGTCGACGTCATGATCGAACGCGCGCTCCCCGGGCAACAGCCGGAGCAGGACGACGATGCTCCACGGCACGCCATGCGCCTCTACACCGAGCAGATCGCCCTGGTGCTGCCGCGAGAACACGAGCTCGCCGGCGAATCGGGGATCCCGACCTCCGACCTCGCGCTCATCACCCTGCTCGCGCACCCCGAGCACCCGGCAGAGTGGGGTGACCCTGCACCCTGGGCCGATGCCTCGTCGGCGCCCACGAGCGTTCCGGCCGTCCTCGATCTCGTGGCCGCCGGTCTCGGCGGAGTACTGCTGCCACTCCCCCTCGCCAGGCACCTGACCCGCAAACGGGAGCACGCCATCCTCACGCTCATCGGCGAACCCGACCTGCCCGGCACGACCGTCTGGGCGAGCTGGGCTGTCGCGCGCGATGCGGAAGACGTGCAGCAACTGGCGGGGGTGCTCCGTGGTCGGACGGCGCGCAGCGCGCGAGCCGAGCGGGAGACCGCCGATCCTGCGCCTGCGTCGCCCGACGCAGCCCGCAAGCGCAAGCCGAAGTCGACGAGCAAGAAAGCCGGCCCGCCTCCCGGCTCGCGCGGCGCGCAGCTGGCCGCCGCGAAGCGCCGGAAGCGGCGCTGAACCCGAGCAGCTCTACGCCGCGGCACTCTCGGCGGCGAAGCGGTCGGTCGCCCGAACGAGGGCATCCACGATCCCCGGCTCGCTCGCGGCGTGCCCCGCGTCAGGCACCATCACGAAGTCGGCCTCCGGCCACGCACGGTGGAGCTCCCAGGCAGTACGCGGAGGCGTGCAGGCGTCATAGCGCCCCTGCACGATGACCGCCGGGATCCCGGAGAGCTTCCCCGCCGCATCACGGATCAGCTGCCCCTCCTCGAGCCAGCCGCCGTTCGAGAAGTAGTGGTTCTCGATCCTGGCGAACGCGACCGCAGATGCTTCATCCGCTCGAGCCTCGGCGATCGCCGCCTCATCGGGGATCAACCGGATCGTCGAGTTCTCCCACACCGTCCACGCGACGCCGGCCGGCACGTGGACCGCGGGGTCCGCATCGAAGAGCCGCTCACGATAGGCGGCGACGAGGTCGCTCCGCTCAGCCTTCGGGATCGGCGCGAGGTACTCCTCCCACGCATCCGGGTACAGGTGCGACGCGCCATCCTGGTAGAACCAGTGGATCTCGCCTCGCCGCAGAGTGAAGATGCCGCGGAGGATGAGTTCGGTGACGCGCTCGGGGTGCGTCTCGGCGTAGGCAAGCGCGAGCGTCGAGCCCCAGGACCCGCCGAACACCTGCCAGCGGTCGATCTCCAGGTACTCGCGCAGTCGCTCGATGTCGGCGACCAGATGCCACGTGGTATTCGTCGACAGGTCGGCGTCCGGCGCACTCGCGTGCGGAGTGCTGCGCCCGCAACCCCGCTGGTCGAACAGGACGATCCGATACTGCTCCGGGTCGAAATAGCGCCGATGATCGGGTGCGCAGCCGCCCCCGGGCCCGCCGTGGAGGAACACCACCGGCTTCCCCTCGGGGTTGCCGCACTCCTCCCAGTAGATCTCGTTCCCGTCGCCGACGAGGAGCTTGCCGAACCGATCGGGTTCGATCGGCGGGTACAGGGAGCGCAACTGATCCGTCATGATTCCACCCTATTCCCCTCCGCTTCCGCGACCCCCGTGGTGAACGCCTGTCGCGTCCACCACGGGGCCGCGCCGATCAACTCGCCGCGACGCGCTCCGCCACGTGCGTGTTCTGGGCACGCTGCTCACGCTGACGCTGCTTGCGCAGCTCCTTCTCGTGCACCGGGCGCGTTCCCTCTGCTATTTGCGCATCGACATACGCCTGGGCCTCGTCCTGACGTTCGGCTTCGATGCCGGTGGCGATCTCAGCTCGGAGGACCTCGGGGCTGATGCCGAAGACCTCGACGAGGTCGAGCGCCTGATGGCGGAGCCGGCCGGTGAGGCGGTCGACGTACGCGGTGACGGCCTCGGCGCGCTGGGCACTCAGCCGACCGCGCATGAGGTACCAGGCAAGGTTCTTCTCGATGAGGCTCAGCCCGAAAAGGTCCCGCAGCCAGGTGAGCACCTGCAGCGTGTCGGCGTCCTCGACGCGCTCGAGAGCCTCGGTGAAGGCCTCCCACTGCAGCAGCTCGCCGTGCGACCGCGCGGCCTCGATGAGCGTGTGCTGCTGGGCGTTGAACGCCGCCTCCGTCGCCACCGCGCGATCGTGGCCCGATACGCCGGTGCCAGCCGACTTCAGTGCCAGCGCGACCTCGGCCACCATGGACTCGACGCGGTCGGTGAGCAGGGCCCGCTGCGTGTCGGTGCTGCGCAGGTTCTCCACTGAACGCCCGACCTGGCCGAGATCGGCGACGCTCTGCGCGATGCGGCGCAGACCGAAGCGCGTGACCCGCTCACCGATCTGGCCGGCTGCCGCGCGAGCGAGCGCGGCGCGATCCGCACCCTTGAACTGGGCGGCATAGTCGCTGAGCAGTCGTTTGCCGACCAGCTGCAGCAGGACCGTGTTGTCCCCCTCGAACGTGGCGTAGATATCAAGGTCGGCGCGCAGCGAGGTAAGCCGGTTCTTCGCGATGAACCCGGCGCCTCCGCAGGCCTCGCGCGCCTCCTGCAGCGTGTCGAGCGCCGCCCAGGTGGACAGCGGTTTGAGCGCTGCGGCGAGGGTCTCCAGGTCTTGACGGTTCTCATCGGTGTCGTGGGCGCCGGAGAACACCTCGTCGAACACCGTGAGCAGGCGCTCGCTGGCGAAGGCCATCGCGTAGGTCTGGGCAAGGCGCGGGATCAGGCGGCGCTGGTGCTGCCCGTAGTCGAGGAGCACCGTGTCGCGGCCGTCCGCCCCTGTGAACTGCCGCCGTTCGCTGCCGTACCGGATCGCCACGAGAAGCGCAGCCTCCATCGCGCGCACGGCGGAGCCGTCGAGCGACACCCGGCCCTGCACGAGGGTGCCGATCATGGTGAAGAAGCGTCGACCGGGGCTCTCGATCGGCGAGCTGTACGTGCCGTCCTCGGCGACGTCGCCGTAGCGGTTGAGCAGGTTGCCACGCGGAATTCTCACGTGGGTGAAGTGGAGGCGCCCGTTATCGATGCCGTTCAACCCGCCCTTCACGCCGTCATCCTCAGCGCCGACGCCCGGGAGCAGTTCGCCCTCCGGCGTACGGATCGGCACGAAGAACGCGTGCACGCCGTGGTTCACGCCGCGCGTGATGAGCTGCGCGAAGACGACCGCGGCCTGCCCGTGCACCGCAGCGTTACCGAGGTAGTCCTTCCATGCACCGGTGAACGGCGTGTGGATCTCGAACTCCTGCGACTCCGGGTCGTACGTCGCGGTCGTACCCACCGCGTCGACATCGGAGCCGTGACCGATCTCGGTCATGGCGAACGCGCCGGGAAGCTTCAGGCTCATCACGTCGGGAAGCCAGCGCTCGTGGTGGGGTTGCGTGCCGAGGTGCAGGATCGCGGCTCCGAAGAGCCCCCACTGCACGCCGCTCTTGATCTGGAGCGAGGGATCAGCGAGCACGAGCTCCTGGAATGCGGCGATGTTGCCGCCGTGGTTGTCGCCGCCACCCACGCTCACCGGGAAGGCGCGCTGAATGGCACCCTCGTCGACCAGCACCTGCAGCTGCTCGAACACGCGCTTGCGGTGCTCGTCCATCGTGAGTCCTGGAGGGGACTGCACGCGCGGATCCGCGGCGAGCTTGCGCGCCTCGAGGCGCTCCTGCTTCCACTTGCCCAGGAGCAGGTCGCTCACCAGTTCGGTGTCGATACGGGGGTCGGTCTGTGCCACGTGTCCTCCTTCGCACGGCTGCGGCGCTCGGGCGCTGCAGGGGGTCGCGATCGCACTGCGATCATCAGATGCCCTCAGCGTAGGACGGGCGGTGCGCAACGCGAACCGCCCGTGAGCGGGCAGACAAACGGGGAGCGGCACCGACCACTGCCCGTTTGTTGAACCTCTCCAATTGAGCGTCGTTCCAGCTGTGGGAACCCTCACGTGTCGACCATCGACGGCCGCGAGGCGCACTTCACGCCCACGCACTCAGGCGAGCGGACGCGACGAAAGGTCAGCTGCGCTCGCGCAGGTACGGAATAACGATGGCCGGCTTGAACACGCGGCGGTCAGCCTGCACCGTCCCCATGATCGTGAACACGAGGTGGGTGATGCCCGTTGCGAGGATCACGACTCCGCCCAGAGCGACGAACACAAAGCCGACGGCACCGTTTCCGCCGCTCGACTCGATCGAGGCTCCGGTCACGCCTCCGATGATCATGATCACGATCGCGCCCGCGATGAACGTCGCAACGCTGAGGGCCCAGTTCGCCGCCCAGCGGGCGTTCTCACGGACGACGACGTTGGGGTCGCGACGGGCGCTCGAATTCATCACGAGCGCGACGATCAGGAAGACGATGAACCCCACGTAGGGAATATAGGTCAGGAACCCCATGGCCCAGAACCTGCGGCCGCTCGGCATGACGTATCCGTAGGGCGGCGGCCCATACGGTGCCTGCGCGTAGGGTGCCTGCTGCGCCTGTCCGGGTGGGGGAACCGCACCGGGCTGTGCATACGGCTGCTGACCGTACGGAGGCTGCTGGCCATACGGGGGCTGCTGGCCATACGGGGGCTGCTGACCGTACGGGGCCTGGGGCGCGTACGGCGCCTGCGGATCCTGCTGCGGCGGCGGCACGCTCGCGCCCGACTGCGGCGGAGCATACCTGGGCTGCTGCTGCTCATCCGGCTGCGGGGGCGCGTACTGCGGCTCCGCAGGTTGCGGAGGACTCTGCTCCTCGCGTGCCGAGTAGGGCTCGCTCACCGACGGATCCTTCGATGACGAGTCGTTCGCTGGCTGTTCGTTCTCAGGCACGTTGCCTCCTCGCGTGACGGTGGTGCGGATACATTATCGACTCAGAGTTCCTGACCGGGAGCGAAATCTTGGAAGACTTCTGGCTCGATCCCAGCCTCTTCGAGCATTTCGCGCGTGCGCTTCTGGCGGGTGCGCGGGATCACGGTGATCACTTCTCCGACCTTGCCGGCGCGGCCCGTACGGCCCGCGCGATGGAGGTAGGTCTTCGCTTCGTCCGGCGGGTCTGCCTGCACCACGAGGTCGACGTCATCGACGTGGATCCCGCGCGCCGCCACGTCCGTTGCCACGAGCACGTCGGCTTTGCCCTCCGAGAACTTGGTCAGTCCGCGCTCGCGAGCCGCCTGCTTGAGGTCACCGTGCAGTGCGACGGTGCGCACGCCGGTGTCGGCGAGCATTGCTGCCACTCGTTCCGCGTACGCTCGAGTTCGGGTGAACACGATGGTGCGGGATCGATGCCGCGCGAGCTGCACCAGCACGTCGTCCTTGTGCTCCCTGAGAACGATGAAGACGCGGTGGCGGGTGTCCGCAGGCGCCTCCGAGGCGACCTCGTGCACCACCGGATCGCGGAGGAACTCCTCGACGATCGCATCGACATCACGGTCGAGCGTCGCCGAGAACAGGAGTCGCTGCCCTCCGCGGACGGTGTCGCGCAGGATCCGCTGCACGGGTTCGAGGAATCCGAGCTCGCACATGTGATCGGCTTCGTCCACGACGGTCACGAGCACCTCGCGCAGATCGAGCTTGCGACGCTGCACGAGGTCTTGAATGCGCCCGGGGGTACCGATCACGATGTCGATCCCGCGCTCCAGAGCGTGGATCTGCGGGTCGATCGGCACGCCCCCGACGAGCTGAGCCGTGTAGAAACCGACTGAGCGTGCGATCGGCTGCACGGTGCGGTCGATCTGCAGTGCCAGCTCACGGGTCGGCGCGAGAATCAGCGCTTTCGGATCCCGCGTGCGCGCCCGTGTGCCGCGCTGCCGCTCTCCGCGCTTCAGCGACGCCTTAGCCGCCTGCTTCCCGGCGTCCGCCGCAAATGCACCAGACGCCTTCAAGTGGAGCAGGCGCTCCACGAGGGGCGCCGCGAACGCGATGGTCTTACCCGACCCGGTGCGCCCCCGACCAAGCACGTCCCTGCCTGCCAGCACGTCGGGAATCGTGGCCGCCTGAATCGGGAACGGTCGATCGGCCCCGAGCTCTCCGAGTGTGCGCACGATGTTCCCGCCGAGCCCGAGCTCGGCGAACGAGGCATGGGGAGGAATGTCGCGAGCTTCGCTGGAGGCGCTCGATCCCTTCCCGATCTCCCCCTCGGCCCCGAACGTGAACACACGTGCCGACCGCTGATGCGGCGGGCGCGGAGGAGTCGAACGCGACTCACGCGCTGCTGGTGTACCGGCAGTTCGCTCGGGATGGGACTGCCGTGTTGCGGCGGGCCGCTGCCCGCGGTTCCCCCGCTTCGGATCCCCCTGCTGCTTGCGCTCATCCCGCTGCTGCGGTTGCTCCCCGCCCGTCCCGCGACGCCCGGTCCCTTCACGCGGTGCCTGGCCGTCGCCCTTCGCGAACCGCTTGGGCTTTCGACCCCGATTCGGTTCGTAGTTGGTGGGAGCCTTGAACCCGCGCTTCTTCCGCTGCGTCATCGGCGCTCATCTCCCTCGTCGACGCCTGGACCCTCGACGGATTCATGGTCCTCGTCATCTTCCGCATCATCGGAGTCGAACAGGTCTTGCAGGAAGGCCGCGGCGGTGTCGGGACCCGCCACGCCATCGCCGTGCTCCTCCGCCTGGGCATCATCCGATTCGGGGGCGTCTTCCGGCACCGCCGTTCGGACGGTTCCGGTGATCGGCGGGCCGGGAAGCGTCAGCGGCGTGACCGGCTCCCCCGTGCTCGCGGCGTCCGATGCCTCGAAGAACTCGGGCTCGACAGGTGCGTCGGGACGCGCATCGGTCTCGCCCCCTGGCTGGATCTCGGCCTCAGCCTCCGCTTCTGCTTCGGTCTCCGCCTCTGGCTCCGGTTCGAGCTCCGGTTCGAGCTCCGGTTCGAGCTCCGGTTCGAACTCTGGTTCCTCAGATTCCGACTCGGGTTCCGCGTTGATGATGAGTGCCGCTTCGGGCGCTGGGTCGGACTCGCGCGTGACTTCAGGCTCACCCTCGGGCTCGGGCTCGGGTACCGGCTCCTCCGAGGTCGGTTCCGCGGGCGCATCGGCCGCGGAACCGAGTTGCGACTCCATTTCGCTCACCGTCTGCGGGTGATGCAGCTGGGTGTCTCGGTAGGCCTCCGCCATCAGCGCGTCCCAGCCGAGTTCACCCGTCGCGGGCGACGGGCGGTCGTCGACCGGGGCGTCCTTCGAGTACGACACTTCGGGTGCCGGGTCCGGCTCCGCTTCGACCTCAGGAACCACATCGAGCACCGGCTCCGGCTCCGCTTCGACCTCGGGCTCGGGCTCGGGCTCGGGCTCGGGCTCGGGAGCCGAGTCATGCACGGCCTCGGCGTCTGGCTCGATACCCGACGCGGGCTCCAGTTCCTCCTCAGGACCCGAAGTCGGCTCGGGTTCCGGTTCGCGCTGCGGCTCGGGTTCCGCTTCCACGGCCCCTGCGTGCACCGTGTCCGCAGGCCCCGCGTCTGCCGCAAGCATCGCGAACACTCGCGTTGCCACCGGGTCGGCAGCATCCTCCTCCGGTTCATCCGCCGCCGGATGGGCGGCCTCGTCGGATTCGGCCGCGGCGCTCTCGGCCTCCTCGCGAGCAGCGGCTGCTTGAGTCGCCTCGAGGAACGCACGATAGTCCGCTTCTGCTTGCGCCGCTGCGTGGGACGCCGCATCTCTGGGTCCCTCCGCACCGTGTTCCGGCGCATGCTCGGAACCGCGCCAGAAGAGCCTGCCACCGCGCCCCGGGATGCGGCTCCGCCGCGCACCCGAGGAGTCGTCTCCGTGAGCCGCATGGTGCTCATCGGCTGCATCAGCCGCACTGGTCGCGCCGACGACTGCTCCGGAGACACCGGCCGCGCCTAGCGCGCCCGCAGCACCCGCAGCTAACGCGTGCCCCGCACCGTGACCGCCGGACTGATTACTCTCGGCGAGCGCGGGAGCCTCAGACTCCTGGGGAAGCGTCGCACCTCGGCGGCCCCTCCGTGAACGGCGGCTCTCGAGCGGGGCGGGGCGATCCTGGACCGCGGTTCCCGACCCCGCGGTGACCAGCGCAGCGCCGCCGCCTGCTCCCCGGGGTGCCGGACCATCGGTGTCGGGGCCATCAAGGTCCGGTCCGTCCGGTCCACCGCCACGGCGCGCACGACGCCGCTCCCGACCACGCTCGACGATGTAGTAGAGCGTCGGCAGCACCACGAGCGTGAGCACGGTCGACGAGATCAGACCGCCGATCACGACGACGGCGAGCGGCTGCGAGATGAAGCCGCCCTTCCCAGTGATGCCGAGACCCATCGGGGTGAGCGCGAGAATCGTGGCGAGCGCCGTCATGACGATGGGCCGGAGCCTGAGCAGGGAACCGTGTTCGACGGCCCGTTGGAGGCTTTCTCCCCGCTCCCTGAATTGATTCACCAGGTCGACGAGCACGATCGCGTTCGTCACAACGATGCCGATGAGCATGAGTACGCCGATGAGCGAGGCCACGCCGAGCGGAATGCCGGTGACGATGAGCAAGAGGATCGCTCCGGTCGCCGCGAACGGTACCGAGATCAGCAGCAGCAGGGGCTGGAGCAGGCTCTTGAACGTCGCCACCATCACCACGTAGACGATGAGGATCGCCGCGAGGAGCGCGATGCCCAGCTGCTGGAAGGCCTCGGCCTGCTGCGACATCACTCCGCCAACGCTGGCCGACGCGCCGTCCGGCAGGTCGACGGCGTCGAGCGCTTCGGAGACCTGGGTTCCCGCGGTACCGAGGTCGTCGCCTTCCGGAAGCGCGGAAACCGTCACCATGCGAATGGTGTCCTCGGTGCGCACCGTGACGGGCCCGTCGGCGATCTCGACTGATGCGAGGCTGTCGAGCCGCTGCTCCCCATCCGGGGTCTGCAGCTGCAGCGCGCGCACGCCCTCCACATCGTCGGGAGTTGCGCCCTCCGAGACGTAGACGCTCACGGTGTTGGCGTCCATCGTGACCTGACCGACCTCCGTCGGCTGCATGCGCTGCGAGATGATTCCGGCGAGCGCGGCTTCGGTCAGCCCGGCGTCTGCCGCGGCCGAGCGATCGACCGCGACGCGCACGTGGGGACGCGACGTCGCAAGATCGCTCTCGACCTGCACGAGTCCCGGTCGGCTGCTGAGCTCTTCGACGACCGCATCACTGGCCTCGGCCAGTGTCTGCTGATCCGGGGCGGTCACATTGACCTCGATCGCGCTCGACGCCGTCACTCCGCCGTCGGAGGCGCCGAGGGAGAACTCGCCGGCCTCGTCCAACCCGTCGACGGCGGCGCGGATCCGATCCTGCACGTCCGTCTGCTGCGCATCGGGGTTCGTGGTGATCGAGTAGGTGATCGTCCCGTCGCCACCGCCGCCGAAGATCGAGGCCATGCCGCCCGCGTCCCCGATCGTCACCTGGACCGTATCCACGTCGGCAACGTCGGCGAGGGCGTCCTCGACCCGTTCGGCCTGAGCGAGCTGCGCATCGAGGCTGGTGCCCGGCTCGAGAGCCTGCGTGAGGCCCACCGAGTTCTGCTCGTCGTCTCCGAGGAAGTTCGTCTTCATGAGCGGACTCAGGGCGACGGTGCCGCCGAAGACGAGAGCAGCGATAACCAGGGTGATCGCGGGACGGCGGAGCGTCCAGTCGATGATCGGCCGGTACCCGCGCTGGAGAGGCGTCACGTGATCCGGATCGCGCTCGGCAGCGACCATCTCCTCCACCGAGGCGTTCTTCCGCCGCAGCCACTGCGGACGGCGGGAGTAGCTCGCAGGCCTGAGGAACCAGTACGCGAGCACGGGAACGATCGTGAGCGAGACGAGCAGCGACGCTGCCAGCGCGAGCGCGGCTGTGAACGAGAACGGTCGGAACAGCTCCCCGACCATGCCGTCGACGAACGCCATCGGCAGGAACACCGCGATCGTGGCGACGGTGGACGCGGTGATCGCGCCGGCGACCTCTCGCACCGCACGAATGATCGTGGGGCCGCGGTCGGCTGTCTCGGTGAGGTGCCGCTTGATGTTCTCGATCACCACGATGGAGTCGTCGACCACGCGACCGATCGAGATCGTCAGCGCTCCGAGTGTCAGCAGATTGAGGGTGTAGTCGGCGAAGTTCAGGCCGATGATCGTGATCAGGAGCGACGTCGGAATGGAGATCGCCGTGACCAGCGTGGCGCGGACCGACATCAGGAAGACGAGGATCACGATCACCGCGAAGACCAGCCCGAGCATGCCCTCGGTGCTGAGCGTCTCGATCGACTGCTCGATGTAGGGCGCCTGATCGAAGACGACCTGGAGTTCCGCGCCTCCGAGGGCAGATTCGATCTCCGGCATGGCGTCGAGCACGGCGTGCGACACCTCGACGGTGTTCGCAGCGGACATCTTCGTGATCGCGATCGTGATCGCCGGTTCGCCGTTGACCCTGGAGATGCTCTGCTGCGGGTTCGGCTCGAGTGCGACTTCCGCGACGTCGCCGATGTTCACGGGGTCGGGTTCAGCCGCGATCGCCTCGTCGCCGGGAATCTGTGCGGGATCGATGCCCGCCTCTTCACCGGGGGTCTCCCCTCCCGGGATCTGCTGCTGGAGCGCCGCGAGATCTTGTGCGCTGCGGGTCACGGGGAGCGCCGCGATGTCGTCGGCGGAGGAGAGCTCGCTACCCACCTGCACCGCAAGTGAACGATCCGCATCCGGGACCGTGCCGGCCGCGACGAGCACCCCGCTCTGCTGGAGCGTGTCGGTGAGCGACTGCGTGCTGACGCCGTTCTCCTCCATCGCCGAAGTGTCCGGGGTGATGGTGATCCGGTCCCCTCGCGCGCCGGCGAGCTGCGCTTCGCGGACCCCGTCGAGATCGGAGAGCTCCGGAATCGTCACGCGCTCGATGAGGTCAGCGGTCTCTTCGGCGTCGGTACCCTCTGGCGGGGTCACCGCGATCTGCACCACGGGGAAGTCGTCGATGCTCCCCGACACCACTTGGCTGTCAGCAGCATCGGGCAGCTGCTCCGAGATCCTGCTGATGGCGCGCTCGACGCGCTGTTCGGTCGCAGTGATGTCGACGCCGTAAGTGAACTCGGCGAGCACCATCGACGATCCGGTGCTCGAGGTGGCCGTCGTGGTCTCGAGGTCGGGGACGGCGCGCAGCGCCGTCTCGATCGGTTCGGAGACATCGTTGTTCACGACGTCGGGGGACGCCCCGGGGTAGGTGGTGAGCACGGCGATCGTCGGGAACTGAACCGACGGCATGATCTCCTGCTTCAAGGACCCCATGCTCAACACTCCGAACACCGCTGCGACGATGGTGACGAGGGCGATGAGTGCGCGGTTCTTCAGGCTGGCAGCGGTGAAGAGGTGCATGAGGTCCAGTATTTCACGCTTCGGCGTGCATAATGGCGGAGTGACTGGCTCAGCCCGACGCACCCTCGGTGCAGTCTCCCCGGACGACTTCGAACGCCTGGCCCAGCTGCGTCGGATGCAGAAGATCGCGCTGGCACTGCTGGTCTTCATGGCGATCGTCTTCGCGGTCTCCTTCGCCCTGCAGGAACGCTATCCGTGGCTGGGGTACGTCCGGGCGGCGAGCGAGGGCGGAATGGTCGGCGGTCTCGCGGACTGGTTCGCCGTGACGGCGCTCTTCCGCTACCCGCTTGGCATCCGTGTTCCGCACACCAACCTCATCGCCCACAAGAAGGACGACATCGGGGAGGGGCTCGGCAACTTCATCGAAGAGAACTTCCTTGCCGATGACGTCGTGCACGACAAGCTCTCCGTCATCAGCGGCGCCCGCGCGGCGGGTGACTGGCTGCAGCACGAGCGCAATGCCGCGCACCTCTGCGAACTCGCCTCGGCGGCGGGACTCGGGATACTCACGGTGCTCGACGATTCCGACGTCCAGGAGCTCCTGGAAGCACTCGCGAGACGGCATCTCCTCGACCCAGAGTGGGGTCCGCTCTCGGGCCGCGCCGTGGAGTCAGTCATCGACGGCGCGCATCACCAGACCCTGATCGATATCGCGGCCGACCGCCTCGCCGCGTGGCTGCGTGAGCACCCCCAGGCCTTCGACCGCATGGTCTCGGCGCGGCTGCCGAGCTGGATGCCGAGCGTCGTCGATCGATTCGTGGACCAGCGTCTCCACGCCGAAGCGGTGCGATGGGCTGAGGCGGTGGCCAGCGACCGCGAGCACCCGTTCCGGATCGCGGCCGGCCGCTTCCTCGCAGACTTCGCACGCGACTTGCAGCAGGATTCCGCACTCCAGTCGCAGCTGGAGCATCTGAAGCACGAGGTCTTCGACAGCCCCCGGGTCCGTTCGCTCGCCGCGATGGTGTGGGACTCCGCCCGTGAAGCGCTCGTCACCATGCTGCAGGATCCGCAGAGCGATCTTCGGCTCCGCATGCTGCGCGCCGCCCAGGATCTCGGGGCACGTCTGCGGGAGGACGCGACGCTGCAGTACAAGGTCGACGTCTGGGTGATGAGCGTCGTCGAGCACCTCGTCGAACGCTACCGGCACGATCTCGCCAGTGTCGTGACCGAGACCGTCCAGCAGTGGGATGCCCGCGAGGCCGCGGAGAAGATCGAGCTGCAGGTCGGCAAGGATCTCCAGTTCATCCGCATCAACGGGACTGTCGTCGGCTCGCTCGCCGGTGTCGCGATCTACGCGGTGGCAAACCTCCTCATCGCGCCGCTCACCGCGTAGGTGCCTCGCGCTGAGTCGGCTCGGCTACTCGAAGGATACGGGGAGCAGGATGTCCTGCACCCGGTCACCGCTCGCCGTGTGATCCGCACGAGTCGTGATGGCGCACCGCTGCTCACGGCAGTCGAGTGCTTCGTCGGCGGGCGCCGGAGCCGTGAGGTGCGCCGTGAATGTGCCGCTTCGCGCATCGTCGTAGCGCTGCGTCGCGAAGGCCCGCCAGGCCCAATCGTCGGTGATCCAGACACTGGTGAGCGCTTCCTCGGTGCCCGCCGCGTCGCCTGTCTCCGCCCCCTCGGGGATCCCGCCGAGGCAGGGCGTCGGCTTTTCGCCGGGCTCCGGAATCGCGCACACCGACACGTATATGCCGATACCGGCATCGAAGCCAGATCCGCGTACCGTGAGCGGCTCGCCCGGGGTAACCGAGGCGAGATCGGCCGGCGCTCCGGTCGCATCGAAGACCTCGAGCACTCGGGTGCGCCCATCAGCACCCTCCCCGCGCGTCTCGGAGACGAAGCCGTCAGGCACCTTCTGCCCTGACGGACCGGCGCTGCTGTGGGTCACGATCGGGATCAGCACGACGAGCACCGCGATCAACGTGAGAACTGACACCCCGAGCAGCCCGAACCAGAGAGCTCGAAATCGCGGGGAATGCGCCATGCCTTCATGGTAGTCCGCTGCGAATCCGCGGTGCGGTACGTGGTAGGCTTTGGCCCATACGTCTACTCGAATAAGGTCCTGCCTCGCGTCGTTTTCCGCGGGGCCCGAATGTGTAAGGGGGTCACGCATGGGGCGCGGCCGTCAGAAGGCAAAGCACACCAAGGTCGCACGGGAGCTGAAGTACTACAGCCCGGCGACGAACTACTCCGAACTGGAGCGTGAGCTCGCCTCCAAGCAGAGCCACTCCGAAGAGGATGTCTGGGCTGAGTACGCGGATAAGTACAACGTGGAAGACGACGAGGACGACGCGGCGCAAGACGACCGCTGAGTCGCCGCGATGGGCGCGCGACCCGCTGAGTGGCGAACGCGCGACCCGCCGCAGCGGTGGCGCCCGTCAGTCGGCGTACGAACCGACGAGCCTCACCGCTCCCCCGTTCACGCCCTTCGCACCCTGCTCGAATCCGTCGAGGTCGCGCTCACCGGCGGAGACCGTACCCACCTGCCAGGTACGCAGCCCCTCTGCCTCGAGCTTCTCCGTCACGCGAGCTGCCTGAGCCGCATCCACGACGGCGAACATGCCGACCCCGAGGTTCCACGCGGACTCCAGCGAACCGAGGTCGTGGCCCCCGAGGTCCGCGAGATGACGGAAGACCGGGAGGGGTGACCAGGTCGATCGATCGACCTCGGTCCAGACGCCGTTCGGGAGCACACGGGCCAGATTCGCCGCGATGCCGCCACCCGTGACGTGACTGAGGGAGTGGATCGCGCCGTCGAGTTCGGGATCCTCGATCACGCGCAGCAGGGGCGCCGTGTAGAGGGCCGTCGGCTCGAGGAGCGCTTCGCCGTATGTCGCGCCGAGCTCGTCACTGCGATCGGTCATCAGCACATCGCGTCCGGCGAGGATGTGCCGGACGAGCGAAAAGCCGTTGGAGTGCAGACCCGATGCGGCCATCGCCAGCACCACATCCCCCTCCTGCACCCGTTCAGGCCCGAGCACCCGGTCGGCCTCGACCACGCCCGTAGCGGCACCCGCCACGTCGTAGTCGTCGACCCCGAGCAGCCCGGGGTGCTCGGCCGTCTCGCCACCGACGAGCGCCGTGCCAGTCGCCTCGCAAGCGGCTGCGATGCCACGGACGATGTCGGCGATCCGTTCAGGCACCAGCCTGCCGCACGCGATGTAGTCGGTCATGAAGAGCGGCTTCGCCCCGACCACCACGATGTCGTCGACCACCATCGCCACGAGATCCTGACCGATGGTGTCGTGCTTGTCGATCGCCTGAGCGATCGCGACCTTGGTGCCCACGCCGTCGGTCGAGCTCGCCAGCAGGGGGCGGCGGTAGCCGAGCAGCGCCGAAGCGTCGAACAGGCCGGCGAACCCGCCGACCCCCCCGAGCACCTCCGGACCCTGGGTTCTGGCGATCGCGGACTTCATCAGCTCGACCGCGACATCACCAGCCTCGGTGTCCACTCCGGCCTGGGCATAGATCGACGCATTCTCGCTCACTCTCCCCACTCTACAGGGGTACACTGGTGAGGCCTCTTGATCTAGAGCCACCCGTCCCCCAGGGAGCAATCACTCAGCATGTGCGGCATCGTCGGTATTGTCTCGTCCGAGCCCGTCAATCAGCAGATCTACGACAGCCTCCTGCTCTTGCAGCACCGCGGTCAGGATTCCACCGGAATCGCCACGGCCGAGGGCGACCGCTTCCACATGGTGAAGGCGAAGGGCCAGGTGCGCGAGGCGTATCGGACCCGCGATATGCGCGCACTGCGCGGCAACGTCGGCCTCGGGCATGTGCGCTACGCGACCCGGGGTTCTGCCTTCACGGAGGAGGAGGCGCAGCCGTTCTACGTGGGCGCCCCCTACGGCATCATCATGGTCCACAACGGCAACCTCACGAACACGCGTGAGCTTACCGAGGAGCTCTACACGCTCGACCGCCGCCATCTGAACACCCACTCCGATACGGAGCTGCTGCTCAACGTCCTCGCGAACGAGCTCCAGCCCGCAGCAGCCGATCGAGGTCTTGAGCTCACGTCCGATCAGGTCTTCGACGCCGTCTCGCGCGTGCATGATCGGGTGACGGGCTCCTACGCCGCGATCGCCCTCATCTCCGGGCACGGTGTTCTCGCGTTCCGCGACCCCTTCGGTATCCGGCCACTGGTCCTCGGCGTCCGCTCGGGCCTCAACGGAGGAGACGAGTGGGTCGTCGCCTCCGAGTCCCTCGTGCTCGAGTCCGGCGGCTACACCATCGTGCGCGACGTCGAACCGGGCGAGGCTATCCTCATCGGCCCCGACGGCACGATGACCTCGCGGATGTGCGCGAAGCGAACAGAACTCGTTCCCTGCGCATTCGAGTACATCTACCTCGCCCGCCCGGACTCGGTGCTCGACGGCATCTCCGTCTACGACGCCCGCCTCAGGCTCGGCGACGTGCTCGCCGAGCAGATCGCGGAGGAGATGCGGGAGATCGACATCGAGATCGACGTCGTGATGCCCATTCCCGACTCGGCCAGGCCCAGCGCGATGCAGGTGGCGCAGAAGCTCGGCATCGAGTACCGCGAGGGCTTCTTCAAGAATCGCTACGTCGGCCGCACCTTCATCATGCCTGGGCAGTCCGTGCGCAAGAAGAGCGTGCGCCAGAAGCTCAACGCGATGAGCGTCGAGTTCAAGGACAAGAACGTACTCATCGTCGACGACTCGGTCGTGCGTGGCACCACTTCACGCGAGATCATCGAGATGGCGCGAACCGCCGGAGCGAAGTCGGTCATCTTCGCGTCGGCCGCGCCCCCCGTCGTCTTTCCGCACGTCTACGGCATCAACATGCCGAACCGGAGCGAACTCATCGCGCACGACCGCACCGCCGCGGAGGTGGCCGAGGTGCTCGGCGCCGACCACTTCATCTACCAGACGGTGGAGGGGATGAACCGGGCCATTCTCGATGGCCAGGATCACGTGAAGCGACTCGAGCAGAGCTGCTTCACCGGCGAGTACGTCGCGGGTGACGTGGATGCCGAGTACCTCGAGTGGGTCGAGCAGACGCAGGAGAGCTGACGCACGAGGGGGACGTGCCAAACCGGCACGTCCCCCTCATCCGGCAGGTGCGCCGGACGTTTCAGACGGATCAGACGCGGTCGTCGCGTTGCCCGGGCTGCGGCTGGACCGCATCGGGGCCGGGGGCCCCGGGACTCTCCATGCCGGGGGAGGCGGCGGTGCCAGGGGCCTCAGCACCCGGTGCAACCGTACCGGCAGCGGGCGCGGGGCCTGCGGTGTTCGTGGGGGCCTGATCCTGCGTCTGACGTCCCTGCGTCTTCGCGTCGGCGCCGTCGTCGGCGCCGTCGTCCGATGAGCGGACCTCCTTCTTCAAGATCTTCATCGACTGCCCCAGGCTCTTCGCCAGTGCCGGCAGCTTCGGGGCGCCGAAGAGCAGCAGCACGATGAAGACGATGACGAGCAGCGTCGGGCCGCTGAGATTTCCAAACATGTGGCGTGGGCTCCTTGAATCGAGGTGAGGGCCATTATTCCACGCCACCCTGAACGGCGCAGAGATTACTGGGCGAGATCGTTCCGCGCGGGGGCGGCCTGCGCCACGGACCCGGGCGCGACCTCGGTCTGAACCACGCCGGGCCCCGCCGGAGCGGCGACGGTCGACGCGGGAGTCGAGACGCTCTGCTCCGCCTCACCGTCGGCGACAGCGCTGTCCGTCGTCACCTCGCGTTTGAAGATGCGCATGGACTGACCCAGGTTCTTTGCGAGCATCGGCAGTTTCGGCGCCCCGAACAGCAGGACGACGAGGAAGACGATTGCAACGAGGTGTGCACCACCGAGATTCTGCAGCATGATCTGGCTCCGTTCGCTCGCAGATTCCGTGATTATCGCACGTCAGCCTGCACAGCAACACCCGCGCCGCGACGGCGCTTCACCGCAGCAGCGAGGATGAGTCCGAGCACCCCGCCGAGCGCAAGCCCGAGCACGGCACCGACGACGGCCATGAAACCGGCGATCTGCCCGACCGTGTACTCCGATTCGGGGGCCACCGGGAACGCCAGACTGGCGAGCGCGAACGCCACCGCACCGAGCACGGCGCCGACGATGAGCAGGCGCGTGTACCGCACCGAACGCTGCAGCGAGACCTCCATCCGGGTCTCCGTCACCTCGGGCACGTACTCCGATTCCGGCGTCTCCGCAGCGGACCCGTCGTTCCCCTCCGCTGTCGGGGCGGGGGTTTCGGCGGGGTCGTGCGACGAGGGATCGGAACTGCTCATAGAGACTATTGTCTCAGCCGATCGCTGGTGATCCGCCGGAACCGGTGGCCGTTCGCTGTCATCGCGCTCAGGCGCGGCGGACGAGCGGGAGAATGCCGTCGAGATTGGCCCGCGACCCCGATGCCGTGACCTTCGCCTGGGCCAGAGCGTCCTCCCAGGCGAGTCGTCCGCTCGCGAGCAGCACCCAGGTCTCCGGATCGGTCTCGATGACGTTCGGCGGCGTCCCGCGAGTGTGTCGCGGTCCCTGAACGCACTGCGTCGCCCCGAACGGCGGTACTCGGACCTCGACCGTGTTGCCTGGCGCGATCACCGCGAGCTCCTCGAGCAGGAACCGCGTCGCCATCGCCACTGTCTGGCGATCCCTGTCCCCGTCGAGCACTCCCGACACGGCACTCATGCCGTCCGCCTCGCTGATCCTTCGCCGCGCCACCCGTCCAGGATAGGGGCTCGAGAGCCTGAGCGGGTTCGGTAGTGTGGAGTGCGTGAAGATCCTCGTGCTTGGCCCCGGTGCTCGTGAACACGCCATCGTCCGCGCTCTGCTGGCGGAGCCGGACGGTCACGAGGTGGTGTGCGCTCCAGGCAACGCCGGGATCGCCGCGGAGGGAGTGGAGACGCCTGCGCTCGCCACGGACGACCCGGTCGCCGTCACGAACTTCGTTCAGCAGCACGGGTTCGAACTCGTCGTCATCGGGCCGGAGGCGCCGCTCGTCGCCGGCGTCGCCGATCCGCTGCGCGAACGCGGCATCCCCGTGTTTGGCCCCGGGCGCGCCGCAGCACAGCTCGAAGGGTCGAAGGCGTTCGCGAAGCGGATCATGGCTGAGGCCGGTGTGCCGACCGGGCGCGCGGCCCCCGTCTCGACCGCTGATGAAGCGGCAGCGGTGCTCGATGAGTTCGGCGCCCCCTACGTGGTCAAGGCTGACGGACTCGCCGCAGGCAAGGGCGTGCTCGTCACCCAGGATCGTGATGCCGCACTCGCGCACGTGACCACCTGGGCACCGCACGGCGAGGTGCTCATCGAGGAGTTTCTCGACGGGCAGGAGGTGTCGCTCTTCTTCTTCGCGGACGGACACGACGTCGTCGCCCTGACGCCCGCGCAGGACTTCAAGCGGATCTTCGACGGCGATGAGGGTCCGAACACGGGCGGGATGGGTGCCTACTCACCGCTCCCCTGGGTGGCTGAGGATTTCGTCGAGGAGATCACTCGAACCGTCGCCCTTCCCACCGTGCGGCAGCTCGAGAGCGAGGGCACGCCGTTCATCGGGCTCCTGTACTGCGGTCTCATCGTCACCTCATCAGGTGTGCGCGTCATCGAGTTCAACGCTCGCTTCGGCGACCCGGAGACGCAGGTCGTCCTGCCCCGTCTCGCCTCGCCACTCAGCCGCTACCTGCACGCCGCCGCATCGGGAACGCTCCAGGCGCAGCCCGCTCCCGAGTTCTCGGACGAGCCCGCTGTGATCGTCGTCCTGGCGAGCGAGGGCTATCCCGGCGAGGTCGTGACCGGGCGGGTCATTTCCGGCCTGGAGGAGGCCGCCGCAGTTCCCGGCGTGCACATCGTTCACGCAGCGACGAAGCGGCGGGACGACGGATCCTGGATCGCCACCGGTGGTCGCGTGCTCGGAGTCGTCGGGCGCGGGGCGGACTTCGCCACCGCCCGCACACGCGCCTACGAGGCGGTAGAGCTCATCTCGCTCGAGGGTGGGCAGTTCCGCACCGATATCGCCTCACGCGTGTAAACAGGTCTCGAGCGGAGGATGAAGCGGGTCAGCGCCAGCGGAGCGTGAAACGGCTCAGCGCCCGCGCAGCAGCCGATCGAAGTCGGTAGAGGTATCCCACTCGTCATCGTCGTCGTCGCCCGCACCACCGTTGACGGTGATATTCACACCACTGGCGGCCCAAGCGGCAGACTCGGAGTCGACGGGAGCCTCGGGCAGCTCGGCAGGCTCGTCCGGCTCGATCCGGGCGAGAACCTGCGGGCCGGCGTCTCCGGCATCGTCCGAGTCCGAAGCGGCATCTTCCGCCTCGGGAGCCCCCTCGATCACGGCCTCTTCGACCACGTCCTCATCGACCACGCCCTCTTCGGCTACGTCCTCGTCGACGACCACCTCGGCGTCCACGACTTCCGCATCCTCGACCTCGGCGTCCACGACTACCGCGTCCTCGATCTCACGTTCGCCGGTCTCAGCCTCATCGGCATCGTCCGCAACGGGGTTCTCGGTTTCGCTTTTCGCATCGAACTCAGTCTCGGCCTCGCCAGCCTCGGACTCCGCACCAGTGTCTGCCGCAGCAGCCTCCGCGGTGGCGACGGCCGTGGCCGCGTCGTCCTCGTCGAGGTCGTCGATGGCGGCCGAGAGGTCGCGCAGCAGCACGTCCCACCCCTCCTGAGACGCTGCGGCGCGAGCAGACGGATCGGGCAGCATGTCGAAACCAGTCTCGGTGACCGTGAGGCTCGCGCCGGCCCCGATGGAGCGCAGGGTGATCAGCACGGCGGTCGGGCGGGGGTCGCCCGCCTCGGTCCAGCGGAAGCCGAGCGCGTGACCGTCGACGAAGACGTCGATCTCACCGCTGGCATCGCGGCTCGCGTCGCCCTCGGCCCACTGCTCGCGCACGGTACCCCCGAGGCGCGACTCAAGATTCAGCTCCGGCCACCATTCCGCACGGAGATCGGGGTCGCTCAGATATGCCCAGAGCACCCTTCTCGGCTGCGCTGTCTGGCAGCGCGCGACCACGGGTCCGACCGGAACCATATCCCTCCTCACGACCCCTCCAGCATAACGCGGACCACCGACATCGACCCGCGAGAACGCTGGTCGGCGGTCTGCGAGAATACCCGTGTGACGAATCACTCCGCTCCGCTCGCCATTCCCGGTTGGGAACACCGCTACTCCGGCAAGGTCAGGGACCTCTACGTGCCCGCCGACGGATCCGAATCGCACCTGCTGGTGGTCGCGAGCGACCGCATTAGCGCGTTCGACTTCGTCCTCGAGCCGCCGATCACCGGGAAGGGCGAGGTGCTCACCGCGCTCTCGGAGTGGTGGTTCGACCGGATCCGGATCCCGAACCATCTCGACCCGGCAGGTCCCGAGGTGCCCGCATCTGTGCGCGGACGAGCGATGGTGACTAGACGGCTCGACATGCTGCCGGTGGAGTGCGTGGTGCGCGGCGCGATCACCGGATCGGGATTCGCCGAGTATCAGCGAACAGGGGCGGTGTGCGGCATCGAGCTGCCGGAACACCTCGAGGACGGTGATCTGCTGGAGTCCCCCATCTACACTCCGGCATCCAAGGCGCCGCTCGGCGAGCACGACGAGAACATCTCGTTCGAGCAGAGCGTCGAGCTGCTCGGACGAGAGACGGCTGAAGCGTTGCGCGCCGCGTCGATCCGAATTTTCAGCGAAGCCCGTGACCTCGCCGCCGAACGGGGGCTCGTGCTCGCGGATACGAAGTTCGAGTTCGGCGTGGATCCGGCGACCGGTGAGATCGTGCTGGCCGACGAGGTGCTGACGAGCGATTCGAGTCGGTACTGGGATGCGTCGGCGTACCTGGATCCGGAGTTGCCTCGGGCTGAGCGCCTCGCGTCATTCGACAAGCAGATCGTGCGCGACTGGCTGTCGGCGAACTGGGATCGCATCGGAGAACCTCCGATGCTGCCCGAGGAGATCGTGGATCGCACGCTCGCGCGCTACCGCGAGCTCTACGTGCGATTGACGGGTCTCGAGGCCCCGGTGCGGACCGGCTAAACTGGCTCGTGACGTCCGACCTGCCCTACCCCGATGTTGGAGGCCCTCCGTGCCCACGATTGTTGTTGAAGTCATGCCGAAGGCAGAGCTGCTCGATCCGCAGGGGAAGGCGACCTTCGGCGCCCTCCAGCGCCTCGGCCACGGAGCGTTCCAGGACGTCCGCATCGGCAAGCGCTTCGAGCTGACCGTCGATGGCGACGTGACCGAGGACACGCTGACCGAGGTGCGCAAGGTCGCCGACGAGATCCTCTCGAACTCCGTGATCGAAGACGTCGTCGCGATCTCCGTGGACGGCGCCCCCGTCGACCTTCCGGTGGCACCGTAATGGCGCGGATCGGAGTCATCACCTTCCCCGGTTCGCTCGACGACCGGGATGCGCAGCGGGCCGTCCGCTACGCCGGCGCCGAGCCGGTCGCCCTGTGGCACGGGGACCACGATCTCAAGGACGTGGACGCCATCGTGCTGCCGGGCGGGTTCAGCTACGGCGACTACCTGCGCCCCGGTGCGATCGCCTCCCTCTCCCCGATCATGACCGATGTCGTCGCTGCCGCGAACCGCGGTGTGCCGGTACTCGGCATCTGCAACGGGTTCCAGATGCTCGTGGAGTCGCATCTGCTGCCCGGAGGTCTGATCCGCAACGCGCATCAGCAATTCATCCGCCGCGATCAGCGGCTCATCGTGGAGAACGCAGACACCGCCTGGACTCACCAGTTCGCGGCAGGCGAGGAGATCGTCATCCCGCTGAAGAACGGTGATGGCGGTTTCATCGCCGACGACGAGACGCTCAAGCGGCTCGAAGGCGAAGGGCTCGTGGCGTTCCGCTACGCGGGAGTGAACCCGAACGGGTCGCTCAACGACATCGCCGGCCTGACGAACGAGCGCGGCAACGTGGTCGGCCTCATGCCGCACCCGGAGCACGCCGTCGAAGCGGGCTTCGGCCCCGACACTCCGAGTGCAATGAGCTCAGGCACCGACGGCCTGCGCTGCTTCACGAGCGCGGTCGAGGCCATCGTCGCCCGAGTCTGATCGGGTCGGGGTGGTCGGGGTCATCGAAGCCCCGACCACCCCGACCAGTCAGCGTTCTTCGCGGATCCAGCCCGCGAGCTCCATCGCGAAGTAGGTGAGGATCGCGTCGGCACCGGCCCGCTTGATGCCGGTCACGGCCTCCTCGATCACGCGTCGTCGGTCGATCCACCCGTTCGCCGCTGCGGCCTCGATCATCGCCGCTTCGCCGGAGACCTGATAGGCCCACACGGGAACGAGGCTCTCGGCTGCCACGTCTGAGAGCACGTCGAGGTACGACATCGCCGGCTTGACGATGACGGTGTCCGCGCCCTCGGCGAGGTCCATGCGCACTTCGCGGAGGCCCTCTCGACGGTTGGCCGGATCCTGCTGGTAGGTGCGGCGATCCCCGCCGAGCAGCTGCGAGTCCACGGCCTCCCTGAACGGACCGTAGAAGGCCGAGGCGTACTTCGCGGCGTAGGCGATGAGACCGGTGTCCTGGTATCCGGCCGTGTCCAGCGCCTCACGGACCGCGGCGACCTGGCCGTCCATCATGCCCGAGAGCCCGAGCAGGTGCGCTCCAGCCTCCGCCTGCGCGAGGGCGGCCGAGCGGTATCGCTCCAGCGTCTGATCGTTGTCCACGAAGCCGGATGCGTCGAGCACGCCGCAGTGCCCGTGATCGGTGAACTCGTCGAGGCAGAGGTCGGTCTGCACGACGATATCGTTGCCGACCTCCTCGACGACGGCTCGGAGCGCGACGTTCAGGATGCCCTCGGGATCGTCAACGGCGCTCCCACGCGCGTCGCGCACCTCGGGGACGCCGAAGAGCATGATGCCACCGAGGCCAGCCTCCGCAGCCTCGGTGGCGGCTCGCCTGAGGGAATCGATGGTGTGCTGCACCACACCGGGCATCGAGGTGATGGGACGCGGTTCAGCGAGCCCTTCGCGCACGAACACCGGGAGGATCAGTTCCGCCGGGTGCAGGCGGGTCTCAGCGACGAGGCGGCGAAGCGCCGGAGTGCGGCGCATGCGACGGGGGCGGGCTGCGAGGTCGATGGTCATGGGCTGGTCCTCGATTCGGGTGCTGGGGTGAGGTCTGGGTGCTCGGCTGCAGAGAGGAGGTCGAGGCGTTCGAGTGCGTCGAGCAGGCCGTCCGCGGTGTGCGGATCGGCGATGGCGTCGACCCGCACACCGGCTTCGCGCAGCGCTCGCGCCGTCGGGTGACCGATGGAGACGACACGCGTCGTGTCTGGCAAGGGGGCGAATCGCCGCGCGACCTCACGGGCGATCGAACCGCTCGTGACGAGGATCGCGTCGCACGCTCCCGAGGCCACCAGCGCCGCTGCCTCGACCGTCTCCCGCGTCTCGGGTGCTGGGAGCGTGCGGTACGCAGTCACGCGATCGACGCGATGTCCCGCTTCGCGGAGCGCGCGCTCGAAGGTCGTCCCCGCGATCTCGGAGACGGGCAGGAGGATGCGCGTCGGCTCCTCTCCCAGCAGGTCCAGCAGCGCCTCGGCGATCCCGTCAGCAGAGAAGTCCCCGTCAGGGGTCAGGGCGACGTCGAGGCCTCGGGCGGTGAGAGCCTCGGCGGTGGCGGGGCCGACCGCCGCGATCGCACCGCCGATGCCTGCGCCGGCATCGGCGACTGCCGTGGCACCGTGAGCGCTCGTCACCACCATCCAGTCGTAGAGACCGGCGTTCCAGAGCGACATCGCGGTGGCGAGCTCGCCTGGGTCCTCAGGCGGAGCCTGGACGATGAGCGGAGCCACCACTGGCTCCCCGCCCCTGGCCCGGACCGCGGCGGCGAGACGCTCCCCGGCGTCTCCGCCGCGGGCGATCAGGATCCGCGCAGTCACCGGGCGCTTCCGAGCGGGGCGAGCGACGCCGCTCCGCGCTCGAGCAGGTCGAAGGCCACGCGCCTGCCGAGGTCCACCGCGGCGGCGTCTGACGCTGTTCCACCCGTTTCCGCGGTATCGGCACCGGCGGGCAGCTGGCAGTCGGCTGAGGCCGTCAGCGATTCGGCACCGTCGAGACGGTAGACCGTCGCGCTCAGGAGGAGTCGGTCGCCCGCGATGCGCGCCGTCGCTCCCACAGGAGCCGCGCACCCGGCTTCGAGCGCCGCGAGCAGCTCGCGCTCGGCGAGGGCGCTCGCCCTGGCCTCGCTGTCGTTGAGTGCTGCGAATGCGGTGGCGTACGGTTCCCGCGCGAGATCCGATTCCCGCACCTCGAGCGCGAGCGCGCCCTGACCTGGCGCTCCGGGGGTCCGGTCGAGCGCGAAGCGCTCCGTGATCGCCGAGGAGCGACCGATCCGGTCGAGCCCCGCCGCCGCGAGCACGACGGCGTCCAGGTCGTTCTCGACGCGCCTGAGACGCGTGTCGACGTTGCCCCGGAGATCGCGCACGTTGAGATCGGGACGGGCGCAGAGCAGCTGCGCGGCCCGGCGTGGCGAGCCAGTGCCGACGCTGGCGCCGTGCGGGAGGTCGGCGAGCGTCTTGCCGTCGCGGGCGCACAGTGCGTCCCTGGCGTCGGCGCGAACCGGGATCGCCCCGAGCGAGATGCCCGGGCAGGGGGCGGTGGGGAGATCCTTGAGGGAGTGCACCGCGATATCGCAGCGGTCGCCGATGAGCGCGTCGCGGAGCGCGCTGACGAAGACTCCGGTCCCGCCGAGCTGCGAAAGGGACTGCCGCGACACGTCGCCCTCGGTCTTCACGGTGACGAGCACCACATCGATACCCGTGGCAGCCGCGATCGCCTCGGCCACAGTGGTGGTCTGCGAGATCGCGAGGGCACTCCCGCGCGTGCCGATCCTGATGAGATCGGGTCGCGCACCGACCGGCCCTTCGACACGGGTGACGGTGCTCATGAGTTCCCTCCGGTGGTAATGGGGCCGGTACTCGCGGCATCGGAGCCGGAGACCGCCCGCAGTGCGAGCCGGGCGGCATCGCGCGCACCCGGAATGACCGATGCGAGACCGGTGCCGGACACCCAGTCCCCTGCCAGCACGACGCCTGCCGGCGCCTGCACGTGCGGGCCTTCGCCAGAGACGATCGGTCCACTCACCTGCCAGATCCTCCGCGCCATCCCGCGGACCGAGGCTGCATGGAGCGTGACGCCGAGAATACGCGAGGCATCGGAGAGGGCGAGGTGCATGGCGGCGGAGTCGTCGAGCTGCTCGGTCTCCGGGACCCGGCCGGTGCGACCGTAGGAGAGACGGATCACCTGCCGGTCCTGGCCGGCTCGTCTCGCGAGTACCGGCCATTTGGCGCTGGCGTGCGTCAGGGCCTTCGCCCGGATCGGGTCGTCGTGGTGGTGGGCACGCGGAGAGCCCAGATCCGTGCCCTCGGCCTCGGCGACCAGTGCGCCGGTACCGCGCGGCGCACGGGTGAGGCGTCCGTCGTCGAGCACGAGCGCGATCACCTCGACCCGCTCGGGTTCCCCCGAGGCCGGTTCGACTGCTGGATCGATGAGACGTGCCGCCGTGCGCTCGTCGACGGCGAGCACGATGGCGCCTCCCCGAGCCTGCTCGGCGCCGGACGCGTCTCGCACGGTCCAGTCACCGCCGTCTCGTTCGATCGCGCAGACGTCGACCTCGGTGCGGATTCGGACGCCGAGGCGCTCGAGCTCCTCCACCAGTCGGTGTACGAGCTCGCCCATTCCTCCCTGCAGACCCGAGACGGCGCCGCCGGCTGCCGTGCGGCTGTCCCGCAGATCGCGTGCGGCCCTGACGAGCGAGCCGCGGCGGGCGAACGCGGTGCCCAGGCCGGGAATGGCGTCGA
Organism: Leucobacter sp. Psy1; assembly: GCF_020096995.1. NCBI lineage: Bacteria > Bacillati > Actinomycetota > Actinomycetes > Micrococcales > Microbacteriaceae > Leucobacter > Leucobacter sp. Psy1. The sequence continues at coordinate 2,637,969 of NZ_CP083692.1, forward strand.
TCGGCATCCGCTCGGGCGCGGTCGAGTAGACACCCAGCGACACCGGTCTGACCAGGCGATCGAGCACGCGTGAGCCCAGCCGGGCACGGACGAGATCCGCGAGCGTCTCGCTGTCGGCGCCAACGCTCGCGGGAAGGAGCGGCTCCACGGCCGCCCGCAGCGCTCCGGTCACGCCGAGCGCTGCGAACGAGGCGCGCGACAGCGGGTCGCTCGGCACGCCGCCCGCACCCGAGGCAGGGAGCGGCATGGCGCGATCCCCCGCGACCACCCAGGAACCGAGCGGCGCAGGCGTCGTGATCTCGGACGCGAGACCGAGCTCGCGCAGCAGCTCCTCGACGGTACCTCCGCGCGTCGCATATGCCTCGGCCCCCACATCGATCCGCAGGCCGGCGATCTCGGCCTGGGCGATACGACCCCCGAGGTTCGGCTCCCGTTCCAGCAGATCGACGGGCACTCCGGCGAGCGCGAGGTCGCGAGCGGCGATGAGGCCGGAGACGCCGCCGCCGATCACGACGACCCGCGAGCGCGTCAGACGTGCATCAGCGGTCATGCGCCAGCTCCACGATGCGGGTGAGCACGTCGGGGTCCGCCGAAGGCGGCACCCCGTGGCCGAGGTTCAGCACGTGACCTGGGGCGCGCTCGCCGCGGCGGACGACATCGTCGAGGTGCGCTTCGAGCACCTCGATCGGGGCGTCGAGGTACGCCGGATCCAGATTGCCCTGCAGGGGGAACCGATCCCCGAAGCGCGCGCTGGCCTCGTCGAGCGGCGTACGCCAGTCGATCCCGTGAGCGCTCGTGCCGAGGGTCGCGACCTCCTCGAGGAGGTGACCGGAACCCACGGCGAAGTGGATCGTCGGCAGAGGCTCCCCACCTGCGACGCGCATCGACTGCACCGTCTGCAGCGCACGGCGCGACGCCGGTGCGACATGATCCCGGTAGTCGGCGACGCCGAGCGATCCGGCCCATGAATCGAAGAGCTGGACGGCGCTCGCGCCCGCCTCGACCTGGGCGGTGAGAAAGACGTCGCTGAGCTCTGCGGTCCAGTCGAGTAGCTCGCGCCAGGTCTCCGGATCCGCGTGCATGAGACTGCGCGCACGCAGGTGGTCCTTCGACGGGGCGCCCTCGACGAGGTAGGCGGCCAGCGTGAACGGGGCGCCTGCGAAGCCGATCAGCGGGGTGCTGCCGAGCTCCTCGACCGTGCGGCGCACGGCGGCCCGCACCGGTTCGATCGACTCGCGCAGACGGTCGGGGCCGAACTCCCTCCGGCATCGAGCGACATCCTCCGCCGTGCGTACGGGGTTCGCGAAGACCGGGCCGCGCCCCGCGACCAGGTCGACGTCCACCCCCGCGAGCAGCAGAGGCACGACGATGTCGCTGAAGAAGACCGCAGCGTCGACGCCGTGACGGCGGATGGGCTGCAGCGTGATCTCCGTCGCGACCTCCGGCTCGAGGCAGGCCTCGAGCATGCCGATGTCTTTCCGGATCTCGCGGTACTCTGGAAGGGACCTGCCTGCCTGACGCATGAACCATACCGGCAACTGCTCGGGGCGGTCGCCGCGCAGCGCGCGCACCAGCGGGGCGCGGGTGGTGCGCCCGTCGTTCAAGGGATGGTTCTCAGGCAGCTCATTCATCGGCCGCTAGCGTACCCGATACATCTGATCTGGCTCATCAGATCTATCGGGTACGATGACCTCAGAGCAGCTGTATCGCTTCCCCTCGTCCGTGAACCGCTCGTCTCCTCAGAGCCGGTAGTAGATCGCGACCCGCTTCCCGCCCTGCTCGACCACCTCGACGGGCGTTTCAAACACGCGCTCCAGCACCTCTGGTGTCATGATCTCGTCTGGCGTCCCCGAGGCCACGATCCTGCCGCTCTCGAGCGCGATGATCCGATCGGCGTACGCCGCCGCGAAATTGACGTCGTGAATCACGAGGACCACGGTCTTGCCGAGCGTGTCCGCAGCCGCACGCACCTGGCGCATCATGCCTACGGCGTGCCGCATATCCAGGCCGGTGAGCGGCTCGTCGAGCAGCACGTAGTCCGTGTCTTGCGCGAGGACCATCGCGACGAACGCTCGCTGACGCTGACCGCCGGAGAGCTCGTCGATGAACCGGTCCTCCATGCCTGCGAGGTCGAGGAACGCGATCGCGGCGTGGATCGCTCGGTGATCCGTCTCGGTCAGTCGCCCGTTCGAGTGCGGGAATCGACCGAAGCTCACGAGCTGCCTGACCGTCAGCCTGGCCATGAAGTGGTTCTCCTGGCGGAGGATCGAGATCGTCTTCGCGAGATCCGAGGACTTCGCCTTGCGCACGTCCAACCCGCCGACCGTGACCCTGCCGTGGTCCGCTTCGAGCAGCCGCCCGATGATGGTGAGCATCGTCGACTTGCCCGCGCCGTTCGGGCCGATGAGCGCCGTGACGCCGCCCCGCTCGATCGTCAGATCGATCGGACCGAGCACGTGCTTTCCGGCGTAGTGCTTGTCGATTCCGCGCAGCTCGATCAACGCAGTCCCTTTCTCAACAGGACGATCAGGAAGGTGAGACCGCCGACGAATTCGATGATGACCGTCACGAGACCCGCGGCGGCGAAGATGTTGCGCAGCACGAAGGTCGCGCCGAGCAACGTCACGAGCCCGATCCCGATCGCGAGGGGCAGCGTTTCGGAGTGCCGGTCGCCCCGCACGAACTGGTAGGCGAGCGTGGCGACGAGGAACCCGAAGAACGTCATGGGGCCCACCATCGTCGCCGACACCGAGACGAGCACCGCGGCGATCACGAGGATCGTCACGACCTCCCTGCGGTAGTTCACGCCGAGACTTACGGCGACTTCGCGGCCGAGCGCGATCACGTCGTACGTGCGGCGCTTGCGCCACACGTATATCAGCACGGCGGCGACGATCGCCGCGGCAATCGGCAGATAGTCGGTGTTCCCCTTGCCGATACTGCCGAAGAGCCGGGCGCTGAGCACGTCGAACTCGCTCGGGGTGAGCAGTCGCTGCATGAACGTCGAGACGGACCCGAACCCCATGCCGAGCACCACTCCGACGAGGAGGAGCAGGTGCAGGTTCGCCCGCTTTCCGGAGAACAGCCACCCGTACAGCACCGTCGCGAAAGCCACCATGAGCGCGCTCTGCGCGATGATCTTCGGGATCCCCTCCATGCTCGCAGCGGCCGTGCCGAAGACGAAGACGAGCGCGGTCTGCGTCAGCACGTACAGAGCATCGAATCCCAGGATCGACGGGGTGAGGATCCGGTTGGACGTCGCCGTGTGGAACAGCACCGTCGCGACCGCCTGGGACACCGCGACGAGCGCGATCGTGCCGAGCGACGCGAACCGGGTCTGCACGATCACCCAGAACCCCGAACTCCCCACCGGTGCGGGGTTCTGGTAGACGAGGACCGCCACCGCGAGCGCCACGGCGATCGAGAAGACGATCACGAGCGCGCCGAACCGTCGCCACCACGACTCCGCCGGGTCGGGCAGGTTCGGGAGATCCCCCGTGCTCCCGAGCCTCTCCGCGCCCTGACCGTCCTGACGCGCCTCCGCGGGAACCGACTCAGCCACGACGCTGCCTCAGGAGGAGCGAGACGAACACGGTGGCACCCACCAGGCCGAGGACCATGGAGACGGGGATCTCGAACGGCATGCGGATCGTCCTTCCGATGAGGTCGCACACGGTGACCAGGGCGATGCCGCCGAGGCACACCCACGGGAGATTGCTGCGCACGTGGTCGCCGCGCACCATCGCGACGATGTTCGGAACCACGAGGCCGAGGAACGGGAGGAACCCGACCACGACCGTTGTCACGCCGGCTGCGACGGCGACGAGCGCCGTTCCGGCGATGAGCACCGTCTCATACTTGACGCCGACGCTCGTCGCGACGTCCTTGCCGAGACCCGCGACAGTGATGCGATCGGCACTGATGAACACGAGCACCGTCACAACGGCGACGATCCAGAGCACCTCGTAGTTGCCGCGCACGACGGGCGTGAAGCTGCCCATGAACCAGGTCGACACCATCTGCAGCAGGTTGAACTGCGCGGCGAGGAAGGTGGTGACCGCACTGACGACGGCGCCGAGCATGATCCCGATGAGCGGGACCACGAGCGTCGTGCGAATCACGATCCGGCGCAGGATCAGGAGGAACGCCATCGCGCCAACGAACGCGAACACGCTCGAGACGACCATGCGACCCACCAGCCCTACGGCTGGTGCGAGCAGCGTCGTCAGGAGCAGGCCGAGCGCCGCCCACTCGGTCGTTCCCGACGTCGTGGCATCGACGAACCGGTTCTGCGTGAGCATCTGCATCACGAGTCCGCTCGTCGCCATGGCGGCGCCTGCGAGCACGAGCGCGAGCGTACGCGGCACCCGGGTGATCCAGAACATCTCCGCACCGAACTCGCCGTCGGTGATGTCGTAGACCCCGACGAGCAAGGACGCGACGAGGAGCAGCAGGACGACGACCACCGCGACGACGAGCCGCCACGGCCGGGGCCGACGGGGGTGGTGCGCCGCGATGTCAGGCTCGGGCACCGCCTCGGGGGGAACGTCATCGCTCACCGGGAGACGCCCGGCGGGGCGCCCACCGCTGTCGGTGGACGCCCCGTCTGCACTCCGATGCACTGCGGAGCCGTGATCTCGGCTCATGCGGCGCTGAACGCCTCCTGCAGCTGATCGAAGAGGTGCGTGTACGCCTGGATGTCCTCCGTCAGGTAGAAGCTCGGATCGAGGTAGACCACCTGCCCCTCCTTCACCGCGGTCGTCTGCTTCAACGCCTCGGAGCCCGAGATGAGCTCCTCGGCGGGCACGAACCCGGGCTCGGGCTCGGTGAACGACGCGTCCCGGTCGAGCACGACGATCCAGTCGGGGTTCGCATCCGCGATCGCCTCGACGCTGATGTCGTCGCCGTGGGACGTGTCCTCGGCTTCACGGTCCAGGGCGGGGACCAGGTCGAGTGCCGGGAAGACCGGCCCGACCGCGCGGCCCGTGACGGGAGCGGCGAATTCGATCTTGCCGCCCGAGGTGAGCAAGCCCATCACGGTGTCTTCGCCGTTGTAGGCCTCCTTGGCCGCGGCGATCGACTCGTCGAGTCCTGCGTTGATCTGCTCCGCCTCGTCCTCGTGGGCGAAGATCTGGCCGAGGATCTCCGTCTCGCGCTTCAGCTCGGCGACGGCATCCTCGCCCTCGCGCGGAGCGATCTCGATGACCACGGCGTCGGGGTTCTGCTCCACGAGATCGTCGTAGGAGTCGCCGAAGCGGTAGCCGCCGATGATGAGGTCGGGCTGCGCAGCAACAACTGCCTCGAGGTCGGGCTCGCGGTGGGTGCCGACGTCGCCGACGGCCTCGTCATCCGTGTACTCCGGCCAGTTGTCGCCCATCAGGCCCTTCGGCGCAGCGGCCAGCGGGATCTCCCACTCGCTCAGCGTCTCGAACACGTGGTTGTCGAGCGCGACGACCTTCTCAGGGTTGACCGGCACCTCGACCTCGCCGTGGTTGTCGGTGATGGTGACGGTCGAGGCGGAGGTCGACTCGGCGTCGTCTCCGGAATCGCCGGCCGCGCAGCCGGAGAGCGCCAGCGCGGCACCCAGGGTCAGCGCGGCGAATGCGGCCGGACGGGCATGACGAATGGACACGGGGGTGACTCCCTCACTCTCGAACGAACACCTGGCCGAATGCGCAGTTCTCGTCGCGCTCGGCATGATGAATCCCATCAGTTCAGCGGGATTGAGGGTAGCCTAACCTGCACTTCATCAGATGTTCAAGTCTGGCGCGCCGTGCGCCGGACCGTGAAGCTGCCGCGCAGCGCCGAGCCGAACTATGCGCGGCCCGTATCTCCCGGTCCGCCCGACTGTCGCAGCACCGAGAAATCGGGCTGGCCATCAGGACGCATCGGAAGCGGTCGACCGTCGGGGAACGTCGGCCACGGCAGCAGCTGCTGCCCGCCCTGCTGCGGGGGCTGACCGGCTGACGGCACGCGCGGTGGCACCGGCTGGTGACCCGGGGTCGACGGCTGGGACTGCGGCTGCGCCGGGCCCGATGGCGCGCTGGATCCGTAGGGCTGTCCGCCTCGGTACGGCTGACCGGGGGCATGCGGTGCCTGGCCGCGAACCTGCGCGAATCGATTCGCCGCCATGGCGTCGCGCTCGGCGCGCGCCGCCGCACGGCGATCCGCACCGTAGGTCCACCGGAGCAGCAGCGTGATCGCGAGACCCAGAGCCGTGAGAATCAGCGTCGCAGTAGCGATCTTCCAATAGAGATCCGGGACCGTGAGGTCGAACGACTCGATCCCCACCGGAGCGGTGAACATGATGCCGGAGAGGACCGCGAGGATGCTCGTGATGAACCCGAACCGCGGAACCACGGGCGGATACTGCGCACCCAGACTCAAGAGGATCTGGCAGCAGAGGATCACCAGGCGCGTCACCGCGATCACCACGATCGACTTCCACAGGATCTCGAACCCGAGCGTGAACGGGTCGTACGAGGTCATCCAGATCACGATGAGGAGGAGCCCGAGGATGTACGTGTTCGCAATGAGGGCGACCGGCGCGTACCACTCCGACTTGCGCTCCCGGCTGGTGTCGAATGCCGTGAACAGCACGAACACCGTGAACAGCGCGAACGTGGAGAACACGCGCTCGAAGCGCCCCTCGAAGTCGCCGAGGAAGAGCAGGGAGATCGATGCGATCGTCAGTGCGGCGAGCAGGATGATGCTCACCTTGAGGAACGGGGAGAGCCGGTGCTGGTCTCCCTCGTGAGACTGCGCGGGCGGCGCCTGCTGCGGTTCCTGCGTCTGCGGATTCGGATCACTCATACCCCCGAGTGTGCACTGCCGGACTGGAAAAGAGCAATGCGTGCAACCCCGGTAGACTGTTCGGGTGACCGATAGCACCGCCGTAGAGCCCCGCCCAGACACCGTCGCCGACGCGATCGCGAGCCCGGAGAAGGAGCAGCCGTACGGCGCGCTCGGGCTGAAGCCCGACGAGTACGACCGCATCCGCGAGATCCTCGGCCGTCGCCCCACCTCCGGCGAGCTCGCCATGTACTCGGTGATGTGGTCGGAGCACTGCTCCTACAAGTCGTCGAAGATCTACCTCCGCCAGTTCGGCAAGAAGGTGAACGACAAGATGCGCGAGCGGCTGCTCGTCGGCATGGGCGAGAACGCCGGCGTTATCGACATCGGCGAGGGATGGGCCGTCACCTTCAAGGTGGAGAGCCACAACCACCCCTCCTACATCGAGCCGTTCCAGGGCGCCGCTACCGGTGTCGGCGGGATCATCCGCGACATCATCTCGATGGGTGCACGCCCCGTTGCGGTCATGGACCAGCTCCGTTTCGGTGCCGTCGCCGATCCGGACACCGCGCGCGTGGTCCACGGCGTCGTCTCCGGAATCAGCTTCTACGCGAACTGCCTCGGCCTGCCGAACCTCGGCGGCGAGACCGTCTTCGACGGCGTCTACCAGGCCAACCCGCTCGTCAACGCGCTCGGCGTCGGCGTACTCCGCCACGAGGATCTCCACCTCGCCAACGCCTCGGGCACCGGCAACAAGGTCGTGCTCTTCGGCGCCCGCACGGGCGGGGACGGCATTGGCGGCGCCTCGATCCTCGCCTCGGACAGCTTCAGCGAGGGCGGACCGACCAAGCGCCCGGCCGTGCAGGTCGGCGATCCGTTCGCCGAGAAGGTACTCATCGAGTGCTGCCTCGAGCTCTTCCAGGGCGAACTCGTCGAGGGCATCCAGGATCTCGGTGCCGCAGGCATCTCCTGCGCCACCTCCGAGCTCGCTTCCAACGGCGACGGTGGCATGTTCATCGAACTCGACAGCGTCCTGCTGCGCGATCCCTCGCTCACGGCCGAGGAGATCCTCATGTCGGAGAGCCAGGAGCGCATGATGGCCGTCGTGCGCCCGGAGAAGCTCGACGAGTTCCTCGCCGTGACGGCGAAGTGGGACGTCGAGACCAGCGTGCTCGGCGAAGTCACCGACACCGGTCGCCTCGTGATCAACTGGCGCGGTGAGGAGATCGTGAACGTCGACCCGCGCACCGTCGCCGTCGACGGCCCCGTCTACGAGCGCCCCGTCGCCTACCCCTCCTGGATCGACGCGCTGCAGGCATCCGGAGTGCGCGCTGCAGGTCTCGCCAGGCCCGAGTCCGGCGACGACCTGCGCGCCCAGCTCATCGCCGTCGCGGCGTCGCCGAACCAGGCCGACGTGTCGTGGGTCACGAACCAGTACGACACCTACGTGCTCGGCAACACGGCCCTCTCCTTCCCCGACGGCGCCGGCATGATCCGCGTCGACGAGGAGAGCGGCCTCGGCGTCGCCATCTCGACCGACGCGAACGGCCGATACAGCCAGCTCGATCCCTACGCGGGCGCGCAGCTCGCACTCGCCGAGGCGTACCGCAACGTCGCCGCATCCGGGGCGGTGCCGACCGCCGTCACCGACTGCCTGAACTTCGGCAGCCCCGAGGACCCGGAAGTCATGTGGCAGTTCTCACGAGCGGTCGAGGGACTCTCTGACGCCTGCCTCGCACTCGAGACCCCGGTCACGGGCGGCAACGTGTCGCTCTACAACCAGACGGGTGACACCGCGATCCACCCGACCCCCGTCGTCGGCGTGCTCGGCATCATCGACGACGTGGCCCGCCGAGTCCCGAGCGGCTGGCAGGACGAGGGGGATCACCTCTACCTCCTCGGCACCACTCGCGACGAACTCGACGGTTCCGCCTGGGCCGGCACGGTGCACGACCACCTCGGAGGCGTTCCCCCGGTCGCCGACCTCGACGCGGAGCGCGCGCTCGCCGACCTGCTGCACGCTGCGACGCAGGGCGGTCTGCTCTCCGGCGCCGTCGACCTCTCGGAAGGCGGCCTCGCGCAGGCGCTCACCGACGGATGCCTGCGCTTCGGCACCGGCGCCCGCGTGTGGATCGACGAGATCATCTCGCGCGACGGCGTCGATGCCGCCGCCGCGCTCTTCTCTGAGTCGCAGGGCCGCGTGCTCGTCGCCGTGCCGCACGAGGAGGACGTGAAGTTCCGCGGTCTCTGCGATGGGCGCGACTTCCCCGTCCTGAAGGTCGGCGTGACCGATCGCCGCGGAGAGGACGCCGCGATCGAGCTGCAGGACCGCTTCACGCTGCCGCTCACGGAGCTCCGCACGGCGTGGACGTCGACCCTGCCCGGCTACTTCGGGGAGATCATCGCCGAGCGCCCGTAGCCTTCTGAGCTGCTGCAGCGCCCCGGCGCCCGTACTCTCGGGCCCGGGGCGCTTCACGTATTCGAGCTCGCGCCGTTCCCATCGAGTGAACGCAGTTCGTTGCGCAGACCGACTTTTCACCACAAACTGCGTTCACTCGCGGGGGGGGCGAGTGAACGCAGGGGTCCGCGGGGCACGTAAGAGCAAAAGGGGCGCGTCGGCGCGCAAGGGCGCTCTCGCATCTCGCCACACCAAAAACTTCCTCATCTGATGAATGCGTGCTAACTTTCATTTGTAAGGCTCGCCTTACTCAGATCGGATGTTTTCTCGAGAGGTCGCGCGCGCGTGCTGGGTACCCTGATGATCGGCCTGCGCGAGGGCCTGGAAGCGGCGCTCGTCGTCAGCATACTGCTGGCGTACGTGCGGAAGATCGGCCGGCCCGACGCGGCGCGGAAAATCTGGCTCGGCGTCGCCACGGCGGTCGCGACCTCGCTCGTGCTGGGCGCGACCCTGACGTACGGAGCCTACGGCCTCTCGTTCCGCGCGCAGGAGGCGATCGGCGGAAGCCTCTCGATCCTCGCCGCAGCAATGGTGACGTGGATGGTGTTCTGGATGCTGCGGGCCTCCCGCAACCTCGCCGGCGAGCTCCGCGGAAAGGTCGATGTCGCGCTTGCCGGTAATGGCTGGGGCGTAGCCGCGATCGGCTTCGTCTCCGTGGGACGGGAGGGCCTCGAGACCGCTCTCTTCATCTGGGCGACGACACGAGCGAGCGACACCTCACCACTGCTCGGCTTCACGAGCGCGGTCTCGGGGATCGCCGTGGCCGCGCTCCTCGCCTGGGCGATGTTCCGCGGGCTGATCCGCATCGATCTCACCAGGTTCTTCCGCTGGTCCGGAGCACTCCTCATCGTCTTCGCTGCGGGAGTGCTCGCCTACGGCGTGCACGATCTGCAGGAGGCGGCGTTCCTCCCCGGGCCGTTCATGCCGGTGCCCGAGGGCGCATCGCCCATCGTCGCCGCTTGGTTCGGCGAGGCGGCGTGGGCGTTCCGGATCCCCGACGTGATCGCTCCCGATGGCATCCTCGCGGCGATCCTCCAGGGAACCGTCGGTTTCACCCCGGAGATGACGAAGCTCGAGCTGCTCGTCTGGGTGATCTTCCTGGTACCCACACTCACGATTTTCCTGCGCAGATCTCTTGCTCAGGGACGGGACGCGACGGCGCGGAACGCCGTCGCACAGCAGAAGGGATCCCGATGACCACCGAACACACCCCCTCCGATTCGAGGCGACGCAGTCGTGCCCGCCTCGCGGGGCTCCCCGCAATAGCGACCATCGGCGCCGCGGCGATGCTCCTCACGGGATGCGTACCCAACGCCGCCCCGGACGCCGAGGCGATCGCGGTGACCGCGACCGACACCGCCTGCACTATCGGCACGGCGGAGACTACGAGCGGCACCGTCACCTTCGCAGTCACGAACGACGGGTCCAAAGTGAACGAGTTCTACCTGCTCGGCGACAACGAGCTCACGATCGTCGGCGAAGTCGAGAACATCGCGCCGGGCGCGACGCGTGAGCTGACGGTGCAGGCGAACCCGGGCGACTACTTCACGAGCTGCAAGCCGGGCATGATCGGCGAGGGCGTCGGACAGGCCGCGTTCACCGTGACCGGCGACGCCATCGAGACCACCCCGGAGGACGACGCGGTCATCGCCCAGTACGTCGGCTACGTCAAGGCGCAGACCGAGGAGCTCGTTCCGCTCGTCGAGCAGTTCATCGAGGCGTACGCGTCAGGCGACGACGAGGAGGCGCAGCGCCTCTTCCCGCTCGCCCGCGTCAACTACGAGCGCATCGAGCCCACCGCCGAGCAGTTCGGCGACCTCGATCCGAAGATCGACTACCGCAAGCCCGGAGCGGACGAGGAGGGGCTACCCTTCACCGGGTTCCACCGGATCGAGATGGACCTGTGGCACGACGAGGCCGCGGCGAACGGGGACTACGACGGCGACCCGGACCTCGCGCCGCTCACCCCCGAGGAGCGCGCGGAACTCGGCGATCAACTCGTCGCTGACGTGACTGAGCTGAAGGACAAGGTCGCCGACCCCGAGTTCACCCTCACCCTGGCCGACATCACCGAGGGAGCCAAGGGCCTGCTCGACGAGATCGCCGCCCCCGACGGCAAGCTCCCCGGTGAGGAGAACGAGTTCGCGCACACCGACCTCTACGACTTCACGGCGAACGTCGAAGGGTCGCAGGTCGCATTCGACACCGTCCGCGATCTCGCCGTCGCGAACGACGAGGAGGACCTCGTCGACGAGCTCGACGACCAGTTCAGCCAGATGCTCGACCTGCTCGCCGAGTACGGCTCCTACGATGACGGCTTCGTCTCCTACGACACCGTCACGCAGGACGAGCGGAACGCGCTCGCCGCGCAGCTCGGTGCTCTGAGCGAGCCGATGTCTCGCCTCACGGCAGCGGTCGTCTCGGGCTAGCATCGTGCGGGAGGACGACTCGCCCGGAACGGGCTCAGGATCGGACGGTGCCGGGGTCCGACCGACCCGGCGCGGGCTGCTCGGCATGCTCAGCGCCGGGATCGCCGGCGCAGCAGCGGGCGGGTTAGGCGGCTTCGGGCTGGCCGCCGAACGTGGCTCCGGTGCCGGGTCGGGGGCCGGGTCGTCCTCCTCAGTGCCGTTCCACGGGGATCACCAGGCGGGCATCGTCACGCCGGCGCAAGATCGGCTGCACTTCGCCTCGTTCACCCTCGTTCGCGGCGCGACCCGGGACGACCTGATCAGCCTGCTGCGAGACTGGACCACCGCCGCGGAGCAACTGACGCGCGGAGCACCGGTCGGATCGGGGGTGGAGCCGGCCAACCCGCTGCTCCCCCCGGACGACACCGGTGAGGCCGAGGGGCTCCGGGCCGGCCACTTGACGCTCACTTTCGGACTTGGCCGTGAGCTGTTCGTCGGCGACGATGGGGAATCAGATCCATTCGGCATCCGATCCCGCATGCCCGCCGCGTTCGCGCCGCTCCCCTCGTTCGCCTTCGACCTGCTCGAGGCGACCCAGAGCGGCGGAGCGCTGTGCGTGCAGGCGTGCGCGGATGATCCTCAGATCGCGGTGCACGCGATCCGGAACCTCGCGCGCATCGCGACCGGCCGCGCCCACCTCGTCTGGAGCCAGCTCGGCTTCGGCCGAACGTCCTCGACCTCGCGCTCGCAGGACACCCCGCGCAACCTCTTCGGCTTCAAGGACGGCACCATGAACGTCATGGCCGAGGAGACCGAGTCGCTCGCCCGGCACGTCTGGGTGGGCTCCGAAGCGCCGGACTGGATGCGGGGAGGCACCTACCTCGTGGCGCGGAAGATCCTCATGACCATCGAGACGTGGGATCGAAGCTCGCTCACCGAACAGGAACGGGTATTCGGTCGATCGAAGCTGGAGGGGGCGCCGCTCACCGGAGGCGACGAATTCGCCGACCCCGACTTCGCCGCGCAGACCGAAGGCTCGCCGACCATCGACATGGCCGCTCACGTGAGACTCGCGCACCCGGACGCCAACGGTGGGGTGCGGATACTTCGACGCGGCTACAACTACGTCGACGGCTCGAACGATCTCGGCCAAATGGGAGCCGGTCTATTCTTCATCTCGTTCCAGCGAGATCCCGCATCATTCGTGCGTGTGCAACGGTCACTGAAACCGGACCTGCTGAACGAGTACATCCGCCACATCGGCTCAGGCCTGTGGGCTGTACCGCGCGGGGTACGCCGGGGCGAGTTCATCGCTGAGGGGCTGTTCGGCAGGTAGACGCCGGAAACGGCTAGTGCGGGAGGTGCGGAGCGACGCGCGCCAGAATCTCCGCGTGGACTTCGTCGACCGGAAGGGTCGCATCGATCACCGCGCACCGGTCAGGATCAGCCGCGGCGATAGCGAGAAAGCCCGCGCGAACGGCGTCATGGAACGCCGAATCCTCCGATTCGAGCCGGTCCGCGGTTCCGCCGCGTGCGTGGCGACGGGCAGCGGCGTCTTCGGGCGCGATATCGAGGATCGCGGTCACCCGCGGCTGCAAGCCGCCGGTCGCCCACTCGCTGAGGTGCCGCACATCCTCGGTGTCGAGAACCCGGCCGGCCCCCTGGTACGCGAGCGACGAGTCGATGTAGCGGTCCTGTACCACGACGGCGCCGCGCTCGAGGGCTGGGCGCACGATCGTCGCGATGTGCTGGGCGCGGTCCGCGGCGTAGAGCAGGGCCTCGGCCCGCGGATCGACGTCATCGCCGTGCAGGAGCAGCTTCCGCAGTTCGACGCCGAGCGTCGTCCCCCCGGGTTCCCGGGTGCGTACGACTTCGTGGCCGCGCGCTTCGAGCCACGCCTGCAGCAATTCGGCCTGCGTCGACTTGCCCGCGCCGTCGCCACCCTCGAGGGTGATGAAGAGTCCACTCACGACGAATCCGTCAGCCCTGCGAAGCCTCGGCGGCCGCGCGGTTCGCTGCACGGGTCGCGGCTGCCTTCTTCGCGGCTGCCGATCGTGCGGGATCGACCGTCTTCGCGCTCGATCCCTTCGCAGTCGAGGACTTCGCCGAGCTCTTCTTCGCGGCAGGCTTCTTCGCTGCGGGCTTCTTCTTCACGGGTGCCTTCTTCTTGGCGGGCCCCTTGGCACGCTTGATCGCGAGCAGCTCGACAGCCCTATCGAAGGTGACATCTTCCACGCTCTCGCCCCGAGGGATGGTCGCGTTGGTCTCGCCGTCCGTGACGTAGGGGCCGAACCGTCCGTCGCGCAGCTTGATGGGCTTGCCGCTCGCCGGGTCTGCGTCGAACTCCTTGAGCGCGCTCGACGCGCGACGAGCACCGTACTTCGGCTGGGCGAACAGTTCCTGCGCACCGGCCAGGTCGATCGAGAAGATCGCGTCCTCGCTCGGCAGCGTTCGCGTGTCGGTCCCCTTCTTCAGGTAGGGACCGTACCGACCGTTCTGCGCCGTGATCTCGGTCTCGGATTCCGGATCCACCCCGACGACCCGCGGCAGGTCGATGAGTGCGACCGCCGTTTCGAGGTCCACGGTGGCGGGGTCCATGCTCTTGAACAGCGATGCGGTCCGCGGCTTCTGCCCCTTGGGCAGTTCCTCACCCTCGTCGGGGAGTTCCGTAACGAACGGGCCGAAGCGACCGTTCTTCGCCACGATCCGCTTGCCCGTCTGCGGGTGGAGACCGACCACTCGGTCCTCGGCAGGCTCGGCTGCAGCGAGCTCGCGAGCCTTCGCTGCCGTCAGTTCGTCTGGGGCGAGGCCATCGGGAATGTTGACCGTCCGCGCCTTGAGCTCACCGCCCTCAGTCACCTCGGACTTGTCGTCGAACACCTCGAGGAACGGTCCGTACTTGCCGATGCGAAGGGAGATTCCGTCGTCGATCTTGATGGTGTTGATCGCGCGCGCGTCGATCTCACCCAGGTTGTCCACCACACCGCGGAGGCCGGGGTGCGCGTCGGTGCCGAAGTAGAACTCGCCCAACCAGGTGCCTCGATCGGCGTCTCCTGCGGCGATGCGGTCGAGGTCGTTCTCCATGGAGGCTGTGAAGTCGTAATCGACGAGCTCCGAGAAGTGGTCTTCGAGCAGACGCACGACGGAGAAGGCGATCCAGCTCGGTACGAGGGCCTGGCCCTTCTTCGTCACGTAGCCGCGATCCATGATGGTGCTGATGATCGCCGCGTACGTTGACGGGCGGCCGACGCCGAGATCCTCGAGCCGTTTCGTGAGGCTGGCCTCGGTGTACCGCGGCGGCGGACTCGTCTCGTGGCCCTTGGCTTCCGGCTCGAGCACGCCGAGACGCTGGCCCTCGGAGAGCTGCGGCAGTGCGACATTCTGCTCGGTCTCGCCGCGCTTCTCGTCGCGACCCTCCTCGTAAGCGAGGAGGAAGCCCGGGAACGTGATGACGGTGCCGCTGGCGGTGAACTCGGCACGCGTCGGTGCTTCCGCTCCGGACTCCTGCACGTCGACCGCGAGGGTGACGGTGTCTGTTGAGCCCTTGGCGTCGGCCATCTGGCTCGCGACGGTCCGCTTCCAGATCAGCTCGTAGAGCGCGTACTCGCCCTGAGTGAGCTTGCCCTTGAGCGCGGTCGGCCGCTGGAAGATGTCGCCTGCGGGGCGGATGGCCTCGTGCGCCTCCTGAGCGCCCTTCGCCTTCCCGGTGTAGACACGCGGCTTCTCGGGGACGGTCTGCGCCCCGTAGAGCTCGCTCGCCTGCGACCGAGCGGCCTGCACGGCCTGCTTCGACAGCGACGGCGAGTCCGTACGCATATACGTGATGTGACCGTTCTCGTACAGCGACTGCGCGAACGACATCGTCTGACGCGACGTGTACCGCAGCTTGCGCGACGCCTCCTGCTGGAGGGTCGACGTGGTGAACGGTGCTGCCGGTCGCCGCGTGTGCGGCTTCGTCTCGACAGAGGTCACTTCGGCACGGGCGCCGTCGCGGAGGAGCTCCGCCAGTCGCTCCGCACGGTCGCGTTCGAGTGGGATCACGCCAGCGCTCGCCGACTTGGACTTCAGTGCGCCATCATCGCCGAAGTCGGCACCGGTCGCGAGACGCTGCGCGCCGAGCCTGACGAGCTTCGCTCTGAAGTCGGTCGGGTCCGCGGCGTCCGCATCGGGACTGAAGACGGCGGAGAGGTCCCAGTACTCCGCGGTCGTGAACGCAAGGCGCTCGCGTTCGCGATCGACGACCAGACGTGTCGCGGCCGACTGCACCCGGCCGGCGGATAGCTTCGGCGCGACCTTTCGCCACAGCACCGGAGAGATGTCGTATCCGTACAGGCGGTCCAGAATGCGACGCGTCTCCTGCGCATCGACCAGTGAGAGGTCGATGTCGCGAGTATTCGCTTTCGCCTCCTCGATCGCGTCCTTCGTGATCTCGTGGAAGACCATGCGGCGCACGGGCACTTTCGGCTTCAGCACTTCGAGCAGGTGCCACGCGATGGCTTCGCCCTCGCGGTCCTCATCAGTGGCGAGCCAGAGTTCGTCGGCGCCCTTCAGTGCTCGCTTGAGCTCGGAGACGGTCTTCTTCTTGTTCTCGCCGACGACGTAGTACGGCGTGAAGTCATTCTCGACGTCGACCGCGAATTTGCCGAAGGGCCCCTTCTTGAGCTCGGCGGGGAGTTCCGAGGGTTCAGCGAGGTCGCGGATATGTCCGACGGAGGCGATCACTTCATAGTCATCGCCCAGGTATCCGCTGATCGTGCGCGCCTTGGTCGGCGACTCCACGATTACGAGCTTCTTCTCGCCCTTCACGGGACTCCTCACTCACGTCGGCGGCTCGGGAATCAGGTCCCGGTGACGCCCGGGCACCCCTTTGATTTCAGCGCCCTGTACATATCTCTTGCATCGACACCCTACACAGGTGGTCCTGAGAATGGCCACGGCCCGGACCCCGGCGGGGTGGGCGACGATCGTGCGGCGAGCCGGTCCGGTAGATGCGCAGCCTGCTCGAGTTCGCGCTCACGGCTCCCCCAGGTATTCCAGCGGGTTCACGTCGGACACCGCGTTGGAAGGTGCCCGCGAGAGCGTGAAGTGGCTGTGCGGCCCCTCGGTGCACCCCGTCATGCCGGCGGTGGCGACTCTCTGACCAGCGACCACGTGGCTGCCCGGGCGGAGGCCGAGGCGCTCCGCCGACCCAGGGGCGATATGGTTGTGCGAGCTGAACAGTGCTCGACCATTGACATCGTGCCGCATCATCACCAGGTGATTCGTACCCCTCCACCAGCCGGGGTTCGCGAGGCAGACGTCGGGCACTCCTCCGCTGTCGGGCCCGGCGCTGACGATCACTCCGTCATACGGGGCGAAGAGTCCTCCGTCTTCCGAGACGGCCAGGTCGATCGAGTACCCCTGGTGGAATCCCTGCGTCAGCCCTCGGACGTCGGAGGGCCATGCCCAACCATTCGCACCGACGGGCCCGCGCCCCGCACGACCGCTCCCGGAGTCATCGGCGATCCCGGCGTGAGCCCGACCCCGGACCTCACCGAGCCCTGACCCCGCCGCGACCACAATCCGCGCGGCGGTTCCCGCGGCCTCGATGTCGCAGGAGTCCAAGCGCGCACCAGACGCGGCCACCACCTGCGCAGCGGCTTCGCATGGCGGTGCGTCGATCCACCCCGCTGCGGCATCCGCTGCGGCGAGCGCAGCCGCGTCGGCGGCCCCGGCGACGCGATGCCGCACCTCGAGCTGCGAACCGGCGACGATGATCGGGACTCCGAGCACGAGCGCGGCCGCTGCGACGGAGACGCTGACGGGAACGCTCACGAGGCGTCCCCCGCGACACCGCTCCGGGCCGCGCACGCTCTCGCCGTGATCGCGAGCTCGCTGAGGATTCCTCGACCGGGTGCCGCTCGAAGCGTCACGCAGAGCAGGCCGCCGGTCTCGTTCCGTTCCACGTCGATGTTGCCGGGCAGCGCCTCGAGCCTGGCCGCCGCGAGGTCGTGGTCGCCGCGGGCTTCGAGCCGCGATACGTCGCCTGCGGCGGACGTGAGGGAGAGTCGCTGAGTCACCAGCGTCACCCCGCCGAGCACCAGTCCGAGGACGACGAGCACGGCGGGGAGCGCGACGGCGAATTCTGCGGTCACGGTCCCCTGCTCGTCCTTCTGCAGGAGCACACCAGCGTCGCGGAAGCACCTGATAGGCACGGCTCAACCCGCCGCGGCGAGCGCGTTCTCGACGAGTTTCACGAGCATGGCGCGAATCTCGGGGCTCCGCATGATGGCGACCAGCACCCCGGCGAACGCGACGGCCGCCATGATGATGATCGCGTACTCCGCAGTGACGGCGCCGCGCTCGTCCTGGGAGAGCCGCGCGAGCGCTGTTCTCCGTCGAGTCGCCGCGCTGGGCTGCGCGTCGGAGGTGCAGTCGTCGAGGGGAGCGGGGTGATGCGGCATGGTGGTACCTGCTTTCCAGTGGGTGGGTGCTTGAGATTCATCATCGCGTCGGAGACGATCGCGACGCGGCGGTTGCGGCCCTCCTGTGCACGACCCGCCGTTGATTCCCTGTTCGACCGAGTTGGGGACAACACGCTGCACAGCACCGCCAGCACCGCCAGCACCGCCAGCACCGTCAGCCGATGTCGAGTCCTCCGAGCATCGAGATCAGCACGGGCATGACCCCGAGCGCGATGAAGGCGGGAAGCACGCAGACGCCGAGCGGAACCAGAACTCGGATCCCGAGCCGTTCCGCCTCACGCTCGAGAGCCGCGTGCGCTCGTACGCGAGCTGCTCGCGCTTCGGCGACGAGCATGGGCCCGGCGGGCGCACCCGTCGATGACGCGCTCGCGAGGACGGTGCGGACTGATCCCGATCTGCAGAGATGAGCGAGGTCGATCCACGTCGCCCGGGTTTCGACGGCGCTCTCGGCGACGGACCGGATTGCCGCTTCGGGTGATCCGCCGCCGGCGAGCGCGGTCTCGACGAGGAGCAATTCGAGACCCTCTGCGCGGTCCCGGCTGCCGACGGACCTCGAGAGCGCCCGTGCCCAGCGCACGCCGATGACGAGCAGGGCGATGCCGACCGCCGCGAGCACAGCGCCCGTCGGAGAGAAGAAGACTCTCAACGGGTCGAATCCGAGCAGCGCACCGAACAGCACGGCGAGCGCCGGAAGAGCCGCCACGAGCCTGACCGTCATCCGCGGCCCGGTGAGCAGAACCTCCCGGCGTTCGCGAAGCGCCTCCAAACCCTCGAGGGCATCAGATATCTGCTCGAGCGTCCGGGCGAGGGGTGCGCCGGTGCGGTCTGCAACCGCCCACACCGCTCCGAGGAGCCTCCAGTCAGCGGACTCCTCGGCGGCGAGCGCATGAGGCACTGGCGACCCGCCAACGATTCTGGCCTGGATACCGTGCAGTGCTGGCTCCTCTGCGGCGAGCGCCCCGAACACCCGAGCCGATGGGACACCACCCCGGAGCAGCACCGCGGTCCGAGCGGCGGCCGCGGCTGCTGAGAAGCGTTCCGTCCGGCCGTTCCCCCGCAGACGCCGCACGAGGGCGGATATCCCGACGGTGCTCACAGTGCGGTCGTCATAAGTTCACCCGTCCGCCCGACGGTGAGATGTCCGATAGCGGCGATGCGGTGATGCCCGTCCGCGCGTTCCAAGTGCACGACGAGGTGGATCGCGGAGGACGCCTGTCGCGCGAGCGCTCGCGGGTCGAGCCCCGCCAGTGCTCCGAGCGATTCCAGGCGAGCGGACACGTTGGCGAGACGACTGGCGTGCAGCGTGCCCGCACCGCCGTCGTGCCCCGTATTCAGCGCGGCGAGCAACGTGGCGATCTCGGCCCCCCGGCACTCCCCGAGCACGATGCGGTCGGGGCGCATTCGGAGGGCCTCTCGGAGCAGACGTTCGAGACCGACCTCCCCGACGCCCTCCGCGTTGGCCTGCCTGGCCTCGAGCGCGACTCTGTGGGGGTGCGCCGGTCGGAGTTCTGCGACGTCTTCGATGGTGACGATCCGTTCCGCAGGCGGGACCAAGTCGAGGAGTGCGGAGAGCACCGTCGTCTTCCCCGACCCGGTTCCACCGGTGATCAGGATGTTGCGCCTCGACCGCACAGCGCCCTCGAGTTCTTGCGCAACCGCATCGGAGCAGAGGCGGCCGGCGACGAGTGCATCGAAGTCGAGCCGGTCGACCCGGGGCACGCGAATCGAGACGGCGGCACCCGCCACCGCTACGGGAGGCAGCACGGCATGCACCCGGATGCCATCTCCCAAGCGGACGTCGGCGCACGGGTGGCGTTCGTCGAGGTGGCGGCCGCCGGCTGCGATCAGCGCGACCGCGAATCCGCGGACGGCCTCCGCCGGAACGGTCCATCCGGGCACGGCCTCGATCCGGCGCCCGCGATCGACCCACAAACGACCTCGGCGCTCGGAGACCTGGATCAAGATGTCGCGGACCTCCGGCTCGTCGAGCAGCGGGAGGAGCGCACCGAATGCGCGCTTTGCGTCGAGCGGGAGCTGACTGGTGCGCAGTGGCGGGGGTGCGACGGACATCTCTCCACCTCAGCAGGACGTCATCCGCTTCCGCGCGCCCCCTCCGCTCGATGGGGATAACCCACCGATAGACGGTCGAGAAGCTGCGATGTGGACGAAGAGCCGCGCGGTCCGGCGGGGAAAGCCGATACGCTAGCGGGCAGACGGTCGGCGCAACGGAGCCTTGACCGAGGACAGAGATGGGATTACGGCAATCTATGACTGATCAGCACAGCACCATTGAAAGTCATCCACTGCAGGGGCAGACGTATCCTCCGAGCGAGGCATTCCGTGCGCAGGCCAATGTCACGGACTCGTCGATCTACTGGCGCGCGGCGCAGGACCCCGAAGCGTACTGGGCGGAGCAGGCCCGGAATCTGACCTGGACCCAGCCGTTCACGGAGGTGCTGGACTGGTCGAATCCGCCATTCGCGCGCTGGTTCGGAGACGGCAAGCTCAACGTCGCGGCGAACTGCCTCGATCGGCACGTCGAGGCCGGTCTCGGCGATCGCGTCGCATTCCACTTCGAGGGCGAGCCCGGTGATACCAGGACCATCACCTACGCCGAGCTGACCTACGAAGTGAAGCGGGCGGCGAACATGCTCGCCAGCCTCGGGATCGGGCAGGGGGACCGCGTCGCGATCTACATGCCGCTCATTCCCGAGACAGTGATCTCCATGCTCGCGGTCGCGCGGGTGGGCGCCATCCACTCGGTCGTCTTCGGCGGGTTCAGCTCCGACAGCCTGCGCTCGCGGATCGACGATGCCGAGGCGAAGCTCGTCATCACGGCCGACGGCGGCTTCCGCAAGGGCAGAGTCTCACCGCTGAAGCCGACGGTCGACGACGCGCTGAGCACCGATACCGGCTCTCCGCTCTCGGTGGAGCACGTTCTGGTCGTCAAACGCGGCGAGAACGACATCGACTTCATCGAGGGTCGCGACCTCTGGTGGCACGACGAGATCCAGGCGTACGACGGCGAGCACACCGCCGAGGGATTCGATGCCGAGAATCCGCTCTTCATCCTCTACACCTCGGGCACCACCGGAAAGCCGAAGGGGATCGTGCACACCTCCGGCGGGTACCTCACCCAGACGAGCACCACGCACCGCAACGTGTTCGATCTCAAGCCGGAGACCGACGTCTTCTGGTGCACGGCCGATGTGGGCTGGATCACCGGGCACAGCTACGTCGTCTACGGCCCTCTCGCCAACGGAGCCACCCAGGTGATCTACGAGGGCACCCCCGAGACGCCGAACTGGGGGCGCTGGTGGGACATCGTGCAGAAGTACGGCGTCACCATCTTCTATACGGCTCCCACCGCGATCCGGGCCTGCATGAAGGTAGGCCGGCAGGTTCCCGCCGAGTACGACCTGTCCAGCATCCGCCTGCTCGGCACCGTGGGCGAGCCCATCAACCCCGAAGCATGGCGCTGGTACCGGGAGGTCATCGGCGGAGACGAGGCCCCCATCGTGGATACGTGGTGGCAGACGGAAACGGGCGCGCACATGATCTCCCCGCTTCCCGGGCTCACGGCACTGAAGCCCGGAAGCGCGCAGATCGCCCAGCCGGGCATCGCCGTGAGCGTGGTGAACGAGGAGGGCGAACGCGTCGAGCCCGGCCAGGGAGGCCTGCTCGTCGTCGAGCGCCCCTGGCCCAGCATGCTGCGCACCATCTGGGGCGACGACCAGCGCTACATCGACACCTACTGGTCGAAGTTCGGCGACAAGTACTTCGCCGGCGACGGTGCCCGTCTCGACGATGACGGCGACATCTGGTTCCTCGGACGCGTCGACGACGTCATGAACGTCTCAGGTCACCGGCTCTCGACGACGGAGATCGAGTCGGCGCTCGTGGAGCACCACGCGGTCGCCGAGTCAGCGGTCGTCGGCGCGGACGATGAGACGACCGGCCAGGCGGTTGTTGCGTTCGTGGTCTTGAAGTCTCAGCAGTCGATCATGACTGCCGAGGATGCCGAGGCCGAGCTGAAGAAGCACGTTGCCGCCCACATCGGCGCGATTGCCCGCCCGCGCCAGGTGTTCGTTGTGAACGAGCTGCCGAAGACGCGCTCGGGCAAGATCATGCGCCGACTGCTGAAGCAGGTCGCCGAGGGCAAGGAAGTCGGAGACACGCAGACTCTGGCCGATACCGCAGTCATGTCGACCATTCAGGATCAGATTCGCGGTCGGAAGTCGTAGCAACCGGATTCGATAGCGCCGGAAACGACTGAAGCCGGGTCACCGGTCGCGGGTGTGCTGACACAGCACTCGCAACCGGTGACCCGGCTTTTCGGGTGTCCGCCCGAGTGAGCGGACCGGCCGCTGCCTAGTCCTCGACCTCGAACACGAACTCGATCTCGACGGGGGCGTCGAGCGGCAGCACGGCGACGCCGACCGCCGAACGGGCGTGGATCCCGAGGTCGCCGAACACTCGACCCAGGAAGATCGATGCGCCGTTCGCCACGGCGGGCTGGCCGGTGAACGAGGGGTCGGAGGCGACGAACGCCGTGACCTTCACGACCTGGCTGATCTTGTCGAGCGAGCCGAGCACGCCGCGGGCGGCCGCGAGCGCATTGAGGGTGCAGATCCTGGCGAGCTCCTCAGCCTGCTCTGGGGAGACCAGCCCGTCACCCTCACCGACCTTGCCACTGGCCACGAGCTTGCCGTCCGCGAACGGGAGCTGTCCGCTAGTCGTCACGGTGTTGCCGCGACGCAACGCCGGCACATAGGCCGCGACGGGAGCCGCAACGTCGGGGATGGTGTATCCGAGTTCCTGGAGTCGATCCTCGATCACTGACATGCGCTTACGCCTTCCTCTTCATGTACGCGACGTTCCCGCCGGCTGGTCCCTCGATGATCTGCACGAGCTCCCAGCCCTGTGCGCCCCAGTTGTTCAGGATCTGGGCCTCGTTGTGCAGCAGCAGCGGCGTCACGAAGTACTCCCAGCGCGGCGCTTCGGCGGCCTCGGTTGATTCGGTCACGCGATGTTCTCCGTCCATAATCGATATCGGGTCGTCACTCGGCGACGCGAGCGGATTGTCAGCGATGTCGCTTATCCTTGATTGTATGGCCCCACAGTCACCTCAGTCTTCGCGCGCTCAAAACCGGGGAGTGCGCTCTCTGAAGCCTCGCACCGCGGGCGGCGCCCTCAGCGGCGTCTTCGGCGCAATCGCGATGAGCGCAGTCGCCGGCGTGCTGCTCACCGCAGCGGTCACGCCCATCGTAGCGGTGACCGGCGCCGCCGCTTCCTCCGCGATCAACGTGTTCGAGAACCTTCCCGACCACCTGAATCCGGGTCAGCTCGCGCAGCCTTCGACGATCTACGCCAAGAACTCCGAGGGCAAAGACGTCGAGGTCGCGACCTTCTACGAGCAGGATCGCGAACCGGTGAAGTGGGACGAGATCTCGCAGTACATCAAGGACGCGGCAGTGGCTGAGGAGGACCCGCGGTTCTACACGCACGGCGGCGTCGACCTGCTCGCGACGAGCCGCGCGGTCGCCCAGAACGCCATGGGCAGCAACCTCTCAGGCGCCTCGACGATCACCATGCAGTACGTGCGCAACGTGCTCGTGCAGGAGGCCGAGGCCATCGTCGATCCCGAGGAGCGCGACGCGGCCTACGAGGACGCCATGCGGCAGGACATGGACCGCAAGCTGAAGGAGATGCGGTACTCGGTCTCGATCGAGAAGCAGTACTCCAAGGACGAGATCCTGCTCGGATACTTGAACATTGCCCTCTTCGGCCGCCAGATCTACGGTATTCAGTCGGCGGCGCAGTACTACTACGGCAAAGACGCCAGCGATGTCTCGCTCGCCGAAGCTGCCAGCCTCGTCGCGATCGTGAACAACCCGTCTCAGCTGCAGATCGACCTGCCTGAGAACATCGAGCGGAATCAGGATCGCCGCAATAAAATCCTCGGCTCCATGCTGAACCACGGCAGGATCACCCAGGAGCAGTACGACGAGGCTGTGGCGACCGCCGTCGAACCGAACATCACCCCGCGGCCCGCGGGCTGTGACATCGCCGAGAGCCGCATGAACCTCGGCTACTTCTGCGACTACGTCCAGCGATACATCTTGAACGACCCGAGCTTCGGCAACTCCAGCCAGGAGCGGTTCTTCAACTTCCAGCGCGGCGGATACGACATCCACACGACCATCAACATCGACATGCAGAACGCCGGCGTGCAGGCGATGCGCGACAACGTTCCCGCCACGATGGACGGCATCGACATCGGCGGCGTCGGCGTCAGCACGGAGAACGGAACCGGCCGGGTGCTCGCGATGGTGCAGAACCGCACCTTCAGCGCCGACCCCGAAGTCACGAAGGACAATGCCTCGTATACCGGCATCAACTACAGCACCGACTTCGAGTACGGCGGTTCCGGCGGGTTCCAGGTCGGGTCGACGTTCAAGGCGATCACGCTGACCGAGTGGATCCGTTCAGGTCATTCGGTGCGGCAGAGCGTCAACGCGAACGGTCGGACCGAGCAGTATCAGAACTTCCCGGCGCACTGTCTCGATGGCGGCGTCTACGGATACGGCAACTGGACGTTCCAGAACGATCAGGGGCGCCAGTACGGTACCCGCACGGTGCAGAACGTCATCGAGCAGTCCATCAACGGTGGCGTCGTCTCGATGCAGCAGCAGATGGACCTCTGCGACACCTTCGACACGGCGAAGAAGCTCGGCGTGCACCGCGCCGCAGAGCAGAACTCCGACCCCACCATGTCGAACTACGGCACCCGCGATCTCGCGATCCTGCCGTCGACCGTCTACGGCGGCACCGATGAAATCGCGCCCATCACCATGGCGTCCGCGTTCGGCGCGTTCGGCTCGGAGGGCGAGGTCTGCACCCCCGTTCCGATCGACAAGATCCTCGACCCCGACGGTGAAGAGGTGAACTTCACGGGCTCCCAGTGTTCCTCCGCCATCGCGCCAGAGGTCGCGGCAGGTGTCGCGTACGTGCTCCAGAGCACGGTGGAGAACGGCCTCGCCGGGCACGCAAGATCGGCGATCGGCACTCCCCACTACGCCAAGACCGGAACGACCGACAACGTGAAGGACAACTGGACCGTCGGCGGCAGCTCGAAGGTGTCGACCGCCGTGTGGGTCGGGAACGTGACCGGCGACGTGAGCACCCAGCAGTTCGGCGGCTGGGAGGGCCTCATGGCCGCGGATCAGCGCATCTGGCCCGCCATCATGAACGTCGCCGACGAGGAGTACGGTGGAGACCCGTTCCCCTCCCCGGGCGATGCGACGCTCCGCGTGACGACCCAGGAGGTTCCTGACACGTCGGGTCAGAGCTACGACGACGCGAAGAAGCTCCTCGAGGACGCCGGGTTCACGGTGAGCGACGGTGGCGACACCGATTCCTCCGAGGACGAGGGTCGCGTCGCGCGCACGGACCCCGAGGCAGGCAGCAGTGCCCCGCAGGGCTCGAGCATCCGCCTCTACCGGAGCAACGGGTCGATGTCCGAGCTTCCCGACGTCACGGGGCAGGACGGACGCGATGCGCTCCGCGAACTGCGCAGCGCCGGGTTCGGATCCGTCTCGCTCCCTGGCAGCTGCCGGAACGAGGAGATCACGTCGATGTCGCCATCCGGCGGGTCCGACGCCAAGCGCAGCAGTCAGGTGACCCTGAGCTGCGACTCGTGACCTCGGGATCCTTCCGCCGCGTGGCGGCGACCGCCGGAGTGGTCGCCGCCGGCGTGACGGCGTGGTCGACGCTCATCGAGCCTCGCCTCTTCACGCTGCGTCGGCACACCCTCCCCGTGCTCCCCGATGGCGCCGCCCCGGTTCGCGTGCTGCAGCTCTCCGATCTGCATCTGGCGCCGTGGCAGCACCGCAAGATCGAGTGGGTGCGGTCCCTCGTCGAGCTCGCACCCGACCTGGTCGTCCTGACCGGTGACCTCATGGGGCACGCCGAGGCACGGCCAGACCTGCTGCGAGCTCTGGAGCCGTTCGGTGCCGCCGATGTTCCGGTCGTCTTCGTCTACGGCTCGAACGACTACTACGGCCCCCGCGCGAAGAACCCGATGAAGTACCTGCAGGCGCCGAGCCGACTGCACACCCGCGAACCGGACATCGACACCGACCGCATCACCCGCGCCTTCACGGACCAGGGGTTCATCGATCTCAACAACGCGGCGACCAGGATCACCATTCGGGGCACCGAGTTCGACCTGTTCGGCCTGAACGACCCCCACGTGAGCTTCCACGACATTCCCGCGATGCGGACCGCCATCGGCAACCTCCCCCCAGCCGCCGGTGTCTCCGCGCCGGTGCGTCTCGGGGTGGTGCACGCGCCGTACCAGGAGGCGCTCGGAGCGCTCCTGGACGAGGAGGCCTCGGTCATCTTCGCCGGTCACACCCACGGCGGCCAGGTGCGCGTACCGTTCGCGGGAGCGCTGACAGCGAACTGCGACCTGCCGACCGACCAGGCCCGCGGCCTCAGCGTGTGGTTCGACGCTGAGCACGCCGCGTACCTCAATGTGAGCGCGGGTCTCGGGGCGTCGATCTACTCACCGGTGAGATTCTGCTGCCGGCCCGAGGCGAGTCTGCTGACGCTCGAGCCGCCGCGCTAGGTCGGCTGAGGCTCGCACGGTCCGGTCCGCCCGGGTCCCAGGCGACCTGGACCGGCCCCGGGCGGATACGAGCGACTCAGTGGTGGGAAGCGCATGTTATTCCAGGTGGATAACATGCGCTTCCCACCACTGACGGGCACCAGCGAGCCAGTCGCCCGCTGACACCACCCGATCCTAGGCTCGTGCCGCCACGAGCTCCGCGATCTGCACCGCGTTGAGGGCGGCACCCTTCCGGAGGTTGTCGTTGGAGACGAACAGCGAGAGGCCACGCCCCTCAGGGGCCGACTGATCCGCACGGATGCGGCCGACGAACGAGGGGTCGGCTCCGGCGGCTTCGAGCGGCGTGGGCACGTCGCTCAACTCGACACCCGGGGCGGACGCGAGCACCTCGCGTGCGCGATCCGCAGAGATCGGCCGCGCGAACTCGGCGTTGATGGAGAGCGAGTGTCCGGTGAAGACGGGTACCCGCACGCACGTGCCCGAGACCAGGAGATCGGGAAGGCCGAGGATCTTACGGCTCTCGTTGCGGAGCTTCTTCTCCTCGTCCGTTTCACCCTCGCCGTCGTCGACGATGGAACCCGCGAGCGGCAGCGCGTTGAACGCGATCGTCTTCGCGTACACCTCGGGGGCGACGAAGTCGACGGCGCTGCCGTCGTGCACGAGCCCCTCGATGTTCCCGCTCTCCACAGCTCCGATGACCTGCCCGGAGAGCTCGCGCGCCCCGGCGAGTCCTGAACCCGACACGGCCTGGAACGTCGTCACGATGAGGCGCTCGAGGCCGGCCTCGGCGTCGAGCGCCTTCATCACGGGCATCGCCGCCATGGTCGTGCAGTTCGGGTTCGCGATGATCCCCTTGCGGGCGTCGGCGATGGCGTCGGGGTTCACTTCGCTGACGACGAGCGGCACCTCGGGGTCGAGACGCCAGGCGCTCGAGTTGTCGATGACAGTCGCGCCGGCTCCGGCGAACTTCTCCGCGTAGGCCTTCGAGGCGCTGCCTCCCGCCGAGAAAAGGGCGATGTCGATGCCCGAGGGGTCGGCGGTCTCCACATCCTCGACGGTGACGTCCTCGCCGCGGAACGGCAGCGTGGTCCCGGCCGAGCGGGCGCTGGAGAAGAAGCGGATGCTCGCCACCGGGAAGTCGCGCTCCTCCAGCAGGCGCCGCATCACGGCCCCCACCTGTCCGGTCGCGCCGACGACTGCGACGTTCACACCCTGATCTGCCATGTTCATGCTCCTTCGAAAGTCTGGTCGAGGCGGTTCGGTCGAGCTCAGCGCCCGGTGCCCGCGTAGACGGTGGCCTCGTTGTCCGCGTCGAGACCGAACGCGGTGTGGAGAACCTGCACGACCTTCTCCATGAGGTCGGCTCGGGTGACGACCGAGATGCGGATCTCGGAGGTCGAGATCATCTCGATGTTGATCCCCGCGTCGTACAGTGCGCGGAAGAGCTGAGCGGAGACTCCGCTCGAGGTGCGCATGCCTGCGCCGACGACGGCGACCTTCGCGATCTGGTCGTCGTACTGGAGCGTCTCGAACTCGAGGCCGTCGCGCTCCTGCTCGAGCGCTTCGATGACGCGACGCCCCTCGGCTGCGGGCACCGTGAACGAGATGTCGGTGCGGTTCGTATCCGCTGCGGACACGTTCTGCACGATGATGTCGATGTTCGCGTTGGTCTTCGCGACGACCTCGAAGATGTGAGCTGCGACGCCGGGGACGTCGGGCACACCGCCCACCGTGATCTTGGCCTCGTTCTTCTCAGCGGCGATACCGGTGATGATCGGCTCTTCCACCTGTTCTCCCTTCGGGTGCCCCTTGGCGGGGTCGTAGACGATGGTGCCCTCCTCGCTGGAGAAGGAGGAGCGCACGTGCAGCACGACACCGTGCCGGCGAGCGTACTCGACGGCACGCAGGTGCAGCACCTTCGCGCCGGATGCGGCGAGTTCGAGCATCTCCTCTGTGGAGACGGCGTCGATCTTCTTCGCGAGGGGGACGATGCGCGGATCCGTGGTGAAGATGCCGTCGACGTCGGTGTAGATCTCGCAGACTTCGGCGTTCAGCGCAGCAGCGAGCGCAACGGCGGTCGTGTCGGATCCGCCCCGGCCGAGTGTTGTGATGTCGCGCGAGTCGCGGCTGAACCCCTGGAAGCCGGCGACGATCGCGATGGACCCCTGGTCGAGCGCTTCACGGATGCGGCCCGGCGTGACGTCGACGATCTTGGCAGACCCGTGCTCCGAGGTCGTGATCATGCCCGCCTGGCTGCCGGTGAAGGAGAGGGCGTCGGCGCCCATGCCCTTGATCGTCATGGCGAGGAGGGCCATCGAGATGCGTTCGCCCGCTGTGAGCAGCATGTCCAGCTCGCGGGGGGCGGGGATCGGGGTGACCTCGCTGGCGA
Source organism: Leucobacter sp. Psy1 (assembly GCF_020096995.1). Classification (NCBI taxonomy): domain Bacteria; kingdom Bacillati; phylum Actinomycetota; class Actinomycetes; order Micrococcales; family Microbacteriaceae; genus Leucobacter; species Leucobacter sp. Psy1. Next base: position 2,667,112 of record NZ_CP083692.1, read on the forward strand.
GATCGAGCAGCTCGTCGGTGGTGTCCCCCATCGCGCTGACGGCGACGACGACTTCGTTGCCCGCGCGACGCGTTTCAACGATGCGCTTGGCGACGCGCTTGATGCTCTCGGCATCGGCGACGGAGGAGCCGCCGTACTTCTGAACGATCAATGCCACTGGGAAACCTCCGTCGCTGTCGAGACACGCACCGTTGCCAAGTGTAGCGAAGCGAACGTGGCGCTGTGATTGTGAGGTTCGGATCGACGCTGAGCGCACCGCACGGCGCGCTCAGCGTCAACCGAGCTTCTGCCGCCCCTCGAACGCGCGGCCGAGAGTGACCTCATCGGCGAACTCGAGGTCGCCGCCGACCGGCAGGCCGGAGGCGAGTCGGGTGACCGGCACTTCGATGGCGGTCAGGAGCCGCGAGAGGTAGGCTGCGGTTGCTTCGCCTTCCAGGTTCGGGTCGGTCGCGATGATGACCTCATGCACTTCGGTGCTCGAAAGACGCGTCATGAGCTGCGGGATGCTGAGATCGTCGGGCCCGATGCCGTCGATCGGGCTGATCGCCCCGCCGAGCACGTGGTAGAGACCGCGGAACTGGCGGGTCCGCTCGATCGCCACGACGTCTTTCGGCTCCTCGACGACGCAGATCAGCGACTGGTCGCGCCGAGGGTCGCGGCAGATGGCGCAGCGCTCCTCCTGGGTGATGTTGCCGCAGACCTCGCAGAAGCGCACCTTTTCGCGAACCTCGATGAGCAGCTCGGAGAGTCGCGAGACGTCGAAGTTCTGGGTCTGCAGAATGTGGAACGCGATGCGCTGCGCCGACTTGGGGCCGATGCCGGGGAGCCTGCCGAATTCGTCGATGAGCTCCTGCACGATGCCGTCGTACACGGGCTACCCCTCTCTCCGGACGGGGAGCGGACGCTCCTCGATGAACTTCGCTCCGAGCACCTCGCGAACGACTGCTTCACCGTACCGCGTGAAGGCGGGTGCGGTGGAACGCCGCTCGGGCTCGGCGGTCTCCGCGGGCGACGGCGGATCCTCGGCTGCGGACTGGGTCGCCGCGGCGGGCTGAGCCTCGGCCACGGACTGAGCCACCGCGGCCGGGGGCTGCGGTGCTCGTGCCGGCTCGCCCGGTTCGGCATAGGGATCCCCCGCGACGTCAGCGTAGGGATCGTCATCGGGGTCACCGTACGCGTCGGGGTCAGGGTACGCGGGATCCGGATCGACGGTGCGCGGAACCTCGGGCACGGGTGCCGCCGGGGCCGAACGCTGGTCCGCAGCGGGGGGTTCGGCGACGGGGTTCGCGGGAGGGGCGGGAGCGGGTTCCGCTGCAGGCACGGGAGCAGGATCGGGAGCGGCCAAGGGGCCCTCGGGCGTCTGCGCGCGCGGTGGTGCTGACGGTGGCGTTACCCCGCCCTGGAGCGTGCTGATGCGGGCGGCGGCTCGGGCGAGCACGTCGTCGACGGAGCTCGTCGCGTGGTCCGTGCCCGGTGTGCGGGTGCCGCCCGACGCTGCGGGGGCTGCCGAGGCGTCTGGGGGCGTGTCCGCCGAAGACGGCCCGCCTCGGTGGGGCTCCTCAGTGTCGCCGGAGGGCTCGGCGGCAGGGCTCGGGCGCTGTGCTGATTCACGAGGGGCCTGCTGCGTGATCCCCGAGCTGTCGCCCGTCTGCGCCGGCGGCACGGAACCGGGCGGAACCTGCTTCGGCACATAGCGGACCCGCACGCCCACCGCGGCGAGGATGGTCTCACGGAGCGGACCGGCACCGGAAGCCTTGAAGCTGTTGAGGTCGGAGCCGCTCGCGAACCCGATCGTGAGCATGTCGCGCTCGAGGCCGAGCGGTACCGCGACGCGCACGGCGTTCCAGGCGTCGCGGTCGGATTCGAGGATCTCCTCGAGCAGTTCGGGCCACATGTCCGCGAGTTCGGAGAAGCTGACGTCGCCGCCCGAGTCTGCCGCTGCAGCAGGCGCGGGCGATTCAGCGGGCTGAGGCGCGGACGGGGCTGCGGAACCAGGCGCGGCTTCAGGCAACGGCTGAGCGGCGTCCGCGGATGTCGCAGGATCGCCGGCGGGTGTCGGCGTCGCATCTGTCGGCGCTGACACTGCATCGGCGGGTGCCGAGGAAGGGTTCTGCGACTGCTGCTCCGTCTGGGGTGCGGCTGCGGCGCGCTCATCCATCATGCCGAGCACGTCGGTGACCGGGCGCCCGAATGCTGCGGTGCCAGCTGAATCGGTGCGGAGGAACTCGCGCGCCGCTCTCGCCGCCTCTGCAGCGTTCATCTCGGAGGACTCGGGCGCCGCCTGTGCAGGAGCGGGAGCAGATGACTGCGCCGGCCCGGACGCCGGTGGCGCTGCGGAAGCCGGGGCGGAGGCTGCAGCCTCGGGCGCCGGGGCCGGGACGGAGGGCGACGGCTGAACCGAGGGCGACGCCGACGTCTGGTGCGGTGCCTGCCGAGCCGGCTGGGCACCCCCTGCGGCGAGCGCCTGCGAGAGGCTGCCCCCGCCCCCGTCCGTCTGAGCCGAGCGCTCGACGAGTGCGCGGGCGATCATGAGCTCAAGCTGCAATCGCGGTGCGGTGGCTCCGCTCATCTTGTCGAGCGCTTCGCTCACGATGTCGGCGATGCGCGAGAGCTCGCCTCGTCCGAAGGACTGGGCCTGCTCGAACATCCGCTGGAGCTGGTCTTCGGGTACACCCCGGAATACGGCAGCTGCACCCTGCACCGTCGTGGCGCTGACCACGATGAGGTCGCGGAGGCGCTCGAGGAGGTCTTCGACGAAGCGACGCGGATCCTGCCCCGTCTGCACGACGCGGTCGGTGGCGGTGAACGCGGCCGCGGAGTCGCCCGCTCCGAGCGCGACCACGACGTCGTCGAGAAGCTCGGTGTGGGTGAAACCGAGCAGGCCGGCGGCACGGGTCGCGGTGACGGTCCGGTTCTCGGACCCCGCGATGAGCTGGTCGAGGATCGAGAGAGTGTCGCGCACCGATCCCCCGCCCGAGCGCACCACGAGCGGCAGCACGCCTGGTTCGACGGTGATGCCCTCGCTGTCGCAGAGCGACTGCACGTACTCGATGAGCGTCGCCGGGGCGATGAGGCGGAACGGGTAGTGGTGGGTGCGCGAGCGGATGGTGCCGATCACCTTGTCTGGCTCCGTCGTCGCGAAGACGAACTTCACGTGCGGCGGCGGCTCCTCCACGATCTTCAGCAGCGCGTTGAAGCCGCCAGGCGTCACCATGTGGGCCTCGTCGATGATGAAGATCTTGAAGCGGTCGCGTGCCGGAGCGAAGACGGCGCGCTCGCGCAGGTCGCGCGCGTCGTCGACACCGCCGTGGCTCGCGGCGTCGATCTCGACGACGTCGAGCGAACCCCCGCCGTCGCGGCTGAGCTCGACGCAGCTGGGGCAGGTGCCGCACGGGGTGTCGGTGGGACCCTCGGCGCAGTTCAGGCAGCGGGCGAGGATGCGCGCCGATGTGGTCTTGCCGCACCCGCGAGGACCGCTGAACAGGTAGGCGTGGCCGACCCGCTCGGAACGCAGCGCGGTCATGAGGGGTTCGGTGACCTGCGACTGTCCGATCATCTCGGAGAAGGCTTCTGGCCGATAGCGGCGGTAGAGTGCGGTGACCACCCGACCATGGTATCGGTGGGCTCCGACATCCGTCAGTGCGCGACGGACTCCCAGGCCTGACGTGCGATCTCGGCCTCCTCGTCGGTGGGCACGACGAGCACCGCGACGCGCGAGGCATCGGAGCTGATGACACGCGGTCCCGAGTCCTGGGCAGCGTTCCGCTCTTCGTCGAGGCGGATGCCGAACCAGTCGAGGTCGCTGCACACCTCGGCGCGCACGGCCGCGTCGTTCTCGCCGACGCCCGCGGTGAAGACGATCGTGTCGGCTCCGCCGAGCTCGACGAGGTACGCCCCGAGGTAGTGCCGGATCCGGCGTCCGTAGATCCTGAGCGCCAGCGCGGCGCGCTCATCCCCATCAGCCGCGGCCTTCCGCACGTCGCGCATGTCGACGCTGCCGCTCAGCCCGCGCAGCCCGGAGTGCTGGTTCAGGAGTCCGTCGACCTGGTCGGCGCTCATGCCCGATCGGAGCAGGTGGAGGATCGCACCGGGGTCGATATCCCCGGAGCGGGATCCCATGACGAGCCCCTCGAGCGGCGTCAGCCCCATCGAGGTGTCGACCGACCTGCCGCCGTCGATCGCGCAGACGGAGGCACCGTTGCCGAGGTGGAGCACGATCTGCCGGAGCGCCGTCACGGGTTCTCCGAGCAGCTCGGCCGCCCGCTGCGACACCACCTGGTGCGAGGTGCCGTGGAACCCGTACCGGCGCACCCCGTACTCATCGGCGACCGCGAGGTCGATCGCGTAGGTGTACGCCTCGGCTGGCAGCGTCTGATGGAAGGCGGTGTCGAAGACGGCGATGTGCGGCACGTCGGGCAGCAGCAGCCGTGCCGCCGCGATGGCTTGGGCGTGAGCCGGATTGTGGAGGGGAGCGAGTTCAGAGAGTTCGAGGATCCGCTCCGCGACCGCGTCGTCGATGAGCGTCGGGCCGACGAAGTCGGATCCGCCCTGGACCACCCGGTGGCCCACCGCCGCGACCCCGAGGGTCGGCAACGGGGATCCCGCTGCCGCGAATGACCGCACGATCTCGCGGAACGCCTCCGTGTGATCGGCTGCCTCCACCGTTCGGTCCGCCGTCGCCCCGCCCTGCCGGTGGGAGGAGCGGGCGGCGCCGTGCCCGATGCGCTCGATCAGACCCGAGGCGAGGCGCTCACCCGATTCGGGATCGATGAGCTGGTACTTGATCGACGAGGATCCGCTGTTGACCACGAGCACCGTGCGCATCGTCGGCCCCTTCCCTTATTCGGCGTCCGCGCGCTCGCGCTGCGCGGCGGTGATGGCGATCGTGTTCACGATGTCCTCGACGGTGGCTCCTCGCGACAGGTCGTTGACCGGCCGGTTGAGCCCCTGGAGAACGGGGCCGATGGCCACCGCCCCGGCCGAGCGCTGCACGGCCTTGTAGGTGTTGTTGCCCGTGTTGAGGTCGGGGAAGACGAAGACGGTCGCGCGACCGGCGACCTCCGATTCGGGGAGCTTGGCCGCGCCCGCCACCGGATCGCTCGCGGCGTCGTACTGGATCGGCCCCTCGACACGGAGGTCGGGCTTCGATTCGCGCACGATCCGGGTCGCCTCTCGGACCTTGTCGACGTCCGCTCCCGATCCGGATTCCCCGGTCGAGTACGAGAGCATGGCAACGCGGGGGTCGACGCCGAAGCGCTCGGCCGTCTCGGCGGAGGAGATCGCGATCGCCGCGAGCTGCTCGGCGTCGGGATCCGGGTTGACCGCGCAGTCACCGTAGACCAGCACGCGGTCGGCGAGCGCCATGAAGAATACGCTCGACACGACAGCGACCCCCGGTCGGGTTTTGATGATCTCGAGGCTCGGCCGGATCGTGTGCGCTGTGGTGTGCGCGGCCCCGGAGACCATGCCGTCCGCCAGCCCGGCGTGGACCATCATCGTGCCGAAGTAGCTCACATCGGCGACGATGTCCCACGCCGTCTCCGGGGTGACGCCGCGATGCGCTCTGAGGCGGGCGTACTCTTCGGCGAACTGCTCACGGAGTGGCGAGGTGGCCGGGTCCACCACGGCGGCATCGTCGAGTGCGAGTCCGAGTTCGGAGCCCCGCTGCCGCACCTCGGCTTCGTCGCCGAGGAGCGTGATCCGGACGATCCCGCGCGCGAGCACACTGCTCGCGGCACGGAGCACGCGGTCATCCGCACCCTCCGGCAGCACGATGTGGGCGTCTGCGGCGGCGGCCCGCTCGAACAGTTCGTAGGCGAACATGGTCGGGGTCCGCGTGCTGCTCCGCTGCACCGAGAGGCGCTCACGCAGCGCTTCGGTGTCGACGTGGGAGCGGAACTGGGCGAGGGCGGTATCGAATTTGCGGGGCGACTCGCGCGTCAGCAGCCCGCGGGAACGGGTGATCCGCTGGACCGTGTCGAACGTGCCGTGGGAGGTGCGGATCACCGGCAGCGACGCCGCGATGCCGTCGAGCAGCCGCTCGACATCGGGCGCGAGCGCGAAGTCGCCGTTCAGCACCACGGCGGCGAGCGTCGGGAAGGTGGGCGCCTCGTGCGCCACCGTCACCGCGAGAAGCGTCTCGGCGCGATCGGCGGCGATCACCACGACGGCGCCCTCGATGAGACGCGGAAGCACGTTCGGCATCGACATGCCGGCGACGACGACGTCGGTGACCTCGCGGGCGAGCAGGTCATCATCACTTGCGCGGACGATGCGACCGTCGACCGCCTCGATGATCGCGCTCACGGGAGGGGCGACGAGCACGGCATCCTCTGGGATCGCCCAGACTGGCGCCCCGCTCGGCACGACCGCCCCGACGGTCGCGACGATGTCCTCCAACCCTGCTGGGTCGGCCCGGTTGACGATCACGGCGGCGAGTGTGACGTGCGCGGCGCGGAGCTCGCTCATGCCGAGCTCCGCGACCTGCGCTATCTCAGCCGGCGACCGCGGAGTGGATTTGCCGAGCGCCTCGGGTTCGTCGTGGAGACGCCCGCCGATGACGAGCAGCACCGGTGCGTCGAGGTTCGCGGCGATGCGGGCATTGAACGCAAGCTCGGTGGGTGCCGCGACGTCGGAGAAATCGGACCCGACGGTGACGACGGCGTCGCACCGCGCGAGGAGGGCGCGGTACGCGGCGACGATGGTGGTGAGCGCCGCTTCGGGATCCCGGTGCGCCTCCTCGTAGGTGGCGCCGACGCAGTCGTCGTAGGCGACGTCGGAGCCGGCGTGGGCCAGAAGCAGTTCGAGCACCCGATCGCGCTGGTCGCGGGAGCGGATGAGCGGGCGGAATACGCCCACGCGCGGCGCGTGGGGCAGCAGGGCGTCGAGGACCCCGAGCGCGACGGCGCTCTTGCCCGAGCGGCCCTCGGCCGAGGTGAGGTAGATGCTCGCAGTCACGGGACCAGCCTATGCACTCCCGCCTGCGCCCGCTTGACCGATCTCTCACACCCCCACTACGCTGTAGCATGTCACATATTGAGAGACATGATCGGAGTCGCATTTGACCCACGAACCGCTCACCCCGGAACTCGAGCGCACCGTCGCAGCCGCGGCGGCCGCGGCACCGACCTTCGCTTCCGCCGCTCCCCGCGATCGCGCCGCCGCCCTCGTCGCGGTCGCTGACGCACTCGAAGCGCACCGCGAGAGCCTGGTCGAGACGGGAGCGGCCGAGACGGGCCTCACCACCGCTCGCCTGAACGGCGAGCTCACCCGGACCGCCGTGCAGCTGCGGATGTTCGCCGACACCGCGATCGCCGGCGACGAGATCGACGCGCGCATCGACGAGGCCGACAGCGAGTACGCGCTCGGCGTGCGCCCCGACGTGCGCCGCATGCACCTCCCCCTCGGTCCGGTGCTGAACTTCGCGGCGTCGAACTTCCCGTTCGCCTTCTCAGTCGCCGGCGGAGACACGGCGGCCGCGCTCGCGGCCGGGTGCCCCGTCATCGTGAAGGCGCACTCGGGACACCCGAAACTCTCGGACGCCACAGCACAGGTGGTCAGCGATGCGCTCAGCGCTGCCGGCATGCCGGAGGGGACCTTCGGCCTCATCCACGGTCAGGAGAACGGCGTCGCCGTGCTGCAGGACCCGCGGATCAAGGCCGGAGCATTCACGGGGTCCATCGCAGCGGGCCGCCGCCTCGCAGACATCGCGGCCGCACGGCCCGCGCCGATCCCGTTCTTCGGAGAGCTCGGCAGTGTGAACCCGGTCTTCATCACCCCCGCCGCCGTCGCGGAGCGCGCCGACGAGCTCGCCTCAGGCCTTGTCACGAGCGTGTCGGGTTCTGCCGGACAGCTCTGCACCAAGCCCGGATTCGTCTTCCTGCCGGAGGGGCACGACCTCGACACTGCAATCGCGGCGGCCGCCGCGGATATCCCGGAGCACCGGATGCTCGGCCCGCGCATCGCCTCGGGGTTCGCCGACCGACGCGATGAGATCCTCGCAGCCGATGGCGTGCGGGTGATCGCCGACGGTGGCGTCCGATTCGACGATGACGGACAGGGCTGGGTCACCGCGACCATCGTCGCCGTCTCGCTCGACGACTTCCGCCGGAACCACGAAGCACTCATCGAGGAGGCCTTCGGACCCCTCACGATCATCGTCGAGACGCCTGCGGGAACCGACCTCGCCTCGCTCCTTCCCGAGTTCTTCGCGGGGAACCTCACGGGAACGGTGCACCTGAGCGCCGAGGAGGCCGCGGGGTCGACCGACAACCGGGCAGACCTCGCCGCGCTCGTCGCAGCGCTGAGCCAGCAGGTGGGTCGCGTGCTCTTCAACGGCTGGCCGACGGGTGTCGCGGTCACCCCCGCGATGCAGCACGGCGGACCCTGGCCCGCGACGACCAACGACTCCAGCACCTCGGTGGGCAGCGCCGCGATTCAGCGGTTCGTGCGCCCCGTCGCCTACCAGAGCGCACCCGAGGCACTGCTGCCGATTGCCCTGCGCGATGACAATCCGCTCGGAGTGCCGCAGCGACGCTCCCCCGCAGGAGATTCGAAGACCTGGGGCGACGCGGCGCGACGCTGAGCCAGTCGACCGGTATCGCGGCATCGGCGATGAGGCGGCCGGGACAGCGCCCGACCGCCTCATCGCGTACGGTCACTCGACTCGTCGTCCAGCGAGCAGCACGGCCTCGCGCGCTTCAGGCGACCAGAGCGCCGACGGGGTGGACATCGGGTCCTGGGACAGCACGACGGCGTCTCCGTAGGCACCGGGGCGCAGGTGCCCGAGCGCACGGTCACCCAGGATCTCTGCGTTGACGACCGTCATGGCGTGCAGCGTTGCCTCTGCACCGGAGGCTTCGACCTGCAGTTGGACACCCCGGAGCTGGTCGTCTTCGAGATCTCCCATGAGGTCGCTGCCGAATCCGACTTGCACCCCGGCATCGAGCGCGATGCGGATCGCCTCCTGTCCGCGAGTGAGGACCTCCTCGTTCTTCGCGAGCGACACTTCATTGAGCCCGAGGCCCGCACCGCGGCGGCTCATCGCGTCGTATGCGGCCAGAGTCGGAACCAGGTAGGCGCTGCGCCTGGCCATCTCCCTAGCGGTCTTCCGGTCGAGCAGATTCCCGTGCTCGATGGTGCGCACCCCGTTCTCGATCGCGTGCATGATCGCCTCGGGCGAGTAGGCGTGCGCCGCAACGTAGCTCTTCCGGCGCGCAGCCTCCGCCGTCACCGTCTGCAGTTCCTCCGGCGCGTACTGCGGCACGCTCAGCGGGTCCGTGAGCGAGAAGACGCCACCCGAGGTCATCACCTTGATCGCGTGCGCTCCGGTGCGCAACCGTTCGCGGACGGCGACACGTAGCGCATCGACACCGTCGACGATCTCGCACATGTGCCCGTGACTGAAACAGACGTCGACGTGCTCCGAGCGCGGGTCCCCGTGTCCACCGGTCTGGCTCAGAGCGGGCCCGGTGAAGAAGTACCGCGGAGCGGTGATCACTCCGGTGTCCCTCGCGCGCAGCAGCCCGATGTCGCCTCCCGCGACATCGCGCACCGTGGTGAAGCCGCGGCGAAGCGCTTTACCGAGACGCGCAGCGCCGTTCACCGCCGCAAAACTCAGCGGTCCGCGTTCATTCTCGAACCCGTCCATGCTCGTGGCGTAGGCGTGGAAGTGGTTGTCGATGAGTCCTGGAAGCACCCAGAAGCCCCGACCGTCGAACGACTCGGCACCGGGGTCCGGCGCATCCGCGACGATCCCGTCGACGATGTGCAGGTCACGCAAGGAGAATCCCACCTCGTTCCCGTCCCACACTCGCGCCTGACGGATCGTGATCGAGCGGTCTGATTTCATGTCTGCACTCCTGGGGTTCATCCGATATTGCCGAGAGATGCGGCCGGAGCGGAGTTCGCGCTCCGGCCGCACGGTTCTAGCCGCGCAGCTGCGCTGTCTCCGCTTCGTCGATCGTGTAGTCGGGGCGGACCGCGACGCCGTAGTCGCTTCGTGCCGCAAGCGCGGAGACGAAGCCGTTGCGGACGTCCCTGGCCACCGCCGCGGGGTCGCGATCGAACGGATTTCCGTACCCGCCGCCGCCACCGGTCTGATTCACCAGGACCTCGCCTGCGTCCAACTGGTTGTAGCTCCCGCCCTGCACGACCTCGCGCGGAGTGCCGGGGTTGAGGACGACGCGGTTCGGGCTCCCCTCGAGACCACCATCGATCGACCACGGACTCGTCCGGGTCTTGTAGACCAGGCAGATCCCGGTGGCCGGTGCGGTGAACCTATACGTGCGGCTCACTCCGACACCTCCGCGGAATCGACCGGCGCCTCCGGTATCCGGACGGTACCCGTAGTGGTCGATGATCATCGAGGACTTTGCTTCGAGGACCTCGACCGGGTTGTTCCGGCAGCCCGGCTCCGAGAGATGCATGATGCCGTCCTCGCCGTCATGCGTCGCGGAGCCGCCGTAGCCCACCGCCTCATTGGTGGCTTCCTGCCAGAAGTCCCCCGTGCGAGGGTTTACGCCGAGACCCATCATTGAGCAGACGTCTCCGCCAGAGCAGGCCGGCACGCGATCGGGCATCCCCTGGGCCAGCGCTTTCAGAATGACTTCGCCTGCGAGAAGTCCTGTCCAGAGGGTGAACGTCGGCATCGGTTCGACGGCGTGCATCACCGAACCGGGTACCGTTACGACCCTCAGAGGAGCGAAGTTGCCGGCTACAACGGGCGAATCGGGGGTCGTGAGCGATTTGAAGATGAGGCTCGACAGCGCTTCCGTCTGTCCGGGCGGAAGGTTGATCGGTCCGCGGACGTTCTCTGCGCTCCCCGTCCAGTCGACAATCATCTCGTCATCGGTCACCGTGACGGTGCAGTGCATCTTGACGAGCGTGTCCAGGTCAATCCCGTCGTGATCGAGATAGTCGGTCGCCGACCAGGATCCGCGCGGAAGTTTCGCGAGCGCAAGGCGCGCGAGCCGTTCGCCGTGCTCGTTGATGGTCCGCATCGACTCGCCGAGGGTCTCCACACCGTATTTCTCGGCGAGCTCCTGCGTCCGCTTCACGCCGGTGACGCAGGCGGACACCTGCGCCTGAATATCGCCGATCGTGTGCTTCGGGGTCCGGCTGTTGAACCTGATGATGTTGAAGACGTCCGCGTTCCGCTCGCCGCGTCGATACAGCTTCGAGGCGGGCATCACCAACCCTTCCTGCGCCTTATCCGTGGAGTCGAGAACGTACCCGGGATCTTTCTGATTCAAGTCCGTGATGTGGACACGGCACGAGGCGAAGCCGATCAGCTGCCCGTCGAAATGAATCGGGGCGAACACCAGCGGATCAAGCGTGTGAGCGCTCGACCAGTAGGGGTGATTGATGATGAACACGTCACCCGCCTCCATAGAGTCCGCTCCGAGGAATTCGATGGAGTGTTTGATTCCGGCGTCGTTCCCCCTCGTGAACACGGCGATTCCCGGCGCATCCGCCACCACGTCGCCGTTCGCGTCGTGAATGCCGATGCCGTAGTCGTGAATCTCGTACACGACCGTGTTGTAGGCGGTGCGGCAGAGATTTCTGGCGATCTCCTCAGCGGCCGCGAGCAGACCGTGTCGGATGATCTCGGTGGTGATTGCATCAGCCATGTTCAGGCCCCTTTCGTCGCGGTCTGGATAGAAATGCTGAGTTCGCCATAGCTCCCGACCCGTAAGCGATCGCCTGCGTGGAGAACCGTCGTCGCCGTGTGCTCCGTGATGACGGCGGGACCATCAACCGTGTCACCGGCGCGCAGGTCCTCGCGCGCGATCAGCGCGTAATCGACAGCCGTATCTCCCGGCTGCATCACGGTGCGGCGACCCCTGGGGTAATCGTCACCCGGGCGACGTTTGTCGGCGAACGGAAGATCGGGCTTGCTCACCTTTCCCACTGCGTTGAGCCGGAGCGTCGTCGTCTCGATGGGGTCGTCCATCGTGTGCCCGTACTGACGCTGATGGAGCCGGTCGAATTGCTCCCTGATGGCAGCGCGCGGGTCTCCCTGACCACTCGGGAAATCGATCGTCACGGCGTGTTCCTGGCCCGAATAGCGAACCGACACGACCCTCCGGAACTCCATCTGGCCAGGTGAGAATCCTTCCGCTTTCAAGGTCTCAGTCGCTTCCGCTTCCATTCCGGCGAAGAGTTCGTGGACGGCCTGCGAGTCGAGGTCGTCGAGCGGCTGAATGCTCGTGCGAGAGGAGTCGTGCTGCACATCGGCCATGAGCATGCCGAGCGCCGAGAACGCGCCCTGCCCTGGGGGCACGATCACCTCGGGAATGCCCAGCTCACGGGCGACATCAACGGCGACCAAGCCCCCTCCGCCTCCGAATGAGAGCAGCGCGAAGTCCTGCGGGTCGTGCCCCAGCTCGATCGTGATCGCGCGCACGGCTCCCATGATCTTCGTGTTCGAGATCTGGATCATCCCCCTGGCGAGCTCGGTGACCGAGAGGCCCAGCTGCTCGGCGATGGGCGCGAGCGCGGTGATCGAACGGTCGCGGTCGAGGGTGAGCTCGCCTCCCAGCGGCGTATCCGCACCCAGATACCCGATCGCCAGCGCGGCGTCGGTGAACGTCGGCTGCGTTCCGCCGCGGCCGTATGCGGCAGGACCGGGCAGCGCACCGGCGCTTTTGGGCCCGACCTGCAGGGCACCAGCGTCGTCCAGATAGCCGAGTGAACCCCCGCCTGCCCCGATCGTGTGGATATAGAGGGAGGGCGTGTTGATCGGCAATCCCTCGAATTCCGCCCCGTGGTATCGCACCGGCTCACCCTCGAGCACCAGTGAGGCATCGAGACTTGTACCCCCCATGTCGATGGTGATCAGGTTCGGACGGTCGATGAGCTTCGCGAACGCCGCTGCGCCGACGACTCCGCCCGCTGGCCCTGAAAGGATGAGATTTACCGGCTGCTCCCGAGCAGCGGAGGCGGTCATCGCGCCCCCTCCCGATCTCGACATGAGGAACCGCCCATCAAAGCCGCGTTTCGCGAGTTCGTCCTCCAGTGCGCGGAGGTAGCTGCGCATGATGGGCTTGATATAGGCATCGAGCACGGCCGTGCTCGTCCGTTCGTATTCGCGGTATTCGCGGGACAACTCGTGAGACAGCGTCACTTCGACGTTCGGCGCTTCCTCTTCGAGGATCTCGCGCATGCGACGCTCATGTGCCGGGTTCGCGTACGAGTGGAGGAATCCGACGGCCACGGCGGTGTAGCCGCGGTGCGCGATCTCACGGGCGACTTCACGAGCATCGGCGTCGTCGAATGGCGTGACGACGCTACCGGAGACCGAACTCCGCTCCGTGACCTCGAAGGTGTCGTATCGTTCGAGTAGCGGCTCGGGTTTGCGATAGGAGAAGTCGTACATGACCTTCCGGTCGGTCCGGCCGAGCAGGTACACGTCACGGAAGCCGCGCGTCGCGATCGTCGCGATCCTCGCCCCGGACCGCGTCAGAAGCGAGTTGAGGCCGAGCGTACTGCCGTGGTTGAACGTGGTGACGGTCGCGAGATCGGCATCCGCCTTCTCGAACGCGGCAAGCACCCCGGAGGTCGGCTCATCCGGAGTAGTGGGGACTTTTTCGAAGCGAAGTTCGCCGGTCTCCGGCACCAGTTTCACCACATCGGTGAATGTGCCGCCGACATCAATGGCGATGCGAACGTTTTCGGGCATGCGAGGGATTCCTTTCCCATAGTGGTCGAGATGTGAGGTGACGGGTCGGCGCTGATGCGCTCAGCGTCTCGTCCGGTCCGCGGCGGCAAGTCCCACCGCAGCGAGGATGATGAAACCCGTCACCATGTCCTTGAGCTGGGGGTTCAAATTCAGTAGGTCGAATCCGTTGCCGATGAGCGCGATCAGGAACACGCCCGCAACCGACCTCCACACCGCTCCGACTCCGCCGTAGATGCTGGTGCCGCCCAGAATGACGGCGGCGATCGCACTGAGCTCGAGCCCCGCCCCCGCCAGGGGCTGACCTGAAGCGATACGCGAGACGCCGATCGCGGCGGCGCTCCCTGCCGCGAGGCCGCTCAGCATGAAGACGATCACGCGGGTCCGATTCACCCTGATCCCCGAGAGCTCGGCGGCTTCGGCGTTGCCGCCGACGGCGTAGACGTGACGCCCGAACACCGACCTCGAGAGGAGAAACCACATTCCCGCGACGACGACGATCATGACGATCACTGCGATGAAGATGCCGCCGATACGATCGCGGCCGAGAGCGGTGAAACCCGGAGTCGTGACGGTGATCAAGCTTCCCCCGGTGACCAGTACCGCGACCGTCGTGAAGATCATCGATGACGCGAGCGTCGCAAGGAATGAGTGCACTCGTAAGCGAGTGATCACCGCGCCGTTGAACGCCCCGAGAACAAGTCCGATCACCGGTGCGGCGAGCAGCGCGAGCCAGGGGTTCCCCAGCGTCACTGCGAGCCAGGCCGCGACGACGCCGGCGACACTGTAGATCGCGCCGGTGGAGAGGTCGAAGTTCCCCGAGACGATGACGAAGGTGCCCGCGGAGGCGATGATCACCAGCGGCGCGTTCTGGTTGAGGATGTTCACGATGTTCGCAAACGTGAAGAAGGATGGTGAGAGCAAGGCGAGCGCAGCGATCACTGCGAGCAGCAGAATGACGACAGCGTACTCGATCACCAGGTCGCGTGCGGAGAGCTTTCGGCGGGCCCGCATCTCGGTCACTGTGGTGTTGACGGCCTCGCTCATGCTGCGGGCTCCTCTCCGGTGGTCACGTGGAAAAGCCGGAACAGCACCTGCTCCACGGTGGTGTGTCGGGGGTCAATTTCGTCGAAGGTCCGTCCCCCTGCGACGAGGTAGGCGCGATGCGCGAGCTCCATGACCTCCTCGTGCTCCGATGAGATCAGCACGACCGCGATACCTTCGGCTGCGAGGTGCGCGATGAGCTCGTAGATCGTGCGTTTCGCCCCGACGTCGACGCCTCGAGTGGGCTCGTCGAGGACGATGAGCCTCGGTCGCGCGGCGAGCGCCTTGCCGAGGAGCGCCTTCTGCTGATTTCCTCCCGAGAACCAGCTGACTGGCAATTCGATGTCGAGCGGTCTCATCTCCATCGCCCTGGCGTGCTCGAGTGCGGTCTCCCGTTCACGGGAGCGCTGAACGACACCCATGCGTGAGCGAGCACCGAGGCTCGCGAGGGCAATGTTCTCGCGCACCGATCGTTGCAGGATGAGGCCGTCTCGATGTCGGTCCTCGGAGGCGAAGACGAACCCGGCCTCGATGGACCGCTTCGGGGATGCCGAGGTCCAGTCCTTCCCATCGAACACGACCGACCCGCCGAGCACGGGATCGATACCGAAGACGGCGCGGAGGCACTCGGTGCGCCCGCTGCCGACGAGGCCGAGGAGGCCGACGATCTCGCCGGGTCGCACCTCGAACGACATGTCCTCGACGCCCGTCCGGGTGCGAAGGTGATCGACCCGCAGAATCGGCGGCTGCGCCTGGGCGGGCCCCGCGGCGCGCTCGGGGTACGCCTGATCCATCTCCCGCCCCAGCATCGCCGTGACCAGGTCGTGTTTGGTGACCGCGGCCGCTGCAACGGTGTCGATTCGCCGCCCGTCACGCATGACGGTAATGCGGTCTGCCACTTCGAGCACTGAATCGAGGAAGTGTGAGACGTAGATGACGCAACAGCCGCGATCGCGCAGAAGCCGCATGAGGTCTTCGAGCTGGCGCATCTCGTGGGCGGTGAGGGAGGAGGTTGGCTCGTCCATCACGATCACTCGCGCGTCGCGGGCGAGCGACCGGAGGATCTCGACCTTCTGCTGATCGGCGATGCGGAGATCGCGCACGTGGGTGCGACCATCGATGCCAAACCCGATATCCGCGTCCAAGCGTCGGTAACGGTCGAGCACGTTGCCGCGCTCGATGCCCCAACGGTGTTCTTCCGCCCCGAGGAAGACGTTCTGGGCGACCGTCAGATCCGGGACGAGCGCAAGTTCCTGGGCAATCATGGCGACCCCTCTGCGCTGGGCGGTTCCCGGGTCCCACCGTCCGACGGATGCGCCATCCACGAGGAGTTCCCCCTGGTCAGCTGAGTACACCCCGGCGATGACCTTCCCGAGCGTGGACTTGCCTGCGCCGTTCTCACCGACGAAGGCGTGGATCTCTCCTCGGCGTACGGTGAGCGAAACATTGCTCAGCGCCTGCGTGGCCCCGAAGCGCTTGCCGATTCCGCGGAGCTCGACAGCGTCGACCTCGGAAGCCGCGCGCGTCGACGGGATCTCTTGATCAGCCATTCCACTCACCCGTGAACTCGGGCGCGGCCTCCAGGTCGTCTCGCGTGACGATGGGGCCGAGATCGACCAGCGAGTCCGCGTCGATCACCGCAGTGACGTTCTCTCCCCTGATCGCAGCTACGGCCTGCTCCAGTGCGGCCTCACCCATGCTGACCGGGAAGTTCAGGTAGTCGTTCGTCCACAGGCCGTCCCGGACCGCCTGGACGGCCTCCGTGGTCCCGCCGCCTCCGGTGAGGAAGACGGATGCGGGATCAATACCGGCATTCTCGAGGGCGATCTGGGCGCCGAGCGTCTGCTGATCGGCATTGCTCAGGATGCCGCTGATGTCCGGGTTGCCCTGCAGCAGATTCGACACGGCCGACAGGGACTGATCCCGGTCGTACGCGCCCTCGACGGTCCCGACGATCTCGATGTTGTCGTGTCCGCCGAGCACCGTCTCCCAGGCTTCGATCCGCTCGATGTCGAGCGGGGAGTTGAGGAGGCCGGCGAGCAGTCCGATCTTGCACGGGTCGATGTCTGCGCAGTAGTCGACCACCGATTCCGCTTGCGCGGTCGCACCGACGGCTGGGGGTGTCGCGATGGTCGAGACGACGCCGTCGACCTGGGGCTCCATCTCGGAGATGTCCGGGCCGATCGGGTTGAGCACCGTGACGACGGGAATGTCGCTGCCGAGCGGGAATGCTGCGCCCAGGCCCGGTCCGTCGTGCGGAACCACGACGACGCCGTCGGCCTGACCGGTCGTTCCCACGTTCTGCAGCTGGGAGAGCTGGGTGTTCGCGTCGAACTGGCCGTCCTGGATCTTGGTGTTGATGGTGATGCCGAGCTCCTCGGAGAGCTCGGCCGCCCGCTGCTCGATTCCGGTGTTCACGGCCTGGTTGTAGCCGTTCTGCGAAGAGGAGGCGAGCAGGACTATGGTGAGGGATTCTCCGTCGCCGCCCGTTCCATCTGAGCTGCACGCGACGAACACGGTGGAGAGCGCGATGGCTCCCACTCCGGCGAGGGTACGAGTGATGCGCTTCATTGCAATCTACTTTCTGAGTGGCGGGGTCAGGGAGTGGTCGTGACAGCGTGGTCGATCCGGAAGAGGCGGGCAGCGCCGATCTCGGCGTCGCCCAGCAGCATCCGAAGCTCGGGACCGATTCGGTCGCGGCGCGGATGGTCCAACCACTCCTGATACGCCCCCTCGTCCGGCCATACTGCGGACACGAGGATCTCGTGCGAGCCATCGGTCGCGACCGAGATCTCCGATGAGATCGCCCGGGTGAGATCGAGGGATTCCTGAAGGATGTGCTCGGCGCGGTACAGGCCGAGCACGGCGGCACTGTCCTCCCTGAGCGGGTGCAGGGTCAAAAGGCTTCGAATCATGTGGTTCGTACTCCGTCGTCTGGCCAACATCGCTCTGAGCGAGCGCAGACTGAACATACCTCGCACGTACTCCCCGGCATTGTGCATTGTGCACAGGCCAGGGACGAAGTAATGTGCACATATGCGAGTGGGTGTCGCGTTGTGGCCGAATTCCGTGACGTGCGGGTGGATGTCGCCGGACGGAAACCGCACCGCCAGCGGTGAGCCCGAGCCTCACGATGGTCGGGATTCCACTCTGCGTGCCGCGCTGCGACGGGCCCTCTCTACCGTGTCGGAACGATGTGGGGAAGTCGCCGGCGAGCCCACGTCGATCGTGTTCGACGCAAGCCCTCTGCTTGATCTGAGCGTCCGACCCACCACCACACTCATCCGAATCGCACCACGGCCACCACTCGACGCGCAGCACGAGGAGGAGATCTCCCCCGAGGCCACCCGCGTCGTTCACGTTCGCGGCGGTCACACTGCGCTGGGGGAAGAGCTGGTCCCGCTCGACACCGACGCTCTCCGCTCGGTGGCCGTAACCGCGGCCGCCGGCGAGCGCTTCGTGATCACCGGCGCCGGCTCCGTGGTGAACGCCGAGCATGAACGACGCGCGGGAGAGATTCTGCTGGAGCACGCCGAACCGGCGGGCATCGAATACGGGCACGCCTTCCCCGCGAGTTCTTTCACTCTGCGCGAGGCCACCGCACTCGCGAACAGTTCGCTCCTCACCCAAGCCGTCGCGCTCGGCACGAATCTGGCCCTTGCAGCAGAGGACATCGCTCCCGATGCACGGATGTACGTCGCGACGAACGACGGGGGATGCACCCCTCTGGCCCGCCTGTCGAGCGCTCCGGTCCACTCCGCCATCTCGGGCCAGGCCACTGAACTGGTGGGTGCTGCCGCACTCTGCGGCGTTCGCGACGGACGCGTCATCGTCGCAGACACGGACGGCGAGGCGCTCGGAGAGTTCGTCTCTGGCGTGCCGACGGTCGTCGCCGGCCCATCGCGCGCGCACGGCCTCGATCTCGCGATCCGCAGCGCGCACGTGCTCCCCGCTTCCGAGGAGCACGTCTCCGGCAGAGCCGAACGCCCGGTGCTGCTCGCGCGGGGTGGCATCGATCCAGGGTTCATCGGGCTCGACGCCCGCGTACATCTCGATGAGGATCTCCGCGCGATCGGTGCAGGTCGCCTCCCCCTCACCGAGTGGGAGGAACGCACCCTGAGCGTCGCCAGCGCGTCGGAAATGAATCAGGAAGTGGAGACCGCGGAGGCACGGGTACGCGCACGACTAGTTTCGTTCGGCGCCGCCCCCTCCGAGGTCCGCATCCACGAGTCGCGAGTCATCGCCACGGCCTACGAGCTTCCCCGCGTCGTTTCCGTCCGGGTGCGGGGCGTCGCGTTCAGGGCGGGGACCGCATGAGACTCAGTACCGATGAAATCCAGCATCTCAGGACAGGTGCGATGTTCCTCGCCTGCTGCCCGGACCCCGAGTGGTGCGACGAGCAGACCGCGCGCATCGTGTCGTACATGGCCAGATCCGGCGAATCGCCCGACCTCGTCGAGGTGACGGATCTCCCTGCAGATGCGCTCGTCGTTTCACTGGGCTATGTGAACAACGGACTGCCGCTCTCCGACCTCCGTCCAGTCGGCGACGAGTTCTCGACCAGCCTCGAACTCGTCGAAGATGCCCTCGGTCAGAAGGTCTCCGGCATCATGCCCCTGGCCGGCGCGAACATCAATGCACTGGTCCCGGCCATGACCGCTCTCCAGCTCGGCATCCCAGTGGTCGACGCCGACCCGATGGGCCGAGTGTTCCCGCTGCTCTACCAGTCCGTGTTCACTTTGGCCGGCCTCCCCGCCGGGCCGGTCGGCGCGACGGGTCCGAACGGCGAATCCGCGCTGCTCGATGTCGAGAACCCGCTGCGAGCGGAACGCCTCGTCCGCGCACTTGCCGGAGAGTTCGGCGGATGGTCGGCGACCGCGCTGTATCCGATGACCGCCCGGCTCCTCCACGAGCACGGAATTCTCGGGAGCGTTTCGCGAATGATTCGCATTGGACGCGTGCTGAATGCGGCGATCTCGGTTCCGGAGAAGCATGCCGAGCTGCGGCGGGCCGAGGGAGTGCGGCGTATCATCCGAGCACGAGTGAGCGACACCGCCGGGATCTCCCGCCCCGCCCCGCCCGGGCAGCCGGACAACCCGTCGACCGTCGTCCTCATCGAGGAGAGCCAGGGACGGATCGTCCAGATCGAAATTCAGAACGAGTTGTTGCTCCTGCTCGTCGACGGAGATGTCATCGCGGCCGTGCCGGACATCATCACCATGCTCCGCCCGGAGGACGGAAGCGTGGCGAGCCTCAATGATCTCTGGGTCGGGAACCAACTCGACATCGTCGTCCTCCCCGCACCGGCCCAGTGGTATGCGCCCGCCGCAGTCGATCTCGTGGGTCCCGCCGCGCTGCACGTGTGGTTGCAGACCCGTGGAAGGAAATAAGCGTGTCACTCACCGGAACCGTGCTCCTCAGAGACCTCGCGGGCTCGCATGAACTTCGCGGTCTGGATGTTCTGCATCTAGCCTCGCCGATGAGCCCGGTCCGCGACCTCGCACTGCTCACCGATGTCGAGGAGATCGCCACGGTCGGGCCGGACACAGTCGTGCTGCTCACGCGCGAGGTCGCACGCGGAGGGTGGGTGATCTCGGCCGCGCTCCGCTACGCCTGGGAGCGGAAGGCATGCGCACTGATCGTGCCGCAGCAGAGCACGACCCGCACGGTGCGAGAGCTCGCGGAGCGCTTGGACGTGTCGCTGCTCACGACGAACGAGAACATGACGAAACTCGCGATCGACATGGCGATGCAGATCGGCGTCGCCCGCGCGGGAGTGCTCTCACGGGTGCAGTCGTTCAGCGAGCGGATCTCGAGGGAAACCACGCTCGACGGCGCTCTCGACTGCGTGTCGATCGAGCTCGCCGGTGCCGGCGTCGCGATTGAGACCGCTGGCACGACGGTGTTTCACCGAGGGGTGCTTTCGACGCTCGCGGACGCCTCGGAGATCGGCCGGGGAACGCGCATAGTGGTCCCGCTCGGACTTGGCAGCGCACCGGGAGACGCGCTGGTCGCCACCGTCGCCGGTGTCGCGGAGGCCAACGCCAGACACGTCCTCGAGACCGCCGGCCCGCACGTGCGCGCGCTCCTCGCGGAGACGCGGCTCCGCGCTCTGCAGGCAGCGCTCCCCGTCATGTCCTATTCGACGCTGACCGGCACTCACCTGGGCCGCGGGTTCGACGCTCCGCCGGTGGACTCCGCAACGGGGACGGCCCCCTGGCCGCTTGGCGGCCGCTACATCGCGATCTGCCTCCTCGCCGACGATGTCGACCGAGCCGCACCGGCGGTGCACCACCTGTGGACCGAGCGTTTCGAAAGCCTCCCCCTCTCCCGCTTTTCGGAGGGGTGGGTTGGGTGTGTCCCGGTGACCGGGGACGGGGACCGCGCGCGCCTGATAGCGGACATCAGCAGACGGATCGCCCATGCGTCTCCCCGGCTCGCGATGATCGGGGTCTCCCGCGAACGTGAGACCGCGGAGGAGGCACCAGCGGCGATCCGTGAGGCCTGGCTCGCCGCCCGCCTCGCCGATCCCGAGGGCCCGATTCCGATCGTGGACTTCGAAAGACTCCACGAGCATCTGCTCAGCAGACTGCTCCCAGAGGACTTCGCCGCCCACTGCGCCGCGGTGCTCTTCCCTCGACTCGTTGCCGATGACCAGGCCAGGGAGCTCATCGCGGCGGTCGTCGCCTACCTCGAGTGCTGCGGTTCGGTCACCCGAGCAGCGGAGCGGATCGGCGTACACCGGAACACCCTCCAGAGCCGCCTCCAGCGGGCGGAGGGCCTGGGAGTAGCGCTCGCAAGCGCATCGGATCTGCTGGACACCTTCATGCTTCTCGCATCATTGCATCGCTCGGCACTTCGCAGCCCGGAATCTACCCGCTGAAGCCGCGCGTGCAGAGCACTCGCACCCGTGCTACCATGTGCAATGTCACACTTTATACAGCTTCGTCACACCTCCCCGGCTCACCGCCACCACGCGAAAGGAACCCCATGACCGATCAGAAACCCTGGCACGGCGTCATCGTCGCCTCGGCTCTCCCCTTCAACGAAGACCTGTCCGTGAACTACGACAAGTTCGCCGAGCACGTGCAGTTCCTCGCCGACAACGGGTGCGACGGCATCGCCCCGAACGGGTCGCTCGGCGAGTACCAGAACCTCAGCGAGGAGGAGCGCGCCCGCGTCATCACCACCGCCGTCGAGGCCGCCCCCGAGGGCTTCTCGGTTATGGCCGGCGTCGGAGCGTACGGCGCACTGCAGTCGCTGCAGTGGGCGGAACAGGCCGCGGAGGCCGGCGCAGACTGTGTCATGCTGCTCCCCCCGAACACCTACCGCGCCAGCCGCGAGCAGGTGAAGCACCACTACGCCACTGTCGCGAAGGCCGGCCTGCCGATCGTCGGCTACAACAACCCGATCGACACGAAGGTCGACCTCGTTCCCGATCTCATCGCCGAGATCCACGACGCCGGCCACATGGTCGGGGTCAAGGAGTTCACCGGCGATCCCCGCCGGATCTACGAGATCCAGGAGCTCGCCCCGAGCATCGACATCCTCATCGGCACCGACGACAGTGTGCTCGAGGTCGGCATCGCCGGCGCCGTGGGCTGGGTCGCCGGGTACCCCAACGCGATCCCGCAGTCGACGGTGGAGCTCTTCAAGCTGGCCACCTCGGGCGACGTCCGCGACCTCGAGCGCGCGCAGGCCATCTACCGCGACCTGCACTCGCTGCTGCGCTGGGACACCAAGACCGAGTTCGTGGAGTCGATCAAGCTCTCGATGGACGTGCTCGGCCTGTACGGCGGCCCCTGCCGTCCCCCGCGCCTGGCCCTGCCGCAGGACGTCGCCGACCGCATCGTGGCGGACACGAAGGCAGCAGCCGCCAAGGGCTACGACAAGTAAAGCCGCGCGAGTAGCGTGGGGTGCGACAGTCCGGCACCGACTATCGCGCCTCACGCACTCCCTGCCTTTCCCGCTGCGGAGCCACCCGCACGCTTCCCACACGAACACACCCAGGAGCACCATGCGCACCACTCGCGTCTTCCACGCGGTCGACTCGCACACCGAGGGCATGCCGACTCGCGTGATTACCGGCGGAGTCGGCGTCTTGCCCGGCGAGACCATGGCCGAGCGACGCACCTGGTTCATGGAGCACTCCGACCACATCCGGACGCTGCTCATGACCGAGCCGCGCGGGCACGCCTCGATGAGCGGTGCGATTCTCCAACCCGCGACGCGGCCAGATGCGGACTGGGGCGTCCTCTACATCGAGGTCTCCGGGTGCCTGCCGATGTGCGGGCACGGCACCATCGGCGTCGCCACGGTCCTCGTCGAGACCGGAATGGTCACGGTGACGGAACCCGTCACCACGATCCGCCTCGACACTCCCGCGGGCCTCGTCGTCGTGGACGTCGCCGTGAACGACGGCCGGGCCGAGTACGTCACCATCACGAACGTCCCCTCGTTCATCGACCGGCTCGACGCCTCGGTCGAGGTGCCCGGCCTCGGGACCGTGCCGTACGACCTCGCGTTCGGGGGAAACTTCTACGCCATCGTGGACCTCGAGCAGATCGGGATCGAGTGGCGCGATGACCGCGCCAACCAGGGCGAGCTCCTCGATGCCGGCCTGGCGATCATGGATGCGATCAACGCGACCGACGCACCGGTGCACCCCGAACGCGCCGACATTCGCGACTGCCACCACGTCTACCTCAAGGCACCAGGCTCGACGGCGGAGCGCTCACGGCACGCCATGGCCATCCACCCGGGGTGGTTCGACCGCTCCCCCTGCGGCACCGGCACCAGTGCGCGCATGGCACAGCTGCACGCTCGCGGCGAGCTCCCGCTCGACACCGATTTCGTGAACGAGTCCTACATCGGGTCACGCTTCATCGGCCGCCTCACCGGCGAGACGACGGTGGCCGGTCGCCCTGCGGTGATCCCGACGGTCACGGGGCGCGCCTGGATCACGGGGACCGCCCAGTACTTCCTCGACCCGACCGACCCGTTCCCGGAAGGATTCCTCCTGTGACGCTGCCGTACTTCGATGCCGAAGCCGTGCTCGAGACGCTCACCTTCGCACGCGCCATGGACGCCGTCGAGGAGGCGCTGCGGAACGACGTCGACCCTGAACTCGACGGCCCGCGCCTGTTCAGTCCGGCTCCGGACGGCGAGTTCCTGCTCATGCCCGCCCAGGGCGCGCGTTTCAGCGGCCTGAAGGCGCTCACCGTCGCGCCGCAGAACCCGGCGCGCGGTCTCGAGAAGATCCAGGGACTCTACATTCTGCTCGACTCCGGCACGCTGGCGCCCGCCGCCATCATGGAGGGATCGAGCCTCACGGCGATCCGCACCCCCGCGGTCGCGATCAGTGCCGTACGGCAGCTCGCCGCTCTCGCGCCCGCCGGCGCCGAAGTGCCCACGAGCCCGCAGGTTCTCGTCTTCGGAGCGGGCACCCAGGGGCGGGGTTCGGTGCTCGCCGCACGCAGCGTCTTCCCCGACGCGACCTTCGGCGTCGTCGGCCGCAGTGCGGAGCGCGTCTCCCAGCTGCAGAGCGACCTCGCATCCCACGGCATCGACATCGTCGACCGAGGGAACGACGCCGAGGCAGCGGTGCGCGCCGCCGACATCATCATCTGCGCGACCACCGCGAGCACCCCGCTCTTCGACGGCTCGCTCGTGCGCGACACCGCGATCGTCGTCGCCATCGGCACGCACGGGCGCGACCTCCGCGAGCTCGACGACGCGCTCATCACCCGAGCCGATCTCGTCGTCGAGGGCCGCGCGTCGGCCGAGCGTGAGAACGGGAACCTCGCGACCGCGCTCGGGCCAGCGGAATGGGTCTCGAATCCGCCGCCCAACCTCCGCGACCTCGCGACCGGGGCCGTCACCCGCCGCCCAGGGCACCCAGCCGTCTACACCGGCGTCGGCATGTCGTGGGAGGATCTGGTATGCGCGACGGTCGTGTTCACCGAGGGCACGCCCACCCGGTAGCGCCGCCAGAACTCAGGAGGAATCCAGTGCCCACGCTCAGTCAGCTCAAGCGTCCGATGAACCTGCGCGAGACGGTGCTCGACCAGTTGCGCACCGCCATCATCACCGGCGAACTCGCCGAGGGTGTCCTGGTGTCCGCCCCGACGCTCGGACAGCAGCTCGGCGTCTCCGCGACCCCCGTGCGCGAGGCGATGATGGATCTCGCACGTGAAGGACTCGTCGAGACCGTCAAGAACAAGGGGTTCCGGGTGACCCAGATGAGCGAGAAGGATCTCGACGACCTCGCCCAGATTCGGCAGCTGCTCGAGCCGCCGACGATGCACGACGTCGTCGGCCGGATCCCCGACGAGGCCTTCGACGAGCTCATCGCACTCGCCGACCGCTGCGCGGAGGGCGCCGCCGGCGAAGACCTCGTCGAGTACCTGCGCAACGATCGCGCCTTCCACGCGCTCGTCCTCTCCTTCGCCGGGAACCGGCAGCTCACGGATCTCGCCACCTCCCTTCGTTCCCGCACCCGTCTCTACGGGATCACGGCTCTCGCGCACGACGGTCGCCTGACGGCTTCGGCGCACGAGCACCACGAGCTCGTGCGCCTGCTCCGCGACGGCGACGGCGACGGCGCCGAAGCGCTGATGCGCAGCCACATCGGGCACGCCAGGTCGCTCTGGGCGACGGGTGGCGAGGGCCGCACGCCAGAGGACTCCGCGACCGCAGACACGCCCCCAGGAGAGGCAACGTGACCAGAACCACCGACGTCATCGTCATCGGCGCAGGGATCACCGGCTGCGCCGCCGCGTTCTTCGCAGCCAGGGCAGGACTCTCGGTCACGGTGCTCGAACGCGATCTCCCCGTCAGCGGCACGACGTCGCGCTGTGAGGGGAACATCCTCGTCTCCGACAAGGAGCTCGGCCCCGAGCTCGAACTCATGCAGTACTCGCTCGACATCTGGAAGGGCGAGCTCGCCGAGTTCGGCCATCTCTGGGAGTTCGAGAGCAAGGGCGGCATCATCGTCGCATCGCGGCCGAGCAGTCTCGCGTCACTCGAGCGGGTGATGACGGCCCAGCGCGCCTCGGGCATCTCGGCTCGCGAGCTCTCCTCCGACGAGCTCAGGGAGCTCGAGCCCCACGTGACCGACCAGGCACTCGGCGCCGCGTTCTACCCGGAGGACAGTCAGGTACAACCCATCCTCGCCGCGGCCGAGATGCTCCGGCTCGCGCGCGAAGCGGGCGCCACCCTGGTGACCCGTGCCCCCGTCACCGCCCTGCTGCGCGACGGCGACCGGGTGGTCGGCGCCCGCACCCCGAGCGGCGATTTCACGGCGGCGCACGTCGTCAATGCGGCCGGCAGCTGGGCCGGCGACGTCGCGGCGCTCGCCGGTGTCTCCGTGCCCGTGCTCCCCCGACGCGGCTTCGTCATGGTTACCGAACCGCTGCCGCCACGCGTCTTTCACAAGGTCTACGCCGCCGAGTACATCGACAACGTCGGGAGCTCCGACGAGGGCTTGCAGGCGAGCCCGGTCGTCGAGGGAACTCCCGCCGGCACGATCCTCATCGGCTCGAGCCGCGAGCGCGTCGGCTTCGACAGCACCGTCAGCACCGAAGCGCTCCGCACCATCGCAGCCAACGCGATCGAGCTCTTCCCGTTCCTTGAGCGCACCAGGATCATGCGGCAGTACCACGGGTTCCGTCCCTACTGCCCCGATCACCTGCCCGTCATCGGGCCGGATCCCCGCGCGCCCGGGCTGTGGCACGCCTGCGGGCACGAGGGCGCGGGAATCGGGCTGGCTGCGGGAACCGGGAAGCTCCTCGCGCAGGCGCTGAGCGGCGACGATCCCGACATGTCACTCGTCCACTTCCGACCCGAGCGATTCGGGGACGGCGGGGCCCAGGCTCCCATCGCACCGACCGGCGCATCGACCACCCAGACCGACTTCGAGGAGGCGAGCGCGTGAGCGACATTCCACAGGCAGGAAGTCCGCACGGTTCGGAGCGCACCGGTGCCGCGACGAGCCGCGTGCGCGGCACCTTCGACGGAGAGCCGCTCGAGGCGGAAGCGGGCACGAGCGTCGCCTCGGCCCTGATCGCGACAGGCACCCGCTCGTGGCGCACGACCCGCGAGGGCCGCTCCCGCGGACTCTTCTGCGGCATCGGCGTCTGCTTCGACTGCCTCGTCGAGATCGACGGAGAGTCCGGACAGCGCGCCTGCATGATCCCGCTCGGCGAGGGCATGGATGTGCGCTCGGCATCGGGGCCGCGGACGACCCACGACGCCGGCACCGGTACCAGCACCGGCCGTGATGCCGACGGGACGGACGCCGCATGAGCGCGCCCCTCGAGAGCCTCGGCCAGACAGAGCCCCGTCCCACCGGACCTGCTCCGCACTTCGAGGTCGCCGTCGTGGGCGCGGGGCCGGCGGGTCTCGCCGCGGCGGCGAGCGCTGCCGAGCGCGGTGCCCGTGTGGCCGTCATCGATGCGGCAGAGCAGCCGGGCGGCCAGTTCTGGCGGCACCGGTCGGAGGCCGCAGGCATCCGGGACGACGGGTCGCTGCACCACGGCTGGAAGACCTACCTCGACCTGCGTCGACGCTTCGACTCCGGCGTGGATACGTCGCGGATCACCTATCTGCCCCGCACCAGTGTGTGGATGGCGCAGCGACGGCCGCAGGGCTTCACTCTGCGGCTGTCGTCGAGCTTCGGTACGACGACGGGCCCGTCCACCGTCCACGCGTCCGCCCTGGTCCTCGCGACCGGCGGGTACGACCGGCAGCTGCCGGTGCCCGGGTGGGAGCTGCCCGGTGTGATGGCCGCTGGCGGCATTCAGGCGTTCATCAAACAGAATGGCGCACTCCCCGGTTCGCGTTTCGTCGTGGCTGGCACCGGCCCGTTCCTCCTGCCGGTCGCCGCGAACATCGTCGAGGCCGGTGGCAGCGTCGCGGCGGTGTGCGAGTCAGCGGATCTCTCCGGCTGGTTGCCACGCGCGCACCGCGCGCTCGCGGTGCCGGAGAAGGGGCTCGAAGGCGCCGAGTACGCATGGACCTTCGTCAAGCATCGAATCCCGTATCGCACCCGCACCGTGGTCACGGAGATCCTCGGCGACTCCGCAGTTGAGGCGGTGCGAACCGCTCGGGTCCGTCGCGACGGGACCGAAGTGCCCGGAAGCGCGCGAACGATCGACGGCGTCGATTCCGTCGGGCTCGGCTGGGGCTTCACCCCGCAGCTGGAACTTCCCGTCGCCCTCGGCGCCCGGACACGGGTGGACGTCGATGGATCCCTCGTCGCCGATGTCGACGCGGCCCAGCGCTCCAGCGTGCCCGGCCTGTATCTCGCCGGCGAACTGACCGGCGTCGGCGGCGCGGCGCTCGCGGTCGTCGAGGGTGCCGTGGCGGGGCGTGCAGCGGCGCTCGCGACCACCACCGGCACGGATGGCTCCGGCGCCATCGCCACGGCCCGTGAGGCGCGGACCATCAGTCGGCAGCGCGCCTTCGCCGAGGCGATGCACCTCGCACACCCGCTCCCGCCCGGGTGGGAGTCGCGCATGCGCGACGAGACCGTCGTGTGCCGCTGCGAGGAGGTCACCGCCGGGGCGATCCTCGGCGCCCGCGATGAGATGGATGCGGCCGACTCGCGCACCCAGAAGGGCGTGAACCGGGCCGGCATGGGGTGGTGCCAGGGCCGCGTCTGCGGCGTCGCGGTGGCCTGCCTCTCGGGCTCGGCGCCGCAGGCGAAGTCTGACGACCCGATGATCTCGCTGCGCCAGAACGCGAACCGGCCCATCGCCCAGCCGATCCCGCTCGGCGACCTGCGCGACCTCGTCGACTGAGCTCGCGGCGGACGGAGGAACCGCGGGGCGGCGGTAGACTGGAGGGCGATGAGTACCCCCGCCGACACGCACGCCCCCGCCACTGCTCCGCACAGTCGCGCGACCGCAGCCCTGCAGCTGCTCCGCGCCGTCGGACACGTCATCGCGGTCGGCTGCATCGGACTGTGGGGGTTCCTCGCGTGGCCGCTCCCCTTCCCCGGGGTGCTGACCGGGCTCGGTCTCCTCGCTCTCGCGATCGTGGTGTGGGCGCTGTTCCTCTCCCCGCGCCCCGTGCTCCGCACGGATCGATTCGGCCAGGCCTTCATCGAGTTGCTGTTCATCGCCGCCGCGGTCGCCGCGATGCTCGACGCCGGTATCCCCTGGGTGCTGGCGGGCGTCTTCGGTGTCGCCGCCGCCGTGCTCGGGTACCTCGTCCCGGCACGCCTGCGCTCCGCCGCCGCCTGAGATCTGAGCGGCCGTCGGCCTGGCCGAGCTCGGCCGCCTCCTCCAGACCGCAGATGCGCCCGCTCACATCGGACGAATACACTTTCAGCGTGTCCCAGCAGCCACCAGGCCCCCACTCGACTCCTCACCCCGGTCACTCGCGCCCCGGCCACCCGGGAGCCGGTGCCACTGCAATTCCGACCCACCCGGACGTCCGCTCGGCTGTGCCCCGCGGCGTCCAGGCGCTCGCCGTCGGACTCGCGTGGCTGAGAGCCGCGGCCCTCTGCGGGTTCCTGATCGCGATCGGGCGGGACGTCGATGCCCTCGCCTCCGGTCACGACCCGGTCGCGGCGGCTCTCGCCCTGGCGGCGCTCGGTGCCATCGTCGCCGCGACCTCGGCGACGGACAAGCTGGTGACCGCTCGGGTGCAGGCGCACGCCGAGGGCCACCTGAGGCAGCGCATCGTCGCTTCGGTGTTCCGCGGGGGTCTCGTCGCCGCCCAGTCCCGCTCGGGTGCGCTGCTCGCGCTGGCGACGGGCTCCGCTGAGCGCGCAGCGCGCTACCGCGGCGCGTTCCTCGGGCCCACCATCGGTGCGCTCACGACGCCCGTACCGGTGCTCATCATCGCGGCGGTCGCGATCGACCCCGTGGTCGGGCTCCTGCTCGCGGGCGGCGCGGTGCTCGTACCGGGAATCGTCGTGATCGCCCGCCGCACCGTGCGCGCCTCCGGGGCGGCGCAGCGCCGCACGCAGGCGCAGCTCACCGCTGAGTTCCTGCGATCGATCCAGGGGCTCTCCACGCTGGTCACGGCGAGGGCCGCCGATCGCGCGGGGGTTGAACTCGCGAATCGCGGGGAGCGCCTGCGCCGCGCCCTCATGCGCGTGCTTGCGGTCAATCAGGTCCTCATCCTCGTCATCGACGCCGCCGTCACCCTCACCGTCCTCCTCGTCGCAACCCTCGCCGCGGTCTCCCGCGTCGAAGCCGGCGCGCTCTCCCTCGGCGAGGGCCTCTCCGTCATCCTGATCGCACTCCTCGTCATCGCCCCGGCCGACCTCGTGGGGCAGTTCTTCTACATCGGCATCGGCGGGCGCGCCGCCGAGCAGGCGATCAGCCGCCAGCTCGCCCGCGCCCCCCGCAGTGCCACGGCTGCAGGTCAGGGCTCCGCCGAGTCCGAGCAGCCCGCGTCACCTCAGCCGGGCCACGATGCGACGGACCGGACCGCGATCTCCCTCGACGGCGTCACGGCAGGTTGGACACCCGGTCAGGAAGTGCTGCGCGACCGCACTCTCCAGGTGCGCACCGGCGAGCACGTCGCACTGGCCGGCCCGAGCGGAGCAGGCAAGTCCACCGTCTCTGCCCTCGTGCAGGCGCACCTCTTGCCGACAGCGGGGCGGGTGACCCTCCTCGGTGCGGACACCCGCACGACGCCGGCGCGGGAGATCCGACGCATGATCTCCGTCGTCGAGCAGCGCACGTTCCTCTTCCACGGCACCATCGCAGAAAACCTACGTGTTGCACGCCCGCACGCCACCGACGCGGAGCTCTGGGATGCGCTCGGACAGGCGGGCCTGGAGGCGGAGATCCGCAACTCCGATCACGGGCTCGATACCCCGGTCGGCGAGCAGGGCAGAAACCTCTCGGGCGGGCAGAGCCAGCGACTCGCGATCGCTCGCGCGATCCTGCGCGACTCGCCGATCCTGATCCTCGACGAACCGACCTCGCAGGTGGATCTCGCCGGCGAGGCCGCGTTCCTCCAGACCCTCGAGCACCTCGCCTCCGGTCGCACCGTCCTCATGATCGCCCATCGGCCGGGAGCGATCCTCGCCGCCGACCGCGTCGAACACCTCGACGCAGCGGGAGCCGCACGATGACCCCCACCTCCCCAGTCACCAGCCGCCGCACCCTCACCGCATGGCTCTTCCGCCACACGAGCGGCCTGCTCCCGATGCTCGGCGCATCGACCCTCGCGCGCATCGTCGGCAACCTCCTGAACGTCGCGATCCTCGTCATCGCCGTCCGGGCACTGCTCAGCGCCGCCTCCGGAGCGTCGGAGCACCTCATCCGGCTGGCGCTCACCGTGATAGCGCTCGCCGCCGTCAAGGCGGTACTGCGATACCTCGAGCAGTTCACCGGACACTGGGTCGCCTTCACCGCGCTGCAGCGGCTCCGGGTGCTCTTCTTCAGTCGGCTCGTTCCCCAGGCTCCCGCAGCGACGTCGGGGCGCGCGTCGGCCGAGCTCACGGAACGCGCCACCCGCGACATCGACCGCATCGAAGTCTTCTTCGCGCATACGTTCCCGCCGGTGATCGCCTCAGTCGTTGTACCGGCCATCACGCTGGTCTGGTTCGGGATCGCGGTCGACCCGCTCCTCGCCTGCCTCATCGCCGGATTCCTCACCGTCGCCTTGCTCCTGCCTTTCCTGAGCGCGACGGCGACCTGGCGTGTCTCACGCGACATCGCAGAAGAACGCGGACGCGTCGCCACCCACGTCGCCGACGATGTGCAGGGCGTGCGCGAGGTGCTGGCCTTCGAGGCGGAGGACTCCCGCCTCGCCGCGCTCGCCGACGCGGACTCGGCACTCGCCGAAGCGCAACGCGGACTCGGCAGCGTGGTCGGCATCAGGCTCGCCGTCGAGCACCTGCTGCGTGCCGCCTGTCTCGCAGCCCTGCTCCTGAGCGGCCGCCCGGTCGAGGACGTCGTGATTGCGGTCGCCGTGCTCTTCGGGCTGTGGTTCAAGAACGCGGGAACCGACGACTTCGCCACGGGACTCGACGCCGCCTTCGCCGCGTGCGACCGCGTGCGCAGCGTCGTCGAGGCGCCGCCCGCGGTCGCCGACACGGGCACCGGCGCTGTACCGGGAGGCGGCGGGGCATCGGTCGAGTTCGCGGGGGTATCGTTCACCTATCCCGGCACCAGGACACCGGCGCTCACCGAGGTCACGACGGCGTTCGCGGCCGGCGGCTGGCACGCGATCGTCGGCGTCTCCGGAAGCGGGAAGTCCACCGTCGCGTCGCTGCTCACCCGATCCTGGGATCCGGATGCCGGCGAGATCAGGCTGGCCGGCGTACCGCTCCCTACGCTCTCCCTCGAAGCGCTGCGCGAGGCAGTCGCTCTCGTCGATCAGCGCCCCACCCTCTTCCCAGGCACCCTCGCCGAGAACCTTCGGCTCGCACGGACCGACGCCACCGACGCCGAGCTCGAAGCGGCGTTGCAGGACGTCTGCCTCGGCCCCGAGTCGCTGCCCGATGGCCTGGAGACAGAGGTCGGCGAGCGCGGGACCACGCTCTCGGGTGGGCAATTGCAGCGCGTCGCGCTCGCGCGGGCTCTCGTCGCCGAACCGCGGCTGCTCGTTCTCGACGAAGCGCTGAGCCAGCTCGACGCTGCCACGGCCCGCACCGTCCGGTCCCGTCTCGTCGCACGCTTCCGCGCTCGAGCGAACGCCGGAGGCGACGTCTCAGGCCCGACGGTCATCGAGATCACCCACCGGGCCGACGAGGTCGCCGAACACGGAGGCGTTTCTGTGATCGACCGCGGCGCCCTCGTCGAATCAGGAACCGCCGACGAACTCCTCGCTCGCCGGGGTGCATTCGCGAGACTCGCGCTGCGCGACGCGTAGGCCGTTGGGCGCGCGGCCACGGCGCTCGCCTACTGCGCTCTCGCCGCCACCCGCACCTGCAGCTCGTGCTCGATCTGCGCGAGCGGGTCGCGGTTGGCCGCCTCCTCGGCGAGCCCGCGGGCCGCTGCACGGTACGCCGGATCATCGAGCACGCGGGTCACGGCGTCCCGCACCGTGACCGGCGCTGGTGTGCCGTCGCGCAGGTCGATCCCCGCACCCGCCCAGGCGACACGCGCTGCCACCTCCGGCTTGTCCTCGGTCACGCCGGCAACGACCAGGGGTACCCCGTGCGAGATCGCGGCGAGCACACCCCCGTACCCGCCGTTCGTCACCATGACGTCAGTGCGTGGGAGCAGCGCGTCATAGGAGAGATAACTCGCGGCACGGACGTTGGCGGGCAGCGGGCCGAGCGCCGAGATCGGGCTGCCGCCTGCGGACACGACCACGAGCACGTCGTCGCCGGCGAGCGCGTCGATCGTCGGACGCACGAGCCGGCCGAAATTCGCATTGTCGATGGTGCCCTGAGTGACGTGCACCACACGGTTGCCGTCGAGATCATCCCACCATTCGGGGAGTTCCCGGGTGGTCGGGGCCTGCGGAAGCACACCGGTGTACAGGACGTTCCGCGAGAGTTCGGGACGGGGGTAGTCGAGTCCGCGCGGACCCGTCTGGAAGAAGACGTCGAACTGGCGTGCGACGTCCATTGCCGGTCGGTCGAGGCGCATGCCGGCGAGCGCCAGCGCCCGTTCCGCGGCGCGCTGCACGCTGCGGAAGACCACCTGTTTCGCGATGACGCCGAGCACTCGGTAGCGCAGCCGATCGACAGCGGTACGCGCCGGCGGGAGCCCCATCCCGTGCGGGGCCAATCCGTCATCGCTCTGACTCAGGGGCATGACTCCGAGCCCCGCGATCACCGGTTGGAACCCCTCGCTGGGCGCTGTCGCTCGCGCGGCTCGCGTGAACGGGAGCGCACCGGCGAACGTATTGTCGACGAGCACCGCGTCCGGCTGGATCAGCGAGATCTGCTGCTTGAGCGCGGCGAACTGATCGGGCACCGGCTCGAAGAAGATCGTGCGGATCTCGTACTGCGCCCTCCGGATTCCCCGGTAGCGCAGGCGGTCAGGAATGTAGCTGTCGGCATCGCGATCGTCGAAATCCGCTTTCCCGGAGAGCGGTGCGAAGCGCACTCCTCGACCCTCCACGGTCTCGCGGAACCGAGTGCCCGTGAGCAGGGTGACATCGTGACCTCGCTCGTGCAGGTAAGCTGCAATCTCGAGGACCGGGCCGACGTGGCCATGGATCGGAGTCGCAGCCAGCAGGAATGTCGACATCACACCCTCCCCCGGGCGTTGAATTGGGTAGATACTTGATCTAACCATATTCATCAGGTGAGGTGAAGCGCCGGTTTCAAGTTCGGCAGAAAGGCGACCAGCATGGCGCGCAACTACTCGTCACCGCTCCGAGAAGCGGAGGCAGCGCGCACACGCACACGGATCATCAATGCTGCCGGCACTCTCTTCTCGAGTCACGGCTACAACGGGACGACGATGCGCGACATCGCCCGCGAAGCTGGAGTCTCCGTCCAGTCCGTACGCCTGGCTGGTACGAAGGCCTCGCTCCTCATCGCCGCGTTCGAGACGGCCTTCGCCGGGGACGAGTGGCCCGAGAGCCTCAGCGAGCGGGTGGAACTCAGGGAGATCATGTGCCTCCCCTCAACCGAAGAGGCGCTCAGCAGGTATCTGGACTACATCGCCGAGGCGAATCGACGCAGCGCAGCGCTCTCGCGCGCGATGCAGTCCGCAGCCGAGGTCGATAGCGCCGCCTCAGAGGCGGTCGACGACCTCTGGGTGCGACGTCGGCACGACATGCGAATCGCCATCGACTGGACAGTGTCCCGCGGATTGCTCACCGCCGATACGCCGGAGGAGATCGACGTCGCCGCGGCCGAACTCAGCCTCATCGTCGGCCCGGAGGCCCACCTCTTCTTCACCGATCAGATCGGCTGGAATCACGACCGCTACCGCTGGTGGCTCGGCACCGCGTTCCGCTCGCTGCTCCAGTCCTGGCGCGAGCGCGGAGCGCTCGATGCGTCCGTCAACTCCCCATCGCCTGCGCCCCGGACACGGCCGTGAGCGCCCGCCGCAGCGCCGTACTCGACGTGTGCGCGGTGTACGGGAAGTAGACGACCTCGACCCCCACCGCCGAGAACTCCCGCTCGAGCCGGATGCCCTTCTCCGTACCGCGCCAGTCGTCACCCTTGAAGAAGTGGGTGAAACCGACTTCCCGCCACACGTCGATCTTGTTCGGGACCTCCTCGACGAAGACCTCGTCGACGAAGCTGATGTGGCTGACGATCTCAGCGCGCTCGTGCGTCGGGATGAACGGTTCGACGCCCTTCACGAGGCGCAGCATCTCATCGCTCACCACCCCGGCGATGAGCACGTCGCAGCGTTGTTTCGCGTGCTTCAGCAGGTTGAGGTGCCCGATGTGGAAGAGGTCGAATGCGCCCGCCGCATACCCGATGCGCTGCGCTCCCTGGCGCACGACGCCTTCCTGCCGCATCACGGCTCGACTCCGACCTGCCGGGCATCGCCCGACGCCGGAACGAAGAAGGCCTCACCGGTGCTGCGGGACCGCAGTCGACTTGCGTGCACAGCGAACGCGAGAAACAGCGCAGAGGCGAGGGGAAGCGCCAGTGCGACTGCCGCCCCGGTGAGGCCGGTCTGAAACCCGATCGGCGGAACGCCGCCGATCGGAAGATATGGGTGGGTGGCGGCGTGGATCCCGTCGATGCGGGCGCCGGTGCAGGCGGGAGGGACGACGAAGGTCATCAGTACGCTCCCTTCGGATGAAACATGACTCTGGCGGTGCGCCACATGATCTGAAGGTCCTGCATGAGGGACCAGTTCTCGACGTAGCTGAGATCGAGACGCACGCTCTGCTCCCAGGTCAGATCACTGCGCCCGCTCACCTGCCAGAGGCCGGTGATCCCCGGCTTGATGTACAGCCGGCGGTACACCGTCCCGTCGTAGCTCGTCACCTCGTCGGGGAGCGGCGGGCGAGGGCCGACCACGCTCATGTCCCCGGTGAGCACGTTCCAGAACTGGGGCAGCTCATCGAGCGACAGACGCCGCAGCGTGCGACCGACGCGAGTCACTCGCGGATCCTCACGCATCTTGAAGAGCGGACCCGATCCCTCGTTCTGCGCGAGCAACTCTGCTCGGCGAGCCTCGGCATCGACGTGCATGGTACGGAACTTGAGCATCCGGAACCGCTCCCCGTCACGACCGACACGGTCCTGCCAGAAGAGCACCGGCCCGCTGGAATCGAGCTTGATGCAGAGCGCCACCACCGGGGCGATCAGCGCGATGGCCCCGAGCGCCGCACTCGCGACGACGATGTCGAGAGCGCGCTTGAGCAGGTGCTGTCCGCCCTCATAACGCGGAATCTTGATCTGCAGCAGCGGCAGTCCGTCGATGGGGCGGAAGGAGATCCTGGGTCCCACCACATCGGTGACGCGGTGCGAGAGCACGAGCTCGGACGCCGTCCCCTCGAGTTGCCAGCTAAGCGCCTTCACGTAGTTCGGCGAATTCGCCGGGAGACTCGCGATGATGATCTTGTCCGCCCCGATGCGCGCCGCCGTCGCCGCAACCGTCTCGGGCTCACCGAACACCGGGTAGTCGGTCTCGCCGACCGTCAGCACGCGCCGCGCGCCGGACGACGACGCATCCCCCATGAGTGCGGCGCCCCGCTCGTCTGCGCCGAAGAGGCTCACCCCCACGACGAAGATCGCATTCTCTCCGCCTTCGCGCAGCGCGCCGAGCACATACCGCGCATCGTCTTCCGTGCCGACCACGAGAGTGCGGCTCAGGAGGCGGCCCCGAAGACGCTGACGGCGCAGCCACTTCCGCCACAGCCAGCGTCCGAGCAGCACGCCTCCCGTGCCGAGCGGCGCGACGACGATGATGAGCAGCCTGAGGTCGATCCAGTCGACCAAGCTGCCGACGAGAGCGAAAACACCGAGGGCGAGCCCGCTGGCGTGTACGACGCCGCGGTACTCCGCGACGCCTGCGCCCATGATCCCGGCGTCCCGCGTGCGGAGCGCCGCGAGCATCGCGAACCACACGACTCCGAGCACGCCGGCCTGCGCTGCGGATGCAGCGTCGCCACCCGCCAGGAGGACCACCGCAGCACCGACCGCCGATACCGCGAAGACGATGGCGGCATCGGTGCCCACCAGACGCGAGTGGTATCGGCGCTCCCAGCGCCTGCGGTACTCCAGCGCGGGAGTGGCTCTGGGAGTCAGAACCTCGGTGATTGAACGCAACTTTACCCCTCAGATGCAGCGATCGGATGCCTCATGGTAGGGAGGAGGATCCGGGGCGATGGGGGAAGTTACGCAAGCCGTACGTAGAGCAGTTCATGCCAGGCATCGCGCGGCAGTCAGGCGGGGACGCGGCCGTTCCGGAAGAAGGCGCGGAGCTCGTCGCGGTTCGTCGTTCCGAGCTTCGTGAAGACGTGTCGCAGGTGGGTCTCGACCGTGCGTGTGGAGAGGTGGAATCGCTCCGCGATCCATCGACTCGAGTAGCCGAGCGCCGCGTGGAGCGCGATCTCGCGCTCTCTGGCGGAGAGGAGCGAGGTGCGCGGAAGCGGCAGCCACACCCCGAGGTCGGCGAGCAATCGGGTGGCCGGACTCTCCCATGCCGGGGTGCCCGCCGCAATCTCTTCGAAGTACGCCAGCAGCGCGTCGCCCATAGGCGCGTCAACGCCGGGAGCGATCGCTCGCACGCGCGACAACTGGGCCTGCTCGATGCGCCCCTCGGCGGTGGCGACCACGCGAAGCGCGCGCAGTTCGACGAGCGGCAGCGACTCCGCCGCCGCCCACGCGGCGAGTCGCGCAGCGTGATCTCCGGCGTCGGGATCCCCGTTCCACTGGCGCGCCTCGACCGTCAGCAGTCGCACCAGACCGCGAATCATCTGCCCGGTGCCCGGCTGCGCGACCTCGGCGGCCCGAATGGCTCGCCGCGCGCTCTCGCGCTCTCCGAGCGCCGCATCAGCGAGAGCGAGGATCGCGGCCGAGAGCGGGCGCATGCCGAACCCGTCGTGCTTCGCCAATCGGTCGCGCACCCGGGCGGCGCGCTGCGCGGCCTCGCGCCACTTCCCGTCGTTGAGCGCGAGCATCGCCAGCCCGTTCTCGATGAACCCGGTCTGGTTCAGATCGGTGATGGCCCGCTGCTGCAGCCCTTCGATCGTCTCGCGCGCTGCTTCCGTAGCCCCCGAGAAGAGGTGCGCGACGCAGGTCACGAGCGTGAGGAGGTCGGCGACATGGTGTTGCGCCCGCTCTCCGAGCACGGCGAACATGCGCGCCTCATCGGCGACCTGGATCGCATCGCCGAAGCGGCCCTGCTGCACCAGGACGAGCGCGGACATCACCCGCGCGTTGCCCCGCACCCACTCCAGCTGCATGCGCCCGAGCGGCTCGATGGCCGGGCACTCGCGCATCGCCCGGGAAAGCTGCCCCGTCCGACCGAAGAGCTGCGCTCTGGCCGTCACGATCATCTCCCGAGAGAGTTCATCGTCGGCATCGACCTCCTGATCGAGTCTGGAGATGATCTGGAACGCCTGACCGTACTGCTCCTGGTCGAGCGTGAGGTGCGTCACGAGTTCGAGGTGCAGGGAGACCCGCAGGGCCGGAGGGAGATCATCGACATCGTCGCGGCGCAGCACTCCCCGAATCACCTCGGCGGAGGAGAGCAGCGCGTCTCGATCGCCGAGCAAGCGGGACGACTGGCTCGCACGGGAAGCCGCCACGGCGACCTCCCGCGGTGATGCCTCCGGGTGCGCCGCGATCGCCAGAGCCACCCGCATGGAGAACTTCAGGTCTCGGCCTCCGCTGAGATAGGCGAGCGCACCGGTCAACCAGGTGAGGGGCATCGGCTGCATCGCTTCGAGTCCGAGCGACACGAGTCGCAGGAGACGCTGCGGCGAACCCGTCGGATCCTCGCCGCCCAGATCGCTGAGCAGCGCCTGGTAGAAGTCCTCGCTGATCCGCATCCGCTGCGTCTGGAGGAGTCGACTCGTCAGCGCCTGTGCGAGCAGCGGGTGACTCACGGTGAGCGCCGTCTCACCAGTGGGCTGGCGACGAGCCACGACGAAGCCGAGGGACTGGAGCGACGCGAGGTGCTCGGTGTTCAGGTTCTTCAGCAGTACCGTCTCCGAAACGGGTTCGGCGAGCGCCACCGCCTCGAGCGTCAGCAGCTCGTCCGCGGTACAGGTGTCACTCAGATACGCGAAGAACTCCTCGGGCACTCCGTCGTAGCCGGTCTCCTCCCAGAGCATTCCCCGGTCGCGTTTCACGAGCCCCTGCCGGTCGAGCGCGAGTGCTAGCACGGAGAGGGAGTGCACATTCCCGCCCGTGATGGCGTACCACCGCCGCAGCGTCTCAAACTCGACCCGTTCGCCCTCGAGCAGGCGCGAGAGCAGCACCGCCGCCTCAGCGTGGGTGAGCGGGCCGACGCCGATCCGCTGAACTCGCGGGTGGCGCACCATCCGCTCGGCTGCACCGCTCAGGCGCCGCGC
The DNA here is from genome assembly GCF_020096995.1 of Leucobacter sp. Psy1. Classification (NCBI taxonomy): domain Bacteria; kingdom Bacillati; phylum Actinomycetota; class Actinomycetes; order Micrococcales; family Microbacteriaceae; genus Leucobacter; species Leucobacter sp. Psy1. Next base: position 2,706,254 of record NZ_CP083692.1, read on the forward strand.
CGTGGCGATCACTCGGACACCGCCGGATCGAGCGAGGCTCTCGAGCACCTGACCCGTGGCCGCAGCATACCGGTCGATGGACGGCGCCACGATGACCGGCTCTGCTCCCTCGGCGGCGTCCGCTTCGATGAGCTCGAGTACGCGGCGCGCGAGGCTCGCGTTGGATCCGTGACCGTGCCCCGACGACACCGAGGCCACTCCGGAGAACAGGTCGGGGAAGACCTCGCCGAAGATCTCGGTCGGCGGTGCCTGCTCACCGACCGGTGACGGCAGCAGAATGACATCCGTTGCCGTGTCACCCGCGTCGGCGAGCGCGTACGCGGCTTCCTCCGCAAGACGGGTCTTGCCACTCCCCGGCTCCCCGAACAGCAGCACCGAGGAGCCGGATGGGGTCATCGCCTCGACCACACGTTCGAGTCGGTCGGGGGCGCACTCCGCCGCACTCACCCAGCCGCTCTGCTCCTCGCCGTTGCGCCGAAGAGAGACACCTTGTTCCTGCGCCTTCATGGTCCCCACACTCACTTCGCAGAGGTCGCGCACTCCGCTGTGCGCGACTCCTCGTGAGTGGATCATATCCCCGGCCAGGAACGCCCAAGCCGTGAGTTACGTGTTCTTCACGTAGGTGTTTTCCACCCAGTATTCCCGATCGCCGAGCATCACAATCATGTGACAGCGCCGGGGAACCGTTGGTGATTCACGGCTGCGCGGCTAGCCTGTCTAACATGAGCGAGCTACGACTGGAAGAACTGTCAGCGGCGACGATCGTGCACGTGAACGCGCTCGGTTTGAAACCGGGGCAGGAGCAGTTCATCACGCCCGTCTCTTACGCGGCGGCAGCCGCAGTCACCCCTCCGGAGTCCGCGTGGCAGCGCGTCGTGCTGCGCGGTGACCGCGTTGTCGGCTTCATCCACGCGAACTTCGACCCCGAGGCGACGCAGGAGGAGTTCCGCGCCGCGCTCTGGCGGATCAACGTTGACGCCGACGAGCAGGGCTCCGGTATCGGGTCGTTCGCCGTGGACGCGCTGGTGCAGGAGGCGCGCCGTCGCGGCGTGGAGCGCCTCACGGTGCTCTGGGAACGGGGTGAGGACGGCCCTGAGGGCTTCTTCCTGAGGCAGGGGTTCGCTCCCGTCGGCGAGACGCCGTACGGAGAGGTCATCGGGGCGATCGAGGTCTGAGCCCACCCCATGGATACCCCTCGGGGGTGTATGATGCAGCCATGGAAACGGCAGCGGACGCCCCCGTGGGGCACGGGTACGTCAACCACAAGGACGACCTCCTGAAGCGACTGCGACGCGCCGAGGGGCAGGTTCGCGGGATCCAGCGCATGGTCGAAGAAGACACGTACTGCATCGACATCCTGACCCAGGTGTCCGCGGCGACGAAAGCACTGGAGCGCGTCGCGCTGGCGTTGCTCGACGACCACCTGAGCCACTGCGTCGCCGAAGCCGCCGAAGCAGGTGGAACGATGTCGCAGGAGAAACTGAAAGAGGCGTCGAACGCCATCGCGCGTCTCGTCGGCTAGCGCCTCGCCCGTCAGTCCTCGTCGGGAACGAGTACCGGTGTGTCCCGGTTCAGGCTCTCGCCGCGGAAGAAGGGGCGCGAGTTCGGTCGCAGCCACCAGATGCCCATGAGCACGAATCCGGCCAGAATCGCTCCCACACCGACGACGAAAGCCCCACCGATTCCGAGCAGCACCGTTTCGCTGTAGTCGGTGCTGATCATGTCGATCGCCGACTGGACGAAGGCGTAGCCGAGCATGAGCCCGCCGAGCGCAGGGAAGATGCCCCGCATCCAGAGGTTCCTCGCACTGTCACGGAGCGTCGCTCGGAAGTACCACACGCACGAGAACGAGGTGATGGCGTAATAGAGGGCCACCGCGAGGCCCATCGAGGTGAGAGAGTCGGCGAGCACATCCTCGGAGATGATCGACATCGAGACGTAGTAGACGATCGCGGCCGCGCCCATGACGGTGGTCGAGAACCACGGCGTCTTGAACTTCGGGTGCAGCTCGGAGAATTTCGCCGGGAGCGCTTTGTAGACCGCCATCGACAACGTGCCTCGAGCCGTGGGCAGGATGGTGGTCTGCGTCGATGAAGCCGCCGAGAGCATGACGCCGAGCAGCAGGAACCAACCCCATGGCCCGAACAGGACGCCACCGAGCACCGAGAACACGTCGTCGAGGTTCTCCGGATTCGTGAGCCCGGTCCCCGTGTCGCCGAACCCGGCGAACATCATCACCGCGACCGAGACGCCGACGTAGGCCACGATGAGCACGGCGATGCTCGAGAGGGCGGCCCGTGCGGGGGTCTTCCGCGGGTTCTTGGTCTCCTCATTGAGGGCGAGGCAGGTGTCCCACCCCCAGTAGATGAAGAGCGCCAGCAGCACCGCCTCCATGAAGCCCGACCAGGAGGTCAGTTCAGCGGGGTTGAACCAGTGCCAGTCGAAGGCGACCGAGTCGGGGTTCGCACCCGACAGGGCGTTCACCAGGGCGAGGCCTCCGAAGAGCGCCATCGCGAGCATCTGAATCGCCATGAGCACCATCTGCAGGCGCTCGCCGATCTGCACCCCGATCGTACTGATGAAGGTCATGAGCGCCATGAAGACGACCGACGTCACGACGACGATGACCCGGTCGTCCGCGAACTCCTCATTGCCGAGCAGTAACCAGAAATACTGCCCAGTGATCTCGCCGACGTTCGCGAGCACCATGACGGACGCCACCGCCACCGACCAGCCACCGATCCACCCCGTCACCGGCCCGAACGCCTTCGTGCCCCACACGAACGTGGTGCCGCAATCTGGCGCTTCCCGGTTGAGCTCTTGATACGCGAACGCGGCGAACACCATGGGTACGCACGCCACGATGAACACGAGGGGAGCTTGCGCACCGACGGCGAGGATCACGTATCCGAGAGTCGCAGCAAGCGAGTAGAGGGGCGCGGTCGACGCGAGTCCGATGACCGTCGATCCGACGACGCCGAGCGCGCCGGAGTTCAGGCCCTTGCCGACATCGACACGGGCCGGTTCGCTGCTGGTCTCCTGCGACATGAGCGTCTCCTGGGGGTGGGTTCCGAGGTGTGCTCCGCAAGCATATCCTCGGTTCGGGAGTCGAGGAACGGTGCGGTCGTGTCAGTGGGCGCCGTGCAGGATCATCGCCTGCACACCCCACCCCAGAGGGACGGTGCGCTCATGGATCCACCCGGTCTTGCGTCCGAGTCCGGCAATCGCCTCGGCGTCCCGCATCCCCGACCCGTTGACCCCGATGGCGCGCACCCGTTCTTCATGAGCGTGCGGATCGAGCGAGTCAGGCGACGTCGCATCGACGACGACGAGCACGTCGGTGCGCGCGCGGAGCCGCTGGAGCAGGTTCCGGGCTTCGGCGTCGGTCCGGTTCCGCAGCGCGAAAGCGGCGATACCGAGGTCGGCGTGAGGCAGCTCGGGCCCAGAGTCGGGGACCCCGTGCTCTGAAGCCTCGGCGAGGACGGCGACCTCGGTCTCGTTGCCGCCGAGCCTGAGCTCGGCACCGATTCCCACCTCGCGGGCAAGATCAGCGAGCTCTGCAGCCCCTGCCCCGGCGAGGAGCACGCGTTCGGCTCCGTCCCAGACCGCGTCACGGAGCAGCGCCGGTGCGAGGAACCGCAGGATGCCGGCTTCTTCGCACTGCTCGGCGAACAGCGCGCGGTCCTGTTCCAGTTCCTCCGCGAGCGTGCGCCCCCTGGCCGCCTCCCAAGCCGAGCGGCCAGAAGCGAGTGCCTCGGGGAGCGCGCCGAGCGCGTGCATCACGTCCCCGTCGTGCCCGTCGAACTCCTCGCGCGCGCGCTCGTCGGCGAGCAGCGCTTCGGCCGCCGGCCCGATCGCGAGGCCGTCATCGGTGAGACCGCTCGGTACCACCATCCCGTAGTGCACGAGCGTCGGCATCAGAGCTGAGACCGCAGGGGCTGCGAGCCCGCGGCGACCGGCGATCTCCCCCGGTGTCGCACCGGGGTGATCGGCGAGGTCGTCGAGGATCCCGCTCCGCAGCGCCGCCCGCACCGTGAACCAGGCGACCGGCGATGGAATCTCGGGTGAGGCCTGGTCGTCCGAGTGCTCGGCGTGCCAGTACCCGGTGATGTTGACGCGCTGCTTCGGCAGCCCCAGCTCGCGCGAGACGAGACGCCTGATCGGCAGCAGCGTCCGGCTCTCCGCCGCGGCCCAGAAGAAGCCGTCGCCGTCTTCGGGGATCGCCTGCCGTGCCGCGCGTTCGAGGGGTGCCCGGTCCGTGGGATCGGCGACGACCCACTCGATCGTGTCACCCTCGGCCAGCGCCAGGTCCTGCCGTGCCCGCGGGTGCGAGACGGTGACGACGATGCGGGCGGGCGCCGGGGTCGGACGCTCGTCGAGAAACCGCCCGATGGCGGGGAGTGCGGTCTCATCCCCGATCAGCACGATCCAGTCAAGGCGCTCAGGCAGTACGAGCGACGACTTCGGGCCCACCACCCACAGCGCGTCGCCGCGAGCCGCACCTCTGGCCCACGTCGCTGCGGGTCCGTGGCCGTGCAGCACGAAGTCGAGATCGACTTCGCCGCGCTCATGGTCGACCCGGCGAGGCGTGTAGTCGCGAGCGACTCGGGCGGGCGCCGCCGTCCACTCGATACCGTGGGCGAGCTGGATCGGCAAGACGTCGGGGAGCTCGGACTCATCGGCGAAGATCGCCTTCACGTGGTCGTCGAACATCGGAGCGTGGAACGCTCCGAGCGTCAGGCCGTCGCGTTCGAAGGCGTCGAACTCTGGTCCGCCGAGGGTGATGCGTCGCATCCGGGGAGTCACCTCCCGCACGGCGAGAACGTCGAGACGTCGCAGGACCAGAGGATGAGTGACGAAGTCCCGATGAGCCATGTCTGTCCTGTGCTCCTGTCGCGCGCGCTATTTCTTTCTGATCACAACCAGATTTACCTTATCGGCGGCGCGGTACGGCGGCAATGGTTCAGAGCTTGTCGTAGCGCGCACGGAAGACGCAGAACAGCGCATAGGCGAGGAACCCGATCCCCATCGCTGTGACGATCGCGGTGCCGGCGGGGAGGTCCTTCAGCAATCGGATGGCCGCGTCGAGCGCACCTGCGGCGTCGGGATCCTGCTTGATCGCCGCGGTCACGACGAGTCCGCCGACCACACCGAGCGACGCGCCCTTCGCCACGTACCCGAACGCGCCGAGCGCCTCGATTGCACGACCGCCGGGCCCCTTCGGAAGTTTGACGCGCTTGCGGAACCCGCGTCGCACCCCGATCACGATGAACACCACACCGGCTATGCCGATGGCGATGCCCGCTATCGCGAGCAGGAACGGGCCACCCGGCATCTGCAGCAGACCGCCGCTCGCCTGCTCGGCACTCTGCTCCCCGTCGGATCGCGATCCTGATGCATACTTCCCCGCAACAAAGCCGAGCACCAGGTAGATCACCGCGCGACCCCACTCGGAGATCCGCCAGGACCAGCGCTGTTTCGTGTCGCTGATGCGGATGGAGAACCCGTTGACCACGTAGTACACGCCGAGTGCCACGAGCACCGCAGCGAGCAGCCACAGAGCGAACGCACCGAACGGTGCCTCAGCGATGGTCTGGAACGCCTGCGACTGGTCGCTCTGACCGCTGCCCGTCCACGCGAGCATCAGCGCGAAGACACCGATGATCCCGTGCACCAGGCCGTTCGCGACGTGACCGCAGCGCGCCGCGACCCGGAAAGAGGGATGTTGTTCCGCGCGCTCCGCTGCGGCTTTGACGCGTTCGTCCACAGTGGCAGAGTACCGGGTCTAGTGGTCGAACGCGGCGCGGATCTCCTCGTGGGGGATCGCGAAACTCGCGTGACCGTTGCGGCCCTCGATGTCGCGCGCCGCGACGAGAGCGTTCAGCACCGCCTCCTCCGTGGCCTCGACGACCGCGCTATAGAGAGCATCAATGGCACCCCACGCGAGCACCTCGAGCTGCTCGGTCGTCGCCGCCGGCGTGCCCATGCGCGACCTCAGCGCCCCAGCGTTCGCGGTGGAGAACGCGAGGAAGATGTCCCCCGAAAAGTGACTCCCGGTCGTGCCGGTACGGGCAAGACCCAGCGGTACCCGGCGGGCGAGGGCGCGGCACTGGTCGGGGAGGAGCGGGGCGTCGGTCGCGACGACCACAATGACGCTGCCCGCGCCGGGCGTTGCGCCTGCCGCCTCGCCGGTCTCGTGCGCGAACCAGTCGGTCGTCTCGATCGGGCACGCCGCTGCGGAGCCGCGCCCGAGCCGGTGTCCGTCGACGCGGAGCTCGGCCCGGGAGCCGAAGTTCGCCTGCAGCAGCACCCCCACCGTCCACGACCGGTCCCCCGCACCGACGATGCGTGACGCGGTTCCGGTGCCTCCCTTGAACCCGTAGCAGTTCATGCCGGTTCCGCCACCGACGTTGCCTTCCGCGACGGGACCGGAAGCCGCCGAGTCGAGGGCGCGCATCGCGTGCTCGGGAGTCACCGCTTCGGCATTGATCTCGTTGAGGTAACCGTCCCAAGTCTCTCCCACGACGGGCAGCATCCACTGCGCAGCCGCACCCGGATCGTGCGCGGCAAGCCACCGGTCGATCCCGCGGTGCACTGACCCTACGGCGTGCGAGTTAGTGATCGCGAGCGGCGTCTGGAACTGTCCGGCCTCGTCGATCCAGGAGCGCCCGGTAAGTTCACCGTTGCCGTTGAGCACAGCTACTCCCGCGGCGCAGGGGACCCCGAGCCCCGAGCGGCCCCGGGGCAGGATCGCGGTGACCCCCGTCCGCGCGACACTCGGCTCGTCGTGCACGATCGTCTCGAAGCCGACTTCGAGACCGGGCACGTCGGTGATCGCGTTCCACCTGCCGGTCACGCCGTCGAGCGGCACTCCCAGGTCGCGGGCACGGGGGGATGCTGGATCGGTCACGGCGCGTCCTTTCGGGGTTCTCCTGCGGGTGCGAGTGGTTCGGTACCAACCTCGAGCGAGCAGTCCAGGGCAATCTCGGCGAACGCGATAGCGTTCCGCAGGTACCGTCCGCGGGAGCGGTTGCTTGGGTCAAGAAGGTAGAGGTCGTACGCGTCCTCGAGCGCGACGAGATTCTCGGCGATTGCATGCACACTCATCCGGGGCCGGAAGGCGCCGACGGCGGTGCCGACCTCGACGACGGTGCGGTAGAGCGCGACCTGCCGCTCCATGAGCACGTTCACAGAGGCGCGGAACTGCGGCCGTTCGCGGAGCATCGACGAGGCTTCGTACACGATCCTGAGATCATTGCTGATGGTTTCAGGGATGCCCGCCTCGAGCATGCGACGCAAGCGCAGTACGGGATCTGACTCACCCTCGACCATCCGGGCTCGACGATCGCTGAACTCGTCGATCGCGCCCTGCACCGCGGCGTCCACGAGCTGGTCGATGCTCTCGAAGTGATAGAGCACGCTGCCGGCGCTCACGGAAGCGCGGTCCGCGACCGCGCGGACGCTTGTGCCGGCGATTCCGAGTTCGCTGATCGTCTCGCTCGCCGCGGCGACGAGCCGTTCTCTGCGCAGGCGACCCTTGGGCGTGGGAGTCATCTGGCCTCCACTTCGTCGACGGCGATCACGCGCACTGACTGTGTAAGCGCCGCGTAGCGGCGCGGAGCCCGCCGTTTCATCACGAGACCGACGCCGACCCCGAAGAGGAACACCACCGGCACACAGGCGATCATAATCCAGTTGACGCCGCCCTCGACCCCCGAGACGAGGTCGAAGTGGGTCACGATCACCGTAAACGCGGTGAGCAGGCCGATCGCTCCGAAGATCGGCGCCACAACGACTCGCCAGACGCCGTACCCGCGGCGATCACGCCAGAAGAACCCGATCACGGAGACGGCTGCGACGCCCTGAGAGAAGATGAGTCCCGCAACTCCGATCGCGTAGCTCCAGAGACCGATGCCCAAGAACGGATCCGCGCCAGATACGGCGCCGATCACCATCGCGAGGAGTGAGATCGCAGTGAGCACGATGCTCGCGATGTGCGGGGACGACATCTTCGGGTGCGTGCGCGCGAACACCTTCGGCAGCAGTCGCTCGCGGCCGAGCGAGAAGAGGTACCGCGCGCAGGCGTTGTGGAACGCGAGGACGCAGGCAAAGAAGCTCGTGACGATGAGAATCTCCAGGACGATGCCCGCCCACGCCCCCAGCGCGTTCTCGCCGGCGATGAACATCATCTCCTCGAAATTGTCCGAGTTGGCAAGTGCGATTACGCCTTCAGCACCGAAGGCGACGGTCAGCGCCCAGAAGGTGAAGGCGTAGAAGATCGCGAGAAAGGCGATCGCGATGTACGTCGCGCGGGGAACGGTTCGCGTCGGACGATCAGCCTCCTCTGCATAGATCACCGTGCCTTCGAAGCCGAGGAACGCGCCGAACCCGAACACGAATAGGGCGCTCGCCCCCGCCGCGAAGAAGACGTTCTGCGGGTTGAACGATGCCGCCGTGGCCTCGGGGATCGCCGCGCCGTTCTGAGCGACGATGGCGATCGAGATCACGAGCAGGATCGCGATCTCGGCGGTCAGCAGCACCGCGAGAACCTTGGCTCCGACATCGATCCTCCGGTAGCCGAGGAATCCGACGATGGCGACGGCCAGCGCGGCCCAGACTCCCCAGTGCAGCTCGAAGCCGAACAGGTGGGAGAAGGTGAGATTCGCGTAGAACCCGAGCAGCGCGTAGAAGCAGATGCAGAGAAACGCATACGCGACGATGGTGATGAACGCGACACCGATCCCGACTGGCTTGCCAAGCCCGGCTGCGGCGTACGCGTAGAACGCGCCAGTGTTCCTCACGAAGCGGGACATGGCGGTGAACCCGATCGCGAAGAGAATCAGCACTGCGCCACTCGCCAGCATGGCGCCGGGCGCACCCACTCCGCCGACGAGAAACGCGAGGGGCGCCGAGCTCACGGCCACCGTGAGCGGCGCTGCAGCGGAGACGACGAAGAAGACTATGTCGAAGGTGCCGAGCTTTCCTCGCGCGAGTGTCCCCTCGCGTGGACCCTCGGTTGTCTCGTTCGTATGCATACTGGCCTCCTGGCACGTCGTCGTGCATTACTCATCGAGCGTGCAGGGAATACTCGCTCCGCCGCTCAATATGAAGGATGAACCTGGGAGATTTATCTGAACACATGTTCAGGTTTTGAGTTGCCGCGCACCCCGCCTCGGGCTTGGGCAGCACGATCCCGAACTGTGCATCTGCGCGTCACCTGCGCGTCACCTGCGCCTGCTCTGATGGAGGCATGAAGCAGCTCATGAAAACGGTCAGGAAGATGCCGGACCTCGTCATGTTCGCGGTCCTCACCGCCCTGGAAGGCACGACGGAGCGTGTGCGCGTCTGTCCCGCCTGCGGGTTCGAACTCGTCGATCCATTCGCCGAGCCCTCGCCCTACGCCGATGACTTCGGCTACGGGCAAGACATGGACGATGCCGAGTTCGACGAGTCCGAGTGCCTCAACTGCGGTACCGGGTACTGATCCGCGGCTGACCCTCGGCCCACCGGGAACACTGACCGGGTGCTACCGTGTCACGCATGGTGGACGGGTCCGTAATCCTCGGCATCCTGGCGATCGGCTCCGGCCTGACGCTCATCGGGCTCCTGATCGTCGCGATCGCCCGCCCGATCGCCTCCCACCTCCCGCGTCCGCTCGTGACCGAGTACGTTCCCCCGCCGGGGAGCGTCATCGAGCACGGCCTGCTCCTCCGAGCGGACCGCCGTGTCGTCGCGGCCGCACTGGTCGACCTGGCCGTCCGGAAGCAGATCAGGATCCTCGCTCCGCGCGGCTCCCGGGGGCCGGTCGCGGTGTCACCGGCTCCGGGCGCCTCCCTCTCGAGCGAGGAGCGCATGCTCCTCGACGCGCTGCGACCCGCAGCGCTCCGCCCGCGACAGGAACGGCGCCTGCTCCGCGCGCTCGCCGCCGTCGACCTGCACGTCGAGAGCGTCTCCGCGGCGCCCGACATCGCGTTTCTCCGCGGTCGGGGCGCATTCCGGCGGACGCAGCGCCGGCAGCTGACCGCGTTCCTGACTGCCGAACGGGAACGGTTGGCCGCCGAAGGGCTCACGCGTTCGAGACCATCGAGCGCCCATCTGATCCTGCTCTCGCTCCTGTTCCTCGCCACGCTGCTGATCGGGGCGTTCCTCGCCCTCGGTGCCGTGCTCGAGGGCGAGTGGATGGGCGCCGTCGCGGTGCTGCTCGTGATCGCCGCGGTGTTCGGCGTCCTGATGCTCGCTCCCCCGCCGATCACCCGGTTCTCGGACCGGGGGCGTGACCTCCGTCGGCACCTGGCTGGCCTCCGCGAGTACATCCGTCTCGGCGAGCAGCGTCGTCTCGCGGCACTCGAGTCGGTCGCGGGCGCGCTTCGGACCGGGGCAGGGGCACCGACCGCCGGGGGCCTGGCCCTGGGTGTGGCCCAGGCCCCCGCGAGCGATGATCCGGTGGCGCAAGCGCAGCTCGACCGCTACGTCCTCCTCGAACGGCTGGTGCCGTACGCGATCCTGTTCCGCCAAGAGCGTTCCTGGCAGCGGGAGCTCGAGCATCTTGGCGACCTCGACGCCGCGGAGAACCTGCGCGTGCTGGGCGGCACGTTCGAGGGCGTCATGGCCGTCCTCGAAGTGCTCGTCATCATCGGGCAGATCTTCCGGGTCATCGGTGGTGTCGCCTCCCTCATCGGACGGATCGGGAACTAGCGACCGGCAGTCGTCCGCTCCGGCTGCGGCTTGGACTCCGACACCGGCTCGGCCTTCGCCTCGGGCTCGGGCTTCGGCTCCAGCTGCAGATCGGACTGTGCGACGGGCTCGTCGTCTCCGTGTCCGTCGCCCGAGACGAGCGACTCGTCGAAGGGGATCCGCCCGGCGAGCACGTTCTGCACGCGCTCGATGTCGATCTGCTTCGTCCATCGCCCGATGAGCAGGGTCGCGACTGCGTTGCCGGTGAAGTTCGTGAGGGCGCGGCCCTCAGACATGAAGCGGTCGATGCCGACGATCACGCCCACGCCGTTCACGAGGTCGGGCCGGTACGCCTGGAGACCGGCCGCGAGCGTGGCGAGCCCCGCACCGGTCACACCCGCCGCACCCTTCGACGCGATGATCATGAAGACGAGGAGCCCGATCTGCTCGGGGATGGACATCGGCTGCCCGAGCCCCGTCGCGATGAACAGTGAAGCCATCGTCAGGTAGATCGCGGTGCCGTCGAGGTTGAAGGAGTACCCCGTCGGCACCGTGATCCCGACCACGGGCTTCGAAACCCCGAGGTGCTCGAGCTTCGCGATGAGGCGCGGGAGCGCCGATTCCGAGGAGGAAGTGCCGACGATCAGCAGGTATTCGCGCCCCAAGTACTTCATGAGGCTGAAGATGTTCACGCGCGTCACGAAGTAGAGCAGGGAGCCGAGCACACCGACGATGAAGACGATGCACGTGATGTAGAACGCGACCATGAGAAGCCCGAGGCTCCAGATCGCCGCCGCACCGGTCTTGCCGACCACCGCAGCGATCGCACCGAACGCGCCGATCGGGGCCACCCAGAGGATCATGCTGAGCACGCGGAAGACGAGCGTCTGCAGGTGCTTGATGGCGGTCATGATGGGAGCGCCTTTGCTCTTCAGGCCCTGCAGCGCGAAGCCGACGAGCAGCGCCACGAAGAGCACCTGAAGTACCGACTCGCCCGTGAACGACGAGAAGAACGTGGTCGGGATCACTCCGAGCAGGAACTCGGTGGTCGTGCTCGCCTCACCCTCGGCCTGGTACTCGGCGCCCGACATGTTGAGGCCCTCACCCGGGTGGATGATGTTGCCGACGACCAGTCCGATCGCGAGGGCGAAGGTGGACATCGCCATGAAGTAGAGCAGGGCGAGGCCGCCGATCTTGCCGACCGTCGCGGCTTTCGCGATCGATCCGATGCCGATCACAATGGTGCAGAAGATGATCGGGGCGATCATCATCTTGATCAGCGCGACGAACGCCTTCCCGAGGGGCTCAAGCTGCGTCGCGAAGTCGGGTGCGACGAGTCCGAGCACGGCGCCCGCGACGACCGCGAAGATAACGCTCATGTACAGCCACGTGTGCTTGTCCCACCGCTTGCCTCTGCGCGGCAGTCCCGTCGCCGTCGTTCTGACCGGATTCGTACTCATCATCGCGCTCCTCTGCAACGCCCTTGTTACCTTCGCGGTGGTTACCGCCTGAACCACCTTGGCTCCGGCCGGGGCCACCCGCCCCCTTTTGGTCGTATTGATCGCGAACGATTGCGCGCGGACCCGACCGAATCTCCCACCGATGGGCCAAGATGGATGACGGATCACGAGGAGGTGCGATGTCACGGGTCAGCAGCCGGAGCACGGCGACGAAAGTGTTCGTCGCACTCGGACTCACGGGGCTCGTGCTCGCGGCCATCGTCGCCGTGTTCCTCGTGCTCGACTCCCAGCGCACCGTCCGCGCCGAAGCCGAGCATGTCACGCTCGCCGTCGCCGGCGCGATCAGCGCCGACCCGGGAGTAGTGACGGCGCTCGGCGGCAACGACCCCTCCGCCTCGCTGCAACCGGTCGCGCAGCGGATCATGGCCGATTCCGATGTGGATTTCGTCACGATCATGACGGTCGACGGCGTCCGCGTCACCCATGCCGACGCGGAGAACATCGGCAAACCCTACGTCGGCACCATCCCCGATCAGCCCCGCATGCTCACCGAGGAGTACACCGGCACGCTCGGCCCCTCGGTCCGCACGATCGCACCGGTGTTCGATGGCGCGCAGCACGAGGGCTGGGTCGCCGTCGGCGTCACGGTATCGAGCATTTCGGAGACGGTGGCCTCCCGGCTGCCGATCGTGATCGCGTGGTTCCTCGGACTGGTCGTGGCCGGGCTCATCGGCGCGCTCATCGCCCGCCGGGCGACCCGACGCGTGACCGGAGATCTCGAGCCGACTCGCGTGCAGGACGCGGTGCTGGCGTACGAATCCATCCGCACCCTCGGAGAGGCCCTGCGCGCGCAGACCCACGAGCACGGGAACCGCATGCACACGGCGATCGCGCTCATGGAGCTGGGCCGCACGGACGAGGCCATCGAGGTCCTCGCCGAGACCTCCAGACAGAGCCAGATGCTGGTGGATCACGCGGCGTCCGGAGACGGGGATCCCACGGTGGGCGCCCTCCTGCTCGGAAAGGCAGCGCAGGCCCAAGAGCGGGGCGTGGTGTGGATCTCGGACATCATCCCGAACACACCGCGATCCTCGCTCCGGGCGATGGACGCGATCACCCTGCTCGGGAACGTGATCGACAACGCGATCGATGCCGCCGCCGCCGGGCCGGAGCCACGGTGGGTCAACGTGCGCCTCGGACCAGGCACCCCGAACGGCGTGCGCTTCGTCGTACGCGACAGCGGCACGGGGATCCCCGAGGAGATCATCGATCGGGCCTTCGAGTTCGGGGTCTCCACGAAGCCGTCTGAGACCGGTGGCCGCGGGGTCGGGCTCGCGCTCGTGCGATCGATCGTCGATCAGGCCGGCGGAGAGATCCACATCTCCGACGCACCGACGACCGTGCTCATCACCCTGCCGGAGCGCACAACATGATTCGGGTGCTGGTGGTCGACGACGAAGCGCTCACGCTCGAGCTGCATCGCGGATACGTCGAGAAGGTCGCGGGGTTCACAGTCGCGGGCGAAGCGAGTTCAGCGCGCGGTGCCCTCACGATGGCGATGCAGGAGACCGATCGGTTCGACCTCGTCCTGCTCGACATGACGATGCCTGACGGGTCTGGCCTCGATGTGCTGCGGCACCTGCGGAGCCGCGGCGTGACGCTCGACGTCATCGCCATCACGGCGGTGCGCGACTCCGAGATCGTGCGGCAGGTGCTGGCGCTCGGAGCGGTCAACTACCTGGTGAAGCCCTTCACCTTCGCCATGTTCCGCGATCGCCTCGAGGCCTATGCGCGGTATCGGGAGCAGGCGGAACAGGCGAGCGGTGCCAGCACGCAAGCCGAGATCGACGCGATGCTCGGCATGATGCACCCTCCCGTGCAGACGGAGCTGCCCAAAGGTCTGTCGTCTGAGACGCTTGCGCTCGTCAGCGCCGACGTCCGTGAACACGGACCGGTGTCGGCGCGCGAATCGAGTGCCAGGCTCGGCGTCTCACGCGTCGTTGTGCGGCGCTACCTCGAGCAGCTCGTCACGGAGGGCAGGGTCCACCGGGCACCCCGTTACGGATCCCCAGGCCGACCGGTCTCCGAGTACCATTGGGCGGGAGCCGGGGAGAGTGAGGAGAGCTCGTGACCGCTGCATTCCTCGAGACCGCGCTGCCGCTCGTCGCCGCACCGATGGCCGGAGGCGCGACGACAGTGGATCTCGGTGCAGCAGCCACGGGCGCGGGCGCTTTGGCTTTCCTCGCCGGGGGCTATCTCAGCGCGGAGGCGCTGCACGCCCGCATCCGGGCCGCACGCGATTGGGGCGTGTTCGGCGTGAACCTCTTCGTGCCGGGCGCGGACGCCGTCGACGCCGAGGCGTTCAGGCGATACGCGGGCGAGCTCGCGGACGAGGCGCGGGCAGGGGGCGTGACGCTCGATCCTGTTCCCCGAACCGACGACGATGCGTGGTCCGACAAGGTGGCACTCCTCTGCGAGGAGCCCGTGCCGGTGGTGTCGTTCACCTTCGCGCTCCCCGACCGCTCCGATATCGAAAGGCTCAGACGCGCCGGCTCCGCGGTACTCGCGACCGTCACCACGGTCGCCGAGGCCCGATTCGCGGAGGATGCGGGCGTCGATGGACTCATCGTGCAGGGACCGTCGGCGGGAGGGCACTCGGCGACGTGGGATCCGGATCGCCGGATCGCCGACGGCGCGACGGCACCGATCGTCTCGGCCGTCCGTAGGAACACCTCCCTGCCACTCATCGCCGCAGGCGGGGTCGACGGGCCCGCTGCCGTCGCGGCGCTCCTGCACGCAGGGGCAGACGCTGTCGCGGTGGGCACGCTCCTCCTCCGCACTGACGAGAGCGGCGCCTCCCCGACGCACCGCGACGCCCTCGCCTCGCCGGAGTACACCGAAACGGCCGTGACGCGCGCGTTCACCGGCCGGCCCGCGAGAGCGCTGCGCAACGGGTTCATCGACCGCCACGCATCGCACGAGATCACGGCGTACCCTGCGGTCCACCATCTCACGCGGGAACTCCGCCAGCGCGCCGCCGCCTCAGGCGACGCCGAGCGGCTCCACCTCTGGGCGGGAACCGGCTATCGGGCCGCGGGCACCGGCTCTGCGTCGGATGTGCTCCGCTCGCTCGCTGCCTCGCTCTGAGGATCTGCGTCCCTGGTAGCGCCACCATGCTCGGCGGCGAGCGCCGGCACCGTCTCGGCGCGGCTCCGCTCGACGTGCGCGAGAGCCAGTGCGGCCGCACGCTCGACCTGACCGCGCACGATCGCGTCACAGAGATCTCGATGCTCTCGGTGCACGTCGCCGTCGTCCCGCTCGCTGGCGATGTGGAAGAGCCGCTTCACCCGTCCCTTCACAGGTCGGAGAAGGCTCTGCAGGAGGTGGCTGCCCGCGAGGTCGACAATGGCATCGTGGAACTCCGAGGTGGCATCGGCGATGGCCGCGCCCTCGGCGGACTCGACGGCGTGCTCGGCGATCCTGAGCGCGTCGCGCAGCTCGTCTCCTGACGCTCCTTCCGCGCACCGGCTCGCGGCCAGCCGCGCCGCAAGCACCTCGAGCGCCGCCCGCACATCGAACAGCTCGACGATGTCGGCGAGTTCCATGGGCGCCACGACGGCACCGCGACGGGGCAGCGTACGAATGTACCCCTCCGCCTCGAGCCTCGGGAACGCCTCGCGGATCGGGATCCGCGACACGCCCAGCGCGTCGGCCACCTCGCGTTCCCTGACACGGCTGCCCGTCGCGAGCCTGCCATCGATGATGCGGTCGCGCACCCACTCGTAGACGCGTTGACCCTGCGAGACGTCGGTGCGCGCATCGTCGGGCTCCATGGGCAGCTTCACGGGCTCACTCCTCGATTGCTCAGGCCACGATGCGGCTGATCAGACTCCACCAGTGTATGCCTGAACTCTCAAGGAGCGATTCTTATGTATGCCAGGCTGATATGACAGCTACGTCAGTTGGCGTATTCTTGGGATTTTTTCAGTACTAGACTCCGCATGGTCCACTTTTTGGCATACAATCCATGATGGTTCGGGCTCGCCCGATCTCGGGATGCACACCAGAGCAAAGGAGTCTGCGCATGACCGTTCCAGCACCCACCGCCGCAGCGGCCGAACGCCCCCGCACGCTGAAGCGCGCGCTCGGGCTCCCCGCACTGATCGCGTACGGCCTCACCTCGATGGGAGTCCTCTCCGTGGTCTCCGTGTACGGACCGGCCACGGAACTCAGCGACGGGCACCTCCCGGCCGCCTACGTCGCCGCGATCGTCATCATGCTCTTCACGGCGCACAGCTACGGGCGCATGGCTGCGCACGTGCCGATCACCGGGGGCGCCTACGCCTACGTCACGCGGGGCTTCGGATCAGCCGTCGGCTTCGTCACCGGATGGGTCATGCTACTGGACTACCTCTTCCTGCCGATGGTGAACTTCCTGCTTTTCGGCCTCTACTTCAACAGCCTTTTCACGGCGGTGCCCACCTGGGCCGGCACGCTCCTCTGCATCGCGATCGTCGCCGTCCTCAGCATTATCGGCGTCAATTGGATCAAGCGGATGAACTCGGTCGTGATCGTCGCGTCGGTGCTGGTCATCGTCGTGTTCCTCTCGCTCGCGGTGCTGAACGCTCCCGATCTCTCCCTCGCGTCGCTGACCGAGCCGCTCTCGATCGGCGACGGCGGCATCGCCCCGATCCTCTCCGCGGCTGCGATCGTCGCGTTCGCCTTCCTCGGATTCGACGGCGTCTCCACACTTGCCGAGGAGACCCAGGATCCGCGTCGCAAGGTGCCGAAGGGCATCGTCCTCGCCACCCTCTTCGCCGGGCTCGGGTACCTCGCGTTCTCGATCGCGGGCAGCCTCATCGCACCAGACTGGACGCAGCTCGAGAACCTCGATGCCGCGGGCACCGAACTCATGCAGCAGGCGGGAGGCGACGCGCTCATGGTGATCTTCGTGATCGTCAACACGCTCGGGATCGTGCTGTGCGGCACCGCCGCGCAGATGAGCGTGAGCCGCGTGCTCTTCGCCATGGGGCGCGACGGCATCCTGCCGCCCGTCCTCGCTCGCCTCCACCGGCGTTTCCGTACTCCGTACGTCGCCGCGCTTCTCGTGTCGGTCGTCGCGCTCGTCGCACTGTTCATCACCCTCGACCAGGCCGTTTACATGATCAATTTCGGCGCGCTCGCGGCGTTCGCGATGGTGAACCTCGCGACGATCAAGGTCCTCTTCTTCGACCTCGGGCTCCGCAGCGGCTGGGCCCTGCTCCGGCACCTCGTGATGCCGCTGATCGGGTTCGCCTCGATCGCGTGGTTGTGGACCTCGCTCGCCCCCTTCACCTACGTGCTGGGCGGCGCCTGGCTCGTCGTGGGCGTGATCGTCTATCTCGTCAGGCGCAAGCGCCATGGCGGTCCGCTCGCGCTCCAGCTCGACGGCGCATCCACCGAGGCGATGCCCACGCTGCCGTACCAGTCGTGACTCACCGCCGCACGCACCGCGCTCCCACCGACCGGAAAGGCCGATTATGACTGATTCCCCCTCCGCTTCACTCCTCCGAACCCCAGGACTCGTGGACGGGCACATCCACCCAGACAAGACCTCGTGGGGCGGGCCGTGGCTCTCGCGTCGCCCCGCAGCATCGCTGGCCGATCTCATCGAGAACGATCGGGCGACGCAGGCCGCCTATCGCTCGAGCGTCGAGGATCGGGCGCACGCCCTGTTCACCCGGGCGCTCGCGAACGGCACGTTCGGCATGCGCGCCCACGTCGACGTCTCCTCGGAGCTCGGCACCGCGAACGTCGAGGGCGTGCGCGCCGCAGCGGAGCGCTTCGGCGAAGACCTGACGGTGCAGATCGTGGCGTTCCCCCAGTTCGGACTGCTCACGAACCCCGGCACACTGGACGCCATGGCGGCCGCCCTGGCGAGCGGGGCTGACCTGGTCGGGGGCATCGATCCCGGAGGAATCGAGGGCGACCTCCACGGTCACCTCGACGCGATCTTCGGCCTCGCCGATCGTGCCGGACGCGACCTCGACATCCACCTGCACGACGGCGGTGAGGACGGCCTCGCCCAGATCCGGGAAATCGCTAAGCGCACCATCGCGAGCGGTCGACAGGGGCGGGTTACCATCGGGCACGCATTCGCGGTGTGCGACGCCTCTCTCCCCTCGCTCGGCGAGACGCTCGACCGAGTCGCCGAGGCCGGCATCTGGATCGCGACCTGCGCGCTCGGAGCAGACCCCGTTCCCGACCTGGACCGCCTGGAGCACCACGGCGTGCGCGTCGTCGCCGGATCCGACGGCGTACGCGACTCCTGGAGCCCGTTCGGCACCGGGAGCATGGTCGACCGCGCACACCTCCTCGCGTACCGGACCGGTGCGCTTACGGACGCCGATCTCGAGCGGGCCTTCCGCATCGCCTCGACCGCGGGAGCGGAGATGCTCGGCCTTACCGAGATCACGGACTGGACCGAGCGCAGCGACACCCGGCTCGAGTTCGACGCCCAGCACATCGCGCAACTCGTCACCGATCGCCCCGCTCCGATCCGTGTGCTGCGAGGCGGACGGGAGATCCGATGAGCGCGCTGCGCCGCCAAGGGGTCGCCGCCGGGATCCTTACCGTCGCCGTCGGCCTCAGCGTACGGTTCCCGATCACCAATGTGTCCTCGCTCCTCGGGGAGATCGGAGTGGGGTACGACCTCTCCCAGACGGGACTCGCCGTGCTCAGCACGATTCCCGTGCTCCTCTTCGCGCTCGCCGCTCCGCTCGCGCCGCTGATCGTGGCCCGCCTCGGACTGGCGCGCTCACTCGCGCTGTTGCTCGCGGTACTCGCCTGCGCGACCCTGCTCCGCCCGCTCGCGCCCGCCACCCTCTTCGTCGGCGCCGTGCTCGTCGGAGCCTCCATCGCGCTCCTCGGCATTCTCGCTCCCCAGATCATTCGCCGCGCGCTCGCTGCGCGTGGCGGCTTCTGGACCGGTGTCTACACCGCATCGTTCGGGCTCAGCGCCGCGACCGGCGCCGCCCTGTCGGTCCCGCTGTTCCACGTGCTCGACAACCGGATCGGTCCGGCGCTCTCGGCGTGGGGCGTGCCCCTGCTCATCGCGCTCGCCCTCTCCCTGGTGTTCGGGCGTCGGATCGACGCGGGCGGGTCAGGCGGCGCACCCGCGGAACCCTCCACCGGGGCGTCGATCCTCCACGCCCGCGGACTGTGGCCCGTCACCGGCTTCTTCGCCTGCCAGGCGCTCCTCTACTTCTCGATGACCGCGTGGCTGCCGACGATCGCGCTCGACCGCGGAGCGACGCCGTCGCAGGCCGGTCTGCTCCTCGCCTGGATGAGCATCGCGGGTCTCCCCGCCTCGCTGTTCGCACCGATGCTCGCCTCGCGACGCGGGTGGCGCACGCCGATCCTCGTGGCGACCGCACTCCTCGGGACCGCGAGCCTCCTCTGCCTCGCGATCGCCCCGCTCGAGCTCATGACGCTCGTCGTCGCGGTGCTCGGCATTGCACTGAGCTCGGCGTTCGGGCTCTCGGTCGTGCTCATCGTCTTCACGGCGCCGAGTGCCGCACGCACCGCGGCGTTCTCCGCAGTGAGCCAGGGCGTCGGGTACGGGTTCGCCGCGGCGGGGCCACTGGTTCCCGGCCTGCTCGTCGGCGCGGGGATCGGCTGGCCCGCCGTCATCGCGATGCTCGCGTGCATCGCGGCCGCTGAGATCGGGTTCGGGATCGCGAGTTCCCGCGCCTCGCTCGCGGTTGAGCGCGCCGAGTAGTCCTGACCCGGAACAACGCACCGGGCGATCCAGGCGCGCCGCCTCAGCCGAGCTGGACGTCACTCAGCCCGCGGTGTAGTCGGAGATCTGCGCCTCGAACGTCTTCCCGTCGAGTTCAAGGTACATCTGCCCCTCAGTGGCAGAGAGAGTGAGGGTGTTGCGCCGCCCGATCTCCGCTGCAACCGCATCGATGAAACTCCGATCGAACGCGCGCAGCACGACCGCGTCCGCCCGATGGATCGTCTTCCCCTGCCAGGCCGCCAGCAGCTTCTCGGGATCGCGGTGGGTGTAGACAGCCGCACGGTCCGCGAGCTTGCTGGCGTGGTGCAGGCGCTGCGCATCGGGTGCTCCGACCTCGATCCAGTCGGTGATCCGGCCGGTCAGATCGCGCACGAACACGGCGGGCTCATCCGTGGACGAGATGCCGCCTGCTCCGAAGGCGATGCCCTCTGCGTACTCGAGGCAGTAGGCGAGGATCCGGGTCACCATGAACGGTGCCGTCTCGGACGGGTGCCTGGCTACGCGCAACGACAGCTCCTCGTACACACCCCGGTCCACATCCGCCAGATGGATCTCGAACGTGTGGATCGTCGCGCCGGTCGCCATGAGTCACGAGCCTACCGGCCAGATGGCCGTCGCGTCGTCGTCACTCGGCCCATCAATCCTCCTCGGGACGCAGCACTGCGATGTCCTCCCGCGACACGTGGAAGACTCCACTCGCGATCTCGACCTCTCCACTGCCGCTCGGTACCCGAGCCACGATCTCCGCACCGTCGGGCGTGGCCAGATGGACGACGGTTTCATCTCCGATGTAGACCTCTCGAGTGCGGGTCGTCTCGCAGCTCATCGCAGCCGTACGGCCCCCCTCGCCCGGGATCACCCGGCTGCTCCGAAAGGCCAGCGCATCTCCGATGCGCACATCGTGCAACCCGGCGAAACGGAGACCCCCCGCGAAGGCTTCAGAGCCATCGGAGGATACGCGATCGATGTCGAGTATGTTCTCGTAGCCGACGAAGTCCGCAACGTACCGCGAGACTGGAGTGTCGAAGATCTCACGAGGGGTACCGACCTGCTCGATGCGGCCCCCCTTCATGATGATGACCCGGTCCGAGATCGCGAAAGCTTCCTCCTGATCATGCGTTACATAGATCGATGTGTGTCCGAACTCTTCATGGAGTCGTCTGACTTCGTCCCGCATGGCAATGCGCAGCTTCGCATCGAGGTTCGACAGCGGCTCGTCGTACAGCATGACCTCACCAGCGGATACCAGGCCGCGGGCGAGAGCGACCCGCTGCTGCTGCCCGCCCGAAAGCTCGTGCGGATAGCGTTCGGCGTATTCGGCCATGCCGACCGCTGAGAGCGCTCGCTGCGCCGTCGCCCGTCGCTCTTCGCGCGTCCCCTGCTTCCGCCGACGCAGGGGGAACTCGACGTTCGACCGGACCGACATGTGCGGCCATATCGCGTAGCTCTGAAAGACCATGCCCACCCTGCGGCGATGCGGAGGCACGAAACTCTCGTTCGCGCTATCCGACACCGGCACAGTACCGATGGTGATTCGACCCGAGGTCGGGGTCTCGAGACCCGCCACGCAGCGCAGGGTCGTCGTCTTGCCGCAGCCGCTCGGCCCGAGCAGTGTTACGAACTCGCCCGCCTCGATGAGCAGGTCGAGCGAGTGGAGCACCTGCGTGGATCTGAAGGACTTCTCGAGCCCCTCGATGCGAATCTCTCCCATTCCGAATTCCCTTCCGAACCGACACCGTGACGCTAGAGGGCGCCACCGTGCTCCTGAATCATCTGCTTTGCCGACTGCTTCACGAAGTCGACCTGCTGCCTGACGAGTGCCCGAGCGCCTGCAGCATCTCGGATCGTCAATGCTGCGGCGATCTGCGGGATCAGCGGGTGACCCGTGCGATCTCGCCAGACATCGGAGCGATAGGTCTCGCGCCACACCGTGGCGATGCTCAACTGCCTGAAATGCGCCACGAGCTGTCGCGAGTCCGCGAGGCTCACGATCGAACAGTGAAACTCCAGGTTCGCCTCGAGGAAGTCATCGAGCTCCTCCGAGGTCTGCGGCGACCGCGCGATGAGCGCCTCGGCTTGCGCGACGATGGGAGCGATCCGCTCATCCGACGCCGACTCGAGATACTCCGCGAGCACACCTGCCTCGATCGAGGCGCGCGCGTCATACAGGTTGTCCACCAGTTCCGCGGTAAGCGGGGTCGGAGTACAACCACCGTCCTCTCCGGCGGTCACGACGTTCTCGGCAACCAGCCTGACCAGGGCGTTGTACACTGCCGCAGGATCGCATGCGAACTCACGTGCTAGGAAAGCCGGATCGAGCGTTTCGCCGAGCGGTGTGCGTCGACGCAGCACCCAATCGCGTGTCTGCTCGTACACCGAGAGCTCGCTCGAGTGCTCGAGGGCGTCGAACCGACCTCGGTAGTAGGCCAGCGGCTCCCCCTCGCGCGAGCTCGCGTGCTGCACGCTCCCGAGGAAGACGGTGTGCGTTCCACCCGTGGCCATTTCGGAGACGAGGCACTCGATAGTCGCGAGCGCACCGTCGAGGAGCGGCAACCCTCTGGGGCTCAGCGAGTACTCCACCGAGGCGAACTTGTCGTCGCCCTTTCGTCCGAAATGGCTCGCGAGAGTGCCCTGGTCGATTGCGAGAATGTTGATCGCGAACCGTCCGGCATCGACGATGGCTGCGTGGGTGGCGCTCGATCGATTCAGACAGGCCAGCATCATCGGCGGCTCCATGGAGAGCGATGTCACCGCGGAGGCTGTCGTTCCGAAGAGGGTTCCGTCCGCGTTCGTCGTGATCACGGTCACCCCCGACGCGAAGTGACCCACGACATGACGGAAGAGGGACTGGTCGAAAGAATCGGCCGTGTCCGGCCGCTCGGGAAACTGCGTACTCATACTCTGCCTTCGGGTCGAAATTGATCTCAGTTGTTCACGGCGCGGCCAGGACCGAAGATCTGGCCCCTCGGGCTCGCCATGATCTTGCCGAGAAGTCCGAGGAGAATCTGCTGTTCAGGGGCCGATAGCGGTTCCAGCCATTCGGCGGTCAGCTGCAGATGCCGTTGATAGATCTCCGTGATCTGCCGGTACCCCTCCGGAGTCAGCGACATCACGATCGAGCGAAGATCGCTGGGCGAGGAGGCGGTCGTCACATAACCTTTGTCAACGAGCGCCTTTCGCGCTGCGGACACCGAGGCCCGACTCATCGATGTGGAGATCGCGACCCGATGCGGCTCTTGCGGACCGGCGACCCAGAGCGCGAAACAGACCCGAAAGCTCGCCCAGGTGAGGTTGTGCGGGCCAAGAACCACCTGCTCGGCGTCCACTGCCATCAGCTTGTTCACCCGCCTCATCAAGAGGCTCAGCGCGACGACGGAGTTCCCGCCGTAGTCGACCAGCTCCGCACGAGCACGCTCTTCTGCGGTCTCGACGAAGCGCAGGAAGCTGTTGTCGGCACCCCTCTGCTCGGATTCAGGCATCCACTTCTCCTCTGCTGCCAATGACCTTGATCTCGCAAAATGCATCGATTCCGTGCTCGCCGCCCTCGCGACCGATTCCGCTCTGCTTCGTACCCCCGAACGGAATCGAGGGGTCAGGGACCGGGGTGCGATTGATCCAGACCATTCCCACCTCGATCTGACGGGCGAGGGATCGCGCATGCTCCTGGGGGCCGTTCGACCAGATGGTCGAGCCCAAGCCATAAGGGCCCCGGTTGATCGCGTCGACCACCGCATCGATGTCGTCATACGGCACGATCGGCACGACGGGACCGAACTGCTCTTCATCAACGAGCTCCGCGCCGGCCGCGAGTCCACTCACCACCGTGGGCCGAATGAACCACCCCTCGTCGGAGGGATGAACACCCCCTGCGAGCACTCTGCCACCCTCTTGCGGCGCGTCGGCGATGAGCCTCTCGACCCTCCGGTACTGGTCACCGTTGGTCACCGCGGGATGCGTGGCATCGGGGTCAAACGGACTTCCAACACGACACCGTTCAGCCAGGGCGACGAACTCCGTTTCTACACGCTCGAGCAATGACCTCGGCGCGTACACGCGCTTCGTCGCGACACACGCCTGGCCACTGGACGAGAACGCGGAAGCGAAAATAAGAGGAATCGCGGAGTCGAGGTCGGCGTCAGGAAGGATCAGTGCAGCGTCGTTCCCGCCGAGTTCGAGCTGGACATCGGCGATTCGGGCGGCAGCCTGTTTCATGACCTCGGCGCCAGCAGCTCGCGACCCGGTGAGCGCGATCAATCCGACGCGCTCATGGGCGACAAGCGCAGCCCCGGTCCGCGCGTCCCCGACAACCACGGAGAACACGCCCTCCGGAAGCACGCGACGAGCGAGATCTTCGAAGAGCAGCGCGGTGAGCGGCGTGTACGGGGATGGCTTCGCGACGACCACGTTCCCCACGAGGAGTGCGGGGGCGAGTTTGTTGATGAGCATGAGCAGCGGCATGTTCGCCGGAGTGATCGCCGCAATCACCCCGATCGGCTCGCGAACCACTTCGACGGTGTCGGACGGCTCGGAGCGAATCGATTCGACGGGTATCGTTCGATTCGCGAAACTCCGGAGAGCTGCGACCGCTGCCCCGACCTCCATGCGCGCCGCCGGGAGCAGTTTCCCGTTCTCGAACGAGATGAGATGGATGAACGCTTCTGCCATCGACGAGAGCTCCTCTGCGAGTCTCGCCAAAGCCCAGCGCCGTCGGTCTTCCTGCGCACGCCAGTCAGGCTGCGCCACAGCCGCGGACGAGACGGTGCGCGCCACATCGGATTCGGAGTGCTCCCGAACATAGAACCCCCACTCACGATGCCAGGGGACTACAACTCGGAGTCCCGCGTCCCCCGGCGCGTCGAGGGTGAGTCCCCGTGTCGCGAGCACGTCAGTCAGCCGTGCGTACCACTCCTGGGCCAGCGTCGCGTCATGCATGCGTGCCTCCCGCAGCACCGAGATCGGGGTTGCGCCGCACAAACCGATCTGCGAGGGCGAGTACCGTCAGCAGCGTGTTCGCTGAGACGACGCAGGGCATGATGGAGGCGTCGACCACCCGAAGCCCCTCGACCCCGCGGACGCGACAATCCGAATCCACAACGGAATCCGGAGAATCTCCCATGCGAACCGTTGAGGAGAGGTGCATCGTGTCCTTTACCGATGTTCGGAATTCGGATTCATCCCGGGGCGCGATGATGCCACCCCTCCTCCGCGTCCGAAACGCATCGTGCTCGAGGAGCTCCAGCGTTCGAGTCATGCCGTCGCGAAGCCGTTCGAGGTCCCGATCGTCGGAGAGCATGCGCAATTCGAAATGCGGATCCGCTCGCGGATCGGAGGATGCCAGTGTCATGTGGCCAGTGGAGTAGGGCTGCTCCAGCGACACGGCGACACCCGCGGTCGGCTGGCCGAACCAGTAGTTGTGATTCGTCGCGAGCAGCATCATGTCGTTCGATCTTCCCCCGCCGAGCTCCGATGAATATCGCACGATCACGTTCGTCGGCCGATTCCCGACACTCAACTGCTCGCGTTCGGGAACTGATATCTCGGCGAAGACCACGGCGTGATCCTGCGCACCGACTCCGACGGCAGCGTCGACCACGGTGTCGATGCCGAGCCGCCCCAATTCGGCGCGAGGCCCGATCCCGGAGCGCCAGAGCATCGCAGGCGAGTGCGCTGCACCGGTGCTCACGACGACCTCGCCACGCGGGCTCAAGCGATACTCTTGCCCGTCGACATCGACGACGCCGACCGCGCGGTCGCGCGCGAAACGCACGCGATCGACGTGCACGCCCCCTCGAACCTCAAGATTGGCGCGTTTCCTCGCCGGCTCGATCCACGCGTGATTCGCGGAGACGCGCAGACCGTCGCGAATGTGCATCGCGAACGGTGAAACACCCGTGCTCTGCGGATCATTGTGATCTGGGGCCCATCCGTAGCCCGCCGCGAGAGCGGCCTCCCGGAGCGCCAGGTCTATGCCGCCCCACCCGGACTCGGGCTCGCGGTACACCGGAAACGGGCCACTCGTTCCATGCACAGGATCGCTGGGGAAGTCGTGCTCGTCTTCGATGGCGATGTAGCTCTCGAGCATCTCCGCTGCTCCCCACCCGGTCGCGCCCTGCTCTTCCCAGGCGGCGAAATCGCTGGGGACCCCCCGAATGGCATACAGACCGTTCACGGTCGAGCTCCCTCCCAGACCACGACCTCTCCGATACGCATGGACCTCCTGCCCTTCCGCACGCCGAGCAGTGACGCCCGAGAAGTAGAACTCCGGGCTGCGCAGGTACGGTGGCGACGCGAGCTGCATGCCCAGGCCCCGAGAACGGTCGCGAAACTCCTCTGGAGTATCTGCCGCGCGATAGTCGGGGCCCGCCTCGAGCAGGAGCACCAGGCGGTCGTCGCGCTCGCTCAGCCGATTGGCCATGAGCGCGCCGGCCGAGCCTCCTCCCACGATGATGACGTCCCACATAGTCGCGACTCCTCGAAGATCGTCACGGACAGCGACGGTGCTGCGCGTGTGGCGACACACTAACACTCGAACAACTTTTAATTCAACACTGAATTAGTTTTCGAGAGACTTCACGGCAGTATCGCGAAAGATTCCGCCGAAACACGGTGAAGACCGGTGTTGACATCATCTATCGCTTGACTAAATCAAGTATTGATGTTTACGCTCTTCCCGCAGCCTCTCAACGCCGACGAGGTGCAGTTTCACCGCACAACAGTGTGCTCACGAGAACGGAAACAACAATGAAGTTGACGAAGCGTTCCTTCGCGCTCAGCGCGACAGTCGTCATGATCGGGACGGTCGGTCTTGCCGGATGCTCTTCTTCAGCAGCGTCCTCTGCCGATGCCGATTTCAGTGGTCTCGGCCTGAACACCGACGTCGAGGCGGAACTCCAGGGCTACTACGATGCCGCGATCGAGTCCGATGCGACAGAGGTCATGATCTACGCCGGACACCATGATGAGTTCACGGCGATCTACGACGGATTCGAGGAGAGGTTCCCTGGCCTGACCATTACGACGGGCACATATGTCGGCGCGGAGCTGCAGTCCACTCTGGAGGCTGAACGCCAAACCGGCAAGCCGCTCGTCTCGATCCTTTCGAACCCGAACGGTGACCGCTACGCCGAACAGGGCTTCGCCGCGCCCTTCGAGGTTCCGACGTTCGAGATCAACGAAGCACTCGAGGACCGCATCGACTCCTCGCAGCTCACCGATGGGGAGCATCTCTACTACTCCCCCTGGGCGCTCATGTTCAACATCTCCTTCAACACCGACCTCGTCGAGGAGTCAGAACTCCCGGGGGCCTGGACCGAGCTCGGTGATCCGGAATGGGCTGATCGGATCACCTTCATGAACCCCTCGACCCCTGGCGGAACGATGACCGTGCTCACGCAGCTCCTCGCCGGTGGGGTACTCGACGAGACGAGCCTCGACGCCATCGGGAACAACGCTCGCATCGTCGCCAGCGATCAACTCGCGCTTCAGGGGCTGAGCTCGGCGGAGTTCCCTGTTCAACCGCTCGCGGCAACGACGTCCATCATCAATGCGGCGGAGAACGGCGCACCGGTCGAGTCCTACTTCCTCCCCGAGAACAACGTCATCGCGACGGAGAAGTGGATGCTCACCGAGGGAGCCCCGGCTCCAGATGCCGCCAAGCTCTTTCTGAGCTACCTGCACACGGTGGACGCCCAGGAGCAGGCCCTGCTCTCCGGCAACTTCCCGATCAACCAGGATTCGTCACTGGACTCCCCGCACGGGTGGGCCCCGCTCCAGGACATCGACTTCCTTGCCCTCTCCTCGCAGGCCGAGCTGCGAGCTGCCATGGACGAGTACGCGCCGCTCTTCCAGTCGGTCGCCTCCGAATAGCACTCGGCCCAACCCCACCGCGCGAGGGCTCTCCTGCTCCGCCAGATCTCCCCCAGAAGTAAGGATCACTCATGACACGTGCGAGCAGCATGAACTCAGATCGCACCGACCTGCA
The DNA here is from genome assembly GCF_020096995.1 of Leucobacter sp. Psy1. Taxonomy (NCBI): domain Bacteria; kingdom Bacillati; phylum Actinomycetota; class Actinomycetes; order Micrococcales; family Microbacteriaceae; genus Leucobacter; species Leucobacter sp. Psy1. The sequence continues at coordinate 2,734,149 of NZ_CP083692.1, forward strand.
GGAACTCTTCGATCGTATCGATCGACTCGAGTCCGTCCAGGCCATCACTCGCCTCCACAACGATTACGTCCGTGATCTCGCCGCGCGCAACTGGAGCGGGGTGGCTGCAGCGTACACGGAGGATGCGGAATGCGACATACGCAACCACGGCATCCACCGAGGCAGAGACGCCATCAACGCCATGTTCGACGAGGAGCTTCTCCCGATCGTGCGCAGCAACGATGGATACATCCTGTCCTCTCCGAACATCACCGTCGCCGGCGATACCGCTCGCGGCACCTGGACCTGGCATCGATTCCAAGCGGACTTCAGAACCCCGCTCGGCGTCATGCGAGTGTGGGGGCCCTGGTCAGAAGGACGTTACGAGACCGAGTATCAGAGAGTCGGCGGCGAGTGGAAAATCTCGAAACTCTGGTTCCGCGTCCACGCACCGGACAGCGACGAGCAGATCGCCGCCTCCGCCGCGCATCATGAGGTCCTGGGTGGGGGATACGGCCGGTCATGAGCGCTCCAACAGGGAAGGCGCGCAATCGTCTGCGTCGAGGCCTGTCGAACCCTCAGCTCAGCGCGCTGATCATCTCGCTGCTGTGCTTCGGCGCTCCAGCACTCATGGTCATCCAGGGAGCGTTCCGCACCTCCCCATTCGGTGAAGCGGAGTGGACTCCGGAGTTCTTCGCGGCCGTGTTCACCACCGGACGGACTTGGGAGGTGGCCGGCACCACTGCAGGGATGGGCGTGACCACCGTGCTCCTGTCCACGCTCCTCGCAACAGCCTTCGCGGCCATTTACACCCGCACCCGAGTGCCCTTCCGAAACATGATTCCCATCATCATGGGGATCGTCGTTGCAACCCCCGGCCTGTTCTTCGCGATCTCCTGGGGCCTCCTCGGGAATCCCCGGATCGGCCTCATCAACGAGGGACTCTCCATCCTGTTCGGCGACGCGGGTCGCATCATCAACATGGAGTCGTGGTGGGGGGTCGTGTTCGCATCGGCCCTCCGTCTCGTCGCGCTCCAGTTCTTCCTGCTTCTCGGGCCGTTCCTCGCAATGGACAGCTCCCTGGACGAGGCCGCCCGCATGAGTGGGGCCAGCCCGGGTCGTTCTTTCTTCACGATCCAACTGCCCGTCCTGTTCCCGGCGATCTCAGGAGTGATGATCCTGTCGTTCATCCTGTTCCTCGAAGCGTTCGACGTCGCACAGGTTCTCGGCGTCCCCGCCGGCATCTACGTCATTCCGACCGAGATCTACGCCTATCTCTCACACTCGACCGGACCGCGCTTCGCCGAGGCGAGCAGCATCTCGATCCTCCTCATGGTGAGTCTGCTCATTCTCGTCCTCGTGCAGATGCGACTGCTCAAGCGACGCTCATTCACCACCGTGGGCGGCAAAGAGGCCCGGAACCTCCCGCACAAGGTCGGCGGCTGGAAGTGGGTGTTCACCGGACTGATCCTGCTCTACGGTCTCCTCTCGACACTCCTCCCGACGATCCAGCTCGTGACCGTCTCGCTCTCGCCATTCCTGGGTGCCACCGCCGGCTTCTCGCTCGACAACTACACCGGCATCCTTGAAGACCCGCGCATGATCGCCGCGTACCGGAACACGGCACTCGTCGCCGCAGGAGGCGGCCTCCTCGCGGTGACGGCAGCGATGCTCCTCACCTGGGCGGCGCGCTTCCGGGCCGGAGTCATCGCCCGCATCATCGAGTTCGGCCAGTGGATCGGCCTCGCCATGCCTGGGCTGGTCCTCGCACTCGGCGTGCTGTGGCTCTTCCTCGCCGCTCCCGCGCTGCACCAGTTCTACCGAACGCCTGTCATCCTGATGGTGGCGCTGTTCATCATCACGATCCCGATCGCCAGCCGCGCCACCAGCGGGGCGATGGCTCAGATCCCCCGCTCTCTCGAAGAGGCGGCCTGGGTGAGCGGCGCCTCCAAAGCGATGACGCTGGTCCTCATCATCGGTCGCTTGATTCTGCCGAGCTTCGTCAGTGGATGGCTGCTGAGCTTCGTCATCATCTGTGGAACGCTGTCTGCGCCCCTCCTCCTCGCGAGCCCTCAGTCACCCTTCCTCTCCGTGGAAGTGTACAAACTCTACGCGGCCGGACAAGCGCCCGTGGCCGCAGCAGCGTTCGTACTCCTGATCATCGGATTCGCCGTCCTCTACGGCATCGCCACCCTCATTCGCGTCGTGCTTGCACGCATCACCCGAAATCGCACACGTGCATCCCTCGGTCGCCTCGCGGATCCCCCGGCCACCGACACCGTGTCCATCGCCGTCGGCGCCGCTCGCCGTCACAGCCGTCGTTCCTCGTCACTCGTGTAAGGAGACATCATGGTACAGAACAGGCAAATGACCCTCACCACATTCGTCATGCCCCTGGGCTACCACCGCAACAGCTGGAGACGCCCCGGCAGTCGCGCGGAAGAGGTGCCGGGACTCGACTACCTCACCGACATCGCTCAGATGGCGGAGGCGGCGAAGCTGGACGCACTCTTCTTCGGAGATGTGGTCCATGCGACATCCACGATGCGGGGCGACACCATGATGAACGGGTTCTACGAACCCATGACGACGCTCGCCGCACTCGCCGCCCGCACCTCCCGCATCGGTCTCATCGGGACGATGTCGACGTCACTGAACGAGCCCTACAACGTTGCACGGCAGCTCGCCTCTCTCGACCATCTCTCCAACGGTCGCGCAGGGTGGAACATCGTGACATCGGCCGACGGATTTCAGAACTTCGGTATGGAGAACACACCTCCTCCGGAGGATCGGTATCGTCGAGCGGCGGAGTTCGTGAACGTGGTGCAGGCGCTCTGGGACAGTTGGTCGGATGACGCGGTCATCGCCGACCGCGAGTCCGGGCACTGGCTCGACACCGACCGCCTCCGTCCGATCGACTTCGTCGGGGAACATTTCGCTGTCGCGGGCCCGCTCAACATGCCGCGCCCTCCCCAGGGGCACCCGGTACTCGTGCAGGCCGGCTCGTCCGGCCCCGGGATGGCGCTCGGCACTTCAGTCGCTGATGCCATCTACACCGCCCAACCCGACTACGACCGGGCACTGGAGTTCTACGCGTCGTGCAAGCGGATGGTGTCCGAGGCCGGCCGCGACCCGAACCTCGTACGCGTGCTGCCGGGAATCGTCCCCGTCGTCGCCGAGACACAGCGCGAGGCGGATGCGATCGCCCGGGAGCTCAGTTCGTTCCTAGACGTCGAGCAGGGTCGCATGCAGATCTCCGGAGACCTCGGCGTCGATCTGAGCGAACTCGAGCTCGATCTTCCCATTCCCGACGCCTCGTTCAGCCAGATCGGATCGCTCTCAAGCCGACAAGCGATCTATCGTCGCAAATCGGTGGAGCAGGGGCTCACGCTGCGTGAGCTCATCTTCGACCGGGCACGGTCGACCGGGCACATGTGGATCGCGGGGACACCGGCGACCGTTGCCGATCGCATGCAACAGTGGTTCGAGAGTCGTGCGTGCGATGGGTTCAACCTGAATGCGCCATTCAACCCAGAGGGGTTCGCACGCATCTGCGATCTCCTCGTGCCCGAACTGCAAGCGCGCGGACTCTTCCGCGAAGAGTACGAGGAGCGCACGCTTCGCGGGCACCTCGGCCTGGCGCGCAACGACCTCCGCTTCGCCGGAACCCGCTCGGAGCAGACGCCCGAGGTACTGCGATGACTTCCGACGTCATCATGCGCCGGGGGCAGGATCCGAGCACCGTCGTGGGAAAACCGCCGCCACCTCCACTACGGCACGAGGTTGTCGAACTGCAGGTGCGCAATCACGAGATGCTCCTCGAACGGGACTTCCCGGTCGAACTGCGAGACGGGGTGACGATCTATCTGGATGTGTACCGACCATCGGCTTCGGCCCGAGAGCTGCCGGTGCTGCTCGCCTGGGGTCCGTATGGGAAGCACTGGGTGAGCTCGCGCACCTTCCCGGGTTCCGGTGTCGATCCGGCGTGGATCTCGGACTACACCGGATTCGAGGCGCCCGATCCGGCCTACTGGACACGGCACGGGTACGCCGTAGCGCTCGCCGACCCCCGCGGCCTGTGGCACTCGGAGGGCGACTTCTCCCACAATGGCCCTCGCGAACGCGACGATCTCTACGACACCATCGAAGCGCTCGGCGCGGCGCCATGGTCGAACGGAAACGTCGGCATGCTGGGCGTCTCCTACCTCGCGGGCAGCCAGTATCAAGCAGCTGCTGCGCGTCCGCCGTCGCTCAAAGCGATCAGTCCCTGGGAGTGCTTCGCCGACTGGTATCGCGAGTTCGCTACTCATGGGGGCATCCCGGAAACAGGATTCAGGCCCCGCGTGTCGACCAACGTCTCCTACGGACTCTCACTCACGGAGGATACCGCTGCGAATCTCGACGCGCACCCGTACGACGACGAGTACTACGCGGAGAAGTACGGAGACTTCGAAGCCGTCGATATCCCTGCATATGTCGTGGCCTCGTGGAGCGATCACGGTCTCCACACCCGCGGCACGCTCAACGCCTTCACCGCGCTCGCGTCTCCGCACAAGTGGCTTGAGGTGCACGGCCAGAAGAAGTGGGCGTACTTCTACCAGCCCGAGAGCGTCGAACGCCAGCGCGCGTTCTTCGACACCTACCTCCTCGGGAGAGAGCGCCGCCTCGACACCTGGCCACGGGTGAGCGTCGAAGTGCGTGACGCGGATGCCGCTCACGGGAGCACTTGGCGGTCCCTGGCCGTCTGGCCACCCGAACATCCGGTCTCGACACTGCACCTCGATGCCGAGTCGGGCCAGCTCCGCCGCGACCCAGAACCACGGGAAACTCGGACCACCATAGACCCGATCTCAGGCTCAGCGGACTTCGTCCACGAGTTCACCGCAGATGCGGATGTCATCGGCCCCATGGCGCTCTCGCTCTGGTTGAGCGCTGACGACGCGACGGACGCGGATGTCTTCGTCATCGCTCGCAAATTCACGCGGGATGGCGAGGAGGTACGTTTCCCCTTCAACGCGCTGTTCGCCGATGGCCCGGTCGGCCTCGGTTGGCTCCGCGCCAGTCATCGCGAAATCGACCCCGCTCGTTCGACGGCGCTCGTCCCCTGGCATCCGCACCAGCGGCCAGTGCCGATGAGACCGGGCGTAGCCGAGCGACTCGATATCGAGATCTGGGCCTCGGGAACCAGATTCCAGAGAGGAGATCGGCTCATCGTGACGGTGCAGGGACGTGACTTCGTGAAGCGGCCGCCACGGGATGGGGTCCCTCCCCTGCAGATTCTGCACGAGGACCTCCGCAATCACGGCACCTGGACCATATTCACCGGCCCCGGGCATCCCTCCTCGCTGCGATACTCCTCGAGCCCACCCCTCTCCTGAGTATCCGCCGGATCGCCCGCGCTCAGGCGCCTCGGTCGACCGCGTCGATGACCGCGGTGAGTTCATCGCGCAGTGCCATCAGCCGCTCCACGGGAACACCCAGCCGATCCACCACCGCCGGAGGCACCTCGAGAGCTCGTTCGCGCAACGCCCAGCCCGCCTCGGTCGGCACGAGACTGAACGTCCGCTCGTCGCCCTCGACGGCGGTGCGCGTCACGAGACCGGCGTGTTCCAAACGCTTCACGATCGGCGAGAGGGTGGCCGCGTCCATGCGCAGCATCTCGCTGACCTCCCGGAAGCGGAGCGGCGCATCGCCCCAGAGCGCGAGCATGACGAGGTACTGGGGATGGGTCAGACCGAGCGGTTCGAGAATCGGACGGTACACGCCGATGACGCTCCGGCTCGCCACCGCGAGGGCGAAGCAGACCTGCCGGTCGAGTTCGAGGGCGTCCTCAAGTTCCTGACTCACACCCGGCAGTCTATCTCGTTTGTGCACGAACGAAGCGTGCTAGAATTTCATTCGTGCGCAAACGAAAGAGACCCAAGCGCCACCTCTGGCACAAGACGCCGTGGGATGGCCAGCCCGGATTCTGGGCCGCAGTGAACCGGTTCTTCTACCAGTTCGAAGGACCGGCGCAGCTCGGCGACCGCAATGAGCCCGCCTACGTTCCGCCTGCCGACCCGAAGTGTCCCATCTGCGGAGCGTCCATGCACGAGCACCGCATCGATCGCGGCGGCCCCGGGAAGCCCACCCACATGAAGTGCCCGCCTGCACAGGAGACGCGCCTCTCCGACTGAAGCGCCATAGGCTGAGTGGGTGCGAGACGAACAGACTCCGGACGACGACCACGCGACCCGCGCCCGGCGCAGGGAGGCGCTCTCCGGCCTCGCGCACGGCACACTCACCGCCCTGGTCGGGGGCGGCATCTGCGCGATCTTCGTGTTCGCCTGGACCCACGCGGTCGCCACCGCAGACGCGTACGAATCCGGCGAGTACGTGCCCTACCCGACCGAAGCCGTCGGCCTGCCCGGCAGGATCGGACTCTGGCTGGCGTGCGCAGTCGGCCTCACACTGATCGCCGTCGGCATCGCCGGCGTCGTTCGCGGGATCCTCGCACTCGCGACCGCCCGGCGCGGCCCCGCCCGCAGCACGGCGCGACCTTCACCGCACCCGGGAGGGTCGATCGCCTCGCACGTCCTCCTCGGGGTCCACCGGACGCGGGGAATGCTGCCGCCCCGACTCGCACGCGCACTCGCCACCGCACTGCCCTGGTTCCTCATCGTGGCGCTGACGCTCGCCACCGAACCCCGCATGATGTTCGCCGCACCGATGCTCGCCTTCTTCGGCTCCCTGCTCGGCCGCGGCCTCTACGCCGCGCGGCCGGCCGCGCGCTGGGCCCGTCCCCTGGTCGTAACAGGCGTACCCGTGCTCCTCGCCGCCCCATTGATTCTCGGCTCGCTCCGCCCCGGCCAGTGGACGATCCCCCTCGCCTTCCTCATCGGTGCCGAGATCGGCGCGCACCTCGGGGAGCTGCGCGAACGCACTGTCGGCGCGCGTCCGCGCATCCTCGCCCGCGAGTTCGCAGGGGTCACCCACGTCGGCGACGCGGGAGGCGTGCGCTTCGATGTGTCTCCGCTGCTACGCACGCCCACGCGGAAAGAACGGGAAGAGTTCACCAGAACGTGGCCGCAACTGTCTCGTACCGATGACGTCATCCGCGTACGCCTGATCAGCTTTGTCACGGCGTTGTTCCCGGTCGGACTCCTCGCGCTCGGGTACGGCATGGTGAAGGAAGTGCTCGAGGGCGGCGACGATCGGCCGTCGCAGCTGCTCGGCATGTCAGCGATCATGTCGCTGATGCTCCTCGCCGGCGCGATCCTCGTCTGGTGGAGCACCCGGCAACGCGCGCGACTCACCCGCGCGAGGGACCATCTCGCCTACACCCAGTTCGCCGCAGCCAACGGGCTCGACTATCTCCCCCGCCCAGCCGCTTCGCCCGACGGCTTCGACGTGCTCACTCGCACTATGCGCGCTCGCGACGTTCCGCGCGAACTCCTCTTCGCGAATCGGGAATCGGCGCAGACGGACGGCCCGGGCGACGGTCGCACCCACTTCGGCGGCGTCTGCGTACTCGAGGTCGCCGTGCCGCTGCCGAACATTCGACTCCGGTCGCGACAACACCGCACGCCGGCATTCTCGGCGTACGCTGCGCCCGCACGCGATCAGCGCCTCTCACTCGAGGGCGACTTCGATCGCTTCTTCGAGATGAGCGTACCGAAGGGATACGAGCGCGACGCCCTCTACCTGTTCACTCCCGACGTGATGGCGTGGCTCATCGACGACGTGCAGAGCTTCGACGTCGAACTCATCGACCACTCGGTCATCCTCCGGTCGCGCCGAGACGTCGTCACCCGCAACCCCGAAGATTGGCAGCGCATCGCGACGGCGCTGAGCGCCATCGGCAGGCGAGTGCAGCAGTGGGAGCGGTGGCGCGACGATCGGACCGCAGCGAGCGGGAGCGCACTGCTCGAGATGGAGACGCGAGGCCGGTCGGCGACGGTCGGTGTCGGCGGTCGGCGGCTGCGCCTCGGCATCGGGGCCGGAGCGATCTTCGCGGCGGCGTTCACCAGCATCTACCTGACCCTGACGCTGCTCTCGACCTCGATGTGAGGCGGCACGGAAGCCACCGGGCACGAACCGCGCCGGACACAAAAGAACCCCCTCCATGTAGAAGCTAGGAGGGGGTTCAGTGGCTCCGACGGGCGTCGATCCCGTGACCTCACGATTTTCAGTCGATTCAATCAGAGCAGAGCATTCCAACACTCAGACTAGGTGAAAGGATATCCTCTCGCAAGCGCCTGTCCGATCGCAGTACCTTCAGGGATGGCCCCATAGGGTACCTTCGACACAAAGAACGATGTCGGCAAGACACGCCTTGCCGTTACTCCTGGTCGCGAAGGGGACCAATATGGCATACACCTCACGAACCCTGGTGCTGCTCCCTCTTCGGGCCGCTAACGTCGTATGGATACCGTCCCCTCCATCTGACGCACTAGTTCCAACGCCGACTGCTCAGCGAGTCGTTGAATTCGATTCTTCTCGCCCGATAACTGAAGTCATCGTAGAGACTTTTCACAAGGACCTTGCCGAGAGCGACGAGTTCGGTGGAGCCTGGATACCCGACTTATTCGGGGTCCAAATCGCTGCTCAACACAATGCCCCCCTCCACGCCTCAGACCTCACCCCTGTTACGTTTTGGGAGGATTCCAAGGGCCTCGTAAATTTCTCACGAATTCCCTTCTTGAACGGACACCTCAGTGCCGACGATCTTGACCGCACTTATGCTGCAAGTTACCTCAAACAACAACCTCAAGTAATCTATGCAATCCCGGTCCAAGGTCTTGGCGCCGCCGGCGGGCCGGACCTATATCTGCTCTCAAACCTCGCTTGGCTCGGAGTTGGCCTCATCCTGAGCGAGGGTGTGATGGTGGGAAAGAAGGTGCTCAAAGAGCACCAACTTACAACAGAAGCTCGAAGAATGGCGAGAAGCTTCGAAGAGCGAGGGATCCGCGGAGTTGAGTCGATACGCCTATGGGCCTGTACTCGCGAATCCTGGGATACCGCCGATGCCGCAAGGAAGCTCGGGGTGTCCGACGAGATGATGGAATCCATCTTCGGCGCACTGGGTTATGTGCAGCGAGCCGGCGATGGCACCTGGAGGCTTGGACACCTCAGGGGCTCTCTCCTTAAACAGCAGGAATGGATAAACGCCGAGCCTGAGGCCGAGATTGTTACACCGCCGGACCATAAGCGTTCCCGCCGAAGCCGCGCTTTCAGGGCACTCAGGCGGCTCTTCTCCCGAGAGTAGCTTCGAGTTCAAGGTAAGCCGAGAGCTTCGCACCAGCACCACGGATGCGTTCCGCGTTGCTGTGCGCGTAGAGTTCGGTGACTGCGATGCTCGCGTGCCCCATAATCTCCTGCACCTCGTGTACCGGCACCCCAGCTCTTAGGAACAGCGTGCAGGCGGTGTGCCGCAGGTCATGGAATCGCAGAGGGCTCTCCCCCGCAGGGTATCGCCGGATGTCATCGCGCCATGTCTCCCACTTGATCGCGCGCGCCAAATTCTTACTCGTGAGCTTTCCACCCCTCAGGCCGGGGAAGACGAGGTCAAGGTCGCCCTTGTCGCGGATCGCCTCGGCAAGCACCGGCTCCAGTTGCTCGAGGATAGGCACGGAACGCACGAGGTGGCTTTTCGGCCTCCTTGCGTGCTCTTCTTGGCGTCCGTCCTCATCGAGGCTGGTCGCGCGGCGGACATGCATGAGTCCGTCATTCAAGGCGACGTCTCGAACGAGCAGGCCGGACCCTTCGCCAAGTCTGAAGTCTCCGTAGCCGAGACCTTGGAGCGCACGGCGATACTCCCCCGCGGGGACGCGCAAGAACAACTGCGTGAGTTCCGCGGGTTCGAGCGCGCGTGCTACCGGGTCCGGCTTCTCTTCTCGGCCAACTTCGATCTGCCTAACGGGGTTCTCTGCAATAAGTCTCGCTTTCACGGCCCGCTTCATGAGTCGGGAGAGTATTAACAGGAGTCAGCTTCCTCTGCCGTGTCATTGATCTGCCCGCGGAGTAGGCACACCATTTAGAAACGCTTTTCTCAAGGAAGACAAAGCTCATGCCGTCAAGCCTTTCCGGGCTTCAGCAGAACCCGCATCCGGAATTCGTTCGATACCCGAAAGGTCCGGGCTTATAGCCCGAAACTTGCGCCGGGCTGCCTGTCACCTCTTGACGTCAATAACTCACCATCAGAAGCTGCATAAATCGGATAGCCCGACTGCGGGTCGCTTTCACTCAGAGTCAGCGTCCAGCTGCAAGCCTTCAATGAACCAACATCTACGAGACTCGCCCCAATCAGAGGAAATACTGCATTCATCTGCACAGCAAGGGAGGTCAGCACTCTATCTTCGTCGGGCGCAAATACCATCCAGTCAGACGTGGTCGGGATAAGTCCTGAGAATTCTTCAAGAGATTCAATAAGCTTCGCCCCATCGGGCATCTTTCCGCTTTGGCTTGACGCACCATGCAATGCAACAACAGCCGGCCCATTGTCGATCTGGAAGGTAACCCAGTCATATGGCTGATGACTCGCCTTGTGATCTAGTAAATTCCGGTACTCTCGAGCCTCCCGAAGCAATGACATAGCTTCATCGCCTCCAAGCGCCCGAGGCTCAAGCCAATTTAAGAACTTCTCATTCGAACGATGCGGCACTTCTCCTAGTATGTCGCGAAATCGCGAATAGAGACTTGATAGCGCAGAGAGGGTTGAGTAGTAAGTCTGATAGAAATCGTGAACTGCCCCATAGAGGGTCTGCTGCATAGAATTAGTGGGCTCATCAAACGAGGGAATACTGCTCACGTTCACGAACGCTCGGCGTGCAGCATGGACATTGTCACGCTGAGCGATCAGTCTATTGAAGGATTCTTGAAGGTCCCGTATCGCATATCGGACCGGGGCTTCAATTTTCCAGTGTGAGGTCTCGTGAACCCAGTACTCAACGTATCCTTTCCCAACCTTGAAGAACTGGAACTCTGAGCCGTACACACGTGAACAGTACCAGCAACAGCCGACGAACAGGGGACCGCGATATGGTTCCCCGTCAGGCTCTGGTGCACTAGCCACCCGCGCTTCGGTAGCACCATTCGGCTACGGCGTGGGCAGACTCTTTATTCGAGAGATTGCTTGATCAATCATCTGAACGGCTTCAAGAGCTGTGCCAGCTTCAACCTCCTCGCCATGAATAGCCGCATTGGCAACAGACAGAGGAAACCGAAGATACTGCAGAACGCTCTCTGGTACTAGCCCCTGCTTACTGGCGATCGAAAGCGAACGTCCGATCCCCCTTGGCTTACCGTTAGCCGTCGATGCGTTTAGCAGATCGCCAAGCACCTTCTCCAACTCGCGGCGCATTCGCGCCAGCGCATTCCAAGTCTCCCCCTCCTCAATGTCTTTTACTGCCTTACCCGCAGCCGTATCAGGCGAGACCTCACTGAACCCGTCCAGAGACTGAGGAGCCACTTTCTCTTGCTCTACCTCCGAGTTCCCTAAGTAGTCAACCACGACGTTAAATGTGCGTCTAAAAGCCCTCCTTGTCTCGCTATCTCTTACATAGCTTGGAAGCGAAGTATTACCAAGGTTGCCCACAAATAGACGCCCGAGATCTTGCAAAGAAGGCTCGGCAAGTACTTTCTCCACGTTCAATGATTTGAGGCTCGTCCTTTGCGTCTTTTCTGCGGAGATCCTTAGACGCGATGTGAACGCTGTGGCCCCCGCCGCTGAAAACGCGAGAACTGCGGATGCCGCAGCAACCAAAATGTCCCAATTCATGTTTCATTGCGCTCTCGGTAAGCCCGCAAGAAGGGCCGGACTTCGATAAGTTCCGCTAGGAGGCTCTGAGCAGCCACAAACTCCGCATGAACCTTCCTCGCCAGAATGAACGTCCAACCTCCGAGAAACACCAAGATAATCGCGCCAGCCCACGCGGCGAAGATCCATCCCCAACCAAATCCAATGGTCTTAGCCGCCTGGAAGACAGGGACCAAGGTAGCTAGAAAGACAGCAGAACCAGCACCAGCAACAGCCTTCGCTGCTGTTGAGAGGTACTCATACTTCCACTGATACATCGAGGTCAACAACGTATGCGCTTCAGCAGAATCAATCGTCGCCAGTTCCATTAAGTCAGCGACAACGACAGGCCTTCCAAGAAGGGAAGCAGCTTTGCGCGATTGCTTCATAGAGCAACCGTACCCTGCTGCCAGTAAACCAAAAACAAAAGAACCCCCTCCATGTAGAAGCTAGGAGGGGGTTCAGTGGCTCCGACGGGCGTCGATCCCGTGACCTCACGATTTTCAGTCGTGCGCTCTACCAACTGAGCTACAGAGCCGGGCACTCACCGGATGGCGATCGCCGGAGACGAAAGAACCCTTCCGGAGAAGGGCTCTTCCACCTGGCGACCCTGACGGGACTTGAACCCGCGACCTCCGCCGTGACAGGGCGGCGCGCTAACCAACTGCGCTACAGGGCCATGATTATTCAATTATTGTTCCACCGGAGTGACCCCAACGGGATTCGAACCCGTGCTGCCGCCGTGAAAGGGCGGTGTCCTAGGCCGCTAAACGATGGGGCCGAAACACTTTTCAGCGTTTGCTACCGAGATAAGATCATATGCTGCTTCCGGCACGCAACGCAAATCGGGCCGCTCCTCGCTGCACGCTCGGCGTGTCGCGGGCGAACGACGGCCTACGCCCCGATGGCGCGCTGCAGTCGCCGCATCGAGATCTCCTCGTGCAGCATCACCCCGGTGCTCGTCCGCTGCTCGAAGGTGTAGCCGATCGCCCCCTGCCTCAGCACACCGATGAGGTAGGGCTCCGTCGCGTTCCAAAGGATCCACGTGGGCTGCCCGTAAGTGTTGTTGCCGAGGAACGTGACCTCGATCTCTCGACCGCCGATACGCTGCACCCGAGGCACCAACCGCTGGGTGGAGAGCACAACGTTGCCGTCCCCTGACTGTTGCATCTCACTCATACAGTCGATCCTACTCAAATGCAAACCTCGGGTCTCGGGATCGATGCGAATTCGTCGCAGAGATTTCTCCTTGCGGCATAGGCTGAGGGGGTGCATCCGCTCAACCGTCTCGCCCTCGTCTTCGTCGGGGGCACCTGCGGAACGGCGCTCCGGGCGGCACTGCTGCTCCTCCCCCACGATTCGGGCCCGCTCACCGAAGCCGTCGCGCTGACCGCGATCAACCTCGTCGGAGCATTCCTCCTCGGACTGCTCCTCGGGCGCGTCCGCATCGCCACACCGCGCGCGGACGCCGCGCGCGCCCTCCTCGGCACCGGAGCTCTCGGCGGCTTCACCAGCTACAGCGCCCTCGTCCTCTTCACGCTACCGGCCGGAGGCGATCCGCTCATCGGTATCGTTCTGGCCCTCGTGTCGTTGCCGATCGGGATCGCCGCAGCGCTCCTGGGCCTCCGGCTCGGCGGCGCCGCGCCATCGTCGCCCCGACCGACGAGCGGACCGGCATGATCGACAGCCCGCTCGACTTCGTCCTCCTCGCCCTCGCGGGCGGGGCGGGCGCGACGTGCCGTTACGCGCTCGACCGAGCACTGACCCGGCGCCGCGACACCGGCCCGATCGGGATCTTCGCCGTGAATGTACTGGCGTCGATCCTCATGGGCATGCTGGCGGGACTCGGTATCGCCGGCGCGTCGGTCGGCGACGACGCCGGAGCGCTCGGTCCGATCCTCGCCACCGGCCTGCTCGGAGGGTTCTCCACCTTCAGCACCGTCGCCGTGGACTCGGCGAAGCTGCTGCGGGCACACCAGTGGGGGTGGGTCGCCGCGAACACCCTCGGCATGCTCGTCATCTCCATCGGCGCCTGCGCCGCAGCGATCGGCGTGACTCGTCTGCTCGCCTGAGTGGGCCCCGCGTTTCCGCACGACCCCTGTCGAACCGCTACTCGGCGGAGGGGGTCAGGTAGACCTTGCGAATGTGATCCGGAACGACCCAGCGCGTGCGCGTACCCGCGACGAGCCGCATCACGTCGCCGGCCTTCACGTCGACGGTGTGGCCCTCGTCGAGCAGCTCGATCGACGCCTCCCCCGACAGGACGACGAAAAGTTCGTCCGCCTCGGTGTCGACGACTGTTCCGCCCCTGAGCTCCCAGATGCCCGCCTCAGCACCCGCGATGGAGCCGAGCTCCTTGATGCCCTGTCTCGGTGCGCCGGAGACGACCTCGTCAGCAGGAACGGGGTCGAGCGAAACGATCGCGGTCCGCGCGTGGGCAACGCGATTGGCGCTCTCCGGAAGCAGTTCGGTCATGGGAATCCTCCTAGGAGTCGAAGCCGAGTCCGAGCGCATCGAGCGTCTTCAGCAGCGGGTTGCGCTTGCCCTGGTTGTGGTCCGCCTGGTCGAGCGACCACCGGGTGAGATTGATCCCGATCGATGCCAGCGGCTCTGGCGGGAACGGCAGCGGCACCTCGCGGACCATCTGCAGCTCGGTGCGTTCCGTGACCCGCCCCTCAAGGCGATCCACGATGACGTCGGCGGCGAAGTGCGTCGCCCCCACTCCGAGTCCGGTGAAGCCGGAGACGTACTGTACCCGCCCACCGTGCGCCTCGCCGAAGAACGCGCAGAAGCGCGTGCTCGTGTCGATCACTCCGCCCCAGCGGTGCGTGAACTTCACGCCGGTCAACTGGGGGAAGGTGGTGAAGAAGTGGCTCGCGAGCTTCCGGAAGCTCTCCGGACGATCCTCATATGCCCGCTTGATACGCCCGCCCGAGTGGTAGACGGCGTCGTAGCCGCCCCACAGGATCCGGTTGTCGCTCGTCAGCCGCGAGTAGTGGAACTGGTTCGCCATGTCGGCGAGACCCTCGCGCCCCTCCCAGCCGATCGACGCCATCTGCTCGTCGGTCAGCGGCTCCGTCATGAGCACGTAGTCGTACACCGGGACAGTGTGGAATGCGTACCGCTTCAGGAGCGAGGGGAAGACGTTGGTGCAGAGCGCGACCCGGTCGGCCACGACGCGGCCCCCGGTCGTCTCGAGCAGGATCGGTTCCCGGGCATCCCCGACCAGGTTCGTTACCCGGCTCTCCTCGTAGATCTCGACACCGATCTCGGTTGCGTGCCGCCCGAGCTCAGCCGCGAGCTTCGCGGGGTGCACGTTCGCGCTCTCACGAGGCGCGAACTCGCCGCCGAGAAACGTCGGCGAGTTGATCCGCTTGCGCACCGCCTCGGCGTCGAGGGTCTCGACCGTCGGATCATCGCTCTCCCCGAGCCACTCCACCTGGTACGGCTCGTTCGCGATCGACAGCTCGCCCGTGCGCTCGAATTCCACGTCGAGATCGTGCTCGTTCACGAACGCCTCGATCGCGTCGAGGTTCTCGTACCCGAGTCGGGCGAGAGTCCCCGTCTCATCCGGCCAGCGGGACTCGGCGTTCGGCTCGCCGTGGGTGATGCTCGCCTCGCAGAACCCGCCGTTGCGGCCGGACGCCGCCCAGCCCACGCGCTTGGCCTCGAGCACGACGACCCGACGCTCCGGATGCTCCGTCTTCAGCTTGATCGCCGTCCACAGTCCAGCGAACCCCGCGCCGACCACCGCGTCATCGACCGTCTGGTCACCAGTGAGCGACGGGTACCGGGCCGCCGTCTCGGCGACATCCTCGATCCAGAAGCACGACAGCTTCGTGTCGGCAAGGGATTGGTCGATGATCTCCTCTGCGGGTCGGTGCGTCTCGAAGATGGTCGGTTCCATACAGTCCTCATTACCCGTGTGCGATGATCCCTCTGATCTTCGCACAGAGCGCCACCGAGCTGCTACGGGCGGCTAGCGTTCCGGAGGTTTCATGATGGCGCCGGCGGCCAGCCCCACCGCGATTCCCGCCGGAAGCCACAGCCAGAACTGCGTGAGCGCACTGATGACGACGCCCATCACGATGCCCATGACGATGCCGACGATGATCTGCTTTCGCCGCGCTCCGGGGTCGGTCTCGCTCATGGGTCCCACGATACCGCGCCCCTCTGGAGGGCTCGCCCGTCCGGCTTCCAGGTCGGGTCAATTTTTGCGGGTCCTGCCCCTTCCGCACCCGCAGTAGCTGACCCGGCAGCCCTGGAGGATCAGACCAGGGTCTGATCCGGACGGCACCCCGGGCTGATGTGGTGCGGGCTCCGCCTCTCCAGAGTGGAAGAGGTCGCCTCCGCGATCGCCGCACGCCTCGACCAGAGAGACTCCATGACGCTCCTCACACGCGCCAGCCTGGCCAACCGTCTGATCGCTGGACTCGTGACCCTCGGGGTCGCGGTCTTCGGCATCATCGCCATGACCTCCCTGAAGCAGGAGCTCATGCCACCGATGAGCATGCCGATGGCGTTCGTGTCGGCGCAGTCGCCAGGTGTCTCCCCCGACGACATGGCGGAGACGGTGACGGAGCCGCTCGAGCAGGCACTCGAGTCGGTGACGGGGGTCACCGGGGTGACGTCGAACACGTCGGCCGGCTCCGCCGACATCACTGCGGAGTGGCCGTTCGAAGCAGACGCGGACGAAACGCTGCAGGCGATCCGGGCGGCGACCGAGTCCGTCCGTTCCACGCTGCCCGCCGGCACCGAGGTCGAGGTCTTCTCCGGGTCGACGGATGAGACACCCGCCATGATGCTGAGCGCAGGATCGACCGACGACGCCCAGCACTTCGCCGATGCGCTGGCGGGCACCGTGGTCCCCGCTCTGCAGGCAATTCCCGGTGTGCAGCGCGTCGAGCTCGCAGGGCGCGAGGAGCAGCGGGTCGTCATCGACCTTCGCGCCGACGACATCGAGAAGCTGCGTGTGGACCCGGCCGCGATCGCTCCCGCGCTCGAGTCGCGCGGTGCGGCGCTCCCCGCGGGCCAGGCGGACTCGGACGAGGGTCCCGTGGCCGTGACGGTCGGTGGAGGCATCGGGTCGGTCGAGGATGTCGCCGAGTTGCCGATCGAGACGGAGCGCGGCGTGGTCCGCCTCTCCGACTTCGCCGATGTGCACGCGGAGGCGGAGCCGGCGGGTTCGCTCTCGCGCGTGAACGGCTCGCCCGCGCTCACGCTCACGGTGATCCCCGCGTCGGGTGCGAACGTGGTCGAGATCTCTCACGGGGTGCAGCAGCAGATCGAGGAGCTGGCTCCCGGCCTTCACGCCACGTTCGTGACGGTGTTCGACCAGGCGCCGTTCATCGAGCAGTCGGTGCACGATCTGTCGGTCGAGGGCGGTCTGGGCCTCGTCTTCGCGGTGCTCGTGATTCTGGCGTTCCTCTGGTCCTGGCGCTCGACGATCATCGCGGCGGTGTCGATCCCGCTCTCACTCCTCATCACCATGGCGGGCCTCTGGTGGACCGACAACACCCTCAACGTGCTCACGCTCGGCGCGCTGACGATCGCAATCGGCCGCGTCGTCGACGACTCGATCGTGGTGATCGAGAACATCGCCAGACGGAGAGGCGATGGTCCGCTCACGGTCGAGGGCATCGTCGCCTCGGTCAGGCAGGTCGCCGGAGCGATCACCGCCTCGACGCTGACGACGGTCGCGGTGTTCCTGCCGATCGCGTTCGTCTCAGGAACCGCGGGTCAGTTGTTCCGCCCGTTTGCCGTCACCACGTCGATCGCGCTCCTCGCCTCGCTCGTCGTAGCCCTCACGATCGTGCCGGTGCTCGCGTTCTGGTTCATGAATCGTCGGGGGAGAAGATCGGGATCGCCGCAGCCGACGGGAACCACAGATCACGCGGACCACGACCAGCACGACGAGCTCGAAGAACTCCGAACATCCGAGGATCGACTCCAGCGCGCACTCATGCCGGCGCTCGCGGCGACCAGACGGCACTCGGTGTGGACGGTCGTCGGGGCGAGCCTGCTCCTCGTAGCGACGCTGATGATGAGCTCCCTGATCCGCACCGACTTCCTCGGCTCCTCCGGCGCGGCCAGTCTCGAACTCAGCCAGACCGTCGGCACCGGGGCCGACGCCGACCAGCTCGTCGCCGAGGCAGAACCCGTCGAAACCGCGCTCGCAGAGATCGACGGAGTCGACGACGTGCTCACCACCATCCCCGTCGCCTCGCGTATCGCCGGCGAACCCACCCGCATCTCCTACAGCCTGCAACTCGCCGACGGGGTCGAGGCCGCCGCGGTGGAAACCGCCGTCGAGCGGTCCCTGGGCGAGCTGGGCGATCCCGATCGCTTCTCGCTCTCCACCATGGACGCGGCGATGAGCGACGGCGGCGGCGGGATCGCCCTGCAGATTCGCGGGGCGGACTCCGCCGCGCTCCAAGAGGCGAGCGAGCAACTCACCGAGCGACTCGTCGACGAACCTGGCGTGAGCGGAGTGGAGAGCAGCATCACCGGGGAGCAGCCGGTCGTCCGGGTCTCGCTGGATGAGGCGAAGGCGACGAAACTGGGCTTCGACCGCACCACGGTGTCGGCGGCGATCCAGCAGGCGCTCGCCGGGACGCCGATCGGGACGGTCGCGCTCGAGGGCCAGGATCGGGACATCGTGCTCAGAACCGCCGGAGCGGACACGACCGTGACCGGGCTCTCCGATCTCCTGCTGCCGGTCACTCCGCAGCAGAACGCCGAGGCCCAGAAGCGGGCGACCGATGCGCTGGAGGAGCAGGCCGAGGCGGACGCCGAACAGGCGAGACTCGATCAGGCGGCAGAATTCACTCGCCAATTGAACGATGCCGGAGCGCAGCGCGCGGAACTCGCCGGACAGCTCGATGAGATGCGCCAGCAGCTCGCAGCCCTCGAACGCACGCCGGTTGTCCCCGAGCGCCCGCGGACCCCGAACGAAGAGGCGGCGATCCGCGCACAGGAAGAGCGCGCCGAGCAGATCGCCGGGCTGCGCGAGGCGATCGCAGCGGCGGAATCCGGCATCGCTTCGGCAGATGAGCAGGCGAAGCAGGTGCGCGAAGCGCAGGCCGAAGCGGCGGACCAGCTCGTCGAGCAGCAGGAGACCGAGGCCCAGCAGAAGGCCGCCGGTGAGGCGCGCGCGAAGCCCATCACACTCGGCCAGGTCGCCGACGTGGTCGAGGAGAAGACGGCCCCAAGTATCGAGCGTTCCGGAGGTGAGCGGCAGGTGGTCCTCACCGTCACTCCGGCGGACGGGCAACTCGATCAGGCGAACGCCGCAGTCGCCGCGGCGATCGACGAGGCGTCACTCCCCTCCGGCGTCACCTTCGCGGTCGAGGGCGTCAGTGCCGAGCAGTCCGACGCCTTCGCCCAGCTCGGCGCAGCGATGCTCGCAGCCATCGGTCTCGTGCTCGTCATCATGGTGGCGACGTTCAAGAGCTTCCGCCAGCCGTTCGTGCTGCTGATCTCGATCCCGTTCGCTGCGACGGGTGCGCTGCTCGCCCTGCTGCTCACGAATACGCCGCTCGGGCTGCCCGCGCTCATCGGACTGCTCATGCTCATCGGCATCGTGGTCACGAACGCGATCGTGCTGATGGACCTCATCAATCGGTTGCGCTCAGCCGGAGCCTCGCTCGACGAAGCGATCTACCACGGGACGCGGCTCCGGCTCCGCCCCATCCTCATGACCGCGGCGGCGACGATCTTCGCGCTCCTGCCGATGGCGTTCGGGCTCACGGGTGGAGGCGTCTTCATCTCGCAGCCGCTCGCCGTCGTCGTCATCGGCGGGCTCGTCTCATCAACGGCGCTGACGCTGATCCTCGTACCCGTGCTCTACGGGTTCGTCGAGCGGCGGCGAGAGCGCGGGCGGTGGCGGCGGGCCCGTCGCGTTGCGAAG
Organism: Leucobacter sp. Psy1; assembly: GCF_020096995.1. NCBI lineage: Bacteria > Bacillati > Actinomycetota > Actinomycetes > Micrococcales > Microbacteriaceae > Leucobacter > Leucobacter sp. Psy1. Next base: position 2,753,813 of record NZ_CP083692.1, read on the forward strand.
CGCAGCATCCGTCGCGCCGAGCAGCGCGCGGTCGCGGGACGCGACTGAGAGCGCTGGGCTGCGTCAGCTCGCAGGCGGCGCCGCCGACACGAAGCTTGCGATGGTGCGCAGCTCGTCGGACCGCTCGCGATCTCCGGTCGCCTGAAGCCGATCGGCGAGGTCGAGCACGGAGAGGGCGGCGAGCACGCGGGCGTCGGCACCCGATTGGATGGCGAGCGGAGTGAGCTGCCCGGTCGCTCGGGCGATCTTCGCGAAGCTGAGCGATGGTGCCGCACCGCGAGCGAGCAGCAGGGGCTCTATGAGATCGAGGAGTTCCGGGTCCGCGTCGCCGATCCGCTCGGCCTCCCACTCGTGCCAGGCACGGTCGACGCCTGCCGCATGGTCGTTGGCGAGCACCAGGTCGTTCGCGAGTTCGATGACCTCGTCTCCCTCCCTGCTGAGACGGACGATGGTCCGCTCGGTCCTGAGGGAGGCGACGGGTTCGACCGCTGCCGCTGCCGCGGCGCCGATGCGTTCGCTCAGGGTCTCACGGAGCGCTTCAGGGATCTCCTCCGACACCGGCCACGAGTATTCGCGCACGCCCTCCGGTCGCCGTTCCTTCAGGTGCCAGCCCTCGTCGGCACCGCCGAGGCGCACGCGCATCGCCCAGCCCGCCGCGGCGAGCGCCCGGTCGGCCGTATCGAAGTAGCTGGCGGCAAGACGCACGAGGGCGGGCTCTGCAGCGTCGAAGCCAAGCGAGGCGAACGCTGCCGCGTCCGGGAGCGACGTGTCACCGACCACCTCGTACTTGCGCTCGATCTCGAGATTCTCGCGGGGCTCGTTGGCGCTCATCCCGTCAGCTTACGCGCTGCGGGGTCGCCGCGGCCGCGATCACCCGATCACCCGATCACCCGATCACCCGATCACCGGTTAGCCTGGGGGCATGAATGCGGAGGCCGGGCCCGGTGCTGCCGAGCGGGATGCGCACGAGGCATGCGTGCGCGCGGTCGAGCGCCTGCGTTCGGCGGACGTGCGCACCGAGCATCTCGCGGAGTTCGTGCCCCCGGAGCGCAAACTGCTCTGGCGGAAGGCCGCGACGATGCGCAAGACCGGGGTGGTGTGGCGGATCGGGCCGATCCTGCTGGACACGGAGGCACGACTCTACGTGGCGGGTCGCGCCACTCGCGCTGCCGAACGGCCTCGCCCGAGCTACCAGTCGCAATCTCGTGAGGAGCGGCGCGACATCGCGGCTGCCGCTCTGAAGGGCGGCTTCGAGGAGGGTGCCGCGGTCGATTTCGATGCCGTGCCGATCCCGCTCGATGGGAGCCAGGTGCCCGACCACTCGCCGGTCGTCTTCTCAGGAGGTGCGTTCCGCGTGCGCTGGCACCCGTCGGCGCCGTTGGCGACCGCGCCGACGCTGGCCGAGTTCCTGGATGACCGCGTGGGGCTGCTCGTCGACCCTCCGCTCGGTGCTACCTAGCCGAGCACCTTTCTGGCCACTTTGATTTGACATGCACCGAGCGCGCCAATTAAATATGAGATATGCGTCGAATTCATCGCCTCCTCAGATCTCTGGCCGCCGGCACGTTGCTCGCGAGCGCGACGCTCCTCATCATCGGACCGGCGACGGCGGCGACCGCGGCTGAACCCTCGACCTCGAGCCCCGGGCTGACGGTGTCACTGACCACACCGAGCCCGACCTGGAAGCCCGTCGAACCGGGAATGCGCATCGAGTACATCATCGAAGTCGTCAACACCGGAGACGCGGCGCTCACCCCGGTCACGGTCACCGATGACCTCTCCGATGTGCTCGACGAGGCCGACTACATGGCCCAGTACCCGCCCCGCGTGGAACGCGACGGAACCGCGGTTCCGCCAGCGGGGCTGCAGCTGGGGCCGACCGCTCTCACGTGGTCGGGAGACATGGCGGCGGGTGAAACCGTCCGCATCACGTACTCGGTGCAGGTGCACCACGGCCCTCCGGCGAAGGTGTTCGACAACCGGGTGTCGGCGACCGGCTTCCCTGCAGGACTCCCCGAGATCGTCGCCCCGACCGCTTCGCTGCAGCACGTGCGCACCACGTCTCAGCTCACGATGCAGATCGATTCGGATCCGCAACCCGGTTCCTCCATCTGCGAGCAGGGCGACTTCACGACCACCTTGACCCTGACCAACACGGGCGACACTGACCTGGGCTACGTTGAGGTGTCGGGCAAGCGACCGAAGAACACTCCCATCTACCCGGCCGACCTGCGCAACGGTGTCGCACTCGTCGACGGGGAACCCTCGGGCACGATCGACCAGTGGCGCCTGCAGGCGAACGGAGTGCTCTCCTGGAACGGTGCACTCAAACAGGGCCAGCAACTGATCATCACCTACGAGGGCACCGTCATCGAGCCGCCGGACTCGATGCCCGGCCCCGACCTCGACATGGAGACGGTGTTCTCCGCACGCGGCCAGACTCCCGAGCGCACGTTCTTCCGGGTACCGGAGATCAGAGTCGGCTACCACATCATCGACTGCTCGACCGCTGAGCCGACCGAGCCGGGAACCGGCGAAGAACCCGGGTCAGGAACCGGCGAAGAACCCGGGTCGGGCGAGGAACCAGGCGCGAGCGAAGAACCCGGAGACGCGGACTCCGCTGGCGAGGTCGAGGAACCGGGTGCGGGCACGGAACCAGGCGCGGGCCAGGCGTCCGGCACGGATAGCGCCGATCCGAAGACCGACTCACGCACACCCTCGGGCACCCGTTCCGAACCGCGGCGCACAAGCAACGGAACCACCACTGCGGACCAGTCGAAGCCCGCACGGAACCTCGCTCAGACGGGTGCGTCAGGCGGGGCGGCGGCTGCGGGCCTGCTCGCGGGAGCGATCCTGGTGGGCACCGGCGCACTCACGTTCGCACTCAGGCGACGGGCAAGCTCATACGGCAACCGCGCCCTCGACGACACCGCACCTCCCACGGACTGAGTTCTCGGACGGTCGAGCTCGCGGGCCGGGACCTGTTCATGGAGACCCGGCCCACGATCCTCACTCGTCCGCGCCACGTCCCGGTCGACGGTCGGCAACATCGGGTCCGACCGACGCGCCCGGACCGTCCACCGGAGCCTGCGGCGCGTCGACCCCGTCGAGCGCGAGAATCTGCTCCTCCACGTCACCTCCGTACCCTTCCTGCTGCGGGTCGCCGTGCAGGCCACCGGAAACGGCGTATTCCTCCTCTGGGGAGAGGATGAGTCGGTGGCGTCCGTAGAACCCGAAGATGAGCAGGCCGATGACGTAGACGATGATGATCGCGACGATGGCGGGCTGGAAGGTCTCGTTCAGCAAGAAGCCCACGAACGTCACCGCGGCGATCGCCGCCGCCGCGTACGCTCCGAAGAGCCCCCACGGGCTGCGGTACGGACGTTTCGCGTTCGGGAACTTGCGGCGCAGCACGATGAACGACACCATCTGCATGAAGTACGCGAGCACCGCACCCCAGACGGCGATGTTCAGCACGATCGCTCCCGCGACACCGTCAGCACCACCCGCGAAGTCGACGACGACCAGGGCGACGAAGCCGATGAGCGCTCCGGCTGCGAGCGCGACCCACGGGGTCGAACGTTTCCCGGTGAGCGAGAGGAACCGGGGGTAGTAGCCGGCGCGGGAGAGCGAGTACATGTTCCGCCCGTAAGCGAACATGATGCCCTGCAACGAGGCGAAGAGCCCGATCAGCGCGAAGAGCGCGAGAACAGCGGCGACCTGGTCGCCGACGATGGCGCGGAATCCGTCAAGGAGGGGCTCTTCTGAAACCCCCATGGCCTCCGCCCCGATGACGCCCGTGTTCAGGAACAGGACGAGCAGGCCGGTGACGATCAGCGTACCCCGAGCCCAGAGACCTGCGCGTGGAATATCGCGAACGGGGTTGTGGGATTCCTCGGCGGCGAGCGGTAGCTCTTCGATGCCGAGGAAGAACCACATGGCGAAGGGCAGGGCGAACAGGATCGGCATGACACCGTGCGGCAGGAACGCCGTCTGCCCCGCGTCCGGTGCGATGTCGAAGAGCGAGTTCCAGCTGAACTGGCCACTGAAGAGCGCCATCGCCGAGAAGAACAGGATGATCGCGATCGAGATGACCGAGACCACGATCGCGAACTTGAACGATACGTTGGCACCCGCGGTATTGAGCGCCACGAACAGTGCGTACAGGATCAGCCACCACACCCATGCGGGGAGCGAGAACCCAAGGAGCTCGCTCGTGATGCTGTCAGCGTAGGAGGCGGAGAAGTAGACGATCACCGCGGTCGTCGCGACGTACTCGATCGACTCGGCGAGGCCGGTCACGAACCCGCCCCACGGCCCGAGCGCGGCTCGGCCGAAGGAGTACGCGCCGCCGGTGTGGGGCATGGCCGACGCCATCTCCCCGATGGAGAAGATGAGGCCGTAGTACATGACGACGAGCACGGCGAAGGCGATGAGCATGCCGCCGAACCCGGCGGCATCGATCCCGAAGTTCCACCCGGAGAAGTTTCCCGAGATCACCGCGCCGACGGCGAGGCCCCACAGCCCCCAGACGCCCGCGGCGCGCTTGAGGAGGCGTTTCTCGAAATACCCGCTGTCAGCGGTCGTGTAGGTGACCCCGCTCACGCGGAGGGTGTCCTTGGCCATGTTCGATGAACCTTCCACTTCGTCGTGATGCCGAGGGCCTGGGTCCTCGGGTGCGGCGAGCCGGTGCACGTCGCACGAGGTGACTATAACCCGCCAAAGGTAGTTTTTGGCAACCTTTTTTCTCCCGCAATGCGGACTGTCGTAGACGTAGACTCTGTGATGTAATGGACGGGTGATCGTCCATTAGCGTGGCATCACCTCAACGGCGAGCAAGGAGAGCACATTCATGATCCCCCCGAGCGGCAACCTCACAACTGATGAACTGCGGAGCGCCGTGGCGGCTGACGAGGTCGACACCGTCATCGTCGCCTTCACCGACATGCAGGGACGACTCGTGGGCAAGCGCGTGTCCGCTCGCCTCTTCCTCGAAGAGGTCATGGAGGGTCATGCGGAGTGCTGCAACTACCTGCTCGCCGTCGACGTCGACCTGAACACGGTGGACGGGTACGCACTCACGAGTTGGGAGAGCGGGTACGGCGACATGGCGATGATCCCGGATCTCAGCACGCTGCGACGCACCCCCTGGATCCCGGGGACCGCACTCGTCATCGCTGATCTCGTGAGCGCGAGGGACCACACCCAGATTCCGGTGGCACCCCGTCAGATCCTACGCACCCAGGTCGACCGCCTCGCCGAGCGCGGGCTCTCCCCCGCCGTGGCCACCGAACTCGAGTTCATCGTCTTCGACGATGACTACCGGACCGCGTGGAAGAAGCGGTACCAGGATCTCGCGACGGCGAGCGACTACAACATCGACTACGCGCTCCACGCGTCGACCCGGATGGAACCGCTGCTTCGCGACATCCGAAACTCCATGGACGGCGCCGGCATGTACAACGAGGGCGTGAAGGGAGAGTGCAACCTCGGCCAGCAGGAGATCGCGTTCCGCTACGCCCACGCCGTCAACACCTGCGATAACCACTCGATCTACAAGAGCGGCTCGAAGGAAATCGCGGACGCGCACGGCAAGTCGATCACGTTCATGGCGAAGTTCAACGAGCGCGAAGGGTCGAGTTGCCACATCCATGCCAGCCTGCGCGACTTCCACGGGAGCCCCGTCTTCGCCGAGGACGCCGACCCTGACGGCATGAGTCCGATGTTCCGCCAGTTCATCGCGGGTCAGCTGAAGCTCATGCGCGAATTCACCCTGCTGTACGCACCGAACATCAACTCGTACAAGCGCTTCGTCGAGGGCAGCTTCGCGCCGACCGCGGTCGCTTGGGGCTTCGACAACCGCAGTTGCGCGCTCCGTGTGGTCGGAAAGGGTCACAGTATGCGCGTCGAGAACCGAGTGCCCGGAGCCGACGTGAACCAGTACCTCGCGGTTTCCGGTCTGCTCGCCTCCGGCCTCTACGGGATCGAGCACGAGCTCGACCTCGAGGACGCACTCACGGGCAACGCCTACACGAGCGGCGTCGACCGGGTCCCGACGACCCTGCGCGAGGCCGCGGACCTCTTCGACGGTTCCACAGTCGCTCGGGAGATCTTCGGTGACGAAGTGGTCGACCATTACGTGCACGCGGCCCGTGTCGAAGTCGCGGCGTTCGATGCAGCCATCACCGATTGGGAAAGGATTCGCGGTTTTGAACGCCTCTAGCCCGGGTGAGCGACCACCGCTCATCGGCATCACGACCTATCTCGAGCAGGCGCAGACCGGGGTGTGGGACGTTCGAGCCTCGTTCCTGCCGAAGGTATACATGGACGCAGTCACCGACGTCGGGGGCGTGGCGATCCTTCTCCCCCCGCAGCCGGCGACACCGGAGATCGCGCGACATGTTCTCAGAGCCCTCGACGGGCTGATCGTCTCGGGCGGCGCCGACGTCGACCCCGCACTGTACGGGCAGGATCCGCACCCGATGACCGGGGCTCCCCGTGAGGATCGTGACGCGTGGGAGACCTTGCTGCTCGAAGCGGCGATCGATCTCGAGATCCCATTCCTCGGCATCTGCCGCGGCGCCCAGGTGCTCAATGTGGCTCTCGGGGGCGATCTGATCCAGCACGTGCCAGACCTCGTCGGCGACACCCGCTACCAGCCAGGCGCAGCGATCTTCGGCGAAACGGAGATCTCGGTGGAGCCGAACACCCGGATCGCGGAGCTCCTCGGCGACGACCGCAGCGCCCGAGCCCACCTGTACCACCACCAGGCCATCGGCGCCGTCGCGCCACGACTCGAGGTGACGAGCCGATCCAAGGACGGCATCATCGAATCGGTTGAGCTCCCCTCGGTGCCGTTCGGCGTCGCCGTGCAGTGGCACCCGGAGGAGCACGCCGAGGATCGACGCCTGTTCGCAGGCGTCGTCCGCGCCGCACGGGACTACCGTGACGCCCGCGCAGGCGCCAGCATTCCGCGAGACACCTCGTCCGCAGCCCAGATCACGAAGGAGCACGCATGAGCTATACCGTCGTCAACCCCGCAGACGAGACGCCCGTCATCGACGTCGCCCGCGCCGACGTGGCGGAGACCGACGCCGCGATCGCTCGCGCTGCGATCGCCCAGCGCGAGTGGGCGGCGCTCGCCCCCGCCGACCGGGCTCGACTGATGCGCAGATTCGCCGCTGCCGTCGACGGCGACCTGGAGCACCTCGCCCAGCTCGAGACTCGGAACTCCGGCCACCCGATCTCCTCCTCTCGAGGTGAAGCCGGAACCGCCCGCGACGTCATCGAGTACTACGCCGGCGCACCCGAGCGGCTCATCGGCCAGCAGATCCCGGTCTCCGGCGGCATGAACGTCACCTTCCATGAGCCGATCGGAGTCGTCGGCGTCATTACGCCCTGGAACTTTCCGATGCCCATCGCCTCGTGGGGATTCGCGCCGGCCCTCGCCGCAGGCAACGCCGTCATTCTGAAGCCCGCCGAGTGGACGCCGCTCACGAGCCTCCGACTCGGCGAGTTGGCACTCGAGGCAGGCCTGCCCGAGGGGCTCTTCCAGGTGATCACCGGTCGCGGCTCGGTAGTCGGCGAGCGCTTCGTCACCCATCCCGGCGTCGGCAAGGTCGTCTTCACGGGTTCGACAGAGGTCGGCTCTGGCGTGATGGCGGGCTGCGCAGCGCAAGTGAAGGACGTGACACTGGAACTCGGCGGCAAGAGCGCGAACATCGTCTTCGCCGACGCCGACATCGAGAAGGCCGCGGCGACGGCCCCCTACTCCGTCTTCGACAATGCGGGCCAGGACTGCTGCGCGCGCAGCCGCCTACTGGTGCAGCGCTCGGTGTACGACCAGTTCATGGAGCGCTTCGAAACCGCCGTGCAGAACGTGGTCGTCGGCGATCCCACCGACGAAGCGACGGAGGTCGGTCCTCTCGTCACCGCGAGCCACCGCGACAGCGTGGCCGCGTTTCTCACGGACGACGTGCCCGTCGCGTTCCGGGGCTCGGCCCCTGACGGGCCCGGCTTCTGGTTCCCGCCCACCGTCGTCACGCCGGAGCCCGACGCACGCATCGCTCGGGAGGAGGTCTTCGGGCCCGTCGTCAGCGTGATCCCGTTCGAGGACGAGGCCGATGCCGTGCGCATCGCGAACGACTCGAAGTACGGACTCAGCGGTTCGATCTGGACCCGCGATATCGGCCGCGGCATCCGCGTTGCTCGCGGCGTCGAGGGCGGCAATCTCTCCGTCAACTCGCACGCCTCGGTGCGCTACTCGACTCCGTTCGGCGGGTTCAAGCAGTCGGGCATCGGCCGCGAACTCGGCCCCGACGCGCCATTCAAGTTCACCGAGCTGAAGAACGTGTTCTTCAGCGACGATTAGACGTCTCGGTTCTTCCCCCACCTCCACGACTTCCAAGGACACCACCATGAGCGACATCTCCCCCATCGACCTCACCCAGCGGCTCGCCGGCCGCGTCGCCGTCATCACCGGCGGTGCGAGCGGCATCGGCCTCGCCACCGCTAAACGGATGCGCGCTGAGGGCGCGCGGATCGTGATCGGCGACATGGACGTCACGAGCGGCGAAGCGGCGGCCGCAACCGTGAACGGCCTCTTCGTCCAGGTGAATGTCACCGACGAAGCACAGGTCAATCACCTCTTCGACACCGCTGCAGCCGAGTACGGGGCCGTCGACATCGCCTTCAACAACGCCGGCATCTCCCCCGCTGACGACGACTCGATCGAGACGACCGAACTGCCCGCTTGGGAGAAGGTGCAAGACGTCAATCTCAAGAGCGTGTACCTGTGCTCGCGCGCCGCACTGCGCCACATGACGAAGCAGGGGCGCGGATCCATCATCAACACGGCTTCATTCGTGGCCGTCATGGGTGCGGCCACCTCGCAGATCTCGTACACCGCTTCCAAGGGCGGCGTTCTCGCGATGAGCCGCGAACTGGGTGTGCAGTTCGCGAAGCAGGGCATCCGGGTCAACGCGCTGTGCCCGGGGCCCGTGAACACTCCGCTGCTCCAAGAGCTCTTCGCCAGCGATCCGGAACAGGCGCAGCGGCGACTCGTCCACGTGCCGACGGGCCGCTTCGCGGAGCCCGAGGAGCTCGCTGCAGCCGTCGCGTTCCTCGCGAGCGACGACGCCTCGTTCGTGAACGCCACGACGTTCCTCGTGGACGGCGGCCTGACTTCGGCCTACGTCACGCCGCTCGACCCCGAGTCCCTGTAGATTCGTGCGTGCCGGGCCGTACGACATCGCGAGGAGCACCCATGCCCACACGTGAGGGGATCGAGTTGCTCGCGCACGCCGTGCGGCCCGCGAACGCGTACGAGGAGACCGTGCAGCGGCTGCTGCAGTCGGTGCGGCTCGGCCTCATCATGCCGGGCGAGCGCCTGCCGTCCGAGCGGGACCTCGCGACGATGCTCGGCGTCAGCCGCGACACCCTCCGCGACGCCATCTCCACCCTTGCCGAAGCAGGATACGTGGTGTCCCGCCGCGGCCGATACGGGGGCACCTTCGTGCGGGACGAACTGCCCGCGGCAGACGGTCCGACCTCCGCTCCCCTTCGCCGCACCCCCGGCGCTGACGATGCCGAGGTCGAGGACGTGACCGTGCTCCGGCGCATCGTGGAAGTCGGCGCCGCACGCGAGGCTGCGGCCCGTGAGCTCCCCGCGAGCGCGCGGGCCGCACTCGCCACTGCGCTCGACGAGTGCGGTTCAGCGAGCCTCCCCCATCACCGTCGACTCGATTCCCGCCTCCATCTCACGATCGCGGAGGTTTCGGGGTCGCCTTCACTCGTACCGATCGCTGCCGACCTGCGAACCCGACTCAACACCCTGCTCGACAGCATCCCCGTGCTCGCACCGAACATCGAGCACTCCAACGAACAGCATGATCGAATCGTCGCGGCGATCCTCTCCGGTCGCGCGGATGAAGCAGCCGCAGCGATGAGCGAGCACATCGCCGGATCCGAAGCGCTGCTGCGCGGCTTCCTCACCGACTCGCTGCGGTAAGGCGCGGCTCGGCCCTCGCGCCGCACGCCCATCTCGGCGGGCGCCCATCTCGGCGGGCGCCGAGTGAACGCATTCCGTTGCGAAAACTTCAATCCTGGAACCAATCGCGTTCGCTCGACGCCAGCGCGCCTCGCCCCCCTCCGTGCACACCTCGAAATCATGGCCGGGGTGCCGCAGTGGCTGTGGAAGGCAGCACCTTGCTTAACCCCTCCCTGCAGAATCGAGCATGCTCACCGATGTCCAGCTCCACGAAGTCTTCGTCGACGAACCGTTCTCCGTAGCGGAAGCGCTGCGGCTCGGCACGACTCGTGAGACGCTGCGGCACCGCAGGTTCGCCGCTCCAAGGTACGGCGTCCGCGCGTTCGAGCACCCCGGGTCCATGCTCGGGCAACGGGCGCTGGGGTACGCACCGCGATTGCGTCGCGGGGAGCGCTTCAGCCACCTCACCGCCCTCGCGCTCTGGGGCTGTCCGATTCGCGCCCTGCGGGGCACCCCGATCGATGTTGAGGTTCCTGCACCTCTCGGTCAAGCGCGCGGGCGCGGAGTGCGCGGGCACCGCCGGGTCAGCGACGATGCGCAGGTCGCGCGCCGAACTTCCGGACCGAGCCGTCGCCTGCCGCTCACGTCTCCCCTGCGAGCCGTTCAGCAGTCCGCGACGCTCCTCCCTTTCTCCGAGTTGATGGTGGCGCTCGATTTCTTCCTCTGCCCTCGGGCGAAAGTCACCGGGTCACGTGCACCGTTCGTCACCCGGCAAGAGCTTGCGGACTACGTGAGTACCGCCACCGGCCGCGGGGTGCGACGGCTGCGATGCGCGGCCGAACTCGCGCGAGCCGGGGCCGAATCACGGATGGAAACGCTCATGCGGCTCGCCGGCATCCGCGCAGGTCTCCCTCTCGACATGACGCTGCAGCTCAATATCTTCTCGTCTGACGGGACATGGATCGGTCGGTTCGACCTCGTGGATCCGGAAACCCGGAGCATCTACGAGTACGACGGTGAACAGCATCGGCTCGAGCGACGCCAGTATCTCCGCGATCTGGATCGCCTCGAGCGAGTGCGGGCAGCGGGTTGGCGGGTACTCCGGCTCCACGCCGAAGACCTTCTCGGCGACACCCGGGCTGCACGCCACCGAATGCTCGCGCACTCCGGACGCTCCCCCGTGCCGGTACGGTCCGATCTGGCACGCCTACTCGACGAGCGCGCGAGCGGCCCGACGGAGCCGGTCTTTCCGATCTCGTAACCACGGGTTGCCCGCTCCGCGTGGGGTCACGCCCCGTTCCCTGCGCACCCGCGCCCACTCTGCTTTCGGAACCACGCCGAGTGAACGCAGTTTGTTGCGTTCTCGTGGTTTCCAAAACCAATTGCGTTCACTCGGCACCCGTGTAGCGCAGGCGATCGCGTTCCCTACTCCGCGTTGTCCACCGCGAGCTCCGGGGGCTGACGCCGGAAGCCCCGTGTCACGATCGCAAGCACGACGACGCCGATGCCGAGCCAGATCGACCCGAGTGTGATCGCGTGGATATCGAGCTGCGCGAGCAGCACCGCGATGACGACCATGCCGATGACCGGGGCGACCAGGTAGAGGAGGGGGTTGAGCGCCTCTCCCGACCGCCGCTCGCGGAACCAGTAGACGATGACGGACAGGTTCACCATGATGAAGGCGACGAACGCACCGAAGTTGATGAACGACGTCGAAGTGGCGACGTCCATGAACATGGCGATGAGGCCGACGACGGCGATCGCGAGAATACTGAAGATAGGCGTGTGGAAGCGCGCGTTCACCGCGCCGAAGAACCTGCGCGGCAGCACGCCGTCGCGCCCCATGGCGAACAGGAGACGGCTCCCTGCCGCCTGCGCAGCGAGCCCCGAGGTGAACTGCGCGATGACGAGCGCGGCGAGGAAGACGGCGCCGAAGAGGTTCCCGCCGATCCTGAGCGCGATCTCGGCGGCCGCGGCGTCGCTGTTCTCGAACACTCCGCCTGGGTGGACCAACTGGGTGACATACGACACGACCACGAAGATTCCGCCACCGATGAGGGCGACGAGCAGGATCGCCTTCGGCACGGTCCGGCGCGGTTCGATGGTCTCTTCGGTGAGCGTGGTGACGGCGTCGAATCCGAGGAACGAGTACGCTGCGATGGCAGCACCCCCGGCGATCCCGGCGAATCCGGCGTCTGTGCCGAAGAACGGCGTCGCGTTCACCAGCCCCGCCGCGCCCTGACCCCGCACCACATCGGCGATGGAGAGAGCGACGAAGAACGCGATCACCAGAATCTGGAAGGTCATGAGCACGAGGTTCGCTCGGTCCGCGACCTTGATCCCGATGATGTTGAGCACGGTGGTGACGAGAATGAACCCGAGGATCCAGACCGGCATCGGCACGCCGGGGAACTGCGCCTGCAGGTAGGAGCCGCCGATGAGCCAGATCACCATCGGCAGGAAGAGGTAGTCGAGCATGATCGCCCAGCCGACGAGGAAGCCCACGCGACCGTCGATGGTGCGCCGCACGTAGGTGTAGGCCGACCCCGCCACGGGGAATGCGCGAGCCATTCTTCCGTAGCTATTGGCGGTGAAGAGCATCGCGATCAGGGCGATGAGGTATGCGGAGGCGCTCGCTCCCCCGGTCTCCGAGGCGATGACCCCGAAGATGCCGAGCACGATGAGCGGGGTGAGGTACGCGAGCCCGAACAGCACGAGCGACGGGAGTCGCAGCGTCCGAGCGAGCGCGGGGGCGGACGAAGATGATGACACGGTTGACTCCTCTGTCAGGTGGGTCGAATCGGGATGCGGGTTCAGGGGGTGCGAGGCTCGCGCGGTGACCAGTTCTGCGGATCGATGCGGCCGTTGTAGGCGGGCAGTGGGATCTCGGCGTCCCCGGGCTGGAACTGGCGCCAAATGCGGTTCGTCCCCATGGTGCCCCGGGTGCGTACGTCGGTGACGTGATCCCGATCCACGGCGACGACGAGCGTCTCCTCGCCGATCCCGGCCTCGGCCATCACGAAGCCCTCGGGGCCGACGATAATGCTGCGTCCGCGCCCGATTGGTCCGGCGCAGTTCACGCTGACGACGAAGTTCTGGTTCACGATCGCGTTCGCGCGAGCCAGCACGAGTTCCTGCTCTCGGTCGGGACTCGTTGTCTTCACGATGTTCAGCACCACGTCTGCTCCCAACCAGGCCAGCTGTCTGCTGTGCTCGGGGAACCATGCGTCGTAGCAGATCGAGAGGCCGACCGTGGGATGTTCGCCGGTTTCGGATCGCCCGGCGGCCACCGTCTCATCGTCGAGCGGCTGCACCACGAACTCGGTCCCCGGCCGGTGCGGCTCGAAGGGACGCCAGGGGAACATCTTCCGGTACGCGGCGCGGAGGCGACCCGCGGGGTCGAAGAGGAGCTGCGTATTGGCGAACGCACCATCCGGGGTCGTTTCACCGATGCTTCCGGGGCAGAGCCAGATGCCGTGGGAGCGCGCGATGCTTCCGAGCGCGTCGACCAACTCGGACTCGAGCGCGACCGCCGCGGCTTCGAGCGCTGCCGGTCGAGCGGCTTCGGGGAGATGTTCGGTGCCGCACAGGTGCATCTCCGGGTAGACCAGGAGTTCGATCTCGGGGTGCCGGTTCAGTGTCGACGCGACATTCAGAGCGAATCGTTCGACCGGGTTGTCGCAGGGCAGCGGTGCACGCTGAGCTACTCCGACCGTCATCTTCCCCATGGAACCTCCTCGTTCTCCCACACGAACACCTTGAAGTGATCAAGTTGAACATGATCAATGTGATCACTATAGGTGGAAGCATCGATAGACTCAAGCCATGCCGGAGAAGGAAGCCGTCGATGCGGTCGCAGCGCGCGCCTTGATCGACGCGCCGGGATCGGCGGCACTCACGCGCCTGTCCGCGGTGGAGACCGTGCGGGCGCGGGTATTGCTCTCGATTGAACACGGTCTACTCGCCCCGGGAGTACGTCTCCCGCGTACCGAACTGATCGCCTCCGGCCTCGAGGTCAGCCCGATCACCGCCCGCCGCGGGCTCGAGAGCCTGGTCGAGGACGGCGTGCTCATCCGAGTCCCCGGGAGAGGCGGAGGCACCTTCGTGGCCGAGCACCCTCCTCGCCTCAACGACTCAGCAGTGACCGCGTACCGTGCCGACACCGATGCCGTACGACGCCTCATCGATCAGCGCAGTCTCATGGAGAGCGCCATCGTGCACGAGGCTGCGCTGAGGGCCACACCGCGGCAATGCGATGAGCTCGACCGCCTCATCGAGCAGTCGCAGCGCGCGGCAGACTGGCACGAGCACCATGTTCCGGATAGCCGGTTCCACCATTTGGTGGGCGAAATCAGCGGCCTTCCCGAGCTCCCCGCCTACTTGACGGTCTACGAGGCGCTGCTGCGGTACTACGTGCCCTATCCGATGGACCAATTGGAGGAGGGTCGAGACGAGCACCGGGCACTCGTATCGGCTTTCCGCGCGGGCGACGCGGCTTCGGCCGTCGCAGTGACGCGCGCGCACGTCGACGCCCTTCGTCGCGAGATGTTCATCGCTCTTGAATGAGCGGGTTCCTGGCGCCGACGTCGACGACGTCAGGACGGCCGTTTAGTCGGCGACGCCGAACTCCGCTTCGTAGGCGGGCTGTCCCGGGCAAGCTTCGAGGACGTCGCGCATGGCATCGTACTCCGCGGGCGTCACCCACAGTTCGTAGGCGGATTTGACTGAGATCTGTCGGGCGACGTACTCACAGCGGAACCCTTTCTCGGGAGGCAACCACGTCGCTGCGTCGCCATCGCCCTTCGCCGAGTTCGTGGGGCCGTCCACCGCGATCAGGTTCAGCGGCTCGTTCGCCAGATGTTCGCGCTCCTTCTGCGAGAGTTGCTGCGCGCCCTTCTGCCAGGCATCGGAGAGCGCCACGACGTGATCGATCTGCACCGCCTGGGAGGTCTGTTCACCCCGCACGAAGTCGATGCGGTCTCCCGTGTACCAGTCGTCGAGGGTGCCGGTCATCACCTTGCAGTTCCCCTCGAGGGTGAACGCGGTGAAGTCGCGCTGCAGCATGTCGTTCCGGGTGTCGCACCCGTTGCGGTCCACGTCGATCCAGGCTGCGCCGAACTGCCCGGTCCGGTCATAGCCGGTCTTCGGGGCGCGTCCCTTCACGTCGAGCGTCTCGAGCGTCGCAGCGGCGTCGAGCGTGGACACCCGCTCGTACTGCGCCCCGGCGGCAGGAGGCCCGGCGACGCTCCCACCGAAGAGCTCGTCGAACCCCCGGTCGTCGAACGCTTCATACCCGAGCCCGACGAGCACGATGAGGGCCAATGCGCCCCCGAGCCACCCACCCACCGCTTTTCGACGCATGGGGTCGAGCCTATCGGCGCCCGCCTGAAGAGGCGTACGGCCCCGGTGATGTGCGGAACGTGGAGTCAGTACGCGCCAACGGGTTTCACGACGGTCTTGGCCGTGCGCAACAGAATGAGGAGGTCGCCGACCATCGACCAATTCTCGACGTAGTAGAGGTCGAGTCGCACACTGTCCTCCCATGAGAGGTTGCTCCTGCCGCTCACCTGCCACAGTCCCGTGATTCCGGGTTTGACGAGCAGGCGCCGGTGCACCCAGCGCTCGTACTGGTCCACCTCGCTCGGCATCGGCGGGCGAGGCCCGACGAGTGACATTTCGCCTCTGACGACGTTCACGAGTTGCGGCAGCTCATCCAGCGAATGCCGCCTGAGGAAGCGCCCGACTCGGGTCACCCGCGGATCCTGCTTGAGCTTGAACAGCACGTTCTTGCCGTCCGGGAGGTCGAGGAGGCCAGGAAGCTGGTCTTCGGCGTCCATCGCCATCGATCGGAACTTCAACATGGAGAAGCGGCGCGTCCCCAAGCCCACCCGTTCCTGCCGGAAGATGACCGGGCCGGGACTGTCCATCCGCACGGCAATCGCGACAGCGGCGAACACCGGACTCAGAAGCGCAAGCAGCACCGTGGCACCCAGGAGATCGAACATCCGCTTCGCAAACTGCTTCCGGCCGACGAACTCCGGATACTCCACGTGGATGAACGGAAGCCCCGAGACCGGCCTCATGTGAATGCGGGGCCCGGCGATATCAGTGAGAGAGGCGGTGACGATGAGGTCGATCTTGCGCGACTCCAGTTCCCAGCCGATCTCGCGCATGCGGACCGGATCGATCGCGTCCGCACTTGTCATGATGAGCGTATTTACCTTCAGCGCGTCCACTGCCTCGAGGAGCCTGTCGTAACTCGCGACGACGGGCAGGCCCGGCAGCAAATTGCGGTTGGCCCCGTGCTCGGTCACTGCGCCGATGATCCCGAATCCCGAGTACCGGTTTCGCGAGATCTCGCGAGCGACGTGCGCGCTCTTCACGCGCTCGCCCACGATGAGCGTTCGGTAGATGTTCCGATGCCTCCGACGCTGACGGTGCAGTCTCTTCCGCCACATCCATCGCGTGAGCAGCAGGAGGAAGAGCCCGACCGGCAGCGCGAGGAAGAGGTATCCGCGCCCGATTCTCGCCTGCACCGCGAACGCGATGATGGCGTATACCCCGAAGGTCATCAGGGTGAGGTTGATGACCCGCTTGTATTCGACGGGCCCGAGCCCGATGATCTTCGGATCCCGGGAGTCGCCGATGCCGAGGGCGATGAGCCAGGCCGCCGCCAGTGAGAGGGAGACGAGGGAGTATGCGACCTCGAGCGAAGCCCGACCGAAGATCGGAATCTCCAATTCCGTCGGCATGAATCCGAAGCGGACGTACTGTGCACCGAAAACGCTGAGCACGACGATCACCGAATCGGAGATCATCAGCTTCCACGCATACCTGCGCTCCCACGCAGGGGTGCTGTGAGCCATCGGGCTACGACACCCTCTCGCGAGTTCCCACCGGTGCAGACTCCTACTTCAGTTCCCTTTACCCTGACTATGGACTGCACAAAAGTCTAAGCGAAGAGTGGGTGGAGCCGAGCCGCTCGCGGACTTTGCCCTGTTCGAAGATGACGTTCGCGACTATTTTCGAACAATGAGGAACGCGATGGCTGCCCCCAGCCATCCGCCCAGGGAATTCGCGAGAACGTCGAGCAGCGTCGCGAAGCGGTTCTCGAGGAAGAGGAGCTGCGCCACTTCGACCGCGCCGGAGACCAGCGTCGGGATGACGAGTGCGAGCCACCGGTAGCGACGCGGCAGGAGCAGCGCGACGAAGAAGCCGAGCGGCACGAACATGATCACATTCGCTGAGAACTCGAGCGCCCCGTATTCGAACCACGTGGGCACACCCAGGGTATGCAGCGCGTGGAGTACACGCTCAACCGTGCCCTCCATGCCCTGGTCCACCGGCTGCGGCCACAGGGTGATCGCGAGAATGATCGCCCCGAAAACGGCGAGTCCGGCGAGCGCCACGCGCACGCGGCTCGGCGCGACCCGAGGGCGAGGTCTCGCCGGCTCGGCACGGACTTCCTGAGCAGGCTCGACATCGGACTCGCGTGCGACCTCAATGGTCTGCGTATCCGTCACCGGCTCAGAGCCCGGAATATGCGTGGAGTCCCTTGAAGAACACGTTGACCACGGTGTAGTTGAAGATGATCGCGGAGTAGGCGATGATCGACAGCCACGCCGAGCGGGTGCCGCGCCAGCCGCGGGTGGCCCGAGCGTGGATGAAGCCCGCGTAGAGCACCCAGATCACGAAGGTCCAGACCTCCTTGACGTCCCAGCCCCAGTAACGACTCCAGGCGGCTTCGGCCCAGATGGCGCCGGCGATGAGGGTGAACGTCCAGAAGACGAAGCCGATGATCGCCATGCGGTACGAGAGGTCCTCGAGACGCACCGCATTCGGCATCGTCGTCATCCAGCGCATGCCGCTGTAGGGGCCGTTGTCGGTCGAGGTGACCATGCCCTCGCGACGGGTCTGCAGCAGCTGGAGGATCGAAAGCCCGAACGAGAGGGTCAGGAACGCGATCGCCAGCACCGCGACGAGAATGTGGATGACGAGCCAGTAGGAGTCGAGCGCCGGCATGAGCGGCACGATCTCGACGTAGTAGTTGATCTTCGTCACGGCGAGGAAGAGGACGGTCATCCCCGTGACGAGCGCTCCGAGGAACCGCAGGTCGACGAAGAACTGGACGACCAGGAAGATGAGAATGATCGCGAGCGTCGCCGTGAGGGCGAACTCGTACATATTGGCCCACGGCACCCGCTCGGCACCGATGCCGCGCATGACCGTGGCGGCGAAGTGGAGCACGAAGCCGAGCACGGTGAGCGAGAACCCGATGCGGAGAGTGCGCGACCGGGTCCGATCCTCGCGGGATCCGCCAGCGCCGGCCGCAGTCCGCGTGTCGGGGCGGGTCAGCACATCGGTACCACCGGCGGTGCTGCCGCCACCTGCGCTCGCGTTCGCCGGAGCGGCCGATCCCGCTCGACCCGAGGTCTGAGCCACCGCCGCGACGTCACCGCTGCGGTTCGCGAGATCGACGACGTAGAACACGAACGCGATCGCGTAGACGAGCATCGCCGAGTAGAGCGACAGCGTTGAATATTCCTCGAGCACCACGATTACTCAGCCTAACCGCTCAGGGACGAAAGTCGCTGGGAATCCTGAGTCACAACAGATCCCGATGCCGGTCGCGAAGGTCGTTCACGGCCCGCTCGAGCGAGGGGTCGTCTCCGCGGGCCAGCGCCGCGTACTGGAGCGCGATGCCGTCGTCGGTCTGCACCGCCTTCACCCACATGCGGCGGCGCGGCACGAAGAGCGACCACATGAGGCCGCCGAGCGCGCTCAACGCGAAGATCAGCACCCAGATCTGCGTCGGGTTCCGCATCACGTCGAATGAGGCGTAGCGCGGCACGGCTTCGAAGGAAACGGTGCCCATGCCGTCGGGCAGCTCAAGGGTGTCCCCGGGCGCGAGCTCGAGCGACTCACGATCGACGGCACGGCCGGTGAGCTGCTCCATCTCCCCCGTCTCGAGGGTGTACACGGACTGCGGCACACCGGCATCGAGCCCGAGGTCCCCGACGAAGGCGTCGAGGGTGAGCACGGGGTTCTCGAGGTCAGGGTAGCTCGAGGTGTATGCGCCGCTCTCGAGCTCCGTCTGCGTCGGGTAGAAGAAGCCGCGCAGCCCGAGTTGTGTGTCCTCGCCGTCTGCGGTCGTGATGCCGTGCGGCACCTTGACGACGCCGAGGGAGGTCATGGTGTTGTCCTCCTGCGGAATGAACGGCATCGACTCGCTGTAGACGATCTCGCCCTCGGCGTTGCGCACCGTGATGGTGGGCGCGTAGCCGTTCGCAATGAGGTAGATCGGCGATCCGTGGGTGCGGAGCGGCTGATTCACCTTGATCGTCTCGTCGGACGTCGATCCGTCGGTCTCGATGAGGGTCATGTCGGCGTTGAAGTCCTTGACCTGGCCGATGGCGTTGAGATTGCCGTCCTCTGGCGTCATGTACGAGACGTCGAACGAGTCGAGCCTGAGCGCGAACGGCTCGAGCGACGAGTCGTCGAAGGAGCGGCCCGAGTTCACGGTGTCGTAGTCGATGAGTTGATTCACCATCGTCTCGCCCTCGACGAGTACTTTCTGCCCGTTGAAGGTGATGGCGGTCCCGATACCGACGGCGATGAGCACGCCGAGCAGGGAGATGTGGAAGATGAGGTTGCCGGTCTCGCGGAGGTACCCGCGCTCCGCCGACACCGAGACCTCGGTCGCACCGCGCCGCGTCACCCGCTGTACCGAGGTGCGGTAGCGCTGCTGCTTCAGGATCCGCTCCGCCTCGGCGATCGCCTGCTCCGCGAACTCCTCGCGCTCGTCCGGTCCGGCGTTCGGATTGGAGATGCGGGTCTCCTGGAACCCGACCATCCGCTGCAGACGCGCGGGAGTCTTCGGAGGCTGGCCCCGCCACGCCTTCCAGTGGTGCATGATGCGGGGGATCACGCAGCCGATGAGCGAGATGAACAGCAGCAGGTAGATCGCCGAGAACCACACCGAGCTGTAGACGTCGAAGGCCTGGATCGGGAAGGCGTCAAGAATCGGGAAGAGGTCGGGGTGATCCTGCTCGTACTGGAGCACGCCGTTGGGGTCGGCCGCGCGCTGCGGGAACAGCGACCCGGGAATCGCGGCGACCGCGAGCAGCAGCAGCAGGATCAGCGCCACCCGCATGCTCGTGAGCTGCCGCCAGAACCAGCGCAGCCAGCCGCGCCAGCCGAGGTCGGCGCCGCGCGCTTCGGCCGGGGCCGGAGCGCCCGATCCGTCGTCGTAATCAGAGGGCCGGGACAAAACCGTCAATCACCGCCTGCATCGCATACATCATTCTCGTCCAGAGACCGGTCGCCATGAGTGCGCCGATCACCATCAGCATTACGCCGCCCGCGACGTTGATCGCGCGGATGTGCCGCTTCATGAATCCGGTGGCCTGCGTCATCCAGCCGAAGCCGAAGCCGGCGAGCACGAAAGGCAATCCGAGGCCGATGCAGTACATGACCCCGAGGATCGCGGCCCGCCCGGCCGACTCCGACTGCAGGCCGAGCCCCATGATCACGGCCAGGACCGGGCCCATGCATGGCGTCCATCCGATGCCGAACACGACACCGAGCAGGGGCGCTCCAGCGAGCCCGAGTCGCGGCTTCAAGCGAAGTTTTGCACTGCGCTGCATCCCGCTGAACACCCCGATGAAGACGAGGCCCATCAGGATGATGAGCACGCCCACGATCCGGGTGATGAGTTCCTCCCACCGCAGCACCCAGACCGCGACGGTGCCGGCCAGCGTGATCATGGAGATGAAGACGGCGGAGAACCCGGCCACGAAGAGCAGCACTCCGGCAACCGTGCGCCACTTCGTTCCGCGGGGTCGCACAGCGACCGCGGTGGCAGCTGTCGCGCCGGCGGCAGGCTGGTCAGCCGCCCCGACGCCCGTCGGCACCGGGGTCGCCGTGGCGGAGACGTACGCGAGATATCCGGGCACGAGCGGCAACACGCACGGCGACAGGAACGAGAGCACACCGGCGGCGAGCGCGATCACGGAGGCGACGAGCAGCTGCCCGTCGGCGACGAGATCTTGGATGCTCACCCGCGTCTACGCAGACTCGTCGAGTGTCTCGGTGATGAGCGTGCGCAGCTGCGAGGCGTCGGCGAGCTGACCGAGCACGCGGTGCGCGACGCGGCCCTCGGTGTCGAGCACGAGCGTGGTCGGCACGGCGTTGAGCGGCACCTGCCCGGCGAACGCCTGCTGCACCGCTCGGCCGCCTGCCGCGTCGAGGATCGAGGGGTACTCGATGCCGAACTGCTCAGCGAACTGCTCGGCCTGCGCTTGCTGGTCGCGGGTGTTCACGCCGACGAACTGCACGCCCTCAGGGCTGAACTCTTCGTAGGACTCGACGAGGTCTGGCGCCTCGGCTCGGCACGGGGCGCAACCCGCGTACCAGAAGTTGACGACGGTCACGTTGCCGATGGTGTCGTCCGAGCTGAGTGTGCCGCCGAACTCGGTGTCGCCGCTGAACTCGACGGGGTCGGTGCGGTCGGCCGGCGCAATGCTGAGCGACGAACCGTCGCCGGACACGTACCCCTTGTCGCTGGCCTCGTCCCACTGCTGGGAGAGATTGTCGTTGCCGCCGCTGCAGCTCGCGAGGGCGAGTACGGCGACGAGTGCGACCCCTGCGGTCGCGATTTTGCGATACTTCACACGGCTCCTACGTCGACGGAGTCTTCGAGCAGTCCCGAAGCGGGGCTGCGGTAATCCACTTCGAACCAGCGCCCGCCGCGCCGTTCGAACGTCGTGATGCTCGACAGGTCGCAGCGTCGCTTCGACGGGTTGTGGGCGAGAGGCCGACCCGCGACGTCGAGGTGTGCGATCCAGATGGGCGACTGATGGCTGACCATCACGATGTCGCCCTCACGAGTTGCATCCCAGGCATCGTCCATCGCTTCGCGCACGCGCGACGCGATGCTGCGGTACCGCTCACCCCAACTCGGGCGGAGCGGATTCCAGAGGCGATACCAGTATCGGGGCTGCTTGAACGCGGAATCGTCTCCCGAGTTCGGCTTGCCCTCGAAGAAGTTGGTGGGCTCGATAATGCGCTGGTCGGTCGCGATCTCGAGGCCGAGCACGCTCGCGATGGGCCGGGCGGACTGCTGGGCCCGCTGCAGCGGAGACGCGATGAGTTTCGTGATGTCGCGATCGCTCGCCGCGATCTCCCGAGCCGCGGCCTCGGCCATCTCGTGCCCGCGTTCGGACAGACCGAACCCGGGGAGGCGCCCGTAGAGCACACGGTCGGGGTTGTAGACCTCGCCGTGGCGCACCAGATGCAGGAGTTTATCGCTCACGCCTCCAGTCTACGGCCGCGTGCCGGGGAAATTCCTTGGCGGTCAGCCGACGGGGCTCCAGCCGAGCGCCGGACCGATCCGCGTTGCCAGTTGATCGAGGATCTGCCGCCAATCGGCGAGCTCGAACTCGAACGGCAGCTCGAACAGGTAGTCGTCGGCCGCTTGGAAGGCGGGGTCTCCCTCGATGAAGGCGACGATCTCGTCGAGGGAGCCGACGACGTCGGGAGCCACGATGGTGTTCTTCCCGTGAATCCGGCCGACGCGACCCGCTCGCCCCTCCGCGTATGCGCGGTACTTGCGCACCTGATCCTCATCCGCACCATCGGTCGGCACGATCACCCGCGCCACCGCCACGCGCCGCGGTGTGGGCGATTCAGCCCGGGCCGCCGCCGCGCGGTACGCCTCGATCTGCGACCGCTGCACCCGGGAGAAGTCGGTGTCCCCGTCAGCGGAAGTACTGATGTTGCTCACCAGCCAGTGGAACCCGGCGCTCCCCGCCCACTCCGCCGAACGGAGAGAACCCCCTCCGTACCAGAGTCGCTCGGAGAGTCCCGGGCTGTGCGGTTCGACGCGTTCGGAGTCGAGGTCGCCCCCGATACCGGCGTAGGGCAGGACTTCGCGCACGCGATCCCCGGCGAGCAGGCCGCGCAGCCGTTCGATGCGCCCATACCCGTAGTCCTCGTCACGCCATCCGGTGTCGTGGACGATGTCGTTAACCGCTTCGTCGTACGCGGGCGGGTGGACGCTCAGGCCTGGACTCACCCGGCCTCCGGAGAGCACATCAGCGGTCGCGAGATCTTCGGCCAGCCGGAACGGGTTCTCGTGACCGACCGGGATCACAGCGGTGCCCAACCCGATGCGCTCCGTACTGCGGGCAAGCGCACCGAAGAGCACCGCCGGGGACGGGAGGCCGTACTGCAGGTGACGGGTGCGGAGCCATCCGCTGTCGAGCCCGAGACCCTCCGCGAAGCGGAACAGCTCGATCGTCTCGTCCAGTCCGCGCCGTGGATCCTCGCGCTGCATCGGACCGAGGTGAATGAACCCGAGATGCTTCGGAGCTGTCATCGTGCGCCGCCTTTCCAGGATGCCTGCCGATCCCCAGCGTACGACGGTGCGCTCGCGCGCAGCGGAGTGTGTCACTGCGTGACCCCTCACGCGGGCCCGGAGGCGGACCGCTAGACTGTGCGGGTGCTAGAGCGAGTGATGATCAAGGATCTGGCCGCCCGCGAGGACGGCCCCGTCAGCGTTTCCGGATGGGTCGAGAAGGTGCGCGACCAGCGGTACGTGCAGTTCGTCGTCCTCCGCGACGAGACCGGTGCGGTGCAGCTGGTCAACGGAGGGGTGCTGCGCGAGGCCGACCCCGAGAATCCGCGCTCCGACATCCTGCTCGAGCGGACCACCACCATCTCCGAACTGTCGCACGGCAGCTTCGTCACCGTCAGCGGCGAGCTGCAGCACAATGAGCGCGTGAAGCTCGGCGGGGTCGAGATCCAGATCGAGCAGCTCGAGGTCGTCAGCCGCGCCCTGCCCGACACCCCCATCGCCAAGGACTCGGCGATCGAGCACCGCCTCGACTGGCGCTTCCTCGACCTGCGTCGCCCCGAGCAGAACCTCGTGTTCCGCATCCAGACGACGTTCCTGAACGCGCTGCGCCAGGTGTGGGTGGAGCGGGACTTCATCGAGGTGCAGACACCGAAGCTCATGGCGTCCGCTTCCGAGTCGCGCGCCGAACTCTTCGCGGTCGACTACTTTGACGGGCAGGCATTCCTCGCGCAGAGCCCGCAGTTCTTCAAGCAGATGGCGCAGGCGGCCGGCTTCGGCGGCATCTTCGAGGTCGGACCGGCGTTCCGAGCCGACCCCTCGTTCACGTCGCGTCACGCGACCGAGTTCACCTCGGTCGACTCCGAACTCAGCTGGATCGACTCCCACGTCGACGTCATGGAGCTCCACGAGGAACTCATCGTCGCCGGCCTCACGGCGGTCAAGGAGAAGCACGGCGAGGCGATCCAGAAGCTCTTCGGCATCGAGATCACCGTCCCCGAGCGCCCCTTCCCCCGCATCCCCCTCGCCGAGGCGAAGGAGATCGTGAAAGCCGAGGGCTACGAGGTGCCCCGCGCCGACGCCGACATGGATCCGGAGGGCGAGCGCCGCATCGCCGCGCACGTCAAGAAGAAGTACGGCAGCGACTTCGTCTTCCTCACCGACTACGACGCGTCGATCCGCCCGTTCTACCACATGCGCCACGACGATGACGCGCAGCTCACGAAGAGCTACGACCTCATCTACAACGGCACCGAGATTTCGACGGGCGCCCAGCGCGAGCACCGCGTCGAGGTACTCGAGGCGCAGGCCCGCGAGAAGGGCATGGATCCGGCGGAGCTGAGCTTCTACCTCGACTTCTTCCGCTACGGCATGCCCCCGCACGGCGGCTTCGGCATGGGCCTCAACCGCGTGCTCATGCTGATGCTCAAGCAGTCCTCGATCCGTGAGACCACGTTCCTGTTCCGCGGACCGAACCGTCTCACGCCGTAACACTTCTCGACCCCTCGCGCTTTAGGGGCGCGCGCACCACACTCCGTGGGCGCGCGCCCCTATTGCGCAACCCGGGAAGCTGCCTTCACGAGCACTTCAACCGCGACTACTGAGACGTCTCAGACCTACCACTGAGACGCCGTCGATACCCCCATGAGGCGCGGAATCATGCGGCCGACATGGGCATTTTGCGCCCTAAGCGACGGGTGCTAATCTCCATCCCGAAGGGCCGGTGGTTTTGGGGAGCACCGGCCCTTACACCTCGGGAACATCAGCATCACGGGGATGCTGCGGCGTTCGACGTCGTTCTCTCGTCACCCGAGCGTTCAGGGGAGTACTGCAACATGTCGAATCAGAGCAACCAGGCGCCTGCGCAGATCGGCCGGAGCCGGAAGAACCGGAAGATCGCGGCCATTTCCGCTGGCGCTCTCGTCGTCGGCCTGGGTGCCGCGTACACGCTCGCATCGTGGAACGATTCCGAGTGGGTCTGGGGCGGCGCTGATGGCGACCCGAACGTAGGCACGAGCAATTTCGAGGTGAACCAGAACACGTCGTCACCGTTCTCAAACGACACGACGAACTGGGTCGACGCCGAGACCAACCCCGGTGGTGAGCTGACGTTCAGCCCCGGTTCACTGTCACTGACCCCGGGCGACACCATCTACGCTCCCGTATCGCTGCGAACGGAGGCTGACTCCGTCGGCGCTGACGTCGCTCTGCAGGGTGCAGTCGCGGCAGCGGGAATCACGGTCACCGATCCAGGTCAGGGTCTGTGGAACGCGATCCAGACTTCCGTCTACACCCAGAACGGCGCCGCCGACTCGACTCCCCCTGCCTGCACGGCCGCAGGGATCGGCGGCACGGGATGGACCCAGGTCCTGGATACCGCCGCGCTCGGCACCGCCGCGTCAGGACCGCAGTCGCTTGCGGCCGAGGCCGGCTCGACCCAGCACTACTGCTTCGCGCTGACGCTGCCCGACGGGGCGAGCGACGACCTGCAGGGCCGCACCATTGCGCCCGCATGGGAGTTCCGCTCAGAGTCGGTCTCCGACTAGCGCCGCTTCTCCTCGCTCGGACCCGGTCGCGGATGACCCGGAGGCTTATCGGAACCGCCGTCACGACCCTGCTCGTTGTGGCGGCGGTCGGCCTGCTCTCCTGGTTCGCGTTCTCGCATTTCGCGAACGCGACCCTCATCACGTTTCGCACCGGTTCGATGAGCCCGACCATGCCGCAGGGGTCGATGGCGGTGACGCTGCCGACCGCGGCGGCGGACCTCGAACCCGGTGACGTGATCACGATCCAGCGCGTCACCGAAGACATGCCCGTCACGCACCGCGTCATCGAAGTCCGTGAGGCCACGCCTCGCGAACCGCACACCGCAGATGTCCGCGCTGCCGCACCGGACGGGCGTCCGCCCGAGTTCACCGAACCGGGCCAGCCCATCGACCCCGCCGCGCGCGAACTCGTGCTGCAGGGCGACGACAACGACCAACCGGATTCGCTGCCCTACGTCGCGAACGACGCGCGGAAGGTCGTCTTCTCGGCCCCATACGTGGGCAACGCCCTCATGCTGATTCAGACGCCGCTCGGCATGGGGATCCTGATTCTCGGCGTCGGGGCGCTCGTCACCTGGGCTTTCTGGCCCAGTCGGCCGGAGCCGAGCGGCGAGGCCGGCATCGATAGCAGCCCCGACGACGGTACCGAAACCAGTACCGAAGCCGCAGGCCCGCCGGAATCGTCGGCGTCCGCCCCGCACCCGCATCTCACGAAGAGTTGACATGACCCTGCCGCGCACGACCTACGCGCCTCGCCTTCCGGGGCGGTCGCGGCGTACCCGCGTGCAGGTGCTGGTCGCGCTCCTGAGTATCGTTGCGCTCCTTGTCGGAGCCGCTCTCTCGGTGACCCGCGCATCCGCGCTCTACGAGGAGATCACCGAGACCGGTGCTCCCGGCATGCTGCAGCTCCGCGCCGATTCGACGAAGCCACTGTGGTCGACCATCGCGCCCGGGGAGTCCATGCAGTGGCTCGTCGAGGCGTCACTCACGGATGCCGACCGCGGCACGCTCGCCCTCGAACTGCGATCGGGCGGGACCCTCGTCGCCCCCGCGGGACTCACGGCAGCGGTCGTCTCCTGCGATCGGCCGTTCGCAACCGGGCAGGGCGACTCTCCTCGCTGCGAGGGCAGCACCCGCACCGAGCTCCAGTCGACGCCGCTCGAACAGATCTCGACGATGGACGACGGCACCGTGTACTCGCTCGCCGACCTCGAGCAGGGCCACCCGCGGTATCTCCTCGTGACGCTCGCCCTCCCCCGCTCCGCCGAAGTGGCCGCAGGCGCGCAGGCGGTCGTCGGGCTCGGTCTCCACGCCGCCGGCGATGCCGAATCGCAGCAGCCCCCGCCACCGGGCACGCCTCCCGGGGGTCCAGATCCGGATCCGCCATCGCGCGGCCCCCTCGCCATGACCGGCGATGACCTGCTCGCGCTCCTCCTGCTCGCGGCCGGCCTCATCGGCGTCGGCGCGTACGCGCTCCTCCGTCGCAACAGCACCGTCGCCTCCGAGGGGCGGCGCTCATGAACTTCGGCAGGCATCGCACCTCACGCCTCACCGCAGCGGATCGGCACCGCTGGAGCGTCGTCCCTCGCACGCGCCTATACCGCCGCGGTATCGCCGGCGCTGCCGCGGCCATGCTCGTCTCCGTTGCGCTGCTCGCCCAGACCAGCGTCACCTCGGAAGCCACATGGAACGACGCGGAGTGGGTGAACGGATCGACCATCGGCTCGGTCAGCTGCGAGGACCCGGAGGGCGCATTCGCCACCCGAGGCGAGGGTCGCGCGTTGAGCGGGTCACTGCTCGGGATCGACCTCGACAACGTCGCCTCGGTGCATGGCGTTGAGGCGACCAACAACGGGGAGTCCTCTCACGCTGACTTCGGGCGGAAACTCGATGACCCCGCGTTCCCGGACTCATACGCCGATCCGCTCGACGTCGAGGCGATCCAGGCACTGGACGTCCCTCTCACGAGCGTGTTGCAGCTCGGACTCGACACTTCGACAGGCGCGGCGAACCAATTCGGACAGGCGCAAAACTCCGGAGAGGCGGCAGGTGCGAGCGGTTACGTGACGAACAACGGCGGCATCAATCTCGACGGGTCCTCCGGAGGCTATCCTGAGCTCGGAACCGTAAGCCTTTCGAATCTGCTCAGCGTGGGGGGCGAAGATCTTCAGGCCATAGTCGGAGATGTCGCCGATGTCGATCTCACCGTCGGAGCGGTTGCTGGTCGCGCCTCGTTTGATGCGTGCGAGGCCGCCTGGAACGCTGACCCGACCTCACAGACCGAAACCATGCACACACGTGCGGCGGCATCGGACATCATCCAAGGACTTGACCGAGAGTACTTGGCTTCTTCTCTCACGACCACAATCCGCAGCGACCTTCTCGGCGACCTTCTCGCGGGAACCGGCTCGGCAGTGGGCAACATCGAAACCACGGTCAACGGCTTATCGTCGAACCAAGGGGTACTCAACGGCGTACTCTCCGGGGTCACGAGTCTGCTCAACGGACTGATCTCGAATCCGATCCTGAGCCTGGGTAACGTGTCGGTCGCCCTGAACGCCTCTGTCAACACACAGGCGATCCGGTCCCTCATCACGCAACCCTTCCACGATGAGGATCGCCTCCTCACCGTGGATCCGACTGCGGGAACGATCACATTCGACACGGCAGCAGTTCTCGCGAGTGCATTTCCGGGGGAGTACGGGGAGGGGTTGAACAGCCTTCCTCCGAACACTGATCTCCTGGGCAACCAGGTGGTCGTTGACGCCCTGACCGACGCATTGGGCGATGCACTCGACGCTTGGACGACTCGAGTGACCGGAGCCCTCGCTGAGACGATCAACGCTGTGACGGTCAGTGCCACGGTGACGATCGCGCTCAAAGTCGAGGTCTGCACACTCGGGTGCATCAAGTTGGACATCGGCACCATCACCGCGAAAGTCGGTGACTCGCTCGGTGCTCTGCTGTCTGGTGGCTCCGTCGCGACAGTAACCACTGATCTCAACCTGGGGGTTCTGGGTGTGCTTCTCAGGCCAGTGGTCCAAGCGCTCGTGAACACGCTCGTCGGCGGACTCGTCTCTGGTCTGGGGAAGATCGTGGGCGACGCGGTAGAGGGAGTCCTCGGGCCGCTACGCAGTCTCCCGAGCACGGTCACGAGTCTCATCGCGGATGTCCTGTCCGTGGGCTCGGCGGTCTACAACAGACTCTTTCTGAGCGGATTGGTCAGTCTGACCGTGAACGCCCAGAACCGCCCCGTTTCCGGAGGAGAACCGCCTCCCGACTGGCAGGAGCTCGACGAGGGCCGGTACGACGTTGCCGCGCTCAGAATCGAACTTCTCGGAGCTGCAGGCAAGGACAGTGTGCGTCTATATCTCGGGCGCGCATCCGTGGGACGAGGGTGCTCGATAATCGGGTTCGCTTCGGGTGAGTGCGCGGGTTATGGAGGGTAGAGACGTCGACAAGCCGATGTCGCCGTAGGTCGGCGCGGACCGGACAGAACGTTCACCCCACCCGCTGCACCACCACCACACTGTCGTCGAGCGTCGACGCCTGACCGTCGGGGCCGCTCGCCTCGCGTGTGCGCACCTCGGCAACCATGATCCGCCACCGATCGTCGTCGAGGTCGAGCACGGCGAGTTCATCCTCGGGGCTGGGGAAGTCACCCGGCCCGTGACGCCCTTCCGCCCAGGCCGGCGCCGCGGCATGCGCGATGAGCACCAGGTGACCTCCGACAGTGACGCGCGACGCCGCCGCCCGCAGCACCTCGTCCCTCGGAAATTCGACGGGCGACTGCAGGAAGCTCGCCGTCACGAGATCGAACGGCGCCTCGCCGCCGTCCACGGTGGCAGGATCCGCAGCCCACTCCCCCAGGTCCGCGGCGATGAACGTCGCACGGCCAGGAACTCGATGTTCCGCGACCGCACGGGCCCGCGCGACGGCGGTCGGCGACAGGTCGATCCCAGTCGCCTCCCACCCGTTCTCGGCGAGCCAGATGACGTCGCCACCCTCACCGCACCCCAGGTCCAGCGAGCGGCCCGGCGTGAACTCCGCGACGACCTGCGCCAGCGACGCGTTCACCCGCCCCGACCAGATCGAGTCCGCATCCGAGTAGCGCCGCTCCCAGAACGCCGCAGGAGACTCGCCCTCGCGGGGCTCTCGAGCAGACGCGGAGGGCGCATGCGCGTGAGGGTGGCCGTCGGGAACGGCGCCGCCTCCTGCAACCGCCAGTACGAAGTCCTCCTCGACCAGGATCGCATTGACCGCGGCGCCCGCCATGGTCCCGGCCCCTGCGACGATCGGCACCGAAGCCATGGGATTCGTCACGTTGCCCGCCGCCCAGATGCGGGGGTGGCTCGTGGCGCCCATCGCATCGACCGCGATGAAGCTGCCGACCGGGGTCTCGGCCCGAGCGAGCTCGAACCCTGCGAGGAAGGCGTCGTGCGGCAGCGCGGCTCCCATCGTAAAGACGGCATCGACGATGTGCTCGCGACCGCTCTCGGTTCTCACCACCATCGGATCGTCGATCACGTCAGCACCCTTCGAAGGCTCCGTAGCCCGCCCCACCTCGACGACCCGGCTCGGGTCGAGCCGCACGTCGCGGGCCGCGAGCGCGGCAGCGGTTGCGTCATCGAGGGGCCCGAGATCCGCGGAGAGCACGAGCAGGTCATCGGTCCACTGCCGGAGCAGTTTCGCGTGGTGCAGGGAGAGCGGCGAGGTCGCGAGCACGGCGATGCGGCGGCCGCGAACCTCCCAGCCGTGGCAGTAGGGGCAGTGGAGCACCGTGCGCCCCCAACGCTCGGCGAGTCCGGGAACGGTGGGGAGTTCATCCGTGATGCCGGTGGCCACGACGACCGCGCGCGCCTGATGGGTCGCGGTGCGCTGCCCGCGTCCCGCCTCGGTCGACTCGCGGACCTCGACGAGCAGTCGCGGCGCGTCGGCGGTGCTGCCCGGTGCGTCGCGCACCGCGACAACATCCCCGGCACTGAACTCGACGCCGTACCGTTCGGCTTCAGCGCGACCCCGGGCGACGAGCTCGAGCGGCGGCGTCCCATCGAGTCCGACGGCGTTGTGCATGTGGGAGGCGAAACGGTTACGGGGGCGTCCCCCGTCGACGACGAGTGTCCGGCGCAACGAGCGGCCGAGCGCCTGCGCGGCACTCAGCCCGGCGGCGCCCCCGCCGATCACAATGGCGTCCCAAACAGTGTCTGCAGTGTGTGTCATGGATATAGCCTCCGCCCCAGCATGCGCTCCAAGCAAGTCAGCTTGCAGAATCGGCAAAACAGTGGTGCAATCGATCCATGGACGAACTGCAGCAAGTCGGCCCGAGACTGCGAGCCGCCCGCCAGGACCGCGGATGGACCCTCGATGACCTCGCGAGCCTGGCCGGGATGTCCCCGAGCACGCTCTCACGTCTCGAATCAGGGAAGCGGCAGGCGAGCCTCGAACTCCTCCTTCCACTGACCCGCCAACTCGGGATCACGATCGATACCCTGCTCGAGCCTCGAGATCGCGACCCGAGGGTACGACGAGACGCGGTGCAGCAATACGGCATGACGGTCGCGCCGCTCACCCGCGAGGAATCCGACGTGCGGGCCTACAAGATCACGTACTTTCCCGACGCGCCCGAGATCTCTCCACGCACCCACGAGGGACACGAGTGGTTCTACGTTCTCTCAGGCACCGTTCGCCTCACCCTCGACGGTGAGGAGCATCTCTTCTCCCCCGGAGAGGCCGGCGAGTTCGATACCCGGCGCCCCCACCGCATTCGCACGGCCGGCTCCGGTTCAGCCGAGGTGATCAGCCTGTTCAACACCGTCGGGGAGCGGATGCACCTGCATTCCCTCCAGAGCGACTTCAGAGCGATTCCGGCAGTCGACCCGGACGACTTCCGTCGCGACATCGACGACGTGATCGATCCCGCGCTCTAACCCGGCGCTACAGCGTGAAGTCGGTGGCGACCCTGCCGCTGGCGTTCGCCTTTACGACGGCGCCCGCCGCAACGTGATCGGGGTGGCTGGCATACGCCGCGAGACCGTCGGCGTCGTCGAAATCGGCGATGAGCGTGACGTCGAAGTTGTCCCCGTCGAAGAGCTCATTGCGGTGCAGACTCAACGCGCGCACGCTCGGTACGGTGCCGGAGAGCGGTGCGAGCGCAGCGATGATCTCCGCTGCCTGCGCGTCACGGGTCTCGCGGTCCGCTCCGCTCATCTTCCAGCTCACGATGTGGCGCAGGGTCACAATACTCTCCTCAACAGGCCCCGGCGCGCGGCGGCCTTCTCGATTGCGGCGGCGAGCTTGGCCTCGTCCACCCTCCAGATGGCGTGCTGCTTCTCCCCAATGCGCACGACCGGAATCTTCTCGGAATAGCGGCGCGCGAGCGCGGCATCGTCGAGAATGCTCAGTTCACGCACGTCCACATCGACCGGACCACCCGGGCGCTCAGGGCGCCCGAGGTCCGCCACTACCCGGGAGATCGCGGCGAGCGCGTCGTCGCAGAGATGACAGTCGGGCTTGCCGATCAGGGTCACATGCACGGTCACCGGACCAGTCTAACTGCGCCAGGAACGACGAAACGCCGACCTCGAGAGATCGGCGTTCCTATCACTGGAATGCAGCGATTACTTCTTGTTGCGACGCTGGTGACGCGTCCGACGCAGCAGCTTCCGGTGCTTCTTCTTGGACATCCGCTTGCGGCGCTTCTTGATTACTGAACCCACACTCACCTCACAAAGTCTTCGGAGTACACGCGTCGTGACCCACAGATCCTCTATATTACCGCGGGTCTGTGTGCAAAGCGAAACGCTACCCGCGAAGGCGGAACCTTGCGACGAGTTCTTTGACCCGATGCTCCGCGATCGCAGCGGCGCGTCCCAGGCGACCGGCGGCCGCAGCGGCCTCTTCCGGAAGCACCTCCTCATCGCCCGTCGCATCCGGATCCGGCAGCGGATTTCCGTCCGCATCCCGGTACTCGACCGTCACTTCCGTCTCGAAACCGACGGAGAGGAACGGGATCACGAAGTCCTCGATCATCTCGAGCGGCTCCGGGTCGAGCGAGTAGTACCGGTGCTGTCCCTCTTCGCGCACGGTCACGAGTTCGGCGTCGCGCAAGACCTTCAGGTGCTTCGATACCGTCGGCTGACTGATCTCCAGTTCCGTCACGATCTCCGAGACGCTGGCCTCGGCACCGTTCTCGTGCCGCTGCAACAGCACCTGGAGGATGTCTCGTCGGTTCGCATCGGCGATGACCCCAAAAATATCAGGCATGTATGCCAGGGTAGCGATGTTCGCGCGATCGCCCTAGTCCTGAGGCGTAGTATGGTCGCGATCGTCGGCGAGAGACGCCGCACATGCCTCGATGCGAATGCTCGGGGCGACTCGGAAGGTGGAGAGGTGAGGGCTGTTCGCGCCGCGCGCAGGACCGGGTTCTCGGCCCCTCATCGCGGATGGTTTCGTGACACGATCCAATCCTCCCCCGCACGCACTGCGCTGCTGATCTTCACGGCACTGATCCTCGTGTGGACCGCTCTGCTCGCGTTGCCGGTGTCTTCGCGATCAGGATCCGCGACACCGCTTTCGGACGCGCTCTTCACGGCGGTCTCGGCCATCTGCGTCACCGGCCTTTCCACCGTCGACATGGGCACGCACTGGTCTCAGTTCGGCGACCTCGT
Organism: Leucobacter sp. Psy1; assembly: GCF_020096995.1. Classification (NCBI taxonomy): domain Bacteria; kingdom Bacillati; phylum Actinomycetota; class Actinomycetes; order Micrococcales; family Microbacteriaceae; genus Leucobacter; species Leucobacter sp. Psy1. Next base: position 2,787,368 of record NZ_CP083692.1, read on the forward strand.
GATTCTCGCGGGTTTCCAGATCGGCGGCATCGGTGTGCTCACCCTCGCCAGCCTGCTCGGCCTCACGGTCACGCGACGCCTGGGTCTGCGCCAGCGACTGCTCGCCGCCACCGATTCGAACCCTCTCCGCACCGGACGCGAGGCCAGTGAGAGCCAGGCGGTCGGTCTCGGCGAGGTCGCCAGCCTGCTCCGCGCCGTCGCCCTCAGCCTCATCGTCATCGAGGTCGGACTCACCGCGCTCCTCACGCCTCGGCTGATGGCCGAGGGATACGGGTTCTGGCAGTCCCTCACCGACGGGTTCTATCTCGCCGCGTCAGCATTCACGAACACCGGATTCGTGCCGCTGGAGACCGGACTCGAACCGTTCATCAACGACCCCTACACGCTCACGATCCTCGCCGGAGGCGTGTTTCTCGGCGCCATCGGGTTCCCGGTGATCTTCGCCCTCTACAAATTCGTGGTCGGGCGCGGCTGGCACACTCACAAGCGGCTCGGCCTGCACGCGAAGCTCACGCTCGCCACCACCCTGATCCTCGTCATCGTCGGGTGGATCGCCATCGCGGGTCTCGAGTGGAACAACCATCACACGCTCGGCACGCAGGGGCCGGGGCAGAGCCTCATGAACGCCGGATACACCTCGGTCATGACGCGCTCCGGCGGACTCGGAATTCTCGATACGAGCGAGCTCCAGGGATCCACCCTTCTCGTGATGGACGTACTCATGTTCATCGGCGGCGGTTCCGCGTCCACGGCCGGCGGCATCAAGGTCACGACGCTCGCCGTCCTCTTCCTCGCGGCGTACGCCGAGGCTCGCGGCTTCCAGGACATGCAGGCGTTCGGCCGGCGCATCCCGATCGACGTGCTGCGCGTGTCCGTCTCGATCCTCATCTGGGGCATCAGCATCGTGGTGACCGCCAGCGTGACACTGCTCCAGATCACCGGCGAATCCCTCGACGTCGTCCTGTTCGAGGTGATCTCTGCCTTCGGCACCTGCGGACTCACGACCGGTCTGTCCGCAGAACTCCCCGACGCGGGCAAGTACGTGCTCGCTGCCACCATGTGGGCGGGACGCGTCGGTACCGTTACCCTGGCGGCAGCGGTTGCTTCAAGCAGTCGCTCCCGCATGTTCCGCCTCCCCGAAGAAAGGCCGATCGTTGGTTAATATTCGCAGCGATGCCCCCGTGCTCGTCATCGGACTCGGCCGTTTCGGCGCCGCGACCGCCGGACAGCTCGACCGGCAGGATCGCGAGGTGCTCGTCATCGAGATCGATCAGATGCTCGTGCAGAAGTGGGCCGACCGAGTCACGCACGCCGTGCAGGCCGACGCGCGCTCCATGGAAGCGCTCGAGCAGATCGGCGCCGGACAGTTCCAGGTCGCCGTGGTCGCCACCGGCGCGTCGATCGAGTCGAGCGTGCTCATCGCGGCGAACCTCGTCGATCTCGGCATCCCCCAGATCTGGGCGAAGGCGATCTCCAGCTCGCACGGCAAGATCCTGGAGCGGATCGGCGTGCACCACGTCATCTATCCCGAGCGCGAGGCCGGGGAGCGCGTCGCCCATCTGCTCTCCGGAGCGATGCTCGACTTCATCCAGTTCGACAACAACTACGTGATCGCGAAGATGCACCCACCGCGGTCCGTGCGTGGCATGAAGCTCTCCGAGAGCGGCGTGCGCACCCGGTACCACGTGACCGTCGTCGGGGTGAAGTCTCCAGGGGAGCCGTTCACGCACGCCACCCAGGACACCGTCGTGTCGCCGCACGACACCATCATTGTCTCGGGGACCGCGGAGAATGTGGAGCGATTCGCGACGATCGGCTGAGCACTACTCCCCCGCGGCGATCTCCTGCGAGCGGCGCACGTTCGCGGCGAGCGCCCGATCGAACAGGTCGTTCCAGTCCGCCTGCTCGAGCACGAGGACGGCCTGCTCCGTTGTGCCCTTCGGGCTCGTCACCCTGCGACGCAGCTCGGAGGGCTCGAGGTCGCTCTGCACCATGAGCTCCGCCGCGCCCGAGATGGTGCCCTGCACGAGACGACGAGCCTCGTCCGCGCTGAATCCCAGGCGCTCCGCGGCACCGGTCAGCGCCTCTGCGAAGAGGTACACGTAGGCGGGACCGGACCCGGAGACCGCTGCGACATCGTCGATCTGCGACTCGCGCTCGACCACGATGACGTCGCCGACCGTCTCGAAGATGCCTCGCACCCGTTCGATGTCGGTCTCGCTCGCCGAGGGACCGCCGTAGACGCCGGTCACGCCGCGTCCGAGGTGGGAGGGGGTGTTCGGCATCGCCCGGCTGACGACGACGCCCTCGGGCACGAGCTCCTGCATGCCCTCCGTGAGCACTCCCGCGGCGACACTCACGACGACGGTGCCAGGAACGAGCGCGTCTGCGATGTCGCGGAGCACATCGTGCACCATCCAGGGCTTCACCCCGAGCACGACGACGTCAGCGTCCGCGACGGCGCGACGATTCGCTTCCTCGTCGGTCTCCTGCGCGTAAGCGACAACGCGATCATCACCGCGGTACTTGTCGGCGCTCTCCTGCGACCGGGTGGTCACGGCGATCGGTCCATCGCTCGATCCCTCACTGGCGAGGAGCCCTGAGAGGATCGCGCCGCTCATCGAGCCGACGCCGACCATCGCGATCCGGGGTGATGCTGTGTTCGATGCCATAGCGTCCATCCTAAGGTTTGGAGGTTTCCTTACCGCTGCGGCGCCGTCTCCCGACTTAGGATGGAACCATCACACACCGGCCGGCAGGGCAGGCTGACGATTTCATGGAGGATCTCGGCATGAGTGCGAGCGGAGGGAGCAAGGCCGTCGTCGCCGCGCTCCTGGCCAACATCGGTATCGCGATCACCAAGTTCATCGCCTGGGCATTCTCTGGCTCGGCCGCGATGCTCGCGGAGGGCGTGCACTCGCTCGCGGACTCGGGAAACCAGGTACTGCTGCTCATCGGCGGCAAACGTGCGCAGCAAGCCCCCGATCGAGAGCACCCGTTCGGCCACGGCCGCGTGCGCTACGTCTACGCGTTCGTTGTCGCGATCGTGCTCTTCACCATCGGCGGCGTGTTCTCGGTGTACGAGGGGATCGCGAAGATTCGCGAACCGCACCCCCTCGAGGTGTGGTGGCTGCCGCTCGGCGTGCTCGTCATCGCGATCGTGCTCGAGTCGCTATCGCTGCGTACCGCCGTCCGCGAGAGCCGTCCGCACAAGGGCGACGCGACCTGGTTCCAGTTCATCCGCCGCTCGAAGGCTCCGGAGCTGCCCGTCGTCCTCCTCGAAGACCTCGGGGCGCTCGTCGGCCTTGTCTTCGCATTCTGCGGAGTCGGACTCACGGTGCTCACCGGAAACGGCCTCTACGATGGCATCGCCACCGTCGCCATCGGTGTCCTGCTCATCGGCATCGCCTGCGTCGTCGGCGTCGAGGTGAAGAGCCTGCTGGTCGGCGAGGGTGCGAGCGACGAGGATGTCGCGAGGGTCGAGGCGGCGATCCTCGAGGGCCGCGACATCGATCGCATCATCCACATGAAGACGCTCTACGTCGGCCCAGACGAGTTCATGGTCGGCGCGAAGATCAGCCTGGCTCCGCAGTGCACCATGCACGAGGTGTCCGTCATCGTGAACCTCGCCGAGCGGCGCATCCGAGACGCGGTTCCCTCTGCGAAGTACATCTACCTCGAGCCGGATATCTACTTCGACCCCGACGCCAAGCAGCCGACGACGAGCTCGATCGTCACGCTCTCCTACGACTGAGGTGCGTGCCGCCGCGCCGCGAAGAAGTCGCGCAGCAGCGCGGCGCACTCCTCAGCACGGACGCCCGCGACCACCTCGGGCACAGGATGCGGGAGGCGACCGTCGCGCAGCAGGTCGTACACGCTGCCGACGGCGCCCGCCTTCTCATCCCATGCGCCGAACACCACCCGGGGAATACGCGCGGCCAGGATCACTCCCGCGCACATCACGCACGGCTCGAGAGTGACGACCAGCGTGCAGTCGTCGAGAATACGGTCTCCCCGCTGGTGTGCGGCCGCCCGGATCGCGAGGATCTCGGCGTGACCGGAAGGATCCGGATCGTTCTCGCGCACGTTCCGCGCCGCCGCGAGAATCTCACCCGTCGGGGCCACCACGGCCGCACCGACCGGGATCTCGCCATCGGACGCCGCTTGCTCCGCCTGTGCGAGCGCCGCATCCATCGCGGCCCGGTCGCTCGCGCTCGGCGAGGCACCTGTGTGGCCGATCATGCGCGGGCCCCTCTCAGCCGAACTAGAATCGTGGGTATGCGAGTCTTCGTTGCCGACCACCCACTGATCACCCACAAGCTTACGGTTCTGCGCAACGCCGCGACCCCGCAGCCCACGTTCCGCTTGCTCATCGAAGAGCTCATGACGCTGCTGGCCTACGAGGCCACGCGCGAGGTTCGAGTGGAGCCGCACCAGATCGAAACCCCCGTCGCACCGACGACCGGTGTCAGGCTCTCCGAGCCGCTGCCCCTCATCGTTCCGATTCTGCGCGCCGGGCTCGGCATGCTCGAGGGCATGGTGAAGCTCGTTCCCACCGCCGAGGTCGGGTTCCTGGGCATGGTCCGCGATGAGGAGACCCTGCAACCGACCACCTACGCCGAGCGACTGCCCGACTCGCTCGCCGGACGTCAGTGCTTCGTACTCGACCCCATGCTCGCGACCGGTGGCTCCCTCGCCGCGGCGATCAAGTTCCTGTTCGACCGTGGAGCCGACGATGTCACTGCGATCTGCGTGCTCGGCACCCCAGAGGGCGTCGAGGTCATCCGCGAGGCGGCTGGGGATCGCGATGTCACGCTCGTGCTCGGTGCACTCGATGAGGGACTCGACGAGAACGCGTACATCGTGCCGGGGCTCGGCGATGCGGGTGATCGCCTCTACGGCACCGCTTGAGCCGCACCCCTGCGTCTCCCGCCTGAGCGACTCGGGCGGGAGACTTGACACTCCGCAACTTTTACTATTAACTCATGCTTATGACTGACACCACGCGACCCCAGTCCGCCCTCGAGGTGAACTTTGGGAATCACGGCATGATGTGCCGTCGTGGTGTCATGCGCTGTCGAATGTGCGCCTGACGAGAATCTGGTACGCCGCGCCCTGTGCGCCCACCCTCGCCTGAGGGACCTCCCGCCCGCTCGCTCACTCCGATGAGAGCCGGCACATTCTCCGCGGCACCGCCGCACACCCGCATCGCTCGCTCGGGTACCGACCCGCGAGCCCCGCATTCAAGGACACGCATCATCATGACCACCATCACCACTGCCCAGAAGACCACCCTCTCCGAGGCCCGCCCCGACCTGACGGCGAAGCTCCCCGAGCAGACCGCCCCGGTGCGGCGAGTGCCCGAGGGCACCGAGGTCCGCGGCTTCGCGCTTTACGTCGGCCTCTCCGAGGACCAGATCGATCCGAACCACCCGCAGCTCGGCGAGATCGTTGCGCAGATCAAGGGTCTCGTCGCCCAGATCGCACCGGCTGCCGACACCTATGCCGCCGTCGCCCTCGCCCCCGAAGGCGCGGGCGGACGAGACATCGACGTCGTTCGACTCGCCCTGGGCGAGCCGGCAGCGCACGCCCGCCAGAAGCAGGAGACCGTCTCCGAGCAGGATCGCGCGGCCAGCGGCGTCGTCATCGACCTGACCCGGAAGCGCGTGCTGCTCGACAACGTTTCGGCAGCGCTCACCTTCCGCGAGTTCGAACTGCTCCAGTACTTCGTGCTCCGCGAGGGGCGCACCGTCAGCCGCGAGGAGATCATCGAGACGCTCTGGTCCGATGCTCCCGAGGAGGAGGTGCCCAGCGAGCGCACCATCGACGTCCATGTGCGACGCCTCCGCGTGAAGCTGGCGCACTACCAGGACATCGTGCGCACCGTCCGGGGCGTCGGGTACCGCTTCGACCGCCACGCGGACGTCGCTATCCTGCACTCCAGCTCGCCGAGCCCCGACATCTTCTGAGCGCCGACCACGTCCGCAGACCGCTGCCGAGCCGCGACCAGGGGTCCTGCGGTAACGTGGCTTCCAGTTGATTGGAGGAGGCATCATGTCGACACTGCCCCCTGAGGGATCCCAGAACACCGATCCGGAGGAGCCGCGACCGGGCGTCGAGCCCGACGCCGAGACAACGCCGGCAGGCACGGAACACGGAGCAACTGGCCCCACCGACCCTGCTGCGCCGAACGCGACTGATTTCGGTGCCGCGGGGCCGGGAGGCTCAGAGCCGCCCGCATACAGCCCGCCGCCTCCCGGCGCGTATCAGCCGCCGCCTCCTGGCGCGCAGACCCCGCCACCTGAGGGCTCCCCTCAGCCGGGGCAGCCGTACCCGAACGGGTACGCTCAGCCCGGCGGATATGCCGCACCCGGACATCCGCAGCAGGGGTATGAGCAGCCCGGCTACGGTCAGCCCGGCTACGGGCAGCCGCAGAACGGGTACGAGCAGCCGCAGAATGGGTACGCCCCGCCGAACGGCGGGTACGCTCCTCCCGGGCAACCGGGCCAGTACCAGCAGCCGTACGGCACCGATCCGGCGCAGAGCAATGTGGTGCTCAATTACTGGCTCTCGGTATTCTTCACCTGGATCCCGGCGCTGATCTTCTACATCGTTGACCGGGACAAGCGGAATCCGCGCCTCACCGCGCTGCAGATCTCGAACCTGAACTTCTCGCTGCTGCGCGTCGGCGTCGGTGTCGCCACCTGGATCCTCGCACTGATCCCGTACCTGGGTGTGCTCGTGGCCATCGTGGGCTGGCTCTTCTCCCTGTTCCTGTTTGTCTGCCACATCATCGCGGCTGCGAAGGCGAGCGAGGCATATCGGAGCGGCGACCCCGACCCGTTCATCTTCAACATCCCGCTCGTCAAGTAGCGGATCAGAGACACGAAGGGCGCGTCCGTCCCCCATTCAGGGGGACGGACGCGCCCTTCGTCGTTCCGAGAGGTCGTCGCGGAGGTCGTCGCGCGATGGTCGTGCTGAGGGTCAGAGCCCTTCGCGTGCGATCCGCTTCGCCCGCTGCTTGGCGCGCTTGCGTGTCTGCCTGCGCCGGCGCCAGGCCCGCCACCACACCCAGAACTTCGCGAGCATCATGCGCAACCAGCTCGTGAACCGCCGGGCCCAGTGGTACTCGGACCCGAGGATCGTCATACCGATGAAGACAATGAGCCACCCCGGTCCTGGAAGCGGGATCAGAATGACCCCGATGATCACCACGGCGGCACCGATGATCGTGATCAGGGTCTTGTAGACGATGTTGAGCCACGGCCGCTTCCGGATGATCGCCCGCCAGCGCTCCATGAACCGCCCGATCGGGCGACCGATGCGGTGAGCCCGCTCCCAGTCGTCTCCCCCGTCGCTCATATCGCAAGCGTACTGGACGCCTCGCGGCTGTTGCTGGGCTTGTGCATAGACTGGAACAGTGACAGCACGATGGCGCACCGTCGCAACCGCAGCCGGACTCGCGGCAACCGACGGCACTACACGACCAACGATTTTCGCCGAGATGACGGCGCTCGCGACGGAGACCGGTGCGGCGAATCTCGGGCAGGGATTCCCCGACACCGACGGGCCCCATTGGGTGCGAGAAGTCGCGCGCACTGCGATCCTCGACGGGGCGAATCAGTACCCGCCGGGGCGGGGGATTCCGGAACTCCGGGCCGCCGTCGCCGACCATCAGCGTCGGCACTACGGGATCGCGCTCGACCCGGAGACCGAGGTGCTCGTCACCGCCGGCGCCACGGAGGCGCTCACCGCGACGCTGCTCGCGCTGGTCGGCCCCGGGGACGAGGTCGTGACGCTCGAGCCGTTCTACGACTCCTACGCCGCTGCCATCGCGATGGCGGGTGCGGAGCACCGGACCGTCCCGCTGCGCGCGAGCGAGGAGGGCTTCCGGCTGCACGAGTCCGACTTGCGCGCGGCGCTGAGCCCCCGCACCCGGATCCTGCTCGTCAACTCCCCGCACAATCCGACCGGAACGGTCCTCCGGCCAGACGAACTCCGGTTGATCGCTGATGCGGCCCGCACGTCTGACGCCATCGTCGTCACCGACGAGGTCTATGAACACCTCACGTTCGACGGTACCGTCCACACGCCGCTCGCGACGCTCCCAGGCATGGCCGAGCGGACGATCACCATCTCCTCCGCCGGCAAGACCTTCTCGCTCACCGGGTGGAAGGTGGGCTGGGCGACGGGCCCAGCATCGCTGATCTCTGCGGTACTCGCGATCAAACAGTTCCTCACCTACTCGGGCGGAGCCCCATTCCAGCCGGCGATCGCCCGCGCACTGACCGAAGGCGACGACGACATCAGCGCGCTGCGCGCCTCACTCGCCGAGCGCCGCGACCTGCTGGTCGACGGGTTGACCGCCGCGGGGTTCGCGACGTCGCGCACCGACGGCACCTACTTCGTCTGTGCAGACGCAACGCCCTTCCTCACCGAAGCAATGCCGGACGGCGACGCTTTCGCACGGGCGCTCCCGCCCGCGGCAGGGGTCGCGTGCGTACCGCTCGCGGCGTTCTGCACGCCGGGGTCGACAGCGGCACAGGAGCTCGGCTCCTGGGTGCGCTTCACATTCGTGAAGGACCGAGCCGTGCTCGAGGAGGCCGTCGCGCGACTGCGCACGTTCTCCGGCAGCTGATCCCGGGGTCGGCCCCGGGCCGGCCTCCGCTTCGCTTTCCCGCTCCCCTCCTCAGCCTGATCCTCCACCGAACGGAACCCCGCGTGCACTCCATCTCCCTGCCAGACGCCGACACCCGCATCACGTACCCCGACGGGGCAACCTCCTCCGTCGGACGCGTGGTCTTCATCGCTGAGCTGACAGACGGGCGCATCGGCGTGATCCTCGATCAGACGGCGTTCCACCCCGTCGACACGGCGTGGCCCGATCAGCCGGCCGACCGGGGAACACTGGAGTTCGACGGACATTCGGTTCCCGTGATCGATGCGGTCATCGGCGGGATCCACGACGGGGAGCTGTTCGTCGGCACGGACGTGCCCGTCCGCACCGGCACCGACGGCTGGGTCTTCACGGTCGTCCACGTTGTCGCCGGGGCCGAGTCGGGCTCGGCACCGCAGTCCGTGCCTGCGGTCGGCACGCAGGTCAGGGTCGAGGTCGACGACGCGTTCCGGCGCGAGCTGTCGGCCGGGCACACGGCCTGCCACCTCGCGTCGCTCGCTCTGGACGCCGCTCTGGCGGACGCGTGGACGAAACCCGTGGCCGGCGATGCGCTCGGCAGCCCCGCGTTCGACTCCCTGGCGATCCAGACGTCGCGGATCCACGCCAACGGTTCGGTGGACACCTACCGCGTCGGCAAGTCGCTCCGGAAGAAGGGGTTCGACACGTCGGTACTCGAGGATCTCGCCGCCATCGAGGCGGGAGCCAACGCGCAGCTCACCGAGTGGGTCACCGCAGGCGGGCCCGTGCGCATCGTGCGCACCGATGACACCATCACGGCACGCCGCAGTTGGGTGTGCGAACTCCCCGACGCCACCGCCGAGATCCCCTGCGGCGGCACGCACGTGGACGACCTCTCCGCGCTCGGAGGCGTGACCGTCTCGCTGGCGGTGCAGCCGGTGACCGGTGGTCTCGAAGTGGAGATGCGCACCACCGTCGCCTGAGGCACGGGGTCGAGAGCGGGACGCCAGCCCAGGCGTCACCGGTTCGCGGACAGGTACCCGAGCACCTCGTCGACCGGCGGGATGGAGTCGGCCGCACCCAGGCGCGTGACCGCGAGCGCGGCCGCGGCCATCGCCCGGTCGGCCGCGACGTCTGCGGAGTTCCCCTCGCTCAGCGCCGCGGCCACGTAGCCGGAGAAGGTGTCCCCCGCGGCAGTCGAATCGACGGCGGTGACCTCGTGTCGCGGTAGAAGCCGCGATCCCCACCGATCGGCGAACAGAGCCCCGCCCTGCCCGAGCGTGATGATCGCGGTGTCGACACCGCGGTCGATGAACCAGCGCGCGGCCTCGGCCGCCGATTCCGGATCGACGACGTCGACGCCGGTCAAGATGCTCGCCTCGTGCTCGTTCGGTGTGACCAGCGTCACGTGCTCCCACACCGATTCCGGCAGCGCGGCCGCGGGAGCGGGATCGAGCACGACCCGCATCCCGCGCTCGTGTGCGCGCTTCGCCGCTGCAAGGACGACCTCTTGCCGGATCTCGAGCTGCAGGAGGACGACCGAGGCGTTCGTCGCATCGATGGCCGCGATCGCCTGCGCACGGTCGAGCTCAGCGTTCGCGAGCGGGACGACGACGATCGAGTTCTCGCCGTCCGCCACGCGAATGTGCGCGACGCCGGTGCCGCCGTCGACCACACGTACGCCCGAAACGTCGACGTGCGCAGCGCGCAGAGCCTCGAGCGCCACATCAGCGAACGCGTCCGATCCGACGCAGCCGACCATGGTGGATGACGCGCCGGCCCGAGCGACCGCCACCGCCTGGTTCGCACCCTTACCGCCGAGGCCGGTCCGCAGTGCCGTGCCGGTGATGGTTTCCCCGACCTCGGGCACTCGGTCAGCGACGACCGTGATGTCGACGTTGATGCTGCCGACGACCAGGACTCCGCTCATCTGCGCAGGCCGAAGTACGTCGGTGCGAGATCCGGGTCAGGCGATGGCATGGGCGAGCTCTCTCTGTCGGTCGATCGACGCCGTCCGGATGCGGTCGGTATCGACGGTGGTGACTCATTCCTTCGCAACGAAAAAGTCCTGAGCCGCAACACGTTCGTCAACGATGTTACAACTCAGGACTTTTGGCGGAGATAGGGGGATTTGAACCCCCGGTCGAGTAACCCCGACCCTTCATTAGCAGTGAAGTCCGTTCGGCCGCTCCGGCATATCTCCGTGAACCATCCTAGGGGACAAGGCCCCGACTGTCGAAATCGAGCGGGGCCAAGGCACACCCCATCGCCGAGATTGCACTTCGTCGGGTTTCACCGCGACTGAAAGGTGACGAAGTGCCGTCTCGGCGTGTGAGAACCGAAACGGGGCGGGTCGCCGGTCCACGCAAGCGACGCGGGGCCGGCGACCACCCCTGACGCGCGCACCCGCGTGCCTCGCATGTCCGGCGTGCCCCTGCACGTCGAGATTGCACTTTGTCGACTTTCACCGGGTCTGAAGGGCGACAAAGTGCACTCTCGGCGGAGTCGGGAAGGGCAGGGGCGGGGCGGGGCGGATCAGACCACCGCGAACCCCCGCGGGCTCAGTACATCGTGCGGCCGGCCGAGCAGGTCTCCGCAGCCGCGCCCTGGCCCGTGATGTTCTCGGGGAGCTGGACGGGGGTGTCGTTCGCCTCCTCGGTCGGGGCGGGCGTTTCGCCGCCCTCGGCCGGGGCCTCGGTTTCAGCCGGAGCCTCGGTCTCCGCCGGAGCCTCGGTCTCGGCGGGCACTCCCTCGGGGTCGTCGCTCGCTGACTCGTCAACGGCCTGGCCGCGGCCCGTCACCTCGAACGGTTGCCCGCTCTCGATGAGGTCGAGCACCAGCTGCGCGGACTCGCGGTCCGGCAGCAGACGCCCCTCCTGGTAAGGGTGCTCCGTGGTGGGGTACTGCACGAAGTTGATGCGGTCGAGGTCGATGTCCTTGACCGTGCCTGCGAGCGCCTGCATGAACTGCACCGACGCCATGTTGCTCGAGAGCGTCATGTTCTCGACGCCGGCCTTGGCGAGCCCGTAGACCTTGACGGGGTCAGCGAGCGTCTCGGCGCTCTTCAACTGGCGGATGAGTGCGGACATGAAGATCTGCTGGTTGCTGATGCGGCTCACATCGCCGCCGTCGCCGACACCGGCGCGGGTGCGGAGGAACTGCAGGGCTTCCGTGCCCACGAGCGACACGTCGCCTGCGGGGAGGTCGAGGTCGGCCTTCGGGTCGACGATGGGCTGTGCGAGGCAGACGTCGACGCCGCCGATCGCCTTCGAGACGCCGATCACGCCATCGAAGGTGACGAGCCCGGCGTAGTCGATGTCGAGCCCGGTGAGCTCCTCGACCACGCGGGCGGTGCAGGGCAGCCCGCCGTACTGCAGCGAGCTGTTGAACTGCTGCTCGCTCATCGCCGGGTAGTAGTCCTCCTCGCCCTTCGGGCCGGGGCACGAGGGGAAGGGGACCATGAGGTCGCGGGGGAAGCTCATGACGGTGGCGTTCTGGTGATCCTCCGACACGTTGAGCACGAGCGTGACGTCGTTCAGCTCACCCTCTTCACCGTCGTCGATCGACTGACCGGCACGGGAGTCGGAGCCGACGAGCAGGATCGTGAACGCTCCGTCAATGGACTGCTGACCCGCACCGATCGCCTCGGCGCTCTCGGTGCCGAGGTCGACGGTGTCCACGTCGCGGACGAGGCCCCAGACGGCGTAGGCCGCGACCGACACTCCGCTGAGCACGCCGACAAGCGCGGTCGTCACGAGCACGCGAGCGACGTTGCGCCACGCACTGGAACGACGCAGCCTGCCGTGCCGGCTGGTCGCCCGCTCCGTGTTCTGCTCAATCTCCTGGTCGGTCATTCCGCCCCTTTAAGTACTTCGTGCGATCGCGGGCCGAACACCCGCAGCAGGGGCTTACGCCCGCTCATATCTTCACGAATCTACCCGAAAGTGCTGGAGAAGGCCTTGGAAGGGCGCGATTCCGGTCCTCCCGCGTCCGCTTCCGCGCCCAGTTCGAGCGCAGAGGAGCGGGAGAAAAAGTTTGGCGGTGAGTGCGGGATTCGAACCCGCGGGACGGGATTACCGCCCACTTGTTTTCAAGACAAGCTCCTTCGGCCGCTCGGACAACCCACCGCGGACCAGCCTAGCGGATCGCCTCGAGCTCGGGAAAACGGCCGATGAGCGCGGAGAGCAGTCCACCCTCGGACACGGTACCCGTCACGCGGGAGGCGACCGCCTGCACCGAGGGGTCGGCCTGCCCCATGGCGACGGCGTCGCCGTGCTTCGCCGCCCACTGCAGCATGTCGATGTCGTTGTGCCCGTCCCCAGCGGCGAAGACGCGGCTGCGGTCGATATCGACGCGCGCTGCGACGACCTCGAGGGCGCTCGCCTTGTTCACCCCGAACGGTGCGATGTCGAGCCACGACGTGAACCCGACCGAGTAGGCGACATTGTCGAGCCCCATCGACTGGACGACGTCGAGGAACTCCTGCAGGTGATGATCGGGCGAGACCACTACGACGCGGGTCGTCTGCACCCCGAGCAGGTCCTCGAAGGCGACGCGTTTCTGCCTGGCAGGGAGGGTGCCCGACTCGATCTCCTCGGTGTAGAGGAAGCTGCCGTCCGGTCGCTCGAGGGCGAAGGCCGCCGTCACCAGATGAGTGCGGATGCGCTGCAGCACCTCGGTCGGGTCGAACGCCTCGATGTACTCGCGGCGGTAGGCGCGCTCGGCCAGCGGATCCCGCTGCAGCGTGACGGCGCCGTTGCAGCAGATGACCCACTCGGGGCGGATCCCCAGCTCTTCGACCACCGGGAGCGTCGCGTCGACCGAACGGCCGGTCGAGATGACGACCTCGTGTCCGGCCTGGTGCAGCGCTCGAATCGCCGCCGCGAGGTCAGGAGCGATGAGGCCCGCGCGCGACTCTGGATCGTGGTCGAGCACGGTCCCGTCGAGGTCGAGTGCGATGATGTGCCTGTCGGCTCCGCGAACGCGCTGCAAGGGTCAGCCCCGGGCCGCGGGTGCGGAACCGAGCGGCTCGAATACCTCGAGCCCGCCGAGGTAGGGCCGGAGCGCCTCGGGCACCGTGACCGAACCATCGGCGCGCTGGTGCGTCTCGAGGATCGCGACGATCCAGCGGGTGGTGGCGAGCGTGCCGTTGAGCGTCGCCACCGGCGTGGTCTTGCCCGACTCCCCGCGGTATCGCGTCGACAGGCGTCGCGCCTGGAACTCGGTGCAGTTGCTCGTCGAGGTGAGTTCGCGGTACGTGCCCTGGGTGGGCACCCAGGCCTCGATGTCGAACTTGCGTGCGGCGCTCGCGCCGAGGTCGCCTGCGGCGACGTCGATGACCCGGTAGGCCAGGCCGAGGGACTGCAGCATCCCCTCCTGCCAGGCGACCAGACGGTCGTGCTCGGCCTCGGCATCGGCCGGATCCGTGTAGACGAACATCTCGAGCTTGTTGAACTGGTGGACGCGCAGAATGCCTCGCGTGTCCTTGCCGTGTGAGCCAGCCTCGCTGCGGTAGCAGGTCGACCAGCCGGCATAGCGGAGGGGACCGTCCGAAAGATCGAGGATCTCGTCGGCGTGGTAGCCGGCGAGCGCGACCTCGCTCGTTCCGGTCAGATACAGGTCCTGGGCGTCGAGGTGATAGACCTCGTCGGCGTGCTCGCCGAGGAACCCGGTGCCGCGCATGATCTCGGGCTTCACGAGCGTCGGGGTGATGAGCGGCGTGAACCCGGCGGCGAGCGCCCGGTCGAGCGCGAGGCTCATGAGTGCGATCTCGAGGCGCGCGCCGACGCCCTTGAGGAAGTAGAAGCGGGCGCCGGAGACCTTCGCTCCGCGCTCCATGTCGATGGCGCCGAGCATTTCACCGAGCTCGAGGTGGTCGCGCGCCTCGAAGTCGAAGGAGGGGATCTCTCCCACCTCGCGCAGCGTCACGAAGTCCTCTTCGCCTCCGACGGGCACACCGTCGATGACGAGGTTGTCGATCGTCATGGCGATTTCGGTGAAGGTGCGGTCGGCCTCTTTGGCGCGGGCCTCCGCGTCCTTGACGCGCGCGGCCAGCTGCTGGGCCTGCTCGATGAGCGCCGGCTTCTCCTCCTTCGAGGCGGCCTTCACGCGGGTGCCGAACTGCTTCTGCTCGGCGCGGAGCGACTCGAACTCGGCGAGCGCCGATCGGCGTGCCTCGTCCGCGGCGAGCGCCCGGTCGACAGCGGACTCATCGCTGCCTCGTGCTCGCTGCGAGCGCTTGACGGTCTCGGGTTCGGTGCGGAGCAGAGCTGGATCGATCACCCTCCCAGTCTAGTCAGGCCCGAGGGCTACGCTGTGGGGTATGCCTGAGTCAGCGTCGCGGGTGCTGCCGAGCGCGGCCGTCGTCTTCCACCCGGGAAAGCCGGGGCTGGTCGCGGTGCGTCGTGCGATCGCCCGCGCCGAGCAGCTGGCGGGCTGGTCGCCCACCCGCTGGTACGAGACGGATGCCGAGGACGGCGGAGTGGCGGCCGCGACCCGGGCCCTCGCCGACGGGGCGAGCGTGGTCTTCGCGGCCGGCGGTGACGGCACGGTCCGTGCGGTGTCGCACGCGCTCCGACGGTCAGGCGTGCCCCTCGCGGTGATTCCGCTCGGTACGGGCAACATTCTGGCGCGCAATCTCGGGATCCCGCTCGGTGATCCCGAAGCCGTCGCCCGTGCCGGGTTCCACGGCATCAACCGGACGATCGATCTGGGGGTGGTGTCGATCGTGCGCTCCGACGAGACGGTGGATCGGCACGCGTTCCTCGTCCTCGCCGGCATGGGCCTCGATGCCCGCGCGATCAGTGCGACCCGTGCGACGCTGAAGCGCCGGCTGGGGTGGCTGGCGTACGTGGACGCCGGGATCCGAACCATGATGCGCGATGGGCCGCTGCGCGTCCACTCCTCGATCGACGGTTCGCCGTCGCGCTCGCTATCCGTGTACACCGTGATGATCGGCAACTGCGGGCTGATGCCCGGCGGCGTGCTCCTGATTCCCGACGCACGGGTCGACGACGGTCGCCTCGACCTCGTCGCACTCCGCCCGCTCGGCGCGTTCTCGTGGCTGCGCATCTGGAATCGGCTGGGGTGGGAGAACGGAGTGCTGCGGCGATCGCGGGCAGCCCGTCGGACGATCGACCTGGCTCGTGACACGCAGCACGTCACCTATGTCCAGGCTAAGCAGTTCGCGCTATCTGTGGACCGGCCCGAACCGGTCCAACTCGACGGCGACGACCTCGGACTCGCGGTCGCGGTGACCGGGAGCGTGGACCCCGGATCGCTGATGGTTCGGGTGATGCCCGGCTGGAAGGAGCCGGTTCAGTCCTCGGCGTCCGGGCTGCCGTCGAGGACGCCGCGCAACCAGTCCCTGGCGTCGCGGAACACGTCGTCTCCGTAGACCTTCTGCGTGGTCGCGGCGACGCGATCGGCTCGTGGATACGAGCCGAGGAACACGAGGCGCGGACTGAATCGCTTTACACCGAGCAGGGCGTCGGCGACCCGCTCCTCTTTCACGTGCCCCTCGGCGTCGATGACGAAGCGGTAACGCCCCATCCGGTCGCCGATCGGGCGTGACGCCAGAAGGGTGAGGTTCACGCCTCGGGTCGCGAACTGCTCGAGAAGTTCGAGCAGGGCTCCGGCTCGGTCGCTCGGCAGCTCGGCCACGAGGCTCGTCTTGTCGGCCCCCGTGGGTTCGCCGACGGCGGCGGTGCGGCTGACGAGCACGAAGCGGGTTTCGGCATCGGGGTTGTCGGCCAGCTGCGAGGCGAGCACCTCGACCGGATAGTGGTCCTCGATGCCCGGGGGCGCAATGGCGGCGTCGACGCCACCCGTTGAACCGGAATCAGACCCGAGGAGGTCGACCACGGCCTGCACGTTCGACGTCGACGGCAGGTGCTGATGCCGCGGCACCTGATCATCGAGCCAGGCACGGCACTGGCCGTAGGCCACGGGATGCGCCGCGACGACGCGGATGTCCTCGATCTTCACGCCTGGCCGCACCACGAGCACGAAGTTCACCGGCACGAGATACTCGCCGACGATCCGCAGTCCGGGTACCGTCGCGAGCGCGTCCTGAGCCACCGTCACCCCGCCGTCGATCGAGTTCTCGATCGCGATCATCGCGGCGTCGCTCGCACCCGACGTGACGTCGTCGAGCGCTTCCCCGATATTGGCGACGGGAGCCCACTCCATGCCCGCCGCCTCGGGCACCTGCTTCAGCGCCGCCTCGGTGAACGTGCCCGCTGGTCCGAGATAGGAGTACCGACGGAGGCGGGCGGGGGTCTCAGGCATGGATCAAGCGTACCGCCGCGCGCGACGGCTGCTCGTCCATTCGACTATTCGCCGAGCGCGCGATCCACGAGGGCACGGGCGGCGAGCTGCACCTCGGCGAGGTGCTCGGCTCCTCGGAACGACTCGGCGTAAATTTTTAGCACATCCTCGGTGCCTGACGGCCGCGCCGCGAACCATGCGTGCTCGGTCTGCACCTTGAGTCCGCCGATCGACGCCCCGTTGCCCGGTGCCTCGGTCAGCACTGCCGTGATGGCGTCTCCGGCGAGCTCGGTATCGGTGACGTCCTCCGGGGAGAGCGCCGCGAGACGCGCCTTCTGCTCCGCCGTCGCTGGGCCGTCCACGCGCGCGTATGCCGGGTCCCCGAAGCGCTCGACGAGCTCGCGGTAACGTTCAGAGGGCGACTGCCCCGTCACGGCCTGGATCTCGGCGGCGAGCAGGCACAGCAGGATCCCGTCCTTGTCGGTGCTCCACGCCGTCCCGTCGAATCGCTGGAACGAGGCACCGGCGCTCTCCTCGCCTCCGAACACGACGGAGCCGTCCGAGAGCCCTGGGACGAACCACTTGAAGCCGACCGGCACCTCGAGCAGGTGGCGCCCGTGCGACGCGACCACTCGGTCGATCATGCCGGAGGAGACGAGCGTCTTCCCGATGCCTGCCGAGACCGGCCAGTCGGGCCGGTGGGTGAGGAGGTAGTCGATCGCGACCGCAAGAAAGTGGTTGGGGTTCATGAGACCGCCGTCTGCGGTGACGATGCCGTGCCGATCGGCGTCGGCGTCGTTGCCGGTCACGAGCGGAAACTCGTCGCGGTACGGCTCCACCGTCGCCATGACCGATGCCGAGGAGGGATCCATCCGGATCTTCCCATCCCAGTCGAGGTGCATGAACGACCACCGCGGATCGATGCCAGGCCCGAGCACCGTGATCTCGAGATCGTAGCGATCCCTGATCGCGGCCCAGTACGCCGTGCTCGCGCCGCCGAGCGGGTGCGCGCCGATCCGGATACCCGCCTCGCGGATCGCCGCCACATCGATGACGTTCTCGAGATCGTCGACGTAGTTGCCGAGGAAGTCGTAACGGCCGACCGGTTCCCCGCCCATGCCGTCCTCAGACGCACGCGGAATCGCGGACACGCCGGAGGCGAGCAGCTCGTTCGCACGGTCGGCGATCCAGGTCGTCGCCTCGGAACCGGCGGGACCGCCGTGGGGCGGGTTGTACTTGAACCCACCGTCCTGCGGCGGGTTGTGGCTCGGCGTCACCACGATCCCGTCGGCGCGATTCGGATCATCAGCCGCGCGGTCGCGGTTGTGCGTGAGGATCGCGTGGCTGACCGCTGGCGTCGGCACGTAGATCTCGTCACCGCTGCCCGCGCGGGCGAGCACTCGCACCCCAGCCGCCGACAGTACCTCGCGGGCGGTGAGCTCAGCCGGCCCGGAGAGCGGGTGAGGATCAGCACCGATGAACAGCGGCCCCTCGATGCCCTGCGCGGCACGGTACTCCGCGATCGCCGCGCTGATCGCGATGATGTGCGCCTCGTTGAACGAGCCGTTGAGCGAGGACCCCCGGTGACCGGATGTGCCGAACACGACCCGCTGTGCGGGATCAGCTGGATCGGGCACCGTCTCCGCGTAGGCCGCCACCAGGGCATCGACGTCGATGAGGTCCTCGGAAGTGGCCAGACGGCCGGCGCGCTCGTGCATGCTCCCAGTCTGACACGGGCGCCGGGCGCACGCACCGGGGAGTATCGGCGGGTGGAAACACATTCGCAACGCCCGGTTCACGATGCCGGACTAGGGTGGGGAGCACGGCAACAGAGAGGGCGGGATATGACCGACATCGAATGCTGGCTGACCGACATGGACGGCGTACTCGTCCACGAGAACCACCCGATTCCCGGCGCATCCGACCTGCTGCAGCACTGGCAGGAAACCGAGCGCCCCTATCTCGTGCTCACGAACAATTCGATCTTCACGGCGCGTGACCTGAGCGCTCGCCTCGCCGGGTCTGGCATCACGGTGCCCGAGGAACACATCTGGACGAGCGCGCTCGCCACCGCGGCCTTTCTGAAGCAGCAGATGCCGCACGGCCGCGCATTCGTCGTCGGCGAGGCGGGGATTCTGACCGCGCTCCACGAGGCCGGTTACGTGATGACCGAGTCGAACCCCGACTTCGTGGTGGTCGGCGAAACCCGCAATTACTCGTTCGAGGCGATCACGAAGGCGATCAGGCTCATCAATCGGGGCGCGCGCTTCATCTCGACCAACCCAGACGCCACCGGTCCGAGCGCGGAGGGGCCGCTCCCCGCGACCGGCGCCATCAACGCCCTCATCACGAAGGCCACCGGGCGCGAACCGTACGTCGTCGGCAAACCGAACCCGATGATGTTCCGCTCCGCGATGAACCGGATCGGCGCGCACTCCGAGAACACCGCAATGATCGGCGACCGCATGGACACCGACATCATCGCAGGCATGGAGGCGGGGCTGCGCACCTACCTCGTCATGACGGGCATCTCGGATCGCGAGGAGATCGAGAAGTACCCGTTCCGCCCCGACGTGATCCTGGACTCGGTCGCGGACCTGCTGCCCTGACGCGCGCCCGCCCGGAGGGGGCAGACGCGCGGGGGCGCTCAGCGGCCGAGGGCGCGGAAGCGCTCCAGCCTGGCGACGTGACGGCGATCGCTGCGCAGCAAGACGAGTTTCGCGAGCTCCTGCGCGATCGCGTCGCCCATGCGGGTGCAGAATGCTGCCGCCTCCGCAGCGGCGTCCGGCCGCTCGGCCACCACGCGGTCGATGATCCCGCCGGTGCGCAGCGCTCCTGAAGCGACGCCCTGCTGCTCCGCGATCTCGGCAGCGTGCTCGGTGTCGCGGTGCACGATGGCCGACGCACCCTCGGGCGGCAACGGCGACAGCCAGGCGTGCTGAGCGGCGATCGTCCGGTCCGCAGGCAGCAGCGCGAGCGCGCCACCGCCGGTCCCCTCACCCAGCAGCACGGACAGTGTGGGCCCCTGGTGCTTCACCAGATCGGCGAGGCAGTGCGCGATCTCGCTCGCGAGCCCGCCCTCCTCCGCCGCACGCGACAGTGCAGCACCCGGAGTGTCGACGACGCTCACGAGCGGCAGACGGAGTTCTTCAGCCAGGTGCATGGCCCGACGCGCCGCACGCAGCGCACCCGGCCCGAGCGGCGCGAAGGCGCGCTGCGCGCGCCGATCCTGCCCGACGACGATGCAGGGGATGCCGCCGAAGCGTGCGAGGCAGAGGCTCAGGCCCGGATCCCGCTCCCCCTGACCGGTGCCGCTGAGGGGGACGACGTCGCTCGCGGCGTTTCGCAGCAGTTCGCGGAGGCCCGGCCGGCGTCGATCGCGGGAGCGCGTGATGGAGTCCCAGGTATCCGTCGACCCCGCGAGGTCTTCATCGGCGGTCCCGGGATCGGCGGCGCGCTCGAGCAGTTCGGCGTGCGTGGGCCGGTCGAGCAGATCGAGCACGCGGCGCACGACGCCCTGCAGCTCCTCGGGAGGGAGCACGCCGTCGATGATGCCGTTGCGGGCGAGGTTCTCGGCCTGCTGCACTCCGTCCGGGAATTTCTCGCCGTACAGCGCCTCATAGACGCGGGGGCCGAGGAATCCGACGAGCGCGCCGGGTTCTGCGACCGTCACCTGCCCGAGCGATCCGAACGATGCGAGCGCACCACCGGTCGATGGGTGACGGAGGTAGACGAGGTAGGGCAGCCCTTCGGCCTTGTGCGCGGCGACCGCCGCGGCGATCTTCACCATCGCGACGAACGCGACGGTCCCCTCCTGCATGCGCGTGCCGCCCGATGCGGTGTTCGCGAGCACCGGGAGGCGTTCCGCCGTGGCGCGCTCCATGGCGGCGACGAAACGCTCAGCCGCGGCGGAGCCCACCGACCCGGCGAGGAACGTGAACTCGCACGCGATGAGCGCCACGCGACGCCCGGCGATCAGAGCCTCACCCGTGATGATCGACTCGTCGACCCCGCTCTTCTCTCGCGCCGCGGCGAGATCGGCTCGGTACTCGTCACCGAGATCGGGTTCGATGGGCTCGGAGTCCCACGAGCGGTAGGAGCCCGCATCGACGAGCATGTCGATCAGCCCGCGGGCGTTCACGCGCTTCGGCCGTGCGGCAGCGGCGCCGTGAGCCTCGCCGGCACCTGCACCGGCACCCGGGGCGCTCACGCGTCGCCCTTCAGCCAGGCGCGGATCGCGTCGCCGTGCTGGTCGAGCGTGGGCGGCGCCTGGTGGGTGGTGCGCGAACGCTCCGTCTCGCCCGACTCGTCGACGTCGAAGAAGCGGATCGGCGGGCCGGGGAGGCTGATGTTGCCGAGCTCCGCGTGATCCACATCGACGACGAGGCCCTGCGACTGCACTTGATCCCAGGCGTAGACCTCTTCGAGGGTCCGCACCTTGCCCGCGGGGATGCCCGCAGAGCTCAACCGCGCCAGCAGATCTTCGGCGTCGTGCGCGGCGAACGCCTCCTCCACGAACGCGATCGTCTCGGTTCGGTTCGCCACCCGCTCGGGGTTCGACGCGAGACCTGGGGTCTCCGGGTCCAGTCCGAACTCCGCGCAGAACGCCTGCCAAAGGCGCTCGTTGCCGACGCTGATCTGCACCGCGCCATCGCGGCAGTGGAACAGCCCGTACGGGGCGATGGAGGGGTGGTGGTTGCCCTGCGGCTGCGGGGTTTCGCCCGCGACGGTGTGGCGGGTGCCCTGGAAGGCGTGGACGCCGACGATCGATGAGAGCAGCGAGGCGCGCACCACCCGGCCGCGGCCCGTCCGCTCGCGCTCGTGCAGTGCGGCGAGCACCCCGACGACGCCGTGGATGCCGCCGAGCAGGTCGGCGATCGGGGTACCGACGCGCTGCGGGTCGTCCGGGCCCGAACCCGTGAGCGACATGAGCCCAGCCTCTCCCTGCACGATCTGGTCGTACCCCGCCCGGCCGCCCTCGGGGCCGTCGTGACCGAAACCGGTGATCGACATCTGGATCAGCCGCGGGTTGAGCTCGGCGAGCGCTTCGGTGCCGAATCCGAGACGATCCATGACGCCGGTCCGGAAGTTCTCGACCAGGATGTCCGCGCGCGACAGCAGGTCGCGGAGTACCGCGCGCCCGTCGTCGCTCTTGAGATCGAGCGCGATCGATTCCTTGTTGCGGTTGCACGAGAGGAAGTAGGTGGAATACCGTTCGCCGTCCTCCCCCTCCATGAAGGGCGGGCCCCACGACCGGGTGTCATCGCCGCTTCCCGGCGCCTCGACCTTGATGACGCGGGCGCCCAGGTCGCCGAGCATCATGCCCGCGTGCGGGCCCGCGAGTGCGCGGCTCAGATCGATCACCAGCAGGTCGTCGAGCGCACCACCGTGCAGTGCCCCGGCCGGCTGGCCGGCCTCGTTCGTCGCACCGTCGCTCACGATGCCACCTCCGTTTCGTCGTCGGGTCGCGGGTGGGCCCGCGGCTCGTCACGCGCCGCGGTGATGGTCGAATCAGCGCCCATCCTAAGCTGAGGCGTCGAGTCTCGTCGCCTGAAGTTGTGAAGCTGAAGATATCGGCAGAGAATGTTGCCATGAACTCCACCACCGTGCTCGATCAGCTCGATCGAGACATCGTCGCCGCCCTGCAAGTGAATGGGCGAGCCGGATGGCGCCGGATCGCCGCGGCCCTCGATGTTCCCGAGCGCACTGTCGCCGCGCGCGGGGCCGAACTGCTGCGCACCCGCCACGTGCGGATGACGGCGCTCACGCTGCTGCCCCACGGCGGAGTGCTCGACAGCTCGATCATCAGCGTGCGCTGCGCAACGGGTATGAACCGGGTGACCGGTGCGGCCGCCGCAGACCGCGCGGGATCCGTCTTCGCCTACCTCACGACCGGCGAGACCGACTGCGTCTTCGAGCAGCTCAACGCCAGATCCAAGTCGCTGAACATGCTGCTCGACGAGATCCCCGGTCTCCCCGGCGCGGCGAGCATCGAGAGTTCCACCGTGCTGCGGCTCTACAAGGCGACGCACGAGTGGCTTCCGCCGATCCTCGCACCGGAACAGGTGGAGTCCTTGCGAGACGATCCGCACCCCGGCGTGCCCGGCGGTGCCGCCGAACTGCAACCGCTCAGCCGGGAAGAGCTCGAGATCGCCAGGGTGCTCGCCGACGACGGTCGGGCCAGCCTTGAGGAACTCGCCCGCGCCACGGCCCTCTCGACCGCGTCGGTGCGCCGGCGCCTGGCGCACCTGCAGGAGCGCGGTCGCCTGTTCATCAGGGCCGTCGTGGAACCCGCGGCACTCGGTTTCTCGGTCGAGGCGACCCTCCGGATCCGCACCCTCCCCGGCCGCACCGAAGCCGTCGCGAAGAGCCTGACGCAGGTGCCCGAGGTCCGCTACCTCGCCTTCACGACGGGGCGGTACCAGCTGTTCGTCGACATCGCGTGCGTCGACCACACGGCGCTCGCCGACTTCCTGATGCGGGCCGACTGGACGGCCGACGCGATGGAGACGGAGACGTCGATCGTGCTGAAGGCACTGAAGCGCAGCGGCGTGAAGATGGACTGAGCGGACGCGAACCGCTACTTCTTGCGGCGGAGCGTGCGCACCAGCATCTGCAGCAGGATAAGTCCGAGGAGGATCGAGAACGCCACGTTCGACCAGAAGGGCGAGATCCACGTCGCGATCACGGACCCGAGCGGAGAGAGCACGCTCGCCGCGATCCCGAGCACGGCGGCCGAGCGGAGATCGACGTTGCGTCGGCGGGAATTGCCGAACGTGCCCGAGATCGAGCCGGGGATGAGCATGATGAGCGAGGTGCCCTTGGCGATCAGGTCGCTCGCGCCGAAGAAGAACATCAGGATCGGGACCACGACGACTCCGCCTCCGACGCCCAGCAGTCCCGAGAGCACGCCCGTGAGGAGGCCGGTGACGACGAGCAGGGCTCCCGTGAGCACGGTGATGTCGATGGTGTCGTCACGCTCGGGCACCACGAACCACAGGCTCACCACCACGACCAGCAGGAAGACCATGAACATCCAGCGGAGGAACCCCGTGGGCGTGCGCGACAGCAGGTAACTGCCGAGCTGCGCGCCGATCACGATGCCGATAGCGAGGAGCGGGGCGGCGACCCAGTCGACGTTGCCTTGCACGGCGTACCCGATGCCGCCGACGATCGCGGCGGGCAGGATCGCCGCCACCGACGTTCCCGCTGCGAGCCGCTGTTGGAATCCGAGGAAGAGCACGAGCATCGGCACGAGCAGGACCCCGCCACCGATGCCGAAGAGGCCGGAGAGCAGGCCGGTGAGCGCGCCCATGAGGATGAGCGGGAGGATCCCGGGACGGGGGCGTTCGAGCTGATCCATGTGCGGTGAGGCTTTCGGTTGCGCGGATGGGACGGGGGGCGATGCGGAGGTCATGCGTCGACCACGATCGCCGAGCCGTCGGAGCGGGGGTCGCTGGCGGCGTCGAGTGCGGCGGCGCGGACCCTGATGAGGTTCGAGTGGCCGAGATCCTCGGAGTAGCGGGGAACGATATTCAGCTCGAACCCCGCAGCCACGATGGCGTCGCGGGCCGTCTCGGGCACGTCCTCTTCGAGCGTGACGGTCAGCTTCCCGTCGCCCCCGATCTCATCGACGATCCACCGCGGTGCGTGGGTCGCCTCCTGCGGTGCCGCTCCTCCGAACGAGCGCAGCAGCAGCTGGGCGTGGATCTGGGGCTGCGCCGATCCGCCCATCGTCGAGGGCACCCAGGCCAGTTCGCCGTCGCGCAGCACCATGACCGGCATCAGCGTGTGGCGGGGACGCTTGTTCGGGGCGAACACGTTCGGCAGTGCCGGATCGAGCGCGAACGAGGTGCCGCGGTTCTGGAAGAGCACCCCCGTCTGCGGTTCGAGGATGTGCGCGCCGAAACTGCAGTAGACGGAGTTGATGAGCGAGACGGCCCACCCGTCAGCCGTCACCGCGCTCAGGCCGACGGTGTCCCCACTGCGTTTGGGGTCGGCGACGTGATCCCCCGTCGGCACCTCGGCTGCGACGAGTTGCTCACCGCTCGGTCCGGCCGCCGGATCGGCGAGGAAGGCCGCGCGGACGGCATTGGCATCGCGGAAGGCCGCCGCGAGCGCACCGGCACCGGCGCCGAGCGGATCCTCGATGCGCTGAGCGACCGCGTTCAGGGCGCGCAGCAGCATGAATCCCGAGGTGTTCGGCGGGCCGGTGAGCACGCGGTGACCGTCGAAGTCGCCGGCGAGCGGTTCAGCCCACTCGGGGCGGTAGGCGGCAGTGTCTTCGAGGGTGATCTGCGAACCGGCCCCGCGGAGCCCGGCGACCCAGGTGCGCGCGAGTTCGCCCGAGTAGAACGCGTCCGCCCCCTGCTCCGCCAGCGTGCGGAGTGTGGCGGCGAGCGCCGGCTGCACCAGCGTCTCCCCCGCGGTCAGTGGTTCGCCGTTCGGGTAGAAGATGTCGCGGGCGCCGGGATCCTGCGCCAGGGACGCATGATTCTCGATGAGGGCTGCCGCCACCGAACGGGCGGTCGGGTGCCCAGCCTCCGCGAACTCCGTTGCCGGCGCGAGGTGCTGCGCCCACTCGCGCGTCGCGCCGAAGTCGTGCAGCGCACGCCACCCGCGGACCCCGCCGGGAACGGTGACCGTGTCGATGCCCCGCAGCGGCAGGGCATCACCGTGACGCTCGCGCAGTCCTGCAAGGGTCTGCCCGCTCGGCGACCGTCCGGTCGCGTTCAAGAAGTGCACCTCCCCGTGAGGGCTGCGGACCAGGGCGACCAGGTCGCCCCCGAGCGCCACGTTGTTCGGGTACACCACGCAGAGCGTCGCCGCCGCGGTGATCGCCGCGTCGACGGCGTTACCGCCCGCCTCGATCACTGCCGCACCCGCCTCAGTGGCAAGGTGGTGGGAGGTGGAGATGGCGCCTCGTGCGCCGATCGTTCGCGTCAAGACTGCACCGTCTTCCTGTCGGTCGCCGCTCGGGCGATCTGGTCGCTGATATCGAGCACGTGCGCCCGCGCCTCTTGCTCGGCGAGCTCGCCGTCGCCCTGCGCGATCGCCTCGAAGATGCGGCGATGCGCCGCACTCGATGCCCTGCGCCGCTCCTGCGTCTGGTATCGGGACGCGCGGCTCGGGGCGATCTGCTGCGCGATCTGCTCGTTGATGTAGGTCAGGAGCGGATTGTGCGCGTACTGGGCGATGGCCTGGTGGAAGGCCCGGTCGAGCTCGGCGTAGCGCTCCTGCGTTACATCGGCCTCCATCGCTTCGACGAGTTCCCGGAGCTGGGCGAGATCCCGCGGCGCCGCCCGGTGCGCGGTGATGCGCGCGATCGGGGGCTCGACGATGGCACGAAGCTCCATGATGTGCTGCAGGTCGGAACTCAGAGAGCTCAGCGCCACCAGCGTCTCCTCGAACCGGTCGCCAAGCTCGCCCGGATCGCGCACGATAGTGCCCCTGCCGGGCTTGCGAGCGATCAGGCCACGCGTCTCAAGCTCTCGGAGCGCATCGCGCACCGAGACACGGGAGACTCCGAGGTGGTCCGCCAGTTCTCGCTCCGGCGGAAGCTTCTCACCCGGGGCGAGGGTGCCCTCGAGGATGAGGCGTTCGATGTCGACAGAGAGCCGCTCCGGCACCGACAGCGGAACGGAACGTCCGATTGCGGCCCAATCCATAAGGTCCTCCGACTCTTCCGACTTTGGTCTGACCAACAGCCGGATCAGGATAACATCCCTGATCCCGACCAGCGCAATCATCGGCCCCGGGAACCTCGCGCTATCGACTCCGAGGATCGGCGCTTGCAATTCCCTGGATCCACTGCAATGCTATCTTGGTCCGACCAACAGGACAACTGCTGGCATCACGCATCGGACGCGTGAACACCACCGCACGGAGGATCAATGACGAAGCCCCAGTCCACCCGCACTCATCACCCCGAGCCCTCCCCGGGCACGGGCCGCACCGGCGCAGTGGGGGTCACCCGTGCACTCGGCGTGGTCGCCGACGACGCAAAGCCCAGCGGCCTGATCACGCTCTCGGGCACCGAAATGTGGGAACGCTTCAGCTTCTACGGCCTCCAGGTGCTTCTCGCCTACTACCTGTACTTCTCCCTCGCAGACGGAGGCCTCGGCCTGCCACAGGCGGTGGCGCTCGGCATCGCCGGCTCATACGGCGGGCTCGTCTACATCGCCCAGATCGTCGGCGCGTGGATCGCCGACCGCGTCCTTGCCGCGAAGCACGTCGTGTTCATCGGAGCAGCGGCGATTATGATCGGCCACCTGCTGCTCGCGTTCGTGCCCGGCCTCATCGGCCTCGTCTGCGGGCTCGCCCTCATCGTCGTCGGGACAGGCGGACTGAAGGTGAACACCACGATGATGGTCGGGGCGCTCTACCCAGAGGGCGGTGCGAAGCGGGACGCCGGTTATTCCATCTACTACATGGGCATCACCATCGGCGCCTTCTTCGGACCCTTGCTCACCGGCGTGCTGCACCAGAACTGGGGCTTCCATGTCGCCTTCGGCGCTGCCGCAGCCGGCATGGCGGTCGGCCTCGTCCAGTACGCAGTCGGCATGCGCAAACTACCGGCCGGCACCGCCGTCGTGCCGAACCCGCTGCCGGCACGGAGCCGGAAGGCGTGGGCCGGGATCGCGCTCCTCGCGATCGCCGTCATCGCCGTCGCCGTCGCGGTCGGGATCATTCGAGCCGAGAACATCAGCGACGTCGTCGCGCTCGTCGTAGTCGGAGCCGCGATCGCGTACTTCGCCGTGCTGCTCTCGTCGCGAGAGGTCAGCCGCGCGGAGCGTTACGACGTCATCCGGTTCGTCCCCATCTTCCTCATGAGCCTGGTCTTCTGGACACTCCTCTTCCAGCTCTTCACCGCTTTCGCGGTGTTCGCCGACACGAAGATCGACCTCAGCCTCGGCAGCGTCTCCGTCTCGCCCACGCTCATCGTCACACTCGAGAGCCTCGTCGTCGCCGCCTTCACCGCGCTGCTCGCACTCCTGTGGAGTCGCAGCCGCGCGTCGCGCATCTCACCGGTGACGAAGGTGGTGAGCGGCGTCGTCTTCATGGGGCTCGGCGCAGCAGCGATCGTCCCGTTCAGCATTGCGACGGGGCAATCGATGCCACTGTTCGTCGCGATCGCGGTGATGCTCCTCTTCGCCATGGGCGAGGCGCTCTTCGCCCCCGCGGCGCTCTCGATCACGGCGGGCATGTCCCCACGCTCCGCGAACGCGCAGATGACTGCGCTCTACTTCCTGACCATGGCCGGGGGCTCGACGCTCGCCGGGCGCATCTCGCAGTTCTACGAGACGGGCTCCGAGGCCCAGTACTTCGGCACCGTCGCCGTCATATCGCTCGCGGCGATCGTCGTGCTCGCGCTGATCTGGCGTGCGGTCGACCGCACGCTCCAACGCCGCGCGTAGGGGCGGGTAGCTGGCAACCACGTCGACACATGATCCTCGCGACAGCACACCGTATTCGCGGCGACTATCGCGTGTCGGCGTATAGCAGGTGTGCCCTCGCTCGAAGCGGCACCACAAGCGAGGCGACGCCACAAGCGAGGCGGCGCCTGAGGACGGCAGGGCTCCCCGAGCCCGTGAAAGAGCGCCCTGCTACTGCGGGTCGAGCCCGAGGTCATCGAGTCCGATGGCGTAGCGGTACTCGTACCCCTCGCCCTCGATGCGGGACTTCGCGGGGGCCTGGCGATCCACGACGACGGCGACGGCTGCGACCTCGGCTCCGACCTTCTCGAGCGCCTCGATCGCCTTGAGGGGTGACCCGCCGGTGGTCGAGGTATCCTCAACCACCACGACGCGCTTGCCTGCGAGGTCGGGGCCCTCGACCTGGCGACCGCGACCGTGGTCCTTGGGCTCCTTGCGGACTACGAACGAGTCGTAGGTCTTGCCGCGCCCAGCGCCCTGGTGCATGATCGCCGATGCGATCGGGTCAGCGCCCATGGTGAGGCCGCCGACCGCGACCACGCCGTCGATGTCGTCGATAAGGTCGAGCATGACCTGGCCGATGAGCGGAGCCGCACGGTGATCGAGGCTCAGCTTGCGGAGGTCGATGTAGTAGGTCGCCTTCTTGCCGCTCGTGAGCGTGAAGTCGCCGTGGAAGACAGCTTCAGAGGTGATCAGGTCGATGAGCTGGCTGCGCGCGTCGGTCATGGGCTTCATCTTACCGGCGGCGCCGGCCCCTCCTCGATCACACCGGGCGGCCCGCTAGAGTGGCGGGCAGGAGGCACCATGCAGACGAACAGCATCGCGGACACCGACATCGCTTCGCTCGCAGCACTCTTCACGACTGGGCCGGCAGCCATACTCACGGGCGCCGGGATCAGCACTGACTCGGGCATTCCCGACTACCGCGGAGCCGGAAGTCCGCCGCGCCACCCGATGCGGATCCACGAGTTCATGGACGATCTCCGCTACCGTCAGCGCTTCTGGGCGGGCGCTGCGGTGAACGCGCGACGCGCTCCGGTCATCGAACCGAACGCCGGGCACCTCGCGGTCGCGGCGCTCGAACGTGCCGGGCGCCTGAATGGCGTCATCACGCAGAACGTCGATGGCCTCCACGGTCGCGCGGGTGCCAGAGAACTCGTGGAGCTCCACGGCAACGGCGACGTGATCCGCTGCACCGGGTGCGATCGACGCTGGTCGCGCTCCGAGGTGCTCGGGTGGTTCGAAGAGCTGAATCCCGGCTTCGTCGAGCGGCACCGCGATGCGGCGATCAACCCCGACGGCGACGCCGAGGTCGGCGATATCTCCGCGGTACAGGTGCCGCAGTGCCCGCACTGCACCGGCATCCTGAGACCCGACGTCGTCTACTTCGGCGAGTTCGTGCCTGTACAGGTCTTCGCCCGCGCCGAGGCGCTCGTCGAGTCCGCCCACGCACTGATCATCGCGGGGTCATCGCTCGCGGTGAACACCGGGATCCGGCTCGTCCATCGCGCCGAGAAGCGCGGGATCCCGATCGCCGTCATCAACCGCGGCCCCACAGCCGTGGATGCACGGGCCGACCTGCGAATCGAGGGCGGCACGAGCGAGCACCTGATCGCACTGGCCGCCGCGCTCGGCGTTCGCGCGTAGCGACCCGAACGCGCGAACGCCCCGGAATGCGCGAGTGGCGGAACCGGGGCGTTCGTGCGTCGAGTTCAGGACTCGCGGGAGATGCGGGTCATCTCGTCGCGGGGGACAACCTTGATGCGCGTCCGGCCGGCCTGCTCGCCGAGCGACAGCTCGTGCTCATCGAGTCGTCGCCACCCGTCGATGGTCGTGTAGGGCACCTCTCGCGATGAGAGCAGCTCGGGAATCGCATCGAGCTCGGGCTCTTCCGGCGTCCACCAGTGCTGGCGATCCTCGAGCAGGCACTCGAGCGTCTCCATGGCGTCGGACTTCGTGTGCCCGATGAGCCCGACGGGACCGCGCTTGATCCAGCCGGTGGCGTAGACTCCGTGCAGCCGCTCGCCCGACGCGTCGATGACGCGCCCCTGCTCGTTCGGGATCACGCCACGACGCTCGTCGAACGGGATCTCGTCGAGGGGCGATCCGAAGTAGCCGACGGCCCGGTAGAGCGCCTGCATCGGAATCACCTCGAACTCGCCGGTGTCGATGACGCCGCCCTGGCCGTCGGGCGCAGTGCGCTCGACCTTGAGGCCGGCGACGCGACCGTCCTCAGTCACGACCTCGACCGGCTTCGACCAGAAGTGGAAGTGGAGTCGTCGCGAGGCATGCTCCCCCGACTCCTCGCGGGCGCGCTGCTCCTCACGCCACTTGTTCATCACGCGCTGCATGACGATGACCTGCTTGTTCTTCGCCAGCGTCTCGTCGGCGTACGTGTCATCCACGTCGAAGTCGCGCTCCTCGACGACCATGTCCACGTCGTTCACCTCGCCCAGCTCTCGCAGCTCGAGCGGCGTGAACTTCACGTAGGCGGGTCCGCGACGGCCGAACAGGTGCAGCTCCTGGATCGGATTCGACTTGAGCCCCTCGTAGACGTTCTCGGGGATCTCGGTGGGCAGCAGATCATCCGCGTGCTTGATGAGCATGCGCGAGATGTCGAGCGCCACGTTGCCGTTCCCGACGACGCCGACCTGCTCGGCCTCGAGCGGCCAGGTGCGGGGCACGTCGGGGTGCCCGTCGAACCAGCTGACGTAATCGGCGGCGCCGTACGACCCCTCGGCGTCGATTCCCGGAATGTTCAGATCGGCGTCGCGGATCGCGCCGGTCGCGAAGATCACGGCGTGGTAGTGGCGCTTGAGGTCCTCGAGCGTGATGTCGGTGCCGTAGCGAACGTTGCCGAAGTAGCGAATGTCGCCGCGATCGAGCACGTCTCGCAGCGCCGTGATGATGCCCTTGATGCGTGGGTGGTCGGGGGAGACGCCATAGCGCACGAGACCGTACGGGGCGGGCAGCTGTTCGAAGAGGTCGATCTCGACACCGAAGTCGCGTTCGGCCTTCAGCAGCAGATCCGCGGCGTAGATGCCGGCGGGGCCGGCTCCGACGATCGCCAGGCGCATATTGGTCATGGGTGCGTGCGTTCCTTCCGGGGTGGGCGGTGCGAGGAGAGGGTGGCCGGCCAGTCCGACCGCGATCAACCCTCGCGGTTCACGATGGAGTCGGCCATGCGCTCGAGCGCGCGCTTGACCGAAGACTTCGGGAGAGGGGCGAGGGCATCGACAGCCTCGGTCGCCCAGCGGTGCGCGGCGGCCTCGGTCTCGCGCGTGACCTCGTGCTCGCGGAGCGCCTCGACCTCGCGATCGAGCAGCGCTCCGTCCTCTCCGGCCGCGATGCGCTCCACACCCGTGTCGATGCGGTCGAGCAGCAGCGCGGCGTCGGGGTCGCCAGCCGCTGCCCGGCGACGCAGCAGCAGGAGCGGAAGCGTCGACACGCCGGCCCTGAGGTCGGTGCCCGCCCGCTTGCCGGTGCGCTCGGCTGCCGGCGAGAGGTCGATGACGTCGTCGATCAGCTGGAAGGCGACACCGATGCGCTCGCCGTACTCGGTGACCGGGTCGGCGTACTCCTGCGGCGCTCCGCTGAACATCACGCCCATGCGCGCCGCCGTTGAGATGAGTGCTCCGGTCTTGTCCGCGAGCACCTGGAGGTAGTGGTCGACCGGATCCTCGCCGTCCTGCGGTCCGACGGTCTCGTGGAGCTGACCGAGGCAGAGACGCTCGAAGGTCTGCGCCTGCAGCAGGATCGCCTCCTCCCCCATGCCGGACACCAGGGTTGATGCGCGGGCGAAGAGCAGGTCTCCGGCGAGGATCGCAACCGAGTTCGACCACACCGTCTGCGCGGCGGGTACTCCGCGCCGCAGCCGCGCATCGTCCATGACGTCGTCGTGGTACAGGGAGGCGAGGTGGGTGATCTCGATTGCCTGCGCGGCACGCCGCACGAACGGCGTGGGGCCGTCGCCGAGTTCGCTCGTGAGGAGGGTGAGCATCGGCCTGATCCGCTTGCCGCCCGCCTCCATGAGATAGCGAGCAGGCGAGTCAGCGACTCCCGACGTGAAGCGCAGGTGCTCGAGCAGCTCGGCCTCCACGATCGCGAGCTCGTCCTGCAGCCGCTTCGCGTGCCGACGGTCCTGTGCGCCGCGGAACAGGCGCATCGGCAGCGCCTGCGTCGCAGTGTCTTCGGCGATCGGGTGAGTCATGCGTCGTCCTCAACAGTCGAATCGTTCTGCCCGGCGGCGGCCGTGGGCACGGTGAAGGGGACGAACCCGCGGTGCAGGGCGACGATGCCCCCCGTCAGGTTGCGGTAGCCGACGCGCTCGAAGCCGGCGTCGCGCAGCCATTCGGCGAGCTCGTTCTGCGCTGGCCAGGTCTCGATGGACTCGTTCAGATACCGGTACGCTTCCGCGGCATCGCGATTGATGGCCCCGGCGATGCGTGGAAGCACGTGACGCCCGTAGAAGGTGTACGGCACCCGCACCAGCGCGGACGCCGGGCGCGAGAACTCGGCGATGACGACGCGCCCGCCTGGCTTCACGACGCGACGCATCTCGCGGAGCGCCTGCCGCGGATCCTGCACGTTACGGAGACCGTAGGAGATCGTGGCCGCGTCGAACGCGTTGTCCTCGAACGGCAGCGCGGTCGCGTCGGCCTGCACGAACTCGAGCAGCGCGTTCCCTGCGTGCCGACGCTCACCCTCGTCGAGCATGCCGCGCGAGAAGTCAGCGACGGTCACCCGCGCGCCGTGCTTCGCGAGCGCTGCGGCCGAGGTGCCGGTGCCCCCGGCGACATCGAGGATGCGCATGCCCGGTCGCGGATCGACGGCGCGCGTGGTCGCCACGCGCCAGAGTCGGGAGTTCCCTGCACTCAGCACGTCGTTGATGAGGTCGTATCGCGGCGACACGGCGTCGAACATGTTCGCGACGTCGGAGGCGAGCTTGGTGGAGGTGTCAGCGCGGGTCACCCCACCATGCTAGCCCGTTATCCTCAGTGCTCTCGGGAGAGATCCCACGTTCTCAGCGAGCGGGAGGAGTAGATTGTCAGGGTGTCCAGCGAACCCCAGGTGCCCCGCCTCACCGCGGTGACCCGTCCCCTGGACCGCATCCCCGACATCGTCGCTCTCGCTGACCCCGAGCAGCCGCTCGTCTGGACCCGTGGCGACCGCGGGTGCGTCGGTCTCGGCGAGACGCTGCGCCTGACGTTCTCGGGCCCCGATCGTTTCGCGCACGCAGCGGCGGAGTGGCGACGGATCGCCGCTCTCGCGAGCATCGACGACCCGGTGGGCCTGCCCGGTACCGGGCTCGTCGCCCTCGGCACGTTCGCGTTCGACGCGGGGAGCGCCGCCACGAGCGTGCTCATCGTGCCCCGCACCCTCATCGCGAGGCACCGGGGCTCGGCGTGGATCACCGAGATCCGGGTGACCAGCGCCGAAGCCTCGGCCGACCAGGGGTCGCCGATCCTGCCCGAGACGACACCGGTGCGACCCTGGAAGGGAACCACACTCGGAACGCGGGATGCCGCCGGTGCACCCGGTGTCGCGGCCTATCTCGACGGTGTTGAACGCGCGGGCGCCCTGATCACGGACGGCGCGCTCGAGAAGATCGTGCTCGCGCGGCAGGTTTCGGGCAGGATCGAACCTGACGCCGACCTCAGGACCCCGATCTCCCGCCTCGCCGAAGGCTACACCGACTGCTGGACCTTCGCGGTCGACGGCCTCGTCGGCGCCAGCCCCGAGACCCTCGTCCGCTCGACGGGCGGCGCCGTCTCGGCTCGCGTGCTCGCCGGCACCCGGAGGCGTCACCGGGAGGACGAGCGGGCCGACCTGCGCGCGCGGAACGAACTGCTCACGAGCCCCAAGGAGCAGCACGAGCACGCCTTCGCCGTGCAGAGCGTGGTCACCGCGCTTGCCCCGCATGTGCGGTCGCTGCAGACGAGCGAGGAGCCCTTCCCGCTGCAACTGCCGAACGTGTGGCATCTCGCGACGGATCTCGGAGCGACGCTCTCTGAAAGCAGTTCAGCGCTCGAGATCGTGGGCGCTCTCCACCCGACCGCAGCAGTCGCCGGCACCCCGACGGCGGCAGCGATCGCCGCGATCGCCGAGCTCGAACCCTTCGACCGCGGACGCTACGCGGGGGCGGTCGGGTGGATCGATGCGGCCGGAGACGGCGAGTGGGTGATTGCGCTGCGCTGCGCCCAGGTCGGGCCGGTCGACGACGCCGTGCGCACCGTCACCGCGAGCGCGGGCGGAGGCATCGTCGACGGCTCGAACCCCGAGCACGAGCTCGCCGAGACCGTCTCGAAGTTCCGCCCCATCACCGACGCGTTCGCCTGAGACGCTGCGGAACCGCATCCGGCGGCCGAGCGGTCACCGGCGGATCGGTCACCGGCCGATGGGCACCTCGACGAGGGTCGGCTGGGTTACCGGCGTCGTGAAGAGGCGCTCGAGTTCGACGCGCGTCTCGACGCGAACGTATGCCCAGCCGTACGCCGCAGCGA
Organism: Leucobacter sp. Psy1; assembly: GCF_020096995.1. Classification (NCBI taxonomy): domain Bacteria; kingdom Bacillati; phylum Actinomycetota; class Actinomycetes; order Micrococcales; family Microbacteriaceae; genus Leucobacter; species Leucobacter sp. Psy1. Next base: position 2,822,209 of record NZ_CP083692.1, read on the forward strand.
GCTGCGCGAGGTCCACTCGCTGCGGGGTGTACATCACCCGGTCGAACGCGTCAGCGCCAGTGGTCGCCGCCACCTCGAGGCCGTCGAAAATGGTGCCCCCTCCGTCGTTCGCGACGAGCAGCTGCACCCTCGGCCGAGGCTCACCAGGCGGGAGAAGCAGGGAGCCTGCGTCGTGCAGCAGCGCGAGGTCCCCGAGCAGCACACGGGTCGTGCCAGCGGCCCGCGCCGGATCCTCATCCGCCTGGCTCGCCGATGCGATGCCGAGCGCCGTGGCGATGGTGCCGTCGATCCCGGCGACTCCGCGGTTGGCGTGCACCTCGACGCGGCGGGCGGGCGCCAGCCCGTCGAGCACGCGGACAAGACGCGAGGCCGCGAGCACGAGACGGTCGTGGGGCCATGTCGCGCGCCAGACCGATTCGACGAGCATCTCCCGGGTCACGGGCTCGCGCATGCTGGCGACCTCGGCGCGGGCGTATGCGTTCCGGTCCTTGTAGCCGGGGGCTGTCGCCGCGGAGAAATCAGGTGCGTGCGTGGTCGATCGCTCGGTGACGAGCTCGCGATCGGGAACGACCCACGCACCGAGCCAGCGACGCATGCTCCGGCGATCGTACGCGTCGGCCACGCGGACGTCGCGCACCACCCTGGCGCTGCGCGAGGGATCGTAGTGCTCGCCGTCGCTGAACGGGTCCACCACGACGACCTCGACGTCGTCTCGCCTGAGCAGGGCGGGGATCTGCCTCGTGAGCGTCGGATGCCCGAACACGATCACCCGCTCGACGAGACCGCCGACGGCGGGGTCGTCGAGCAGCGTCGCGTAGGCCGTGATGGCCTCGCGACCGAACCGCGCACCGCTCACGACTTCGGCGAGCAGGGGCAAGCCGGCCTCCCTCGCGAAGGTCTCGGCCTGCTCTCCGGCACCCGCTCCGGCAATGACCACGGCGAGCGGGTCGCCGTCGTGCACGTAGACGTCCCCGACTCGCTCTGGCCCGTGCTCGGTACTCGCCGTCGTCGCGTGCGTTCCGTCGGTCTCAGTCTCGACCTGCGCCTCCGCCGGAGGAGCCGTTCCCTCGATCTCCTCGGGGCCCGACAGCGGCTCACGGAAGGCGAGGTTGAGCTGCACCGGCCCCGCGGGCCATCCCCCGCGCATTCCTCGTGCGGCATGCACTGCTCGTTCGGCGAGGGCGGCGGGGTCCGCTGCAGGATCCGCAGCCCCCCGGGCATCATCCTCGGGTGCGGCGACGTCCGCTCCCCAGCGCAGCACCCCGGCGAACAGCCCGGCCTGACGCGTCGTCTGATTGCTCCGGATCCCGCGCAACTCAGCCGGGCGATCCGCCGTCAGCAGCAGCAGCGGTACGCGACCCTCCGACGCCTCGACGGCAGCCGGCGCCAGATTCGCCACTGCCGAGCCGCTCGTCACGATGACGGGTGCCGGCACACCGGTTTCACGTGCAACACCGAGGGCGAAGAAGGCGGCAGAGCGCTCGTCGACGCGCACGTGCAGGCGGATCTCCTTGCGCGCCTCAGCGCTGGCGGCCGCGAGCGCGAGGGCTTGCGAGCGGGATCCCGGGCAGACGACGACGTCGCGCACTCCCTCGGCGACCAGCGCCCGGATCAGGCGCGTGGCGAACCTCTGAGCCGGCGATGGCGCCGCAGCTGTACCGCTCACGGGTTACGAGCGTCCGGGCGCGGTTCCGTCGTCCTCCGAGCCGCTCTCCGACCCGGTCCCGGGCTGCTGACGCGGCTGCGGCTCCGACGACGGGCCCGACTGCGCTTCCGCGTCGGATGACGCCCGCGACGCACCGGGATCCGGCTGCTCCGTCGCCTCACCGGGGTAGACCTCGTTGTCGAGTTCGCGCAGGCGCTCCTCGAGTTCGCGCATGTGCTCGTCGAGCTCGGAATCCGAGAGGCTCGTGCCAGTGAACCGCGGATCCTCATCGGGTGCGGCGCGACGCTGGGCCGCAAGGTTCTCTCCACGCGCGCCCTTGCCGATCGTGAACCAGAGGATGCCGCCGATCACGGGCAGCACTACGATCAGCACCACCCACACGGCCTTCGAGACCCCTCGTGCGCGTGCGGAATCGGTCAGCGCCGCATCCACGAGGGAGTACAGCGTGAAGGCGGTCGCCAAGACGACGCCGATGATCATGAACCGCACCATACCTGTATGGTACCGGCGGTCCCTGGTATCCAGATCAGCACCGGGTGATGAGCATTCAGGCACGCTCGGTAGAATCGGGACCCGTGAGCACCCGCACCGCCTGGACCGTCTACACCATCCTGCGTCTCGTGTTCTTCGCGGTCCCGTTCACAGTGCTCTACTTCGCACTCGGATGGAGCTGGTGGCTCTCCGCGATCATCGCGACCATCATCGCGTTCTCCCTCTCGATCATCTTCCTCAGTCGGCAGCGCGAGACCGCGTCAGAGAGCATTCACGACTGGCGGCAACGCACCCGCACCGCCGACGACATCGTCGAGGACGACGCGCTCGACGAGGTCGCAGCACGGGACAGCGGTGCCGCACGCGGCACGACAGGAACCGGCCCCCCCGACGTCGATGCCGACGTCCGCCCTGGCGCCGAGCAGTCCGAAACCGAGCAGCCCGGCACCGACCAGCCGAGATGATCGCGCCCTCGTCTCACCGGGCACGCTTCGATCAGATCGTCGTCGGAGGCGGCGCCATGGGCCTCGCCACGGCCTGGCAGCTGGCCTCTCGCGGCAGCAGCGTACTCTTGCTCGAGCGGTACTCCCCCGGCCATCTGCGCGGCGCTTCGCACGGAGCCACCCGCAATCTGAACAATGCCTACGATGAGACGCACTACCTCGACCTGTTCGACGAGGCGAAGCACCTCTACGAAGCACTCGAGCGCGCTTCGGGTGCGACGCTGCTCACGCTCTGCGGCCTCGTCACGCACGGTGCAGCGGAGAACGTGCACGGCGCCTACGCCCAGCTGACCGAACGCGGCAGTCGCGCCGAGCTCGTCACCAACGCCGATGCCCGCGAACGCTGGCCAGGCATCGCCTTCGAAGGCGATGAGGTGCTGTTCGCCGCCGAGGCAGGTCGCGTGCACGCATCGACGACGCTCGAGACGCTCGTCGCCTCCGCCCGAGTGTCCGGAGGCGATCTGCGGTTCGGTTGGAACGTCACCGGCATCAGCGAGAGCGACGATTCGGTCACGGTCACGGCGGTCGACCCCGACGGGAACTCCCACCGGTTCACCGCAGACGGCGCGGTCGTGACGGGCGGCGCCTGGAGCGAGCAGCTGCTCGCCGAGCACGTTGCGCTTCCGACGCTGCGCGTCACCGAGGTGCACCCCGCGCACTTCGCGTTCCGAGACACTCATGCGCACCTCGAAGCCGGCTGGCCGTCGTTCAACCACTTCCGCGGAGGCAGCGCGACCGACCCCCGCGAAGGAGCCGCCTACAGCATGCTCACTCCGGGAGAGGGCGTCAAAGTGGGGCTGCACGTAACGGGCGAGGCCATCGATCCGGATCGCCGGACCTTCCGCGGCTCAGACGCCTGGCGGCAGCGTCTGGCCGACTACGTCGCCGAGTTCATCCCCGCGCTCGACCCCGCCACGGGTGTCGAGCTGAGCTGCACCTACACTTCGACCCCGACCGGTGACTTCGTGCTCGACCGGGTGGGGCGCATCACGTTCGGCGCCGGCTTCTCCGGGCACGGATTCAAGTTCGTTCCGGCGATCGGGCGCGTGCTCGCCGACGCCGCCACTGACGTCTCACTGCCGCCGGCGCCCTTCCGCCTGGCGGCGGACGCCGCGATCTGATGCACTACGCAGCGGGGAGGCGCACATAAGGCGACCGCCCGGGCGCTGTTAGAACGCGAATGCCGCCCCGATCAGCGAGGCGTATGCCAGCGACGCGAGACTCGTCAACGCGAGAGCACCGATCAGCTCCTTCGCCGTCTTCGCGAACAGTACGATCAGGCAGCACGGGATGACGGCGAACAGCACGAGCCACACGAGCACCATGCCCGGGTAGGCGAACCCGTACAGAGCGGGCACCGCGAACGGCAGCAGCACGCAGACCACGTAGAGGATCCGTGACGCCCGATCCCCGATGATGACGGCGAGCGTGCGCTTGCCTGCGAGCTTGTCCGTCTCGATGTCGCGCACGTTGTTCGCGATGAGCACCGCGACGGCGAACAGCCCGACGCCGACCGCCGCGAACCAGACCTCCTGGGTCTGGATGTCGGTCTGCAACCAGGTCGTACCCACCGTCGCGACGAGACCGAAGAAGATGAACACCATGACCTCGCCGAGGCCCGCGTACCCGTACGGCCGCTTGCCGCCGGTGTAGAACCACGCGGCCACGATCGCGACCGCACCGAGCGCGAGGAACCACCAGCGCTCGCTCAGCACCACGGCGATGACGCCGCACACCGCGGCGAGACCGAAGAAGACGAGCGCGACGGCGAGCACGCGCTTCGGGTTCACGAGTCCCGATCCGGTCAGGCGCGCCGGACCGACACGGTACTCATCGGTTCCGCGGATCCCGTCGGAGTAGTCGTTGGCGTAGTTCACACCGATCTGGAGGAACACGGCGACACCGAGCGCGAGGAGTGCGAGCGGCCACGAGAAGTCGCGGACCATGTGGGCGATCCCCGACCCGGCCACGACGGGTGCGATGGCGAGGGGAAGCGTGCGCAGCCGCGCCCCGCTGATCCAGTCGCGCGGAGTGACCCGCGGTCGTCCACCGACCTCGACCTGCTCCTCGGCTGCGGCGCGCGTCGCCGGATTACCGGATCGGCGCCCGTCACGCGACTTCGACTGGCTCACGCATTCTCCCTATTTCGTGCCTCTGTTCCGAGCACCCGCCTCAGCGGCAGACGCGCACCCACCAGGGTACTCGTCCGCGCCAGGGGTCAGCTGAGCCGGCCCGCTTCGCGGAAGCTGTCCCGGAGCATCCCGATGCGCTCGCGCACCCGGAGCATGTCGGGCTTGCCGTTCGGGAGCCGCGGAAGCTCCTCCAGCTCGGTCACCCACGCCGGCACCGCCGCCGCACCGAGCTCGGCCCGCACCCGCTCCTGCAGGTCGCTGAACCCGAGCGCGTCATCGGTCTCTTCGGCGATCGCACGCACCAGGCCGGGGCGCTCGCCCCACTCGGGGTCCGTGAACGGCACGGCGACCGCCTCGCGCCACCCGTCGTGCTCGCGGACGACCCGTTCCACCTGATCGAGTGACACGTTGATACCGCCAGAGATCACGACGCGGTCGAGACGGCCAGTGACGGTGAGCATGCCGCCCAGCAGTTCACCGGCGTCACCGGTCCGGTACCAGAGGGTCCCGCGATCATCGACGAAGGCGGCCTCGGTCAGCTCCGCGTCGCCGAGATACCCCTCGGCCAGCACCGAACCCGCGATCTGCACTTCGCCCTCGCGGATCCGCACCTGCGTATCGCCGATCTCCACACCGTCGTAGACGCACCCGCCCGAGGTCTCCGTCATGCCGTAACTGCGCCTGAGCTCGAGACCGAGCGCGTGCGAGCGGCGGCGCAGGTCGAGCGAAACCCCCTGTCCGCCGACGAGGATCGCCGCGAATCGGCGGAGGGTGTCGGCCGCGGCGCGGTCCTGCTCGGCGAGATCCAGCAGCCGCGCCAATTGGACCGGAACCAGAGAGACGTAGCGCCGATCCGCGTCCATCGACTCGGCGCGCTGCACGAACACCGCGGGATCGAAGTGCCCGTCGGGTCCATCGCAGAACACGGGGTCGGTACCGGCGATCAGACTGCGCGTCAGCATCTGTGCGCCCGCGATGAGATGCACGGGCAGCGCGACCAGCCACTGACCCGGCCCGCCGAGCGCCTCGTGCGTCGCCTCGGCGCCGGCCCTCAGCGCCTGCGCCGAGATCGCCACCGACTTCGGGACGCCGGAGGAACCCGACGTACGGATCACGAGCGCCGTACCCTCGGGAATCGGCTGCTCCAGCACGTCCTCGACATCGGCAGGATCAGCACCGGGTGCGAGTGGGAGCACCGCGGAACCGCCGGACAGTGCGTCCGCAAGAGCGGCGAGCAACCACGCCCGATCATCAGTGGGAACAGCGCGAAGCGGTGTCGAAGAACTCACCCGTCCAGGGTACTGCGGACTCGCCGTCACCGGAGCGGGATGTTGCGCGTCGGAATCGACGGGCGCTTCTCCTCAGGCGGAGTCCGCGGGATCAGGAATGTGAGCACCGTCGCGACCGCAGCCGCCACGATCGCGATCCAGAAGCACGTCTGGAACGCCGTCGTCGTCGGCACCGCCACATCGCCCACCTGCACCGACATCGAAGCGAGCACGCCGCCCATCACGGCGGACGCCCCCGAGGTGCCCACGGAGCGGAACAGCGCGTTCAGCCCGTTGGAGACCCCCGTCTCGTTCGCCGGGACCGCATTCATGATGATCATCGGCATCGCCGCGAACGCGAAGGCGATGCCGACGCCGATGATCGCGTTCGCCACGACGATGTGCCACACCTCAGAGGACCAGAGCAGCACGAACGTGTATGCGATCACGATCGAGGCGGTGCCGATCGAGAACAGCGGTCGGGCACCGAACACGCGCTCCAGCATGCCGGAGAGCGGCGAGAGGAACATCATGATCAGGCCGGCGGGCATGATGCACAGCGCCGCCTCGATCATCGTCAGCCCGAATCCGACACCGGATTCCGTGGGCATCTCGAGCAGCTGCGGGAACGTCACGTTCGAGGCGAACAGCGCGAACCCCATGCCGATCGCGGCAAGGTTCGTGAGGAGCACCGGCGGCCTTGCAGCCACTCGCAGGTCGACGAGCGGCTCCCGCACACGCAGCTGGTAGACACCCCAGGCGAGCATCGTCACCACACCGATGATCAGGGAACCGAGCGCCAGCGGAGACGCCCACCCCCAGTCCGCACCGCGCGACACGTAGAGGAGCAGGCCGGTCAACCCGATCGCGAGGCCGATCGCGCCGGGGATATCGAGACGACCGGGGTAGACCAGCGTGTCCTCCGGTACGAGGAACAGGTTGGCGACGATGCAGACCACGCCGAGCCCGGCCGACATCCAGAAGAGCGCGTGCCAGTCCGCCGTCTGCGCCACGTATGCCGCGAGTGGCATACCCACGGCGCCACCGACGCCCATCGTCGCGCTCATCAGCGCGACCGCCGTACCGAGCCGCGAAGGCGGGAGCACATCGCGCATGATGGCGATCCCGAGCGGGATCACCCCGGTCGTGATGCCCTGCAGGCCCCGGCCGATGATGACCCCGATGATCGACCCCGACATCGCCGCCACGAGCGACCCGACGATGAGCGCGATCAGCAGAACGATGACCACGCGCCGCTTGCCGTACATGTCGCCGAGCCGACCCGAGATCGGCGTCGCCACGGCCGCGACGAGCAGCGTGATCGTCACGACCCAGGTCGTGTCCTCGCGGGACGCGTCGAGAAGCCGCGGGAGCTCGGCCTGGAGGGGCACCACGAGCGTGAACATAAACGCCGACGTGAGACCGGTGAACGCGAGTGCCGCGACGACCGCCCAGGAGGGGGGCCGGCGCGTCAGGTTCTTCATCACCGACCCATGCTAGTCGATCGCCGACATGTCGGCTCGGGGTTGCGCGTTCCGAAACCGATGCCCCTGCATTCAGAAGTGGTAGGGGAACGCCTCCCAGTCGGGGTCGCGCTTCTCCAGGAACGCGTCACGACCCTCGACCGCCTCGTCGGTACCGTACGCGAGGCGCGTGGTCTCGCCAGCGAAGAGCTGCTGCCCTACGAGTCCGTCGTCGACGGCGTTGAACGCGTACTTCAGCATGCGGATCGCCGTCGGCGACTTGCCCAGGATCTCGCGCGCCCACTCGATCCCCGTCGCCTCGAGTTCCGCGTGCGGCACCACGGCGTTCACGGCACCCATCTCATAGGCGCGCTGCGCCGAGTACTCGCGGGCGAGGAAGAAGACCTCGCGCGCGTTCTTCTGCCCGATCTGCTTCGCGAAATAGGCGCTGCCGTATCCCGCGTCGAACGACCCGACGTCGGCGTCGGTCTGCTTGAACTTCGCGTGCTCATCGCTCGCGATCGAGAGGTCGCAGACCACATTCAGGGAGTGGCCACCGCCCGCCGCCCAGCCGGGAACGAGCGCGATGACGACCTTCGGCATGAAGCGGATGAGCCGCTGCACCTCGAGGATGTGCAGGCGGCCGGCGCGCGCGGATTCCTCGGGCGAGACCTCGGACTCGGACTCCGCGTACTGGTACCCGCTGCGCCCCCGGATCCGCTGGTCGCCGCCGGAGCAGAACGCCCATCCCCCGTCGCGCGGCGAGGGCCCGTTCCCGGTCAGCAGCACCACGCCGATACGCGGGTTCACCCGTGCACGCTCGAGCGCGTCGTACAGTTCGTCGACAGTGTGCGGGCGGAACGCGTTGCGCACCTCGGGTCGGTTGAACGCGATGCGGGCGATCCTCCCGTCGCGGCTTAGGTGCGCGGTGATGTCGGTGTAGTCGGTACCTGGGGCGACCGTCCACTCGGCGGGATCGAAGATCTCGGAGACCTGCTCTGTCATGCGTTCCAGGCTACCGGGCGCCCAGGGCCGTTCGGGTCACTTCTTGCGGGTTCGAGGCGGGCAGTACCCGCAAGAAGTGACCCGAGATCGTGGTGGGGCCTGGCCGGGCGGGCGCTACTCGACGAGCTTGCCGGCGACCGAGTCGTCCGCCGCCGCCTTGGCGAGCAGCCGGAACTCCTCGGGGGCGTCGGCCAGCGGCTCGAACACCACACCTCCCGACGGAGTCCACACCATGTTGCCGGTGAGGTCGTCGTTCTGCTCGGGGTAGTCCGACCGGTTGTGGCAACCGCGTGTCTCGCGCCGCTCGATCGCGCACTCGAGGGTCGCGCGGGCCGCGAGCAGCGACCCTGCGAGATCGAATGCGTGGGCGAGATCGTCGAATCCCGCGATATCGGGGTGTGCGGTGACGCGGGTGGCGCGATCCTCGAGGTCGGCGACCTTCTCCAGCCCCTCGGTGAGGCCGGCCTCATCCCTGACCACTCCCGCGTGCGCCGTCATGACGTCGCGCAGCGCGCGCTGCAGGCGGCGGGGCGTCTCGTGCGCCGACTCCGAGTCGCTCCCGGAACCGGTGAGCAACCGCTGCATCTCGTCGCGCGCCGCCCCCACGGCTGTAGGATCGCGCCGCACCGAACCGATGCCGCGCACGTACTCGGCGGCATCCGCGCCGGTGATGCGCCCGTACACGAGGAGCTCGATGAGCGAGTTGCCGCCGAGCCGGTTGGCGCCGTGCAGGCCCGAGGACGCCTCGCCGATCGCGTAGAGCCCGTCGACGCCGGTGCCGTGATCCTCTGGACGCACCCAGACGCCGCCCATGGAGTAGTGCGCCGTCGGGGCGACCTCGATCGGCTGCTCCGTAATGTCGAGCATCTGCAAGTCGATGAGGTTGCGGTAGACGCGAGGCAGGCGATTCAGGATCTGCTCTCGGGGCAGATGCGACACGTCGAGCGTGACGGCGCCGTTCGCCGTGCCGCGCCCCTCGGCGATCTCGGTGTAGCTGGCGAGGGCGACCCGGTCACGAGTCGAGAGCTCCATGCGCTCCGGATCGTAACGCTCCATGAAGCGTTCGCCGAGTGCATTGCGGAGGATACCGCCCTCGCCGCGCGCCGCTTCCGAGACGAGAGTCCCCGCGACATCGCTGGGCTCGACGAGGCCGGACGGGTGGAACTGGACGAGCTCGGCGTCGCGGATCTTGCCCCCGGCAAGCGCCGCGAGCCGGAACGAGTCGCCGGTGTTCTCGTCGCGGCGCGACGAGGTGTTCCGCCAGATGCGCGTGTGGCCTCCGGCGGCCAGGATCACCGCGTCGGCGTGGATCACGACCGGGGTCCCGTCGACGATGTCGAAGCCGTAGGCTCCGAAGATGCGTCCGTCGCTCGTGAGCAGGCGAGTGATGTAGATGGTGTCCACGATCTGCACCCGCAGCTCGGAGGCACGACGCATGAGGGTGCGCTGGATCTCGAGTCCGGTGTAGTCGCCGGCGTAGCAGGTGCGACGGTACCGGTGGGCTCCGAAGAAGCGCTGGCTGATCCTGCCGTCGTCCTCCCTGGCGAAAGGCATGCCCCAGGACTCGAGCTCTGCGATGCCCTGCGCGGCTCCGCGAGCGACGACTTCGACGATGGCGGGGTCGGCGAGGAAGTAAGATTCGCGGAGCGTGTCGGCGGCGTGCTGCTGCCAGCTGTCCTCGGGGTCCATGGTGCCGAGCGCGGCGTTGATGCCGCCGGCGGCAAGGGTGGTGTGGGCGTCGTGTGCGCGTCGTTTGCCGACGGCGAGAACCTGGACGCCCTGCTCGGCGAGCTCGATGGAGGCGCGGAGTCCGGCGCCTCCCGTGCCGATGATGAGGACGGAGGTGGCGAGCAGCCGCTCGGCGGGAGAAGTCGTGGTGATCATGGGCTCCACGCTAGGAGCGCATCTTCGATTACTCCAATGAATAGTTCGGATCATCTCGATGCGTTTAGGCTATCGAACATGAACCTCGAACAGCTCCGCAGCTTCGCAGAGGTCGCGCGCATCGGCCACTTCACCCGCGCGGCCGAACGACTGCACGTCGCGCAGCCGTCGCTGAGCCGTCAGATCGCGACCCTGGAAGCCGAGTTCGGCGTCGACCTCTTTCACCGCGCCCGCGGACGCGTCACGCTGACGGCGGCGGGCGAGCGCCTCCTCCCCCTCGCCCGGCGCATGCTCGCCGACGCCGAGACCGCGCGAGACGAGATGGCCGAGCTCGTGGGGCTCGCACGCGGACGCGTCAGGCTCGGCGCCACGCCGACCCTCTGCACGACGCTCGTCGCCGAGGTGCTCGCTGAGTTTCGCGCGCGCCACCCCGGCATCGACGTAGAAATCGTCGAGCGGGGATCGCGCTCCCTCATCGAGGCGCTCGGCGAGGGCGGGCTCGATCTTGCACTCATCGTCACCAGCGTCTCGTCGGGCACGGGCCGCGCGGCGCTGTCCCTCGAGCCGCTGCTGCAGGAACGACTCGTCGTGGTCTCCGCTGCGGACGCTCCGGACCCGTTCACCGGAGCGGGACCGGGATCCCCCATTTCGCTCTCGCTGCTCGCCGGAATTCCGCTGGTCGCGTTCCCCGAGAACTACGATCTCCGCGTCGCACTCGACGCCGCCTTCGCTGCCGCAGGCCTCACCCCCGAGGTCGCGGTCACCGGCGCCGAGATGGACGCGACGCTGAGCTTCGCCGAGCGCGGCATCGGGGTCGCCGTCGTCCCCGCGATGGTCGCCCTCGAACGCCGGAATCTCCGCATCACACCCCTCGCGGATCCCGACCTGCGGCGCACCATCAGCGTCGCGCGTCGCGCAGACATGGCGCCCACACACGCGAGCGCCGCGTTCCGCACCGTCATCGGCGAGGTCGCCGAGAGCCTCGCCGCGACGCATGCCCAGGAACCGCGGTACCTCGAGCCGATCCCCGTGGGATGATCGAGAACATGCCACGCGCTCTGCCATCGCTCGAGGAGATCCTCGATGCGGCTCACGTCGTCGCGATCCCGACTCGCACGCGCTTCCGGGGGGTGACGGTGCGGGAAGCCGTGGTCTTCGCCGCGCCTCAGGGCGCCACCGAGTTCTCCCCGTTCCCCGAGTACGCAGACGAAGAGGCTGCGACCTGGCTCCGGGCGGCGATCGAGTTCGGCTGGGGCGAGACACCGGCACCGCGACGCGACCGGATCGCGGTGAACGCGACCGTTCCTGCGGTCGATGCTGCGCGAGTCCCCGAGATCCTGGCACGCTTTCCCGGCTGCGACACCGTCAAGGTCAAGGTCGCTGAACGCGGCCAGTCGCTCGAGGACGACCTGGCCAGGGTCGTGGCGGTGCGGGCATCGCTGGGGCCGTCGGGCACGCTCAGGATCGACGCCAACGGGGGTTGGTCGCTCGATGAGGCGCGAGCCGCACTCGAGGCACTCGCACCCTTCGACCTCGACTACGTCGAGCAGCCCTGCGCGACGATCGATGAGCTCCGCGCGCTGCGGGAGACCGCCCGCGGACTCGGCACCCGGATCGCCGCCGACGAAAGCGTGCGCAAAGCCAGCGACCCGTTGGCAGTCGCGCGGGCGGGCGCCGCCGACCTGCTCGTCGTGAAGGCTCAACCGCTCGGCGGCGTGCAGCGGGCCCTCGACATCGTGACGGAGGCGGCACTCCCCGTCGTCGTCTCGAGCGCACTCGACACCTCCGTCGGCATCTCGATGGGCCTGCACCTCGCAGCAGCACTGCCCGACCGCCTGCTCGCGGGGGCGTGCGGGCTCGGAACGGTGGCGCTGCTCGACGGCGATGTCACGGCCGACTCACTGGTACCGATGGACGGTGAGATCGTCGTGCGCCGGCCTCGGCTCGAGCCAGAGTTTCTGGACCGCTACGCAGCGCGGCCGGAACGCGTTGCGTGGTGGCGGGAGCGCATCGAGCGCTGCTCCGCTTCGATCGCAACGTAACCGCGCTCCCAGGGACTCACCAATGCTGCACGTCATTCTTTGCGGCGGGGCAGCGATACACACGCGATTTCCACTCAATGAGAGGCGAGATTGCTAGTTTACTTGTCAACTAGATTGACTTCACTGGAGGCCCTGTAGTCATCGAGGAAGGGACAATGATGTCCGATCTGCACACCGTCCTGTTCATCAACGGCGAGGAGCGAAACACCGATCAGGTGCTCGAGATCGCCGATCCGGGCAAGCCTGGCCGTATCGTCGGCACTGCTTCTGCCGCGAGCGCCGAGGACGTCGGGGATGCCGTCGCCGCGGCCGAAGCGGCCTTTGCCGCGTGGTCGGCACTCTCGGGGCCGGAGCGCGCCGAGCAGATGGCCGCCGCCATTCAGGGGATCGCCGAACATCGCGACGACGACGCCGCAGTACTGTCCCAGGAGAACGGGAAGGTCGTGCACGAGGCGTGGGTCGACTCGCTCGTCTTCGAGCTCCGCTGGAACCTCGCACTGACGCACGCCGATGATGTCGATACCTCGGAGCTGCTCGAACCGGTACCCGGCGCGATCCCGAACTCGACGCGGATCACGTACCAACCGATGGGCGTCGTCACGATCATCGTCCCGTTCAACTGGCCGATCGCGATTCTCGGCGCTGCCCTCCCCCACGCGCTGCTCGCAGGCAACACGGTCATCGTCAAGCCACCGCTGACCGCACCGCTTGCAACTGCCCGTGTCGTCCAGCGGGTGGCCGAAAAGTTGCCCGCCGGCGTGCTCCAGGTCATCACCGGGCACGATGCCGACCTCTCGGGCCTGATCTCGAACGAGAAGATCGCGAAGGTCGGCTTCACGGGGAGCGTGAATGGCGGCAGGAAGATCATGGAGATGGCTTCGCGGTCGCTCACCCCCGTCACCCTGGAGCTCGGTGGCAACGACGCGGCGGTGTTCCTCGAAGACGCCCCGCTGGACGACGAGCACCTCGACAAGCTCTTCGGTGCGATTTACGACACCACCGGCCAGATCTGCATGAACGCGAAACGACTCATCGTGCACCGCTCGCGCATGGATGAGCTCGTCGCGGGGCTCGAGTCACGTCTGGCCGGCGTGAAGCTCGGCTACGGACTGGACGAGCCAGAGGGAACGACCATGGGGCCCCTGCACTCACCCACCCAGAAGACGTTCGTCGAGGACCTCATTCGCGAAGCGAAGGAGTCTGGCGCCGACGTGCGCGAGTTCGGCGAGCTTCCCGGAGGCGAATTGGAGGGCGGCAACTTCGTGCGCCCCGCGATCGTGGTCGACGCCGACCCGTCGCTGCGGGTGGTCACGGAGGAGCAGTTCGGTCCAGTCATTCCGGTCATCCCATTCGACAGTGAAGAGGAAGCGATCCGTCTGGCGAACGACACTTGGGCGGGGCTCGGTAACTCGGTCTGGACCGGGGACTCCAGTGCCGCCGATCGCGTCGCTCCTCAGCTGAAGTCGGGTTACGTGTGGGTCAACGACCACGGCGCCACGCGCCTCGACCTGCGCGCCCCTTTCGGCGGAGTGAAGCAGTCGGGTATCGGACGCGAGCAGGGCCTGCACGGGGTCCGTGATTTCCAGGAGCCGCACGCGGTCTCGGTCATCGCGGACTAAGGACCCGATCCGACCAGGCGGCGGTCGGGTCGCGAATCACGACGCGACCCGACCGCCTCTCAGGTTCTCGCACATCGACCATTTCCCTATAGACATTGCCTACCTACATAGGTATGCTGAAACCGACGGATGCAAAGACGCGCCGCGAAAGGAAGACTTGGACCATGACCACTCCTGCTGCACGAAAGCTGCTCGACGGCTTCTCGCTCGAGATGACCGGCAAGGACATTCCAGGACTCGATGAAGCGCACGAGTCGATTCCCCAGGGCACGAAGATCAATGTCACCTTCCTCGGCAATGAAGACCTGGAGATGCGCATCGCGGCATCGAAAGCCGTCGAGGACTTCGGCTTCATCCCCGTTCCCCACATCTCGGCACGACGCCTGCAGTCCCAGGACCAGCTCGAAGAGTTTCTCGGCCGCCTGCAGGAGATCGGCGCCTCGGAGCGCATCTTCTGCGTCGGCGGCGATCCCGCAACACCCGAGGGCCCGTACCCCGACTCGCTGACCGTCATCCAGTCCGGCGTGCTCCAGAAATACGGCGTCCGTGAGGTCTCGATCGCCGGTTACCCCGAGGGCCACCCGGACATCCCGAACGAGGTCCTCTGGCAGCACCTCGAGGAGAAGTCCGCCGTGTTGAACACGCAGGGACTCAACGCGGTCATCCTGACCCAGTTCGCCTTCGACGCGGAAGCCGTATTGCAGTGGGTGCTGGAGGTTCGCGCGCGCGGGATCGAATCCGAGATCCGGATCGGCACGCCAGGGCCCGCCGGCATCAAGCGTCTGCTCGGGTACGCACGACGCTTCGGCGTCGGGGCCAGCACGGGAATCGTGAAGAAGTACGGTTTCTCGCTGACGAATCTCATGGGCACCGCCGGCCCTGATCGCTTCATGGAAGAGCTCGGCAACCTGCTCGAGGTGAACCCTTCGAGCGGGAACGTCCGCACTCACTTCTATACTTTCGGTGGCCTGCTCGCCACGTCAGAGTGGGCGCGGGACTTCGCCTCGAAGCAGTAGAAAAGGGAACGCCATGACGAAAACCATCGAGACTCGACGTGACCACGCTTGCCTGATCGTCCACGGACCGGATCAGCGCGGCCTCGTGGCCGCCGTGACAACGCTCATCACACGCAACAACGGCAACATCGTTTCCCTGGACCAGCACTCCGATGACCCCGAGGGCGGTGCGTTCTTCCAGCGCGTCGTGTTCCACCGGCCGAACCTCGGAGCCGCTATGCCGGAGATCGAGGCCGATCTCTCCAGCACGCTCGACCCGTTCAACGTCGAGTGGAACCTCAGCGACATGTCGGTCCCGAAGCGCATGGCGGTACTCGCCTCGACGAGCGATCACTGCCTTCTCGACCTGCTCTGGCGCGAGCGTCGCGGCGAATTGCCCGTCACGATCCCGATGGTCATCTCCAACCACACCAACATGGTCGAGGACGTGCGCAGCTTCGGCGTCCCTTTCTTCCACGTCCCCTCGCAGGGGCCGGACAAGTCCGAGGCCGAGGCCAAGATCCTCGAACTCCTGAAGGGCAACGTCGACTTCATCGTGCTCGCCCGCTACATGCAGATCATCTCCCCGGAGTTCCTCCAGCAGGTCGGCGTGCCCGTCATCAACATTCACCACTCGTTCCTGCCGGCGTTCATCGGCGCAGCTCCGTATCGGAAGGCGAAGGAGCGCGGTGTGAAGCTGATCGGCGCGACGAGTCACTACGTCACCGAGGAACTGGATGAGGGTCCGATCATCGAACAGGATGTCATCCGCGTCACCCATGCCGAGACTGCGGCTGACCTGCAGCGGATGGGTGCGAACGTGGAGCGCGCGGTGCTCAGCCGCGCTGTCCAGTGGCACGCGGAGGATCGGGTGATCCGACACCAGAACCACACCATCGTCTTCAATTAGCCCCGCCCATCGGTGCTGCGGCACCATCCACAGAAAACAGAGAGGTTCTCATCGTGGCGAACAACCTGCAGGAATTGCTGGATCAGACCAACCCGGTCGAACTACTGCGCAACTCCCAGATCGGCTCGTACATCTACCCGGTCGTTCCAGCCGACTTCGCGAACTGGATCAAGGAGCAGCGCGCCTGGCGCGAGACAGCTGTTCTCTACGATCAGTCCCACCACATGGACAACGTGTTCTTGAAGGGTTCCGACGCGATCAAGCTGATCTCGGATACCGCCATCAACTCCGTGGCGAACTTCGCGGTGAACAAGGCCAAGCAGTACGTGCCCACGACAGCGTCAGGTCATGTCATCGGTGACGGGATCCTCTTCCGTGAGGCCGAGGACGAGTACGTGTACGTCGGCCGCGCCCCGGCGTCGAACTGGCTGATGTTCCACGGCGAGACCGGCGGATATCAGAACCTCGACATCGAGGTGGATCGCCGTTCGCCGTCGCGCCCCTACGGCCACTCGGTCGCACGGAAGTACTACCGGTTCCAGATCCAGGGACCGAATGCCTGGGCGGTCATCGAAAAACTCAACGGCGGCCCGCTCGAGAAGCTGGGCTTCTTCAACATGTCGACCATGCAGATCGCCGGCAAGCAGGTCCGCACGCTGCGCCACGGCATGGCAGGCGCACCGGGCCTCGAGGTCTGGGGACCCTACGAGGATCACGATCACATTCGAGACGCCATCGTCGAGGCGGGTGCTGAGTTCGGCCTCCTCCCGGTCGGATCGCGAGCGTACCCGTCGAATACCTTGGAGTCGGGCTGGATTCCCTCTCCGCTGCCGGCCATCTATACCGGTGCCGAAGAGCGAGCGTATCGCGAGTGGCTCGGGGTCGACAGCTACGAGGCCACCGGCACGCTTGCCGGCTCATACGTCTCCGACAACATCGAGGACTACTACCTGAGCCCGTGGGAGCTCGGGTACGGTTCGTTCGTCAAGTTCGACCACGATTTCATCGGCCGCGACGCTCTCGAGAAGATGGATCCCGCCGCACAGCGCAAAAAGGTCACGCTCGCCTGGAACGCCGATGACCTCGGCAAGGTCTGGACCTCGCTGCTGAACGTCGACGGCCCGAATTACAAGTTCTTCGACCTGCCGCTTGCCAACTACGGTTCGGCCAACTACGACTCCGTGGTCGACGCCGACGATAATGTCGTCGGATTCTCGATGTTCACCGGCTACAGCGCGAACGAGCGCCGCGGCCTCTCGCTCGCGACGATCGATCCCTCGGTTCCCGAAGGCACCGAGTTGCGGGTGGTCTGGGGCGAGCCGGGCGGCGGCACGGCGAAGGCGTCCGTCGAGCCGCACGAGCAGACGGACGTGCGCGCCGTCGTCAGCCCCGTACCGTACTCGACGGTAGCCCGGAAGGAGTACCAGGGAGGCTGGCGCACCGGCTACAACGCCTGATCGCACCGGAAGATTGTACGCTGAGAGGGGTCGGGGCATGCCCCGGCCCCTCTCTCATCAACTGAGCCTCCCGGCCCACTGAACAAGGACTGCACCATGAGCCTTCGCAGCGCACTGCTTGCGCTTCTGCGCGTCGGCCCGATGTCGGGCTACGACCTCCAGAAGCAGTTCTCGCAGTCGGTGGGACATGTGTGGCACGCCGCGGATTCTCAGATCTATCCGGAGCTGCGCAAGATGGCGAACGAGGGACTTGTCGTCGCCGAGGAGCAATCGCGCGGAGAGCGTGGTATCCGCCGCATCTACCACGTGACCGAGGCCGGAGACCGCGCCTTCCTGGAGTGGATGAACAGTCCTCCCGACTATCAGCGCACTCGCGACGCCGCGCACCTGCGCGCGGCGTACCTCGAGTCGGCCGAGCCCGACGCGGCGCGCGCCTTCTTGCGCGCGCATATCGATCATTGGCGGCACGAACTTGAATGCTGGGACGGCGAGCTCGCGCACATCGAAGCACTCGACAACCCGATGCTCGTCAATCGTCTGCGGGTGACCGACGAGCGCGATCACGAACGGACCATCGCTTACAAGCGTTTCGCCTACGAGGGGCTCGCGGAGCGCGCACGAGCGGAGATCGCGTGGGCGCAGCACGGACTCGAGACCGTCGACCGGCTGGAACGCGGCCGATCCGAAGAAGGGTGACGCGGCCATGAGTATCGACCGGGAACGCGCGATGCGCGCCGTGACGGAGTTTCTCGCAGCGATGGGTGTCGATCCGGAGATCGCCGAACTCCGCAGAACCCCGGAGCGCGTGACCGACCTCGCTGCCGAGATGTTCGCGCAGGCCGGAGCCGACCCCGCGGATGCCCTGGGCGTGCCGATGGAGATTTCCGCAGGCGAAGCGGAGGGGCAGGCCGTCTCCGTCACAGATGTCTCGTTCCGCTCCATCTGCCCCCACCACCTCCTACCGTTCGAGGGCCGGGTCGATGTCACCTACTCGCCCCGCCGTCGCCTGGCGGGCTTCAGCAGAATCGTCAAGCTGGTCTCGAGTACCGCGAAACGACCGCAGCTGCAAGAACGTCTCGGCGAACAGATCGCCGAAGCGATCATGACCGTGCTCGAACCCCGCGGGGTCACAGTGCGCATCGAGGCGACGCACGGCTGCGTCGAAGCGCTCGAACCCCACGGCAAGGGCACGAAGATGGTCACGGTGTGCACGCGGGGCGAGTCACTGAACTGAACGCGCTGCGGTATCGTTCTTCGATGCTTCCCCGTGCCACAATGGACCGGAACCGGTGCGACAAAATTGTCGCCAAGATACTCGGCGATAGGGGAACGCAGTGTCCGAGCAGTCGACCGTCAAGGCCAACTCCGAGAGCGTAGCCCACCACGTCCGCCAAGCCATTCTGGACGGGGAGTTCGTCCCTCGGCAGCGTCTGATCGAAGCCGACCTCAGTACCGAGTTCGGCGCGACCCGCGCCGCGGTGCGCCACGCCTTGATGACACTCGAGGGTGAAGGACTGATCGAACGAATGCCGAACCGCGGCGCACGCGTCCGGGCTATCTCACCGAACGAGGCGATCGAGATCGTCGAAGTGCGCGTCGGACTCGAAGTGCTGGTCGCTCGGCGCGCAGCCGAACGCATCGAAGCAGATCGCATTGCAGCGCTCGCGTCACTGCGAGACGGCATGCGCACCGCCGTCGAATCGGGCGACCTCGTGCGCTATGCCGCACTCAATCAAGAGATGGACGCCGTCTTGCGCGAGATCTCTCACCACGGGGTGGCGAACCAGCTCCTCGAACGGCTTCGCGCCCAAGCCGCGAGGCACCAGTTCAGACTGGCCTTCGACCCGCAACGGGCGAACGCATCTGTAGAAGAGCACGCCGCGATCATCGACGCCGTGATCGCACGCGACCCCGACGCCGCCGCGACTGCGACGGAGACGCACCTCGCGGCGATCATCCAAGCAATCTCGCGCACGCACGCCTGACACACGCCGACGCCGACGCTCCGGTCAGGTCCGGAGCGTCGGCGTCAACGCATACGGGGTGCTACTCCAGCTGATCGACGGTGTCGAACCCTTGACCGTTGTACTTCTGCACCACGACCGTCGAGACAGCCGGTTCGCCGTCTTCGGTCGTGTTCACCGTCGTACCCTCGAGCATCAACGGGGCTTGGAAGTCCTCGATGCTGCGCAGCGATTCCATGAAACTCTCGCGCGTGGGCTCTTCCATGTCCTGGAAGACCTGTTCGAGCGTGGCGCCGAGCATGTAGCTCCACATGCAGTGCGGGAACGCCGGCACGTCGGAGTAGTCCGCGTACTCCTCAAGATTCGACAGGAAGGTCTGGACATCCTCGTCGTCCGAGAACTCGGGCGAGGCCGGTGCCTTGGCAAACGCCACCGAGTAGACGCCTGGATACGCATCGGCACCGCCTGGTTCGAGGATAGCCCCCGGGCTGGAGGTATTCGAGGGAAGGAACCAGCTCGGCTCCCACCCGATGCTCTGCGCACGCTCGAGCGAGGAGATCACGAGCGGGGTGATCGACATCGCGTTGAAAAACACGTCGGCGTCGGTGGCGGCGAGCTCGGTGAGCTGCGCGTCAACGGAGGTGTCGGTGGCCTCGTAGGTGAGTTCGCCGACAACCTCGATGTTGTCAGACCCCGCGATCGCCTCCTTGAAGCCCTCGACGTACCCCTCTCCGAAGTCGTCGTTCTGCGAGAGGATCGCGACCTTGTGATCCTCAGACGACGCCGCAAGCATCTCCCCGAACGCTTCGCCCTCGTTCTGATAGACCGGCACCCAACCGAGGGACCATGGGCTCTCCTCCTGGTCACTGAAGATGGGGTCACCCGTCATAACGAGCGCCTGAGGCACCTCATCTGCAGTGGCGGCTTCGCGCCACGCGAGGTTGGTCGGCGTGCCGAGACCCGAGGTGATGGCAAACGCCTCGTTCTTCAGCGTCTGGAAGTTGGAGGAGGCCTTCTGCGGATCGTAAGCGTCGTCGAGCGCTTCGATCTGCACCTCGCGGGTCTTCCCATCGCCGAACTCGATACCGCCGGCGGCGTTGGCGGCACCCATGTAGGCGCGGAGCCCTGCGACGGTGCAGGTTCCGGGGCCGGCGGTACCTCCGCTCAACGGCGTCGTCACTCCGAGCGTGATGGACTCATCCGTGATGCCGGGGCTCGCCTCGCCTCCGCCGTCCCGCGCACACGCACTCAGGACGAGGAGCGCGGCTGCCGACAGCGCCACGGCGCCGAAGGCCCCCCGCGTTCTGATGTTCCTCTTCATTCTTCTCACCTTTCTCATGAACTATTGCGAGTTGTGGGTGCTGTATTCGGGCGGCGGCGCCCCCGCATCTGCAGGTGGCGCGCCGGGTCGCACCCCGGGCGATCTCCGAAGTCCGGCGAGAGTGCGTGGCAGCGATGCCAGGCCACCAGGAAGCAGGAACAGGACGAGCAGGAGGATCGCGCCCTGCAGTGCGGCCGTCAGGTTCGGGTCGATGGCATTTGTCAGCACCGGCACGAAGACGTAGTAGATGCCGCCGATGACCGAACCGACCATGGTCGCGGCACCACCGATCACCATCGAGGCGACCAACGTGATCGAGTGATGGAACGAGAGCGTCTCGGGTGACGTGTACTGCAGCACGGTCATGTAGAGGAACCCACTCACTCCCCCGACGAGCGAGGCGATCGTGAAGGCGAGCACCTTGTACCAGTACGGAGAAATGCCCATCGACGAGGCGACGGCCGGGTTCTCCTTCACGATGGCGAGCGCTCTCCCGAACTTGCCGCGCACGAAGTTACGCACGAGCGCGAACGTTACAGCGGCGATCACGATCACGAGGTAGAGCTTCCACTGGTCGTTGTAGAGGCCGGTCCACTCGGGGGCGTCCGAGAATCGCGAGGAGACGCCCTGCGAACCGCCCGTCCAATCGCTCAGTCGTTTCGCGAGCGGCAATCCGACGATCGGAAGCGCGATCGTCACCATCGCTATGGCGAGGCCCCCGAGACGCGCGGCCGCCAGCGCGATGAGCAGCCCGGCGAGCGCGGGAATGATGAGGGCGAGCACGAACGTGAGCACGATGTTCCAGTCGTGCGTGACGCCGTACGCGGTGACGTACGCACCGAGACCCAGGAAGAAGATCTGTCCGAGCGACACCTGACCCGCGTACCCCATGACCACGTTCAGACCGAGCACCGCCACCGCGAAGACGATGATGCGGGCGATGGTGTCGTTCGCGATCTCAGGCAGCACGAGCGGAAGCACGACGGCCAGAGCGACCAGAACACCGAGTGCAGCCCAGTGAACCGCGGGCTTCTTGAGCAACTGCGACATCAGACTCTCACCACCGTTTTCCGGCCGAACAGGCCCTGGGGTCTCACCACGAGCACTACGAAGATCAGGATGAACGGGACCGCGACTTTCAGGTCGTGGCCGATGAAGGGCACGTAGACTGCCGCGAGGTTCTCGAGCACACCGATCAGAGCTGCTGCGACGACGACCCCGATGGGACTCGTCAAGCCTCCGAGGATCACGGCGGCGAGCGCGTACACCAGGGCCGTGTCCATCATGCCCGGCGTCAGGGTGAGCTGCGGGGCGACCAGAACGCCCGCGACGGCACCGAGCGCGGCTGCGAGCCCCCATCCCACCATGAGCAGCCGGCCGACGGGCATGCCTGCGAATGCCGCCGACTGCTGGTTGATCGACACCGCGCGCAGGGCGAGTCCGAGCTTCGTGCCGACAAACATGAGCTGCAGCAGCCCCATGATGGCGAGGATCACGATGATGGTGCCGAGGGAGCGCACGCTCACCGACGCTCCGAGCAGGGAAATCGTCTGATTCGGGAAGAGCGACGGGAACAGCTGGTTGTTGTAAGACCAGAGCCACGCGCAGATGCCGGTGATGAGGGTCAGCAGACCGATCGTCACCACCACCGCGGTATCGGGGTTGCCCTGCTCGAACTTGCGGATCAGCAACCGCTCGACGATGGCCCCGACGAAGAACGAGATCACGATGGTGATGAGGATCGCCAGGATGAGCGGAACGCCGAAGCCCAGGAAGGTGAATGCGATGTACCCGGAGAGCACGGCCATCGCGCCCTGCGCGAAGTTGACCATGCCGGTGGCCTGGTGCACGAGCACGATCGCGAGGGCAAGCGCCGCGTAGATCGAGCCAGTCGAGAGACCGTCGATCAGTAGCTGGATGAAGGTGCCCATGTCTCAACCTCCCAGGTAGGCGCGTCGGATTTCGTCCATGGTGCGCAACTCTTCGGTCGACCCCGAGAGCACGCTGCGTCCTGTCTCGAGTACGACCGCCTCGTCGACCAGCGAGAATGCGAGGTTCGCGTTCTGCTCGACGACGAGCATCGAAATACCCGATTCGACACGGAGCCGTTTGATCGCCTGGTACACCGCTTTGGCGGTACCAGGGGCGAGACCGAGGGATGCCTCATCGAGCAGCAGCAACTTCGGTTTCGCCATGAACGCCCGCGCGACCGCGAGCATCTGCTGCTCGCCTCCCGAAAGCGTCGACCCGTTCGCGCTCACCCGCTCCTGCAGCTGCGGGAAGAGCTCGAGGCAGTAGTCGATGTCGGTCGCGATTGCCGCCCGATCTTTCCGCAGATACGCGCCGACCTTGAGGTTCTCGCGCACCGTGAGGTCGCCGAGTGTGCCGCGCCCCTCGGGCACATGCGCGATCCCGAGCGCCGCGACCTGATCGGGCCGCAGGCCACGAATGTCGCGGCCGAGGAAGCGAACGGATCCCCCGGCCCTCACCACACCGGTGATGGCTCGCAGTGTGGTTGTCTTGCCAGCGCCGTTCGCTCCAAGCACCCCGACGGCACCGCCATCGGGCACCGACAGCGAGACACCATCGAGCACTTGCACCGACCCATAGGACGCGGTGACGTTCTCCAGTTCAAGCAGCGGCATCGGCGTCGTCCTTTCCGATGTACGCCTCGATCACGCGGGGATCGGATTGTGCTTCGGCAGCGGTGCCTTCGAGCAGCTTCGCGCCGTGATCGAGCACAACGACACGATCGGTCAGCGCGGCGATAAGACCCATGTGATGCTCGACGATCACAATGGTGACGTCTGCCTCGCGCCCCAGACGTCTCACCGTCTCGATGAGCTGTTCAACCTCTGAGTGGGGCAGGCCCGCCGCCGGCTCGTCGAGCAGGAGGAGCTGCGGTTTACCCATCAGGGCCCGGCAGAGCTCGATCCCTTTGTGCAGGCCGTGCGAGAGCTCATCTGCCCGTCGATGCGCAGCCCACCCGAGCCCATTTTCTTCGAGCAGACGCAACGCCTCCGCCCGCAGGGATCGTTCGGCTCGCGTCACGTGAGGCAACCGGAGAGACCACGCGAGCGGACCGCCCGGGAGCCTCGTGTGCGCTCCAAGCATGACGTTCTCGAGTACCGTCTCACGCAGCTGCAGCGCCGGGTGCTGGAAGGTGCGGGCGAGCCCGTGCCCGCTCATCTGCGCGGGGCGAGAGCCTCGGACCTCGGTGTCATCGATGCGGATCGATCCGGAGCTCGGCCGATAATGCCCGCTGATGCAGTTGAAGAGCGATGTCTTGCCCGCTCCGTTGGGACCCACCAGACCGAACACCTGCCCAGGCTCCACCTCGAAACCGACATCGCGCAGCACTGTGACGCCTCCGAAATGGAGGTTCACCCCCTGCAAGGTCAACCGAGCTGCCATAGCCTCTGCACTTCCTCGTTCATCGCCATTGATCCAACGGGTCTTCCGGGCGGGCGCCGGAACCCACTCTGACACTAGGAATCCGCACCCACATTGTCAACAATTTATTCGTCAAAGTTGCTGACATGTTGTTCGCGCCTCATCAGTATGCTCGCGCGATCCTGTCGTCGGTGAGTGGAATTCCGTTGAACGGAATTGCAGGCCGAGACCCGTGCGTATCTTTTGAGCGGGTAGTGTCGGCTCTCGCCGCAACATGATCTATCGCGTCTCGGTGAACGCCTCGATGTTCGCGTCGGCTCCCCCATGCCGGGAACCAGTTCCTGAGGCGAGTACTCGCCCGCACCGTCAGACCGAGCAGTTCACAAGGTCGCTATGACCGCCGATAGCTCTCGCGAGCGAAACGGGAGTACGGGGCTGGAGCGACTGTGGCGTGCACGCGCACCTGCCGGTGACGCTCACTCGCGGGCTTCGCGGTGTTCGGGTCCTCTCCCCACAGCACTTCGACCCGCGTTCCGGGCTCCGCCGCATCCGGGGCCACGCTCGCGAGCGACATGAAGACCTGTTCGTTCACGCTGTAGCCGACATCGTGCGAGAGGCCGACGGTCGCATCGCCGACGAGCACGCGATCCACCTGGTGCTGCCCGTAACGCGCCTTCGGAAACTCAAGGAACTTGGCCGGCACGCCCGACTCGTATGCTGAGCGCTGGATCGACGCGACGTCGTCGGCATCCCAGAGGAGGGAGACCTTGACCCGCTCGCTCTCCGCTTCAGCAGAGCGATGTTCGAGCGCCGCACGTCCGATGAACTCGTGGTCGAACTTGACGGTGCGGCCGTATCCGAGCTCACCGGGTGACAGGTAGTAGTCCTCAATGCGATCCGCCACATAGGAGCCGGCGAGCGAGCCGAGTCGCGTCGCTGGTAACCATGCGAGGTAGGCATCGCTGCTCTCTCCGGTGAAGATGGCGGGCAGCGGAGACGGGACCCAGGCCGACTCGAGGTTCGCCGACGAGTAGGCTCGAGAACCCACCAGGGTCAGTCCGAACTCGTCTCCTGCTTCGATCAGCGCCTCCCGGACGCGGTCGCCCTCGGCCCAGGGCCCGAAGAGCTCGAACCCAGGCATCCCCGCCATCCCGTGACGCAGTGACCGGACCGTGACGCCCGCGATCTCGAAGGTCTCCATACCGAAGAACCGTGTCTCCGGCGCCGGCCGACCCGTCACCCGCTCCAGCAAGGGCAGCGCATTCGGGCCCTGCAGCTCATACCGGTACAGCTTCGGATCGCCACCTCCCGCAGCGGCTCGTGCAATCGAATTGGGGTCGCGCTCGAAGGTAACCTCGTAGTCACCGGTCTCACCGTGGTACTCCACCCAGTCGAGCACCATGTGCCACCCGACGAGGTCGTAGACATCCGTGGGTTCCCCCGCCTCACCCTCGAGGTGGAAGAGGATTGCGTCGCCGATGAGATAGCCCTCGTGGTTCACGGCGATGAACTGTTTCGCGGCGTCCACCGGGAACCGACTGAAGCTGTTCACCCCGACGTCACTGAGGAGTCGAGCGGCGTCGCGTCCCCTGATGAACAGGTCGGTCATGTGGTGGGACTGGTCGAGGAGCGCCACCGACTCCCGCCACGATCGCTGCTCAGAGATCCAATTCGTGAACTCGGGCCTCACAGGGAACTGGGTGGGGAGCGCCTGCGCGTTCCTCAGGTAGGCCACCGGTCCTCCGGCGGCGTCGATGGCTTCTGCAGCTGACTGCGACATGTGAACTCCTTCGGTCACGCCCGGCGTGGGCTGTCCTCACACTACGGATGCACGAGGACTGATAGTGGGTGATTTGCTTCATGAATGATGAATGCGGATACAGTAATTCTTCATGGACCTGAACCTCGTCCGTGTCTTCGTCGCGATCTTCGAGGCCCGCGGTATCACCGCGGCGGCAGAGCGCCTCTTCGTCACGCCGCCCGCAGTCAGCCAGGCGCTCGTGAAGCTGAGGCAGCAGCTCGACGACCCACTGTTCGAACGGATCGGGCGCCGCATGGAACCGACCCACGCAGCCGAGGCCCTCTACCCGGATCTCAGGAATGCGCTTCTGAGCATCGACCGCGCTGTCGACGGGCTCCACGGGTTCGACCCCGCGGCGTCTGACCGGCACCTCCGGATCGCGCTCTCCGAACTCGGTGAGATCGGCTGGCTCCCGGCGATCCTGCGGGCCGTGCGGGCCCGGGCTCCGCGGATGCGGATCGAAGTGGTGCCAGCCGACCCGGAGCGCCTCCCTGAACAGCTCTCCCGGGGCAGCATCGACCTCGCCATTACGCCCGCCCTGCTCCCTGCCGCGTTCGAGAGCACAGTGATCAAACGGCAGTCGTACGGAGTCGCAGTCTCCTCAGACAATCCCCTGGCGCACGGAGAACTCACGCTGCAGCGATACGCGGGCGCCGTCCACCTCCGCGTGGCCGGCGACTCGGGCATCGGACTCCTCGACGCCGCGCTCGCACGCGCCGGGGTCGCGCTCACCCCTCGCGTGGTCGTCGGCCGCGTGGCAGCACTCCCCGTCGCGCTCGCGGGGGACGCCGAACTCGTCGCGACCGTTCCGGACACCATCGCCGAAGGATGGGCAGCGACCTGGCCCTTGACGGTCCGCCCACTCCCCTTCCCCATGGAGCCGGTGTCCGTCCGCCTGTATCGCCGCCACACGACGCAGCACTCCGCCGCCCTCGACTGGTGCTACGACACCGTCGCGCGAGCGATCCGGGGATCCTCCGGACAGTTCTCCGTGATCCACGGGGACGGGTAGACGTCGCCTTGGCTGAGAGCCGCTGGAGGCCTTCGGGCGCCACAGAGGGGAGGCCCGTCACAGCTTCCCGGTGGTACGCCATCCTCCGTGATACTCCTGCCTCGCGGTCTCGGCGTACGGGACCGGGCTCACCACGGCGCGCACTGCGAGCTGTTCGTGAGGCTCGACTGTGGTCTTGCCCGATCCGCCATCGGGTTCACCCCAGACCACGCGCACCTCGGCCCCGATCGGAACGTCGCGGTCGACGGTGGCGAGGGAGAGGCCGCGCTTCTCGTTCGCGGTGACCCCGGTGAAGAGGGAGAGCCCGACATTGCTGCCATCAGCGTCGATCACGGCGTCGAAGTTCGACGATCCGTAGTTCGCATTCGGCAAGTCGAAGAACTGATATCCGGGCCCCTCCCGGTCGATGACCGTGGTGAGCAGTTTCGCAAGGTCCTCATCGTTCCATGCGAGCGTTACCTTCTGCCGCTGAGTCGAACCGTCGATCTGTTCGAGCGCGTCACGGCCGATGAAGTCGTGATCGAACTTCACAAACGAGCCGTAGCCGAGCTCCCAGGGGTTCAGGTAGTAATCCTCGATGTCGTCGGAGACGAACGAGCCCGCGATCGCATTGATCGCTTCGTAGCTGTCGACCCCGAGCCATTCACGATACGGGCGCTCGGCCTCGCTCGAGTAGATCGCGGGCAACGGCGAGGGGATCCAGCCGGACTCCAGGGTGTTCGAAGAGTAGGCGCGGGAACCGCAAGGTTCGATACCGAATTCCGCGCCGGCCGCGAGAATCGCGTCTCGGATCTTCCCGTGCTGCTCGTAGGGACCCCAGATCTCCAGACCGGGCGCCCCCGCCATGCCGTGGCGCAGCGTGCGCACGGTCTCGCCAGCGATGGTGATGGTTCCCATCCGGAAGAACTTGACCTGCTCGACCGGCCCGCCGTTCACCTTCTCGATGACCTCCCAGGCTCGCGGTCCCTGGATCTGGAAGCGGTAGTACTCGCGGTGCACGACAGCGCCATAGGGCCGCGAAGGCGACCGGTCGTCATAGAGCGTTTCGAGGTCGTACCCGCCGGTCTCGGCGTGGAATTGCAGCCAGTTCGCGCCGGGTGCTCGGCCGACGTACACGTACTCGTCATCGGCTTCGTGGAAGAGGATGCCGTCTCCGATCACCCCGCCATTCGAAGCGACCGGGACGAACTGCTTCGCCATGCCCACGGGAAAGTTCGCGAACGAGTTGATGCCGGTGTCGCTGAGCAGCTTGAGCGCGTCACGTCCCTTGATGAAGAGGTTCACCATGTGATGCGTCTGATCGAAGAGCACCGCGGTCTCGCGCCAGGCTTTTTGTTCACGCCTCCAGTTGCTGAATTCCGCGGGCACGACGGGGTAGATGTACGTGCCGAGCCGTGAGTTGCGGAGCATCTCGACGGTGCTGCCGCGCTCGTCGATCAGTTCCTGAAGGGTGTTTGCCATGATGTTCTCGACTTCCTTGTCTGCATCGCTCGCCCGGCACCCGGACGAATCGGGGCCCCTCGCGCGACGAGGGAATTTGCCTCACCCCATAGTGCTTTTCGTCACCAGAATTGTCAACAATAATCTTGACGAAGCGCTATCGCTGTGGTTCTCTGGTCTCCAATCGAGGAGGATCTTCATGACCGCACCCACCCCTTCCCTGCTGGTCGTCAGCGCTCACGCCGGCGACTTCGTGTGGCGCGCAGGCGGAGCCATTGCCGCCGCGGTGCAGCGCGGCGAACGCGCCACGGTGGTGTGCCTGTCATATGGCGAGCGCGGAGAGTCGGCGAGCCAATGGTTGGCGGGGAAGTCACTCGACGAGATCAAGTCGATACGGCGAAGCGAAGCCGAGGCCGCCGCGGCAGCTCTCGGCGCCGGCATCGAGTTCCTGGATCTCGGCGACTATCCTCTCGTCGAGAGCCAGGAAGCCGTGCATCGACTCGTGGACGTCTACCGCACGGCACAACCCACGGTGGTGCTCACCCACCCGCTTGCCGACCCCTACAACGGCGATCACCCTGCCGCAGCACGCATGGCGCTTCAGGCCCGCGTGCTCGCCCAGGCGATCGGCGTCGCCAACGCTGACGGCTCCTTCCCGGCACAGGACGACATCATCGGCGCACCTCCCGTCTTCTTCTTCGAACCTCATCAGCCCGAGCAGTGCGACTTCAAACCGAATGTGCTGCTGGACATCACCGATGCCTTCGACCGCAAACGCGCCGCCATGGAGTGCCTCCCCGCCCAGAAGCACATGTGGGAGTACTACACGCAGCTCGCGATCCGCCGCGGTGTACAGGTGAAGCGCAACGCCGGCCCCAACCTCGGCCTCCCCCACGAGACGATGGGCGAGGCCTACATGCGGTACTTTCCGCAGGTCACCGGAGTGCTCCAGTGAACACCTCGGCTGCACCGAGCTCCAGCGGCGGGCCCACCGGCCTCATCGTCACGGACATCGCTCGCACTGACGCCGCGACCATCGAGGCGCTCGAACGGCACGGGGTGGCCACGGTGCATGAGGCGCTCGGGCGGGAGGGGCTCCTCGCCCACAGCATCTCGCCCATCCAACAGGGCGCGAGCATCGCGGGATCAGCGGTCACGGTCCTCTGCTGGCCCGGCGACAATCTCATGATCCATGCCGCAATCGAGCAGTGCGAGCGCGGGGACGTGCTCGTGGTCACGACCACCTCGCCCTCGCTCGACGGCGCGTTCGGCGACCTCTTCGCGACCGCTCTGCACGCGCGAGGGGTGCGCGGGCTGGTGACCACCACCGGCGTGCGGGACACGGCGGACCTGCGAGGCCTGAACTTTCCGGTCTGGTCGGGAGCCGTGCACGCCCAGGGCACGGTCAAGGCGACGGCTGGCTCGGTCAACGTTCCGATCATCGCCGCTGGAGCGCTCGTCCGCCCGGGCGACGTGATCATCGCCGACGACGACGGTGTCGTCTGCGTGCCTCGAGAACGAGCGGCAGAGGTCCTCGAGGCCGCGGATCAGCGCCGGGCGAAAGAGGGAGCCGATCGCGCGGCGTACGCCGCCGGCGAGTTGAGCCTGGACCGGAAGGGCCTGCGGCCGCTGCTCGTCGAGTTGGGCGTACGTACACTCTCGCAGGCCGAGTTCGAGAAGCGCGAACCGCGATGACTCCTCTCCCTGCACCCGAAACCGAGGGGATCCGCTGCATGCTCTTGCGAGGCGGCACCTCGAAGGGCGCCTACTTTCTCGCGGACGATCTTCCCCGAGAGCGGACATCGATCGACGACCTGATGCTGCGTGTGATGGGCAGCCCCGACGATCGACAGATCGACGGCATCGGGGGCGCGCATCCCCTCACCAGCAAGGTCGCGATCGTCTCCCGATCGGAGGCGCCGGGGATCGACCTCGACTACCTCTTCCTCCAGGTCGGCGTCGGTTCCGATGTGGTCTCCGACAGCCAGACGTGCGGCAACCTGCTCGCCGGGGTCGGCCCGTTCGCCGTCGAGCGCGGACTCGTGCTTCCGGAGGCGGACCGCACCTCGGTGAGGATCCGGTTGGTCAATACCGGCGACATCGCGACGGCCACTTTTTCCACCCGCGCCGGCACGGTCGAGTACGACGGCGACCAGTCGATCGACGGAGTCCCCGGGAGCGCGGCGCCGATCGAGATCGAGATGGGGGGAACCGAGGCTCGGCTGCTGCCGACCGGTAACGCCGTCGACCTCATCGAGGGGCACCGCGCATCACTGGTGGATTGCGGGATGCCCGTGGTGGTGCTCGATACGTCGGACTGGGGTGTCTCGGGCGACGAGCGCCCGGCAGATTTGGAGGCCGACGCGGGACTCACCGATCGCCTCGAACGGATTCGCATCGAGGCGGGACGCCTGATGGGGCTCGGCGACGTTACGACGCAGACCGTGCCGAAGGTCATCCTGGTCTCACCCCCTCGGCACGGCGGCACCATCTCGACCCGATCGTTCATCCCGCACCGGGTGCACACCTCCATCGGGGTCCTCATGGCCGCATCCGTCGCCGCGTCCACCCAGATTCCGGGTTCCGTCGGCCACGTCGCCGCCCGAGCTGCCGATCGTCACACCGTGACGATCGAGCACCCGACCGGCGCGTTCGAGGCGATCGTCGAGGTCGAGGATCGCCCTGGGATCGGCTTCGTCGCCGTCTCCTCCCGCAATCTGCGTACCGCACGCAAACTCTTCGACGGCCGCGTCTACCCCAGACCGCGTCGGCCGCTCGTCCATCTCCATCGCACGCAGTCAGAGAGGACCGCACCATGACCGATTCGACCGCTTTCGACGTCGCCCACCTGGCGAACGTCGAGCTGTTGACGCCCAAGTTCGAGGAGAGCCTCTGGTTCTTCCGAGACCTGCTCGCCATGCGGGTCGTCGAGCAGTCCGACGGCGTCGCTTACCTCCGTACCTGGGACGATTACGAGCGATACACGATCAAACTCACCGCCTCCGATGCAGCGGGGGTGGGCCGAACCTCGTTCCGGGCGGCCAGCCAGGAGGCGCTCGAACGCCGCGTCGCCGCGATCGAAGCCCTCGGGCTCGGCGAGGGATGGGTCGACGGCGAGGTCGGCACGGGGCCGACGTTCATGTTCCGCGACCCCGACGGCCACTCGATGGCGCTCTACTACGAGACAGAGCGCTATGTCGCCGGCGACGAGGACCGGCCCGCGTTGAAGAACCAGGCGTCCGCATTCCCCGGACGCGGCGTCAACGCGCGCCGCATCGATCACATCAACTACCTCGGGAAGGACGTGGAGGCCAACGGCGAGTTCCTCGCCCAGGCGCTCGGAATGCGCGAGAGCGAGCGGATCCGCCTCGACAGCGGAAAGTTCGCAGCCTGGTGGTTCCACTTCGGCCTGAAATCGTACGATGTCGTCTACAGCGACGATTGGAAGAAGCACGGAAACCGCCTGCATCACATCGCGTTTGCGCCCGACACTCGTGAAGACATCCTGAAAGCCGCGGACATTTTCCTCGAGAACGGCATCTACATCGAATCGGGCCCCCACAAGCACGCCATCAACCAGACGTTCTTCCTCTACGTCTGGGAGCCAGGAGGCAATCGCATCGAATTCGCGAACGCCGGAGCGCGCCTGCTGCTCGACCCCGACCAGCCGGTCGTCGAGTGGAGCGAGGAGGAGCGGAAGAAGGGCCAGGCCTGGGGTATGAAGACGATCGAGAGCTTCCACACCCACGGGACCCCGGTGGTGTAAGCCGCCGCAGGGGGTCCGCTAAGCGACGGTCAGTCGCATCGGCAGCGACTCGAAACCGCGCAGCGTGTTGTTGAGGTGTCGGCGGACCGGACCGGCGGATTCCAGGGCGGTCACCCGGTCGAGCAGCGCATCGAGCACGGAGATCGCCTCGAGCCTGGCGATGTGCTGGCCGACGCACTGGTGCAACCCCATACCGAACGCCACATGACCTGAGGGGTCGCGATCCAGATCGAACGCGTGCGGCTCGTCCCAGCGACGCCGATCGCGGTTCGCCGCCCCCAGGAACATCAGGACTTTCTCCCCCTCGGGGATGTGCACGCCCGCGATCTCGACGGGCCTCGTCGTGGTGCGGAAGAAGGTCTGCACGGGGGACTCGAGACGCACGGCCTCTTCGAAGACACGAGGGAGCAGCGACCGCTGCTCACGCACACGGGTCCAGTCCTCGGGCCGATCCGCCATCGCACGCAGCACCGCGGCGATGCCGGTGACGGTCGTATCGACGCCCGCCGTCAGGAGAGAGCGCACCACGAGGGGGGCCTGCTCCCGGGTGATGTCGCCCCGATCCGCTGCACCCCAGATCTGCGCACCGATGCTCCCTGCCGTCAAGCGTTCGCGTGCGCACTGCTCCCCCACCCACGCCACCGCCGGGCCGATCCGAGCCTGGGCGTCGGTGACGAGTCGGTTCTGCGGCCCGAACGCGTTGAACGCGAAGTCCCCGTACGGGAGCAGGTATTCGCGCCCTTCTGCGCCGATCCCCACTGCGTCGGGGAACACCCGCAGGGGAAACACCTCCGCGAGGTCGGATACGGCATCGAACTCCCGGCCGTGCGCGAGCAGTTCGTCGACGACTTCGACGGCATCGGATCTCCACTGCTCCTCGAGAGCGCGGAGCCTCCGAGGGGAGAGCAGCTTCTGGAGCACCGACCTCGGCGCGTCGTGCCGAGGGGGATCCGCCTCGAGCAGCACGCTCGGCGGACGCCAGGGCGCCTCTCGTGTGAAGTCGGCAAGGCCGACTCCAGCTGCGGACTGCAGCCCCTGCCAGTCTGTGAGTGCGCGATGCACTTCGTCGTAACGCGCGACCGCGTAGACGCCGTACGGTTCGAGGAACGTCACGGGTGCCGTCTCACGAAGCTCCTCGTGGAACGGCATCGGGTCGGCGAGGAACGCCTCCGAGAACGGATCGATATCGAGCGGCGGCGCCTCGGTCAATGTCGAGGTGCGTGCTGCAGGGGTGCGGTCATGCATGGCTGCCTCCATTGGCTGCGTGTGCTCGGATGTCAGAGGTCGAGAACGAGCCGGGCACTCCGGCTGCGCGACACGCAGGGGAACATGCAGGTGCCCAGCTGCCGCTCGTCGTCATCGAGCAGGGAATCGCGGTGGTCGGGGTCTCCGGCGAGCACCCCGGTCTCGCACGTGCCGCACACCCCCTGCGCGCAGGAGGTGATCACATCGACCCCCGATCTGCGCAGCGCATCAGCGACGCTCTCCGCAGGATCGACAGTGGCTGTAACCCCGCTGCGAGACGCGACCACCTCGAACGGGGTCGAGATCGTGCTCCCCTGGATCTCGGCCGTGAAACGCTCGATGCGCGGCGGGAGTCCGCCCGGGAGGGCGCCCCAATTCTCGATCTCATCGAGGAGGCGCGCGGGGCCGCACGCGAACACCCGAATGCGGGGATCACGAGGGCGCCACTCATCGAGACGGGCGCGCCCCAGCCTCCCCGCATCGTGCACCGCAACGAAATTCTGTTCGCTCGCGAGCAACTCGAGCTCCTCGAGCGCCGCGAGACGCGCGGTGCTGCGCCCGAGGTACAGCAGCCGCCAGGGCACAGCGAGGCGACGCGCCTGATCGATCATCGGCAGTATCGGCGTGATGCCGATGCCGCCAGCCACGAAGAGGTACTCCTCCGCGGGTGCCATGCGGAAGTGATTCCGCGGACCCCCGAACGCTACGACTTCGCCCTCCCCCACCTCGTCGTGGAGCTCGGCGGAACCGCCCCTGCCCGCAGCATCCCGCTGCACCATGATCGTGTATGCATCAGCCCGCCACCGGTCCCCGCACAGAGAGTACTGCCGGACCGCACCGCTGCGCGGGAGAACGATGTCGATGTGCGCTCCAGGCGCCCAATCCGGCAGTCGCCCTCCGTCAACGCTCTCGAGCACGAATTCGACGACATCCTCGGCGACGCTCCGCTTGCGCGCGACGCGCAGAGCGGTGGAAAGGGTGTGGCTCATGCCCACATTCTGAGTTCCCGACATGCCCGGGTGGGCTACTATTCCATTGAACGGAATCCACGCTGCATATCTGTGGATTCGACATCTGGCAATGGGGCCTGGAGGTGCCGATGGCGAGAAAGTCCGATGGTGAATCGGTGCTCGGCAAACACCTCCGCATCCTCGACGCGTTCGAGCCCCAACGTCCGGAGCTCACCCTCACCGAGATCGTCGGAATCACCGGCCTGGCGACCTCCTCGACGCATCGACTCCTCAAAGAACTCCTCGAAGAAGGCCTGGTCGAGCGAGCGCCGGGGCGTCTATACCGGCTCGGCACCCGCCTCTGGGAGTACGCGTCCCGCACCCCGGGTGCGCTCGGACTGCGCGAACTTGCCCGGCCCTGGCTCGATGCCGTGCACGTGAGAGTGCGCCAGCACACCCAACTCGCCGTGCTCCGCGGCCACGAGGTTCTCTTCATCGACCGGCAGTCCACACGCGACGCGGTCGTCAATGCGACGCTGATCGGTGGCCGCATCCCCGTTCCCCTGAGCTCGAGCGGCATCGTTCTGCTCGCTCACGCGGAAGAGAATCTCGTCGATGCCGTGATCGCCGAGGGGTGGCCCCGAACGACGCGCGAGACACCGGCTGACGGACCCGAGCTCCGTCAGCTCCTGCGTCAGGCGCACGCACGCGGGCACGCGGTCTGCGACGGGTTCATCCACGAGCAGTCCCGCGGCATCGCGGTCCCGGTCATGGGACAGTATGGTGCGCCAGTAGCTGCGCTCGGTGTGGTCGTCGCGCGCGACGACACTCCCGTGCTCGGCACCGTAGAGCTGCTCAAGGGCGCAGCGAAAGGCATCTCTCAGGCACTGCTCTCGACCGAGACGGGCATCCAACCCCTCCTCACCACGTCCCGGGCTTCACTCGAATACTTCGCAACGCTCGACGCCGACGAAGACGTCGAGCACCGGCGCATGCACCGGGAGCGCCACTCCGAGACGATCCGCTAGACCCGCTTCGCCGCTCGGCGCGCCCCTTCGCCCAACGACTCGAGCTTCGCCCAGGCGATCTGCTCGTGCACGCGACCCCCGAGACCGCAGTCAGTGGCGGCGATCACCCGCTCGGGGCCGACGATCTTCGCGAAGCGCTCGATGCGCTGCGCCACGAGATCGGGGTGCTCGACGAGGTTCGTGGAGTGGCCGACGACGCCCGGCACCAGGATGAGGTCGTCGGGAATGAGGTCCCGCTGCTCCTCCCACACGGCCCACTCGTGCTCGTGACGCGCGTTCGCGGCCTCGAAGGAGATCTGGCCGACGTTGGCGCCGAGTACCGTCTTCAGGATGTGGCGCAGTTCGATGTCGGTGGTGTGGGGTCCGTGCCAGGAACCCCAGCACAGGTGCAGGCGCACCTGTTCCTTCGGCAGCCCTCGGATCGCCTCGTTGATCGCATCGATCCTGATCTGCGTGAACGCCAGATAGTCCTCCACCGAGGGCTCCGGGTTGATCTGATCCCAGTTCTCGGCCAGTGACGGGTCGTCGAGCTGCACGATGAGGCCCGCATCGGTGATGGCGCGGTACTCCTCACGCAGAGCGGCAACCCAGGCGTCGATGTGCTGCTGCTCGGTGTCGTAGTAGGCGTTCTCGATCCGGGCGGCGGATCCCGGCGCGATCGCCGTGAGGAATCCGCGCTCGCCCTCGCGGAGGGCGGCACTCAGGTTGCGCGTGTCCGCGGCAACCGCGCCCTGACCCGTGTAGCGGATCGGGCCGGTCGTCGCGGGGAACGCGGTCGCGTTCTTGCCGACCGAGATGCCGCTGCCTGGATCCTGGTACGCCTCGGCGAACGCCGTCCAGTCACGGCGGTCCGGGAACGAGGTGAGTCTGATATCGCCGGGTTCCGACCGCACCGGCGTCTGGCTGAAGATGTCCTGCCCGGTGAGTTCGAGCCCTGACGTGCGCTGGAACGAGTACGTCCACCACGCCCCGTAGTCGACGGCGTTCGACATGGCCTTGCCGAACTCTCCGTCGCCTGGCTGCGTGATCCCGATCTGCCGCTGCCGGTCGACGACGTCGCGAACGGCTTCCGCCACGAGCGCCGTGAATTCCGGCGTCTCGCGAAGCGTGAACCCGTCGTCGGCGAACTCGCGAGCGGCATTCGCCGCGATGAGGGCTTCGGTGCGGGGCAGGCTTCCGGCGGTGGTGGTCTCGATGGTGGTCATGCAGGCGAGACTAGTGAGGATCGCGCCTGGGTCCCAGTCGGGTGACCTCGTATGACACGATCCTCCGCGGCGACGGTCAGCTCTTGAGCCCCGGGAAGTCCTCCTCGCGCCACTCGGTCTCGATGCGGTGGCCGGCGGCATGCGCCTCCTCCTCGCGAACCCGCAGCTCGACGCGGCGGATCTTGCCCGACGTCGTCTTCGGCAGCTCGAAGAACTCGACGCGTCGCACGCGCATGTAGGGCGGCAGCGCCTCTCGTGCGTGGGCGAGGATCGCGCGGGCGGTCTCCCCATCGGCTGCAACACCTGCGGCGAGCGCGACGTACGCCTTCGTGATGTTGAGCTTCGTCTCGTCTGGTGCACCGACGACCGCGGCCTCGGCGACGTGCGCGTGCTCGAGGAGTGCGCTCTCGACCTCGAAGGGGGACACCTTGAAGTCGCTGGACTTGAAGATGTCGTCGGTGCGGCCGATGAACGTGAGTACCCCGTTCTCATCGCGGGTGGCAACGTCGCCGGTGTGGAAGTAACCGTTCGCCGTGGCTTTCGCGGTCGCCTCGTCATTGCCGAAATACCCGGTCATGAGGTTGGTGGGCCGCCCGCCGCCCGAACTGGGCGAAGCCATACGCAGGCAGATTTCGCCTTCCTCGGTCTCGGCACCGCTCACGGGGTCGACAAGCGCGACATCGATGCCGGGCAGCGGCCGGCCCATCGCGCCCGCGACGAGCGGGTCTCCGGGGATCGTGCCGATGAGCGCAGTGGTCTCGGTCTGCCCGTATCCGTCGCGGATCTCGAGCCCCCACCACTCCTTGATGCGCGCGATGACCTCGGGGTTCAGGGGTTCGCCGGCCGAGACGACCTCGCGCAATGCGCGCGGCTTCCGCTCGAGTCGGTTCTGGATGAGCATGCGCCAGACCGTCGGCGGTGCGCAGAACGTGGTGACCCCCGCGCGGTCGAGTTCGGAGACGAGGTGCTCGGCGTCGAATCGCGCGGTGTTCACGACGAAGATGGTGGCTCCGACGTGCCAGGGGCCGAAGAAGCTCGACCAGGCGTGCTTCGCCCACCCGGGCGCGCTGATGACCGAGTGGACGTCACCGGGGCGCACCCCGATCCACGACAGCGTAGAAAGATGCCCGACGGGGTAGCTCGTGTGCGAGTGCACGACGATCTTCGGGAGGTTCGTGGTGCCCGAGGTGAAGTACAGCAGTGCGGCGTCCTGGCTGGTGGTGCGCTTCGGTACGGGGGCCTGCGACGCCGCGGTCGACTCCTCGTAGCGCAGCCAGTCGTAGAGGAGGGCCCGCTGGTCACGGGTTCCGGCGTCGAGGCCGACGCCCACACCTCGGTAGGAGCCCGGAACTTCGCGGAACTTGGCGGCATCCTCTGGGCCGGCGAAGACGAAGTCAACGCTCCCCCGCTCGACGCGGTCGGCGAGTTCGTTCGCCCCGAGCACGACCGACGTCGGCAGAAGCACGACGCCGATCTTCATCGCCGCGAGCATGATCTCCCACAGCTCGACGCGATTGCCGAGCATGAGCATCGCGACGTCGCCGTGCTTCGCACCGATGCCGCGCAGCCAGTTCGCCACCTGATCGGATCGCCGCCGCAGTTCGGCGAAGGTGCGCTTCACCTCGCTGCCGTCCTCCTCGACGATCCAGAGTGCGGTGGTGTCGTTCCCCTCGGCGATCGCGTCGAAGACGTCGTGCGCCCAGTTGAAGGAGTCGCCGACGTCGGGCCAGACGAACTCGCTGCGGGCGCGGGCCGGGTCGCCTGAGAGCTCCAGCAGACGGTCGCGTGCGGCGAAGAAGGCTTCATTGGGTTGGGCGGCGTACTCGGTCATGGTGATCAGTCTCTCGCATTCTTCGGGAAATCTGCGGCATCCGTCCCCGACCTCCGCAGCCGGCGCGCGACGAGCACGAACTCCGCGCCGACGGCGGCCCACATCAGGGCCCCCAACCAGAGCGCCCACGCTCCGGCTGCGTTGCCACCTGGCATCGGCCCCACGACCCACCAGCACAGCACGCTCTGGCCGATGGCAGCCAGCGGGACCGCCCACAGCGCGATGCTCGCGGCCGATGCGCGGGAGCTGCGACGGGTGCGGGTCACGAGCAGGATCGCGGCCGCCGCCGCGAGCGTCACGGTGCCGCCGAGAACCAGCGTCGCGGTGTACGGCAGCCAGTACGAGGTCTCGTATCGGTTATACGCTCCTTGTTCGACGCTCTCGAATGTTGCCGCAGGGAAGTTCAGGACGACTCCGAGATCGTCCGAGAGATCGAGTTCGTACTCCTCGAGCCACGCGTTGACCTCGGCGTCGACGACGAAAGGACCGGTCGGCTCCTGCGTCTCGCGGTCGATCTCCCGCGACTCGACCGCGTCCGCGTCGATCGTCACGGTCACCGTGCCGTCCGAGGCCCGCTGCTCCGACCCGATGCGGAGCTCGTAGGAGCGTTCGGAGTCGTCGTACACGCGGGACTCCCCCACCCAGGGTTTGAAGGTGTTGCCGTCTTCGTAGGGCACCCGAGGCAGGTCCACGTCGGTGTCGATCCAGCCGCCCGAAGCGACCTCGCCGGCGAGGTCCGGCGCGATTTCGAGCGAGACCCGCAGCGGACGCACGGGCGCGGTACCGTCGAACGCGTTGTCGATGTTCGTGTAGTAGGTGTCCTCCCAGAACCCGAGCCACGCAGTCCATCTGAGCTGCTGCGACGCGCCCGCGTCATCGGGCGCGTCGACGACCGGTGACGTCAGCGAGTACTCGACCTCGACCTCGTGCACCCCGTCGAGCACCTCGGGAAGCTGCGTGACGATCGCCGTGGTCCGGGCTCCCTCCACCTGCTGCGTCGGCACCGGATCGCCGTCGACCGTCACGTCGCCCACATCGAGTCCCAGGTCTTGCCCGAGCCGCTCGCGCGGCCACTCGCGGCCGAACTGCGGCACCCGGCCTCCGCTCGGGGTGAAGCGCACCTGGGTGTGCTCGACAACGTCGATGCGCGCGGTTCCATCCTTCTCGCGCACCAGCTCAGCGTCCACCTCGAAGCCCTCGACCTGCGAGAAGGTGAGCGCGGGAATGTCGCGGTGGTACTCGGTGACGAATTCCGCTTCGCCATACGGGGCCGGGCGCACGGAAACGGTCACGATCGCGCCCGCCAAGACCGCGATGGCGGCGGCGAGCGCAAGCAGTGCCGGAGCAGAGACGAAATGCTCAGTGCGCCAGCCCCTCCCCGGTTTCGCGTCGCCGGTCTCCCGCCCGGCGAGCTGGGCCATGCGCCTTCCCGCACGCCTCGGCCCCTCGAAGAGCACGGCGTACGGCAGCAGCGCGTCGTCGACCGGGCCCCGATCCCGAAGCCGCGTGGTCGTCGCCCACGCATCGATCCCCTTGAGCTCCTGCATGGCGAGCGCACCCTCGGGCGTCAGTGGACGCGGGCGCCGTACCGCCCAGCACACGAGCATCGCGAGGAGCGTGGACCCGAGCACGAAGAGCGCAGGCCACCAGACGACGGTGAGGATCACCTGGTGCGACAGCTGCCGCAGCAGGCCCCACTGCAGCAGGACGAGCGCCAGTGAACCCCAGATGAAGCTGTCGCGGAGATAGCTATCGGGTACCCAGCGGAGGCCGCGCTCGACCGGGAGGTCGTGCCGAGCCCAGGCGAGCCGGCGCCGCACCACGCTCGGAAAGTTGCCCCAGCGCCCTGCACGCATTCCGGCGCGGGCCACGGCACGGAACCAGCGCTCGCGAGCGCGATGCGTGAGAGGCGATGGCCGCACGGGGGCCGCGCGTCGTTTCCCCCACTTGCGACGTTTCCCGTCGGCACGAGCCCTGACCGTGGGCGCGGTGGCGAGCGCCTCGACGAGCTCGGCGTGCCGGGGTCGCCCCATCAGCCGCGCTGCCGCGTCGGGGGACAGGTCGGCGGGAGGCTCGTCGCGCGCGACGTACCAGGGTCGCCCAGCACTATCGGCCCACACCACGCGACGGGCGACGAACGAGAAGAGCGTGAAGACGGCGAGCAGGGCGAGCGGGATCAGCGGGCCCCACGTCTGCACCCAGAACAGCGGAGTGGTCGGGGGCTGCGCGAACGTTCCGGATGCGAAGCTCACGGTCAGATCGAGGTCGGGGTGCGGCGGGAGGGTGTCGTCGTTCGAGAAGGCGTACCGCACCCCCTCGGAAGTCGTGGACTCGGCTTCGAGCCAGCTGGTGCCGGATACGAGCAGCCAACCGACGTATGCGCGGGGCGGGCGCACGAGCGCTTCGTCAATCTTCGGCGAAAGCGTCAGCGAGACCTCGACGCCCTTCGTGGCCTGCGGCCAGGCAGGGCCGAGCAGCGGCCAACCCCACTGGTCGATATCCGCGCCGGTGGCCTCATCTTCGACCGTCGTGACGAGGTCGTGGAACTCGTAGGAGAGCACCACCTCGTGCTGACCGTCGAAATCTGCTCCGTCCGGTCGCTCGATCGTGACGCGGGTGGTGGCCGCACCGCGACGCACGTCGACGTCGGCGGGCTCACCGTCGATCGTCGCCTCATGCAGTTCGAAGCGGGCGTCGTGGCCCCTGAACTCGGTCACGAACGCGCGCTCGATCGTCGCTTCGGGTCCGTTGGTGAAGTTCGCGGTGAACCGTTCCTCGGCCTCGGCTGCGAAGCGATCCTCTTCGTCTCTTCCGACCTCGTAGTCGATCGCAACATCGGTCGCGATCCAGTCGACTTCGTCGATCTCCGCAGCGTCGAGCACGTCGTCGAAATCGAGCGGCTGATTCAGGACGGGACCGACGAGCAGAAAGACGCCGGTCGCCGCGATGAGTGCCCAGAACACCCGGATCCCGGATCGCAGACCGCGCCCGCCCCGCGCGCGGAGCTTCGTCTCGACCGCCTGGAACACCCGCGCCAGCCACCGGAACAGCGGGGTGTGCTCCGGCTGAGGATCGGGGATGCGCCCGGAGCTGAGCGGCTGCTGCTCGGCCATCGACTCAGCTGTGGAAGACGGTGTGCAGGCCCGGATCGTTCACGAACTCGCGCCCACCAAGGCCCTCGATCTCGAAGAGCACCGCGACCCCGGCGACGTGATACCCGAGCTGGTGCAGCAGATCGCGACCGGCGACGAGCGTGCCTCCTGTCGCGAGCACGTCATCGAGGAGCAGTACGCGGCTGCCCTCTGGAAGATCGTCGTGGGCTTCGACCGTCGCGGTGCCGTACTCGAGCTCGTAGTCCACCGAGACCGCCGGCCTCGGCAGCTTGCCCGCCTTCCGGATCGGCATGAGTCCGGCACCCGTCGCATACGCGGCCGCACTCGCGAGCAGGAAGCCTCGCGCCTCGAGCCCCGCCACCACGTCGAACGATCCCGCGAACGGTTCGATCAGCGCGTCGACGGTCGCGCGGAGTGCCGGCCCGTCGGCGAGCAGCGGAGTGATATCGCGGAACACGATGCCGGGAGCCGGGTAGTCCGGTAGTTCAGCGATGAGCGACGCGGCGCGCTCCAGGTCCGTCGAAGGGTCTGCAATGAGGTCCGCGGAGAGCTGCGGATCAGGCGTTTCTGGCACGCGAACAGCCTACCCGCAGGGTCCCCCCTCAGCGCGGTCGGCCCGATTTCCATTTCGCCCCGAACTGCTGTAATGTTTCTCTGGTTGGAAACAACGGCAAGCGCCCCTAGCTCAGCTGGATAGAGCATCTGACTACGGATCAGAAGGTCGGGGGTTCGAATCCCTCGGGGCGCGCCACCGGAACCCCCGTCGCAATAGCGGCGGGGGTTCTGCTGTGAGATCGCCCTGTGACTGCCTCCCAACCCCCGCCCATGGCCTCCATGGCCACCGATCATTGCCACCGTCTAGATTCGAGTGGTTTCTCGCGCCGCTGCCGGCGGGGCGGCGAAGTGGGCGCCCGGCTCAGTCCCGGCACCGTCAGCACGGAGGGCCAGGGAGCCTGATGCCCCCTGGCCCTCCGTGCGAGGCGCCGTCCTGGATCGTCTACCGAGATATCAGTCAGTTACTTCCAGCCGTGGCGCGGATGCTCTGATAGAACTCGAGATCGTCTCCCGTGTAGTAGTCGTTGAAGTACTCCTCAGCCATGCTGATGAACGCTTGCCGATCGACGTCCTCGATGACCTCGAGTTCCCCGCTCGATTTCCACTCGTCGAGGATCTCCTGTGTCTCCTGCTCAACGCATTCGCGGTTCTCAGGACGAATCTCCTTGACGGTTTCAAACACGGCCTCGCGCTGCTCCTCCGTCATCGCGTCGAGAGTCTGGTCAGCGATTGTCACCCAGTGGATGCTGAGCTGATGATCATTGAGGCTGACGTAGTCGAGGAGTTCGTCGTAACTCTCGGATTTCGTTCCGACCACAGGGTTCTCCTGACCATCAGCGATGCCCTGCTGGAGAGCCACGTAGACCTCTTCCGAGGCAACTGCGACCGCATTGGCACCCATTGCCTCCGCGTTCGCGAGGTATTGCGGCGTATCGGGGAATCGGATCTGCATGCCCCGCAGATCCTCAGGCGAACGAATGGGCTCCTTTGCGCTGAACGTTCGGGTGCCGTAGTACCAGCCATCGATGATCGTGAGCCCTGTCTCCTCATTGAAGGATGCACGGAACTCTTCGGAGTCGTTGTCGAACCAGTCGAACGCGTGGTCCACATCGTCGAACACGTAGGCAGCCCCCAGAATACCGGCTTGCGGATAAACCGACGCCAGTCCTGCCTCCTGCAGATCCATATCGCTGTCGCCGGCCTGCAATCCGGCGACACGCTCCGCATCGGGGCCCAACTGGCTCGAGGGGTACAGATCGACGGTGATCCCCAGATCCTTCTCCTCGATGCGATCCTTGAAGAGCTCCATGCCACAGTAGAAGTTCGGGGCTGATTCTGCCTGTGTGCTCGAGAACTGAATGGTGATGTCGTCTCCGCCCTCACCACCCCCGCCGCCCGCGCAGGCGGTGAGGAGACCGGCTGTGGCCACCATCGCGAAGGTTGTCGTGGCAACTCGTGTGTGATTCATAATGGGTATGTCCTTACTCTGCGGATAGTCGAACGGGGAAGCGCTCACGGGCGCGTTAGAAGCCGAGCAGGTTCGGCACGAACATGACGACCTGCGGGAATACGGTGATGATCGCGAGAACGATGAGCATCGGCACGAGGAACGGGACAATGCCTTTGAATACCTCGTCGACCGACCGCCCGGTCACCGACGCCATCACGTAGAGCACA
This sequence comes from Leucobacter sp. Psy1, assembly GCF_020096995.1. Taxonomy (NCBI): domain Bacteria; kingdom Bacillati; phylum Actinomycetota; class Actinomycetes; order Micrococcales; family Microbacteriaceae; genus Leucobacter; species Leucobacter sp. Psy1. The sequence continues at coordinate 2,865,946 of NZ_CP083692.1, forward strand.
CTCCCGACGGGCGGGGTGAGGAGTCCGATCATCAGGTTCACCACCACGATCACCCCGAAGTGCACCGGGTCGATGCCGAAACTCGTCGCCAACGGGAGCAGAACCGGAACGGTGACCAGGATTACGGCGGTCGCGTCGATGAGCATCCCGAGCACGATGAGGAGCAGGTTGATGAGGAGGAGGAACATCAGCGGACTCGAGGTGAAATCCGTCATCCAATCCGAGAGATGAGTAGCCACTCGCTCTCGCGCCATGACTTGGCCCAACATGCCAGCGGCGCCGATGATCAGCATGATTCCGCCCGTCAGGAAGACTGTTTCCTTGGCAGCCTCCCAAAGAACGCGGAACGTAACGGTGCGCATGAAGAGACCGAGCACGAGCATGTACACTCCGGCAATGCCTGCCGCCTCGGTCGGGGTGAAGTATCCACCAATGATCCCGCCGAGAATGATGACCGGTGCGCCAAGCGGTCCGAGCACCCGAACGACTGCTTTGCGAAAGCGCGTGGCATCGAACGGTGCGCTCTCGAAACCGGGATGGCGTGCCACCCAGATCGCGATGTACACGCAAAGTCCCGCCGCCATCATGAATGCCGGAACGATTGAAGCTGCGAAGAGTGCGCCGGTCGAGATCGTGGCTGTTGCCGCGAAGATGACGGCGGGGATACTCGGCGGCATGACCGGGCTGATGAGCGCGGACGAAGCCGTGAGGCCCGCCGCGAATCTGAACGGATACCCTGCCCGGGTCATGGCCGGAACCTGCACCTTGCCGAGTCCCGCCGCGTCGGCCAGAGCGGAACCGCTCATCCAGGCGAAGCCGACGCTCGTGCCGACGTTCACGTAGGCGAGATTTCCTGGAACACGGGACATCGCCGACATGCAGAACTCGAACAGGCGCTCCGCGATACCGAGCTTGTTTGCCACCACTCCGACGAAGATGAAGAGGGGCACTGCGAGCAGCGGGAATGAGTTCGTCGCGTCGAAGACGGTCTTCAACGCCATGCCTGCCGATTGCCCATTGACCGTAAAGTAGACCAGGCAGGGGCCCATGATCGCGAAGGCGACGGGGACGCGGAGGAAGAGCAGGATCAGGACGCCAACGGCGATCAGTGCGAGTTCCATCTTTACTCCTCGGCGTCTTCGATAGTGATGGCGTCGGTCTGCTCGTAGCGAGCTCGCACGATCCGCTCCACAGAGCGAACCGTGCCTGAGAGGAATCCGAGTAGCGGTATGAGGAACAGATACCCCATCGGGATCTGGAGCACGGCGGTCGTGCGTCGGAAGCCTCCGTCCACCAGCGAGAACGCCTCCCAAGCGAGCCAGACGCACACGATCGTGAGAAGAACGGAGGACACCAGTCGTACGACCATCCGACCACGCCTGGAAGTGACGACGGAGTCGATGACCGCGACCGTGATCTGACCGTTGTTCCCGATCAGGTAGCCCACGACTATGAAGGTAAGCCCCATAAGGGAGTAGCGCGCGATCTCGCCGGCTCCCGGCCAGTTGACTTCCCCGATGTAGCGCCCGAGGACCTGCCAGATCACACCGATGAAGATCATCGCGAGGAAGAACACCGCGAGGGCCAGTTCGAATTTGGAGAGCCAGCGCAGTACGGCGGGCTCAGGTGGCGGCGACGGCGCACGTTCGGTCGAATCGACTTCAGCCACAAGACACCGCATTCCCACTGTGACCAGTCGCGCGGACCTCAGAGCTTCGCCACGCAGACTCAGGCGCCACACGGTGAAGCCGCACGCGGCCCCTGATCAATGAGAGCCCAGCCCTCCAGAAATTGGGTAACAAGACCGTATTCTCCTCACCTTTGCGGAGAGGGATCTAGCAGGAGATCCCTTGCCCTTCAACGTTGAATCTCGTGAACGGTAGCACGCGGCCTGACCCCGAGAACCACCTTTGACCCGCTCAGTGGAACAGCAGAATTCGCTCGCTATCACCTACTCGCTCGATCCTGAGGTTGCGTCTGGTCGAACCTCAGGACCGAAGGAGATGCTCGATGAGTTCGGTGGTTCGGATCGCTTCATCCGGAGCCACCGGGTTCGGCCCTCCATCTGTCAGGTAGACGGCGAGTTGTGAGTAGAACAGGCGGTAATCTCCTGAAATCGTGGGGACAGGGGTTCGCTCACCTGATGCGTCGATAAGCGTTCCCCATTCCGATTCAGGCACGACACCCCAGTGAGGGTCGCTGACCGTTCCCCCTTGCTTCAGTGCTCGCTCCTGCGGGTCCGTATCGTTCACTTCGTAGGTCCCCGCGCTTCCGATGAGCCTGATGCGCGGAAGCGATTGCTCAGCGGTCCAGCTGCACACCAATCGGGTGACAGCGCCACTCAGGTGCTCGGCGAAGGCCACGAGTTCATCGTCCGCCGCCCGCTGGGGGCTGGCGGTTCGGCTCAGCCCGTTAATGCGGGCGATCGGTCCGAGCAGGAACTGAGCGATGTCGAGCACGTGGCTCCCGAGGTCGTAGGTCACACCGCCACCCTCCTCACCGCTGAGCTGTTCGCGCCATCCGGAGCGCTCCGGATCGATACGGCGCTCGAACGAAACATCGAGGCGAACGATCCTTCCCAGAGTTCCGGCCTCGATCATCGATCGAGCCGTGCGGACCTCGGCGTCGAACCGCCGACTCTGGTAGACGGAGAGCTTCAACGCCCGTTCGGAGGCTTTCTCAGCCAGGCGGCGCGCTTCGCGTGATGAGGTGGCGATCGGTTTGTCGATGAGTACGTTCAGGCCCGCATCGAGAGCTCTGTCGGCAATCTCTGCGTGAGTACGAGTCGGTGTGGTGACCACGGCGAGGTCGAACTCGTTCGCTCGTTCCCAGAGTTCAGCGGGAGTTCGTAAGAGCGCACACCCCGGATACTCCTTTTCGTCCGACGTGTCAGCGAGTTTCGCCGACACGATGGCGTCGAGCGAGAACGCCGGGTGGTGTGAGAGAAACGGGGCATGGAAGTACTTCCCTCCAATTCCATGTCCCAGGAGCGCAGTTCGGATCATCCGCCGGCTCGACTCATGCGCCACTCTGCGAGGTCGACTGCCTCGCCGCTACGCGACGACTCGTAGACGGCAAGAATCACTTCCAGCGCTCGGAGCGCATCAGCGCCGGTGACCAGTGGGTCGCGATCCTGCGCGACGGCCTGCACGAACTCCTCGATCTGTTCGGCGTGGAAAGGAGCGAGCCCTTCGTGAATCGAGGCGAGCGGAGGATCTGCTTCGATGTCCGTCGCCAAATAGGATTGGTAGTCCGTCTCACCGGGGATCGTCCAGATATCGTTGATCCCCGGAGCGCCCTCCGGATGCTCCGTCACGGTCACCGCTCGCCCGCGGGCATCACTGATGAACACGCTCGTTCCCAGGCCAGGCGCGAAGGTCGTGCCGGCCTGCAGCGTGGCCACAGCACCGGAGGAGAACTCGATCACCGCGACAGCAGTGTCTTCAACTTCGATGTATGCACCGTGCTTGACCGTGCGCGTCGTGCCGTAAACGCGAGTCGGCTCTCCCATGAGCCAGAGCAGCATGTCAACGTAGTGCACGCCCTGATTGATCAGAACACCGCCGCCTTCGGTGTCCCACCTGCCGCGCCACGGCTCGCTGTAATACTCGGCGTCTCTGCCGAGGCGGACCGTCAGAGAACCGACCGCAGGAGTACCCAGTTTCCCTGCCGCAAGAGCATCTCGAACGCGCTGTGCAGCCGGCCAGAAGCGCCGTTGGAACACCACGCCGAACTTCACGCCAGCTGCCTCGGTCGCAGCAACCATACGGTCTGCTTCTTCGATCGAGACGGCGATCGGTTTCTCGCACAGCACGTGGAGTCCGTGCCGCGCGGCGGCGAGCACACCCTGCTCGTGGATCGGATGCGGTGTGCAGATCATGACCGCGTCGAGTCCTGACGCGAGCATCTCCTCAAGGTCGGAGTACGCTCTCGACGCACCGAATGCCTCCGCAAACGCTTCGGCCCGAGTCTGGTCGACGTCGCAGACCGCCGCCAGGGCGACTTCAGGGATCGCGTTCAACGCCTTGGCATGATTGATGGCGATCTTTCCGCAGCCAACGATACCGACTCTCAATATTTGCGAGGGACCAGTAGTGCTCACGTTCACGCACCTTCCTTCTGCGTCATGGATGATGTCTGGTCTGCGGCGTCGAGGCCGGCAATGATCTCGATGCCGTACACCCATCCTCGGGTTCCGACTCCGACGAGCACGGCCTCGGCGACGTCCGACAGATATGAGTGGTGGCGAAACGACTCCCTTCGGTGCACGTTTGTCACGTGTACTTCCACGAACGGAAGTTGGGTACCCAGTAATGCGTCGCGAATCGCGATCGACGTGTGGGTGTATGCGCCGGGATTGATCACGACACCGGCCGAGATACCTCTGGCGGCGTGGATGCGGTCGATCAATTCGCCTTCGTGGTTGCTCTGGGCGAAACTGATGTCGTAGCCCAGCTCTTCGGCTCGCCGACGCACGAGACTCTCGACATCTGCGAGTGTGACTGTACCGTACAGCCCGGGCTCCCGCGTGCCCAGGAGATTGAGGTTCGGTCCGTTCAGGACAAGGATATGAGGTCGCTCCACCAAGGGTATTCTCCGCATCTGTCGTGAGGGTTAGGAGGTCTGATTCCGAAGCTTCTCGGCGACGAGCTCGTGCACATGAACGAGCATGCGCTCGCGATCGGGTTGGACGCCCGTGAACAGCTCGAGGGCCGCCGCGGCTTGGAATGCGGTCATCCCTGCTCCGCCAGTGACACGTGCGCCACGTCGTTGCGCAGCCCGCATCAGTTCAGTCTCGACGGGCATATAGACGATGTCGATGACCCAGTGTCGATCAGTGATGACTGAGGGGTCGATGGGCACACCAGGATGCGCGGCCATACCCATCGGGGTCGCATTGACGAATCCATCAGCTTCGGCGACGAGGTTCGCGGCGCGCCCCCAGGGGTGCACGTCCACTCGATCCGCCCCGAACCGGTGCTTCAAGTCCTGCACCAGAAGGTGCGCCCGCCGCTCATCTACATCAACGATGTCGAGATGTTCGACTCCCCCGGAGAGTTGAGCGTGCGCGACAGCCGCCCCCGCGCCTCCCGCACCGCACTGCACGACTCGACGTGTTGCCTCCTCGGAGAGCGAGCGTCGCGCAAGTTCCCCAAACCCGTACGCGTCAGTGTTGTGGCCGACCGCGCCTGCCTCGGTGAAGAGCACGGTATTCACGGCCCCGATCTGCCTGGCGTCTTCCGAAAGCTCGTCGAGTTCCGTAATAACCGCCTGCTTGCCGGGATGAGTCACATTCACTCCCTGCAGTCCCAGCTCCCTCGCCGTCCGCAGCGTCTCTGCCGTGTCGCTCGCGAGATGGTCAAGATCGAAGAGTTGATAGTCGTAATTGACGCCCAACCGCTCGGCCTCAGCAAGGTGCAGTGCCGGAGAGAGTGACTCGCCGATCCCCGCACCGATGAGACCGACCGAGAAGTTCGGTACGTTCATCTTCCACTCACCTTTCATTCAGTTCCCCGCCCGGAATCTTCCCGAGAAGGTGACCATGTTCGCCGCGCTGATATCCGTCGTGGACGGAATGCGCGAGCCGAATACTCAACCTGTGAACACTCGGCTTGCCGCAGCGAACGCACGATCTGCGGCGGCCTGGACAGGAAGTTCTCGAAACTCGGGATTATTGACTTCCACGCACCATGGGCCCCCGTATGCGCGGTCGTCGAGCTTCTGCAGTAGTCCGCGAACGTCGAGTTCCCCGTCACCGGGCAACGCTCGCGTCGTTCTGGCGGCATGAAGGAAATCTCGGAAGACCCTGGGGCCGTCGTTGAGCTGCACTGCGGTGATCTCTCCGGGATCAACATCGTCGAGCCACCCGATATGTCCACCGGTGTTGAAGTAGTGCCAGATATCGATCATGATGCCGACGTTTGCCGCCCCGCTCCTCCGCACGATTTCAAGCGCAGTCGGGTAGTCCGAGATCGTTCCCCAGGGGAACGGTTCTACCGCGATCTTGACACCGTAGGAATCGAGTTCTGCGGCGATCTTCGCGAGATGAGCACTCGCGGTGTCAAGTATCAGCGGTGACGCACTGAACTCTCCGGCGGTGACGTGATGGAGTCCGGTCTGCTGCGCGAATTCCCCGACGCGCTTGATCGACACGGACGACCGCATCTCTTCGTCTGGCCGCGCCCATCCGTCGATAAACTCGCATTCGCGTATCTGAAGACCCGATTCTGCCGCTGCGGCGCTCACCTGCGCAGGACCCCCCGCGCACTCGAAGACATCGCGGAGCTGACTGCCAATACCGGTGAAACCAGCCGCAGCAGCCGCCGCCGCTCGTGCGGGAAACGAGTTGCGCGCGGGCTCAGCCCATCCAGCGCCGTGCAGCGTTACGTAGCTGACGGTCAGTTCGGGAGCCGCGGAGTCCGATGGCGCCGACATGAGTGCCCTGCTCTCGATCGCTACTGAGTCGCGGGGAAGGTGGGAGTGGCGTGCGTGTGAAACGACTCGGGCACCGCTGTCCCCCATGCGGTTCCACGGCCGCCAGCCTCGGTAGTCCACGTGACGGTCTCGAAGTCAGGAGAGAAGATATGGATCCCACCGGTGAATACTTCGATGCGGTTACCACCCGGCTCGTAGACGTAGAGGAAGAACCCCTGCGTGCGGGAGTGTTTTGCGGGTCCGAACTCGATGAAGACATCGTTCTCCATGAAGATATCGGCCGCCCGGATCACGTCACTCGTTTCGGGAACGGAATACGCCAGGTGGTGCAATCGTCCTTCAGTCGGCGCGGGCTCCCGCGTCAGAGCAAGGTCGTGAGCCTTCGTCATCACACTGAGCCACGCACCCACTTCGTCTCTCTCGGCAGGCACGAGTCGTTCTCGCAGCTTGAAGCCAAGGGTCTCCTGCTGGAACTGACTCGCTTCGGAGACGTTCGGTACCAGTAGGTTGATGTGGTCGATATGTGCTGCGGCAGCGCCTTGAGGATCGAACTTCTGAGGCTGATTCGGTAAGTGCGGACGCGTCTCCTCTGTGGGACGGTACTTTTCCGTTTCGAAGTAAATCTCCTGCTGGTGCCCGCCGGGCCCGCGATACCTGAATGCGGCGCCGTGACCAAAGTCTCCGTCATGCCAGTGCCCTTCGACTCCCCGCTTCTCCAGCGCCGCGACTCTCCGTTCGAGCGCCTGAGGGCTTGTCGCGCGCCACGCCACGTGACCGAGACCCGCCTGATCCGAAGCCGTCAGTTTCAATGACGTCAGGACGTCGTCGTTCCACGCGCGGAGGTGGGCGGCACCGGGTTCCTCACCCACGAGGTACAGGCCGTAGACATCAGTGAAGAAGGCAACACTTTCATCGAGGTTCGGCGTGAGAAGTTCCGTGTGCCCGAGCTGGGCGACGTCGTAGATCGGTTCGGGATTCGTCATGGTATTCAACTCCTGATTCGTCGCCACCTAGGCGCCTGCCTCTTCGCCACCAGCAGCGGCGTCTGCCCGTGCCATCAGTTCACGCACCCCTTCGAGGATTGCCGGGGCGTGGTTCGTGATCGACGTTCCGCCGAACAGGTACGCGAGGTCTAGCACGGCTTGCAGTTGCGGCTCGGTCGCGCCGGCTCGGCGTGCCGCCGCTCCGTGAATTCGCGCTGCGTCACGCAACTGAACGCTCAATATCGCGAATAATACGAGTTGCACTGTCTGCTGATCGAGCTCGTCCGTGTAGGAGATGAGGTTCCGAGTCTTCTCCTGGGCCAGGAGAAGTTCGGGATTGCTCTCCCGAAGGTTGTCGAATCGGGCCTGGATCCTCGGGGGGACAAAGCCGACGAGCTCTCGGTACGTTGACAGATAGTATTCGATCGATTCCTCAGTCGTGGCTGCTCCCGACAGCACATCGGATCGTGAGGGGTGCTCCGCAGGCGAATGCATAGTTGCTCCTTAGGTGAAGGTCGGCTCAGCGCGCTGTGACGAACAGCGAACCGAGACTGCTGAACTCGGCCGAGATCTGGGAGCCGGGATGCACGAAAACCGCATCGGTCAGGCCACCGGTCAGTACGATATCCCCGGCCTCGATGGCCTTCCCTCGGCGCCCGAGCTCGTTCGCTGCCAGCGCGAGCGCTTCACCCGGGTGCCCCATGACCGCGGCACCGGTGGCAGTGTCGACTACCGTGCCGTCGACGGAGAGGACGACACTCTCCAGTACGAGATCGAGCTCCGCAGGGGATACACCGCGCCCACTCACGACGAAGCGAGCCGACGAAGCATTGTCCGCGACGACATCGGGGAGCGTGAATTTGAAGTCGGTGTAGCGGCTATCGATGACCTCGAATCCTGCGTGCACGGTTCCGACCGCTGACATCGCTGTCGCTGATGTAACGCCAGGGCCGCTCAGCCGTTCCTGCATCACGAAGACAATTTCCGGTTCAATTCGCGGGTGAATGAGCTCCGACATCGGAATCGGAACGTCGGCCGGGAGGATGTACCCGTCGGTCAGCACGGCAGTCAAGGGGGAGGAAATTCCCATCCGTTCCTGCTTGGCACGAGAAGTAAGCCCGAGTTTGACCCCGATAACGCTTTCGCCGGCCTCCACCTTCTTCGCGATGAGCGCGTCCTGCACCTGATATCCGGTGTCGAGATCGAGGTCAGCCCACTCGTCGCTGAGTGGGCCACGGTCCTGACGTTCGCGTTCTGCCGTGAGCAGCACGTCAGCGGCCGAATCGATGGTCCATGCAGTCATGCCAGATTCTCCTGCTCCTGATGCTGGGACTCGCGCTGCAATTCGTTGCGCAGCTCGATCGCCACATCGATAATCATGTCTTCCTGTCCGCCGACGTATCCAGCCTGACCCACTCGCTTCAGCACTTCATACGACGGGACGCCGTACCGGTCTGCAGCACGTTCCGCGTGAAGCAGGAAAGAGTTGTAAACACCGTATCGACCCTGAACGATAGCGGCGCGATCCGCGACGGGCATCGTCGGAATCATCGGTTTCAGCACTTCCTCGGCAGCCGCGAGTATCCCTTCATTACTCACCCCGGTCGGCACCCCGTACGCGTCGAGAGCAGTGACGAGCACCTCGACTGGCGTGTTTCCGGCGCCTGCTCCCAGTGCTCTGAGCGTGCCGTCGATCGATCGGGCGCCAGCATCGTATGCCGCAAACGAGTTCGCGACGCCAAGTGAGAGATTCTGGTGCCCGTGGAAACCCACCGACGCATCTTCACCAAGTTCTTGCACTACCGCGGTCACCCGTGAAGAGACTCCCTCGGGAAGCAACGCTCCGGCAGAATCGACAACGTACACGCACTGGCAGCCGGCGTCCGCCATGATCCGCGCCTGAGCGGCGAGGGCGTCGGGCTCGGTCATGTGCGAGAGCATCAGAAATCCCACTGTCTCGAGCCCGAGTTCGCGCGCCGCTCCGAAGTGCTGCACGCTGACGTCCGCTTCGGTCGAGTGAGTCGCGATACGTGCGACACGAGCTCCGGCCCGGGAGGCTTCCTCTAGATCGGCAACCGTCCCCAGGCCGGGGAGCAGAAGCACGGCGATCCTCGCCTGCTCCACCGCGTCAGCGGCAGCGGCGATGAGTTCCAGCTCGGAAACTGCACTGAACCCATAGTTGAACGTCGACCCGGATAAACCGTCGCCATGGGTGACCTCGATGATCGGCACCCCGGCACTGTCGAGTGCTCCGGCGACTGCTCGTACCTGCTCGATAGTGAACTGATGGCGCACCGCATGCGAGCCATCCCTCAGGGTTGTGTCAATAATCCGGACCGGAGCCTTATCAGTGGCATTCATCGTGCGATCGTCTCCTCTGCAGAGGTCTGAGGTAGGTTCGCGAGAAGTTCTCCGGCGCGCGCCGCAGCCGCGGTCATGATGTCGAGATTCCCGGCCCACTCGGGCAAGTAGTCGCCATTGCCTGCCACCTCCAGGAACACCGCAACCCGACCGTTGCCTTGCCAGAGTTCGCTCGGGTCGTCGAACTGGGGGTCAGCCTTGAGCCGATAACCAGGAACGTATTCCTGGACCTCGCGGACGGCACGATGAATCGATTCCTCGATCGCGTGGCGATCGGCCCCGTCCGGGATAGCCGCGAATACGGTGTCCCTCATGACGAGCGGCGGTTCGACGGGATTCAGGATGATGATGGCCTTCCCGCGTTCAGCGCCCCCAACGGACTGGATCGCGTGCGACGTCGTCTCCGTGAACTCATCGATGTTCGCGCGGGTACCAGGACCGGCCGAACGTGATGAGATCGAGGCGACGATCTCGGCGTAGGGAACATCCACGACTCGGGAGACCGCGTGCACGATCGGAATCGTCGCCTGTCCGCCGCAGGTAATCATGTTGATGTTCTCCGCATCGACGTGGTCTCCGAGATTCACCGCGGGACACACGAACGGGCCTACGGCGGCCGGAGTCAGATCGATGGCACGGATTCCGGCCTCGGCGTACCGGGGCGCATTAGCCTGGTGCGGTCGAGCGGCGGTCGCTTCGAATACGAAGTCGGGAAGATCGTTCTGCGCCAATAGCCAATCCACGCCCTCGGCACTCGTCTCGACACCGAGTCGGCGTGCGCGCGCGAGTCCGTCCGATTCCGGATCCACGCCGATCACATGAGTGACATCGAAAACGTCTCGTCGTTTGAGCTTGATCAAAAGATCCGTGCCAATGTTGCCCGGGCCGACGATAGCTGCAGTGGGCTTGGCCTGCTGTGTGGGGCTCATTAATTCATCGCCTGTCTGTTGTTGGTCACATCGGTCGCATCCGATGACGCGAACTGCGCGGTCACCGTTCCCAGTCCTGCGAACTCCGCCGTGACGGTGTCACCCGGCTCGCCGGGGACTGCCGCCGTCAGCGCACCGGGCAACACGACCGAACCTGCCTCGAGAGTGACTCCGAGCGCGCCAATGGTGTTCGCGAGCCAGACGAGCGCGTTGATGGGCGACCCCAGCACAGCGCCTCCCGCTCCGGTCTGCACGATTTCGCCGTTTCGATAGAGGACGACTCCTGTGTTCTTCACATCGATCTGATCGAGAGGCAGCGGTCGGGAACCCAGGATGATGCCGCCTGAGGATGCGTTGTCGGCGATAGTATCCGCGAGGGTGATGCGCCAGTCTTCGATCCGGGAGTCGATAATTTCGAGCGCCGCCACGGCGTAGTCGACCGCTCCGATCGCCTCGCTCGCGGTGACCCCAGGGCCGGACAAGGTCTTCTTGAGCACGAAGCCGATCTCCGGCTCAACCCGAGGAGCAATAAAGCGGTCCACCGGGATCGGTGTGCTGTCCGGTATAAACATATCCTCGAGTAGGTGCCCGTAGTCGGGACTGTCGACATTGAGCTGACGCTGGATGGCGACCGATGTCAGACCGACTTTGTGTCCCCGGACGACGCGCCCTTGCGCTCGCCAGGCAGTGACCTGCGCGAGCTGCGCCTCGTACGCCTGATCAACAGTGAACCCTGCATGCGTCTCTGTGGGCGGCGCGACCGGGGTTCCTGTGCGATATGCGTCCAAGAGGCCATCGACGACCTCGGCGACTCGCTGATCATTCATTCGGACCTCACTGTCGATGACGAATTGGCTCTGCCGCAAGTGTGGCGAGAACTCCGACGAAGTTCCAGGCCATGTGCCACTCACTGGAACAAGAACTTCACTCGAAGCGGCAGCTTCACGTGACGAATTGATGCAATGAGCGAAAGGCAGCTTTTGCCCGTTCCAGCGGCGGTCGCGCCGCAGCGTCCGCGAACGGCGCCTCTACCGACAGTGATGCAGAGGAATCGAGAGTCGCCACAATCTCGCGCACAGGGATGTCGCCGTCTCCGGGGAGAAGTCGTCCCGTCCGTGCTTCCAGAAGCGCTGCTTCAGGCGATGCAAGAACGGGCTCGACCGGGCCGTCGCACAGCTGAGCGTAGGGGAGCAGACGGGGCGGCACCTGTGCGAGTTCTTCCCAGGTCCCTCCCGATCGCTGCAGGTGGAGCGAGTCCAACAGGATCGTTGCCGCCGGGTGATCGACTGCCTCGACTACCGAAAGCGCATCGGCCAATGTTACGAGCTCGGAGAAGATCATGAACTCCAAGCCGATGCTCAAGTTCCGCGCCTGGGCCTCCTCGCACAGTCGGGCAACCCTTCCGATCAGCCTCGACCGCTCTGGGTCGTTGCAGTTCACGCCGACGTACGTCGCACCGAGTTCTGCCGCTGCATCGAGAATCTGCAAGCCCTCCGCGAGGTCCGGCTCCGGCCTGAGACGCAGCACCTCGACGTCGAGCACCTGTACTCCGGTGTCCTCGAGTCGTCGCAGCGTCTCCCGCATCATGGGCGTACCGCCGCCGAGCATGGGCCACGCAGTGTCAGTGCCCCCCGGAAAGACTCGAATCCCGACCGAATCGAAGCCTGCCTCGGCAGCATGCACGACCAGCTCAGGTGGCGAGACATCGATCAGGGTCAACGGCGAAAGCGACAGGCGGCGCAGGGCATTCGCTGACATCTTCACACCATCGGCGGCAGGTGCGAACCAGCCGTGACGTGGATCACTTGCCCGGTGATATTCCGAGCCCGCTCAGATGCGAGAAATGCCACTGCCTGGGCGACGTCATCGGGATCGATGAGACGCCGCAACGGCGAATGCAATCGATATCGCTCCACCATCTGCTCCATGTCAGGGATATCGCTCCGTTGATCACTGAACGAGGTACGGACGAAGCTCGGCGAGACGGCGTTCGAGCGCACCCCCAACGGACCGAGTTCAACGGCGCACGACAAAGTGAACCCCACGAGTCCCGCTTTGGAACTCGAGTAGGCAGGATTTCGCGAGCCGCCGATATGTGCTCGTGATGCGATATTGACGATACTGCCGAATCCCTGATCTTCGAATACAGGGAGTAAGACCTGAGTCATCAGCGCGGCCCCGCGAAGATTGACGTTCATCGTGAGGTCCCAAGCACTCTCAGTGACGGTCTCCAGAGTCATCGCGGGCTCGACACCGGCATTGTTCACGAGCACATCAGCTCGCCCGAACTCTCGACGGATGCGCTCGCCGCAACGGTTCACCGATTCCCGGTCAGTGATGTCAACCTCGAGAGGTATCGTCGCAATGCCAGCCTGCTCACTGAGTTCCGCTGCGACCCGCTCCATCGACTTCAGGTCTCGGTCCACGAGGGCCAAGTGGAATCCATCAACAGCGAGCCCGCGAGCGATGGCCGCTCCGAGACCCCCTCCTCCGCCGGTTACGACTGCCACAGGTTCTCGTCTTCGCATGACCCCTCCTGAGCATTCTCGAAGCGGTGCCCTGACTTCCAGCACCGAGGCGCCGCTCCGGTTCCCGGCGCCGACACTTTGACAGTGTCAATCCGATTCCCCGATACTTCCATCATGCGTACCACTGAGCGGAACACGCCGCCATCGATGATCGGGCGGGTAAAGCTCGTCTTATCCGCATTCCGGGCCACCGACCGCAGTCTCGGCGTTTCCGAGATCGCACGTCGTACTGGTCTCGCGAAATCGACCGTCTCGCGCATCGGCAGCGAGCTCGTCGAGCACGGTTTCCTCGAGCGTCGAGGCGACGAATTCGAGCTCGGTCTCCGTCTGTTCGAACTGGGGGAACTCGCGACGAAGCCGAAGGACCTGAAGCGCCTTGCGCTTGCACACATGACTGATCTACGCAGTGCGACCGGTCAAACCATCCATCTCGCCGTGCTTGAGGCTGTCGAGGTCGTGTACATCGAGATCTTGCGCAGTAAGAGCGCCCCACCGCTTCCTTCGCGCGTCGGCGGCCGCATGCCAGCGCATGCTACGGGTGTCGGTAAAGCTCTCCTGGCATTCTCTGGTGAATCCGTCGTCGAACGCAGGATCGCCGCGGGCCTTCACGAGGTGGGACCAGGGACCATTATCGACGAAGAGCAGTTCCGCGCATCACTGCTGCATGTCAGGTCGGCTGGGATCTCCTATGAATACGAGGAATCGCGGACGGGCGTGTGCTGTGTGGCCGCGCCGATCCTCGCGCCGGATGGTCACGCGGTGGCAGCAATATCGGTCAGTGCACAAGTCGGCACAGTCAATCTCGAGCGGATCGGCCCAGCCGTCCAGACCGCCGCTCTGGCACTTGCCCGGAATGTCGCCCGTCGCCCGAATCTCTTTCAGCAGAGCACGCAGCGCGAGGAATAACACACCGTCCAGACCCTCCGTGCCCTTCTCCTACTCCCCGTTCTCGAGGATCACCCGCCGCACGTCGTCGCGGCTCTTGATCTTGCCCTGCTTGATGGCATCCTGCACGATGACCTCCTGGGAGGCGGTAACCACGGGCACTTCCTCACCGCTGGCGTCGACGATCTTGCCGTCCTTGATGGTGTCGCCCTCGGCGAGGACGGACTTGCCGACGAGTAGACGGGCGAGGTCTTCCTCCCGGATGACGCGGCCGGTGCCGGGGATGAAGGCCGAGCGCTCCCCCGACTTTCCGCCGATGTGGTTGAACAGGATGTTCAGTACGACGGCCATGATGGCGGCCGACGAGATACCGGAGTGCAGGATGATGCCGACCCAGTTCGGGAATGCGTCGTAGAACGCGGGCTCGACGACCGGGATCAGGCCGAACGCGAGCGACACGGCGACGATGATCATGTTCATGTTGCCCTCGTAGTTCACCTTGGCGAGAGTGCGGATGCCCGCGGACGCGACGGTGCCGAAGAGCACGATGCCCGCGCCGCCGAGCACCGGGGAAGGGACGGCGGCGACGAGTCCGCCGACCACGGGGAGCAGGCCGAGCACCACAAGGATGAACCCGCCAGCCGTGACGACGAAGCGCGACTTGACGCCGGTGATGGCGACGAGCCCGACGTTCTGGGCGAAGGCCGACTGGGTGAACGAGTTGAACACGGGTGACACGGCGGATGAAAGCATGTCGGCGCGCAGGCCGGCCGCGATCCGCTTCGAGTCGACCTTCGTGCCGACGATCTCACCGACCGCGATGATGTCGGCCGTGGTCTCGGTCATGGTCACGATGATGACGATGAACATCGAGATGACCGCTGCCACGGACACGGTGGGCCAGCCGAAGGCGAAGGGCTCGGGGACCGCGAAGAAACCGCGCTCGGTCACGCTCGAGAAGTCCGCCCAGCCGAAGATGGCGCAGACCGCCGTGCCGATGACGATGGACAGGAGGATGGCGAGCCGTGAGATGACGGCGAATCCGACCTTGCTCAGGATGAGGACGAGCGCCAGGGTGCCGACGGCGATCAGGATGTTCCGGAGCCCGCCGTGCTCGGGATCGTCGGGGTTGCTCCCCATCGCCCAGCCCGCCGCTACGGGCATGAGTGACAGCCCGATCGTCGTGATCACGGTGCCGGTGACGACGGGCGGGAAGAACCGGACGATCTTCGCGAAGAACGGGGCGACGATCAGGCCGATGAGGGAGGCGACGATCACGGATCCGAAGACGCCCTGCAGCCCCTCGCCGCCGGCGAGAATCGCCGTCATGGTCGCCACGCCGGCGAAGGAGACACCCTGCACGAGGGGCAGCTTCGATCCGAAGAACGGCAAGCCCCACGACTGCAGGATCGTCGCCAGGCCGCCGACGAACAAGCACGAGGCGATGAGCAGGCTGATCTCAGCCGACTCGAGCCCCGCGGCGTTGCCGATCACCAGCGGAACGGCGATGATGCCGCCGTACATCGTGAGGACGTGCTGCATGCCGTAGGCGAGCAGCGAGCCGAACGGCAGGCGCTCGTCTTCGGGGCGGAGCGGTGCGGCAGGAGTGTTCTTCTTCGGTGCAGACATGAATGACGCTCTCCATCGAGGTTCATGGGCCGGGCGGATCGCCGGACGGCGCCCTCCCCCACGACGGAACATTCATTCCGCATCGTGGCAACAAACTTTCTGTGAGCGATCGTAGGTCACGGATTCGAGAACGGCAAGACCCGATATTCCACGCTTGACGTCGGACGCGCCCCCCGTGTTACGCTTCCCCGCATCGGCGACGCACGCCGGTCGGCGGAGCAGCAGACGCCGGAATACCTGAGCTGGCGGCATCCGCCTCCGGTTCGTGTCGCCAGCGGAGAGGCGACACCATGACCAGGATCTGGTTCCGCGACCCGCTCGCGATCCACCTCGGGCGCGATACCGATGCGAGCCGAGCGGCCCGCGGCATCGTCGTCGACACGACGCTCGGCACGATCGTCGAACTCGTCCCGGCCGGCGTCGAGCCGGCAGCAGACGAGACGTTCGACGCGAGCGCGCACGTGCTCACGCCCGGGCTGATCAACACGCACCACCACTTCTATCAAACGCTCACCCGCGCCTGGGCTCCGGTCGCGAATCTGCCGCTGTTCGGGTGGCTCGTGAACCTCTACCCGGTGTGGGCGCGTCTCACCCCGCGGGCGCTCGAACTGGCGAGCACCGTCGCGATGGCCGAGCTGCTCGAGTCGGGCTGCACGACCGCCGCGGACCACCACTACCTGTTCCCCGACGGCATGGACGACGCGATCGACACTCAGGTGTCGGCCGCGCGCCGGCTCGGCATGCGCGTGGTGCTCACCCGCGGGTCGATGTCGCTCGGCGAAGCGGACGGCGGGCTCCCGCCGCAGCAGACGGTGCAGGATCCGGAGACGATCCTCGCCGATTCCGAGCGGCTCGTCTCCCGCTACCACGAGCGCGGCGCCGGAGCCATGACGCAGATCGCGCTCGCGCCCTGCTCCCCGTTCTCGGTCACCACGGAGCTCATGGCGGCGAGCGCGGCGCTGGCCGAGCGACTGGACGTCCGCCTGCACACCCACCTCGCCGAAACATTGGACGAGGAGGACTTCTGCCGCGAGCGCTTCGGTCTGCGCACCGTCGACTATCTGGACTCGGTGGGCTGGTTGACCGACCGCACCTGGCTCGCGCACGGCGTCCACTTCGACGACGACGAGATCGCGCGACTCGGCAACGCCGGGGTCGCGGTGGCGCACTGCCCGACCTCGAACATGCGCCTCGCGTCCGGCATCGCGCGGTCGGTCGAGCTGGAGGACGCGGGCGTGCCAGTCGGACTCGGGGTCGACGGGTCGGCATCGAACGACGCGTCGAACCTCATCCGCGAGGTGAGACAGGCGCTCTACGTGCAGCGTCTGCGGTACGGGGCTGAGCGAGTGACGAGCGCTCGAGTGCTCGACTGGGCGACCACCGGGTCGGCTCGGGCGCTCGGTCGAAGCGACATCGGCAGGATCGAAGTCGGCATGCAGGCCGACCTCGCACTGTTCCGCCTCGATGGGCTGGCATTCTCCGGGGCCCATGATCCGCTCGCCGCGCTCGTCCTCTGCGGGGCCGAGCGTGCGGACCGCGTGATGGTCGGCGGTCAGTGGCGGGTCATCGACGGGCGGGTGTCCGGGCTGGACACTGAGGCGCTCATCGCCGCCCACCGGGAGGAGGCGCGCAAGCTCGTCACAGGGTGACCCCGGCGTAGAGCGGCAGGAGGCCCGCGACGCCCTCGGCTGCGAAGCGGTCGAGCTGCTCCTGCGCCGGGCTCCCGACCGCAAGGCGATGCTCGAGGTACGCGGTCACACGGGCCGTGTCACCCGCCCGCTCCAGACCGGGCGCCGCGTACTCCGCCATCCGCCTTACGAGGTCGCGCGCCGGCAGCACTTCGGCGGTCGCGGGGTCGATGAGCGCCCCGGAGAGGCCGTCCCGAGCCGCCATCCACAGGGCACCGTCGATCATGTCGGCGCGCGCCGGCCAGGCGACGGGCTGCCCGGCCGACCACTCGCTGAGACTGCGCTCGACGATCCCCCGGACGAGGAGCGCGAAGCTCACGGCCTGCGTGTGGTCGAGCTGCGCGTCCGCGATGCGCAGCTCGACCGTCGGGTACTGCTCCGAGAGCCGCGCGACCCAGGTGAGCATGCCCGCATCGATGATGATGCCGCCTGACACGAGGCGCTCGACACCCGCCGTGTACTCCTCGCCGGAGACGAAGCCGTGCGGAAAACCAGCGAGCGGCCACGACAGCATCACCATGTGCCTCCAGCTCGCGAACCCGGTCGGGGTGCCATCCCAGATCGGCGAGTTCGCCGTGAGCGCGAGGAGCGCCGGCGACCAGCGCGAGAGCGCCGCGATCGCGGCGATGCCCGCGTCGCGATCGGGCACCTCGACGTGCACGTGGGTTCCCGAGACGTACTGGTGCGCAGCTGCGTGGCGCAACATCGCAGCGATCTCGCGGTACCGCGGTTTCGGAGTGATCGTACCGGCGACCTCGCCGCCGACCGGTGGGAGTCCGGTGCCAGCGATAAGGATCCCCTGCGCTTCGGCGGCTGCGGCCGCGCGGGCGCGGAAGTCGGCGAGGGAGCGATCCGCCTCTGCGCCGGTGGTGCACACGGGGGTTGCGGTCTCGATCTGGCTGCAGAAGAACTCGCGATCCGCACGCCGCTCCAGCTCGGCGTCCGACCACAGGAGCGCGGCAGCGCGATCTCTCGGCTCACCGGTGGAGCTGTCGAGAAGCAGGTACTCCTCCTCGACGCCGAACGTGCGTGGTTCCGGGTGTCCTGCTGCGCTCATGCATTGCTCCGTTTCGAGGGGGCGGGTGAGACCACTGTAGGGGGCGGCGACGCCCCCGTCGACGGGGTGGCGCTGCCGTGCTCGCGTAGCACCCGGATGAGGCACACTGCAAGGCCCTACTCACCGAGGGCTCAAGGACACCTAATGGTCTCTATGAGGATCAATGCGCAACAGTGACGCCACCGGCCCGTCGGGGCCCGCCCTGCTCGAGCACGATCGCACTCCGGAGAAGTTCCCGCGAATCCGCGTCGCCTCGATTCCCGAGGACCACGTCTACGTGCGGCATCTCGCTCCCGAGCGCGACCTGCCGGGTATGCCGGTGGTGCAGCGCCTCCGAGACCCTGACCCCGACGACCCCGTCCGCCCCGCGCAGTCGCGGTGGTGGCCTCCCGTGATGCTCGAGGCCGAGTGGGTGCGCGAGCACCCGGAGTTCGACGTCATGCACCTCCAGTTCGGATTCGACGCCCGCACGCCCGAACAGTTGCAGAAGTGGATCGATGCGCTGCGGGAGACCGGCCGCCCGCTCGTCTACACCGTTCACGACCTGCGGAACCCGCATCATCTCGACCGTCGGCTGCACGACGCCCAGCTCGACGTCATCGTGCCGCAAGCGGACGCACTCATCACCCTCACCCGCGGTGCTGCGGCCGAGATCCGTGAACGCTGGGGGCGCGAGGCCCACGTCCTCCCCCACCCTCACGTGGTCGACTTCGCCACCATGGCCGAGCACGCGGAGCGTCCCCGCAATGCTTCGACGTTTCGAGTCGGCGTGCACGTGAAGAGCCTGCGCGCGAGCATGGACCCCCTGCCGGTGATCCGTGCCATCTGCGCCGCGACCGAGCAGTGGCCGGGCCTCGAAGTGCAGGTGAACGGTCACCGCGACGTGCTCGACGCCGACGGCGAACGATACGACGCCCCTCTGGCGGAGTTTCTGCAGACTGCCGCCGCGCACGGATCGCTCGACCTCCGCATCCACGACTTCTTGAGCGACGCCGAGCTGTGGGAGTATCTGTCTTCGCTCGACGTCTCGGTGCTCCCCTACCGGTTCGGCACCCACTCCGGGTGGCTGGAGGCCTGCCGCGATCTCGGGACAGCTGTCGTCGCACCGACCTGCGGGTACTTCCGAGATCAGGGACCGGTCTTCGAGTACACGCACGACGAACACGGCTTCGACGCCGAATCGCTCACGCGCGCACTGCGGCGGGCCAGAGACGCCGGACGACCGGATACCGCGTCCATTCGGACGCGCCGCGCGGAACGGGAGCGCGTCGCCGCGGCGCACTCACTGCTCTACGAACGGCTGCTGCGGTGAACCCGCTGCGCATCTGCATCATCGCTTCGAGCCGCTTCCCGATCCGCGAACCGTTCGCCGGCGGTCTTGAAGCGCACACCCACTCGCTGGCGACCGGACTGCTCGAGCGGGGGCACGACGTCAGCGTCTTCGCGGCGCCCGGATCCGATGAGCGGCTCCGCATCACGACCCTCGACGTGGCGCCCTACGCCCCGTCGGACCATGCCAGAGCCGACGTCGGAGCGCCGCCCGAACTCTGGATGCGCGAGCACCACGCCTACCTCTCCCTCATGCTCGCGCTCGCCGGTTCGGGAGCCGACCGATTCGACGTGGTGCACAACAACAGCCTGCATCATCTTCCGGTGGCGATGGCCGCGTCCATCGCCGTTCCGATGGTCACGACCCTGCACACCCCGCCGACACCCTGGCTCGAATCGGCACTGCGATTCGCAGCGCCGGAATCGCGCTTCGTCGCGGTGAGCCGCGCCACTGCCGAGCACTGGCGGTCGGTGACGCGGCCGGAGGTGATCCGCAACGGCGTGGACACGCACCGGTGGGTCGCAGGCCCCGGTGGCGAGCGCGCGGTGTGGACCGGCAGGCTCGTCCCCGAGAAGGCGCCGCACCTGGCGATGGACGCGGCGAAACTGGCGGGGATCCCGATCGATCTCGCCGGCCCCTCCTACGACCAGGACTACTTCGCGGCGCAGATCGCTCCGCGTCTCGGACCAGATGCACGGTACCTCGGACACCTCGACACCGAGGCGCTCTGCCGGCTCGTCGGCGGGTCAGCGGTCGCGCTCGTCACTCCCGTCTGGGACGAGCCGTACGGTCTCGTCGCTGCGGAGGCGATGGCCTGCGGTACGCCGGTGGTCGCGTTCGCGCGCGGCGGGCTCGGCGAAGTGGTCGCTCATCCCGGCGGGGTGCTGAGCCCGCCAGGGGATGTGGGCGCGCTCGCCCGTGAGATCGGGCGTGCTCGGCGCATGTCGCGCCTTGCGGTCCGCGCCTACGCCGAGGAGCGCCTCTCGAGCGCCCGCATGATCGACGACTACGTCACGATGTTCGAGCGAGTCGCGGGCGTGAGGCAGGCTGCGTGATCGGTTACTACGTGCACCACCACGGCAGCGGTCACGCATCGCGCGCCACCGCGATCGCTCGAGAGCTCGACGAACCGGTGACGGGGCTCTCTTCGCTTCCCCGCCCCTCCGCGTGGCCCGGCGACTGGGTGCAGCTCCCTCTGGACTCGGGTGACGCCGATGACGATGCGCGCGCCCAGGGCCGCCTGCACTGGGTGCCGCTCGGATCGGAGGGACTCCGGGACCGCACGGCGAGGGTCTCGTCGTGGATCGCCTCCGCCCGGCCACGGGCACTTGTCGTGGACGTCTCCGTCGAGGTGGCACTGCTCGGCCGCCTTCACGGGGTCCCCATCGCAGTCGTCGCACTGCCGGGAACACGTGACGACGAGGCCCATCGGCTCGGCTTCGAGATCGCGTCGGTGGTCCTCGCCGCGTGGCCACCCGAGGCCGCCGATGTCATTCGCGGCCTGTCGCCTGCGGCCCTTCGCAGGCTCGTGGCGGTGGGGGCGATCGGCGGCACCCTTCCTGAGCGGGGCGAGGAGCTGCGGTCCGCGCCCCTCCCGCGCAGGGCTCTCGTGCTGGCCGGCAGCGGAGGAGACGATTTCACCGCTGCCGCGGTGCTCCGCGCGCAGCGCTCGGCGCCAGAGTGGACCTGGGAGCACCTCGGGGGCTCCGGAGCCTGGGTCGATGACGTGCGCCCGCGCCTCGACACCGCGAGCGTCGTCATCACGCACGCCGGCCAGGGAGCGCTCGCCGACGTCGCCGCGGCCCGAAGGCCCGCTATCGTGATTCCGCAGTCTCGCCCGCACGACGAGCAACTCGCGACGGCGCGTGCGCTGCGCTCTGGCGATTGGCCGGCCCTCGTGCTCGATCGGTGTGTCACGAGCGGGTGGCAGGAGCTCCTGGAGCGGGCGAGCGCACTCGATGGGGCACAGTGGGCGAGCTGGAACGACGGCGGAGGCGCCGCTCGCGCGGCGGCCGCGATCGCCCAGCTCGCCGGGCTTCACGGGGTCGACGGAGTTGACGGCCCCGCCGAACGGGGGATGCGCTGATGCGCACCGCCGTCATCACGATCGCCCACGGGCGTCACGACCACTGGCGCATGCAGCGCACAGCACTCAGCGGAGGGACGCACGCGTCACTCGCGGACCGCCACGTGCTCGTCGCGATCTCGGATCCCGGACTGCCGGTCGACGAGCACGCGCCCCAGCTGCGCACGATGCGCCTGGAGGGAGATCCGGCTCGCCTGCCCCTCGCCCGCGCCAGGAACCTCGGTGCGGCAGCGGCGATCGAGGACGGTGCCGAACTGCTGATCTTCCTCGACGTGGACTGCATTCCCGGAGCCGGCCTCGTGGCCGGGTACCGGAACGCGGCTCTCGCTGCGAACTCCCGCGGACACCTGCTCTGCGGGCCTGTCACGTATCTCGAACCGTCTGGGCCCGAGGGGTACGACCTCGCAGACCTGCCCGCGCTCGACGCCCCGCACCCGGCCCGCCCCGCGCCCGGCCACGGTCAGACCGTGACGGGAGGCAGCCACGAGCTCTTTTGGTCCCTGTCCTTCGCCCTCGAGACGTCGACGTGGGAGCGCATCGGCGGATTCGACGAGGGCTACGCAGGTTACGGGGGCGAAGACACCGACTTCGGTCAGCGCGCCCGCACCGCCGGAGTCGACCTCGTCTGGGTGGGCGACGCCAGGGCCTACCACCAGCACCACCCCGTGCAGGATCCGCCGATCCAGCACCTTGACGACATCCTCCGCAACGGTGCCCGCTTCGCGGAGCGGTGGGGCTGGTGGCCCATGCGCGGGTGGATCGATGCGTTCATCGACCTGGGGTGGGTCGACACCGACGGATCGGGCGGCTACGTGCGGGTGCGGTGACCGATCACAGGTGGATGGTGATGTCCGCGCCCTCGCGCAGGTCATCGACGATCCCCTGGGCCGCCTCGTTCTGCTGCTGCATCTTGGACTGCTCGGCGAGCTGCTCCTTGACGTCCTCGAAGGGCGGCATCTCGCCGCCGGCGTCGGCAGCAGCGCTCTGCTGCTCGACCAGCGCGTCGTACTGCTCCTTGAGTTCGGCATCGCTCGGGTCGGCGATATCGGCTTCCTGCTCGATGTACGCCGTCACTTGGTACTGCGTTGCGAGGTCTTCGCGGACCTCGTCCTCGCTGAGACCCTGCTCCTTGAGCGCGGCGAGCACGTCGTCACCCGACTCCATGCCGTTCTGCTCGGCGAGACCCGTGAGTTCGTCGTCGATGTTCGCGTCGGTGGGCTCGATCCCGGCCTTCGCGGCCGCCTGCGTGAGCAAGTGATTGTCGACCAGGAGGTTGGCGACCTGCTCCTTGAGCGCATTCTGGTCGACTGCTTCGCCAGTGGTCTGCGACTGCATCGCCGCCTGCTGCAGCTGCCCCTCGTAGTTGCGGGTGAACTCGTCGAGCGAGATCTCGTCGCCGTTCACCTCGGCCACCACGTCGGGCAGCCCGTCGAGCTCCGCTTCTGGCACTCCTGCTTCCGCTCCGGCGGACGTGTCCGTCTCATCCGCCGCACCGTCCGCAGAGGAGCATCCGGCGAGCGCCAGAGCGGCGACGAGAGAGACGGCGGCGAGAATGCGCTTGATCGGCATAGGCAAAAAACTCCTCAAGAGGTCGGAACCCGCGACGCTACACCATCAGACCGGACATCCCGTCCAGAAACGGTCGCTCCTCTCAGCGGACGGTCAGCCGTGACGCGGTGTCACATCGGGTCGTGACCCGGCGGGACTACTTCGCGCAGATGTCTTTCGGAAGACTCGAATCACTGCATTCACGAGTCCCGGCGGTCACCGCGCGAGACCGGGAGAACGGAGGGTCCTCATGTTCGCCGATCTGATCACCCAGCTGCAGGAGTTCGTCGATACGCTGCCGTTGGCCCTGCAGGTGATCGCGGTACTCGTCATCGGGATGGTGCCAGCACTCGAGGGCGACGTAGCGGCAGCGATCGGGATCGTCGCAGGTGTTCCGTGGCTCCTGACCGTGCTCGTCGGCGCCGGCGGCACCGTGCTGACGACCCTCGGAGCGGTCGCCTGGGGATCGCGCATCGGCGACAAACGCCGAAAGGGTGAGCGCGAGCGCAAGATCATGGCCCGGGTGGAGAAGTGGGGCATTCCGATCGCCATGTTCATCGGCGGGTTTCTGGTGAGCGTGGCAATCAATGCGTTCGTGATGAGTGCCGCAGGGCTGAACCGCACGATCGTGCTCATCTCGGGTATCGCGACCGCGATCTTCAACACCCTCTTCGTCGCGCTCGTCGCCGCAGGAATTCTGCAGGCAATTCTCTGAGCCGTCGAGTCGCGTCAGGAGCGCTGTTTCCGTTCTCGCAGGCGCTGCCATTCCCGGACGCGATCCCGAACGACCTGTTCGAAGCCGTTGCCCGTCGGCCGGTAGACCGTTTCACGCGGGAGCCCGTCCGGAAAGTAGTCGGCGCCCGAGAATCCGCCCTCGGCATCGGGGTCGTACTGGTATCCCTCCCCGTACCCGAGATCCTTCATCAATCCAGTGGGAGCGTTGAGGATGTGCGCAGGGGGCATCAGCGAGCCCGTCCGCTTCGCGAGTCGTCGCGCCGCCCCGAGGCCGCGGTAGACCGATACCGACTTCGGGGCCGTCGCGAGGTAGATGACGGCCTGCGCGATCGCGAGTTCACCCTCGGGCGAACCGAGACGCTCGTAGACATCCCAGGCGGCGAGCGCCTGCTGCACGGCGCCGGGGTCGGCGATCCCGATGTCCTCGTTCGCGAATCGTACGATTCTGCGCGCGATGTACAGGGGATCCTCCCCGCCCTCGAG
Source organism: Leucobacter sp. Psy1 (assembly GCF_020096995.1). Classification (NCBI taxonomy): domain Bacteria; kingdom Bacillati; phylum Actinomycetota; class Actinomycetes; order Micrococcales; family Microbacteriaceae; genus Leucobacter; species Leucobacter sp. Psy1. Next base: position 2,890,623 of record NZ_CP083692.1, read on the forward strand.
CATTCGGGCGAGCCAGTAGAGCGCAGCGTCGGGGTCGGAGCCTCGCATCGACTTGTGCAGCGCGGAGATGAGGTTGTAATGCCCCTCCTGCGACTTGTCGTAGAGCGGGGCGCGCTGCTGCACCAATCGGGTCAGCCCGGCGACGTCGAGCGTGCCGGTGACCGTCTGCAGCTGTTCGATGAGATTGAGCAGATACCGACCGTCGCCGTCGGCCATGGCGACCAGTGCGTGACGCGCCTCCTCATCGAGCGGGAGCGGTTTCCCCGCCACCGCTGTGGCACGGTCGATGAGTGTCGTCAGTGCCGGCTCGTCGAGGCGTCGAAGGACGAAGACCTGGCAACGCGACAGCAGCGCGGCGTTCAGCTCGAAGCTGGGGTTCTCGGTTGTCGCGCCGACGAGCACGATGGTGCCGTCCTCGACGTAGGGCAGGAAGGAGTCCTGCTGCGCGCGATTGAACCGGTGCACCTCGTCCACGAAGAGCAGGGTGCCCTGCCCCACCTCCCGCCGCTTCTGCGCAGCCTGGAAGACCTTGCGCAGATCGGCGACACCCGAGAACGTGGCGGAGAGCGGCTCGAACACGAGGTCGGTGCGCTCGGCGAGCAACCGTGCGATCGTCGTCTTGCCGCACCCCGGCGGTCCCCACAGCACCATCGAGATGAGCCGGTGCTCGGCAACCATCCGGCCGATCGGCGCATCGGGGGCGAGGAGGTGCTGCTGCCCCACCACCGCCTCCAGCGACTGGGGGCGCAAGCGGTCAGCGAGCGGCCGGCCCGCCTCATCGGGTTCGAACAGCGACGGTTGAGTGTTCGGCATCGGTGCGGCTCCCTCCGCTCGGCCCGCGCGGCACTCCGATGTGCCGCGAGATGCGCAGCGTCAGACTACGCGCCGCCTCCGACATTCTGGAGTCGGGTCACCTCATCGAGCGGAACGGCGCGGCATCACTCGTCCGGGATCAGCCGCTTGCCGAGCACCGCCACGTCATTCACCGCGTAACCGTCAGCGCGGTAGAAGTCGATCACCGCGTCGTTCTCGGCCCGCACCATGAGCATGACCTTCGGGCAGCCGAGCGCGGTGAGCCGCACCTCCGCTTCGGCGACGAGCGCCCGCCCGATCCCCTCCCCGCGACGCCCGGGAGCACTCGCCAGGTAAGAGAGCCACCCCCGATGCCCGTCGTAGCCCGCCATGACGGTGCCGACGAGTCCGGCTCCCGGCCGGTCCTCGGCGACGAGCAGCAGATCTGGCCAGACCGATCGGGCACGCCGGATATCCTCGTGCGGGTCGTTCCACGGTCTCGTCAGCCCGACGTCGTGCCACAGATGCACCACGTCCGGGATGTCCTCGTCGGCCAGCGGGCGAATCACGATCGACATGCGCCGAGGTTATCAACCGGGCAACGCAGAAGTAACGATCGTCGCCAGCGATTGACGCCGCGCGTCGTCGGTTGGGACGGTGGGAGAGACGTGCACTACAAATGTAGCGAAGGAGTTCGCGATGACGGAGAACCTGATCGGCCCGGACGACCCCGACATTCCCGAGGAGGTCCCACCGCACCAGATCCGGCTCGACAACGCGGCGGTCGCGAAGCGCATGCTGATCTGGGGCATCGCGATCCTGATCTTCGGCCTGCTCTACAACGTCTCCTTCCAGCTCTTCTCCGCCCAGATGCAGCAGTACTTCCTCGATCTCATGATCGCGGTCAGCATCTTCGGCACGATGCTGCAACTGTGTCTGATGCCCCTCGCGGGAGGACTCATCGCCGGCTCCATCGTCGTCCGGCGGCTGCCCGAGCGTACCCCCGCGCGGCTCAGGGCATGAGCGAGGCCCGGGCGATCCACATCGGATCGCCCGGGCCTCGAAACTCGGCCGCGGGTCAGGCCCAGGCGACGGCGTCCTCGACAGCGACGCGGGGCAGACGCGGGAACCAGGGGTTCTCGCCCGGGTGCCCCACATTCACGACGAGGTGGCTCTTCCACGAGGTACCGGCGAAGAACTCCTGGTCGATGCCGTCGGTGTCGAACCCGGCCATCGGCCCGACGGCGAGGCCGTGCGCTCGGACGGCGAGGAAGAACTGACCCGTTGCGAGGGCAGCGCTGTACTTCGAGATGGGTTCGCGCGCCTCCGACGGCATGCTGCCGAAGTTCTCGCGGTACATCTCGCCGCGATCGGGGAACGTCACGGGGAACTGCTCGTGGAAGTCAGCGTCGTAGGCGAGCACGGCGACGACCGGGGCAGCTTCGGCCTTGTTCCGGTTGCTGCCCTCGGCGATGTGGGGCAGGAGACGGGCCTTGCCCTCGTCGGTGCGGACGAACAGCACGCGCAGGGGCTGGCCGTTGGCCATCGTCGGCGCGTAGCGGGTGAGCTCCCAGATGCTCTGGAGCTCTGCATCGGTGACGGGCTCGTCAGTGAACGAGTTCGCCGTCCGGGCGTCGGTGAACAGCAGTTCGCGCGACGGGGTGTCGAGCGTCTCCAGTGCGATCGGTGCGGTAGTGGTCACGGATGTACTCCCAAATCTTGTTGCGCTGTTATGGCTACGGATTCCAATGCTACTCCTAAAACCGTAGTTACAGTCAAGTTCGAAGTGGAGTATCATGACTGTTATGGCGACCGCCGGCGAACCGCTCGAGCCCGTCGCGGAGGACCACCGGGCCTGCGACGGGTCACTCACGCGAGCGTTCCAGTTCCTCGGCAAGCGCTGGAACGGCATGCTCATCAGCGTGCTCGCCGACGGCCCCACCAGCTTCAGCACGCTCAAGCGCGCGCTCGGCATCAGCGATTCCATGCTCTCCGACCGCCTCACGGAGCTCGCGCGAGCGGGCCTCATCGAGCGCAGCGTCGATCCCGGCCCCCCGACGACCGTCACATACTGCCTCACTGCATCCGGCCGGGCGCTCCTCCCCGCACTCTTCTCCCTCGGCGACTGGGCCAGGGAGAACCTCAGCGAGGAGGCGTGCGCGACGCCCCGCGCGTAGCCTGGTTCACCATCGCGACGAGTCGTGCGAACTCGTCGCGCTTCTGCGCGACGAACTCAAGCGCCTGCATCCCGGCCTCCACCACCCGTGTCTCCGCCTCATCGACCTCTGTGAACTGATAGCTCACGTTCCCGGAGAGCCCACCCTCCAACGCGAGACGGCCGACGAGGTCGAGCTTCATCACCGGTGACCCGCTACTGAGATCGAGTTCGACGAAGTCGACCCAGACAATGTTGGGTCTCGTCGTCGACTCGAATGCGTACCTCAAGCGCGTCTGATCAGCAACGACCTGCCAGATCGTTTGAGACGCCTCCGGCTTTCCGGGCTCCGGGGCTCGGAACGGCTGAGCCGCATTCCGAATGATACTGAACATGGCCGCCATCGCGGTCGCCGCGGACTCCGGAGTGCGCTGCTGCTCGAGATAGTACGATGCACGGATGAACCGGTCGCTCGCCAGCGTGGAGCCCGGGAGTGCTGACGGTGTCCCGGCTTCGGCGAACTCCCGCCACGCCGCGATCTGCTGCTCATAGGGGGGCGAGTTCGTCATGACCCGATACCCGGCGTCATGGTGCACGCGAGCCACACCATCGATGTACTCGATGATCACGGAATCGCCTGACGCATCGCTCAGGGCGAGGTGCAGTTTCGGCACGAGATGCCCCGTGGGATCGAAGAGCTCGACGACTTGGACCTGCGTGCGCTCCGTCCAGTCGACCGCTTCGGCGACGGTGCCGAACATATCGAGGTAGTACTGGAGCCACACCGCTTGGCTGAGCCGCACCCTGGAACTATCAGGGCTCCCGTACTCCGACTCGGTGAGCCACAGTACATGCCCGGCGAGGCCCGCTTCGTTCATCCCATCGGTCGCGATGAGGTCGAACGCCGTCGCGACCACGCTGCCGTACTTCGCGCTCCACGTCAGCTCTCCGCCCGCTCCGTCCGACCGATTGACTCCCCTCGGCATCTTCCAGAGATTCGTCAACAGGTCCATATGGAAGTCCATATTCCGCCCGACGACCACCGAGCCGCCGGCATCCGGCCACAGCACCCGAGTACACATCGATACCACTCCTCACTCGTCGCCTCCTCAATGGGCGAATCCGCCACCCCCGGCACGCCGAGGCATCGGTGCATCCAAGGACTCGAGAAACGACACCTCCTCACGGATCGTGTCGAGCAGGTACCCCGCAAGATCGCGGCTCAACCCCGCACGTACCACGATGCGTTGCACGACCACTTCAGTCAGGTGCTCCGGGAGCGGGTAGGCCGGTACCAGCCATCCCCGCATGCGCAGACGGTCCGCAAGGTCGTAGAGATTCCAATTCCTCGAAGACCCCTCCACCAGCCTCCAGGCGAACACCGGGATCGTGTCCCCCGCAGTCACCAGGGCGAACGGCCCCATGTCAGCGATAGCGCCCGAGAGGTACTGCGCCACGTCGAGGGAGTTCTGCTGGATGCGTCGATACCCCGCGAAGCCGAGTCGAAGGAATTGATAGTACTGCAACAGCACCTGCGCTCCAGGACGAGAGAAGTTCAGCCCGAGTGTCGGAAGGTCGCCGCCGAGATAACTCACATGGAAGATGAGGCTCTCCGGACACGCGGCACGATCGCGCCAGACGACCCACCCGACTCCCGGATACACGAGGCCGTACTTGTGCCCCGACGTGCTGACGGAGTTGACACGGTCGATGCGGAAATCCCAGACCAGTTCGGGCTGGCAGAACGGTGCCACCATCGCACCCGAGGCGCCGTCGACGTGGATCCTCACGTCAATGCCACGATCGCGTTCGATCTCGTCGAGCTTCGCCGCGATCTCTTGAACCGGCTCATAGATGCCCGTATAGGTCTGACCGAGGATCGCCACCACGCCGATCGTGTGCTCGTCGACGTACTGCTCAAGATCGGAGCCGTCGAGCCCGAGGTGCTCCTCGGAGATGGGCACGTATCTGGCCTCCACCTCCCAGTAGTTGCAGAACTTCTCCCACACGACCTGAACCCCAGCCGAAAGGACGAGGTTAGGTCGGTCCGCGGGCAGCCCTGATGCGAGTCTGCGCTCCCGCCACAGACGCTTCAATGCCAGTCCACCCAGCATGCAGGCTTCGGAGGAGCCGACCGTCGACGTTCCGATCGTGTCATCGGCATCCGCGATGTGCCACAGGTCAGCGAGCATCCGCCAGCAGCGTTCTTCGAGCTCTGCGGTCGCCGGGTATTCATCCTTATCGACCATGTTCTTGTCGGCGACCTGCGCGTACAGCTTCTGCGCGTTCTCGTCCATCCAGGTCGAGACGAACGTCGCGAGGTTCAGGCGCGCGTTCCCGTCGAGCATCGCCGCATCGTGGACGATCTGGTACGCCGTGTCCGACTGCATGAGTTCTTCTGGGAACTGGTACTTCGGCATAGAGGTCGCCTCGCCCGGCCGCGTGAACACCGGATCGATATTGAGCGCTGCGTCAGCGTGCCCTTCGTATCCATCATCCGGGAACCGATGCGTCATGAACTCCGCCTCTCTCCGAACCGGGCGCCGGCGACAACCACCTTCGGTCACCAACATCTCACAGCAGGGGTGCCCTGTCGAGAGTTACGGCAACTCAAGCACTGCCCGTTCCGCAGCGGCTTGCTGAACGGACCATCGGCAACTCGGAAGTCCCGGCAACGAAGAAACCCCCTCAGATGAGGGGGTTTCTTCGTGACTCTCTGTAGCTGAGGCGGGGCTCGATCCCGCGACCTCACGATTATGAGTCGTGCGCTCTAACCAGCTGAGCTACTCAGCCAAACTGGCCCGCACGAGGCGAGCCAGAGAGTCAGAGCCCCGAGCCAGGATTGAACTGGCGACCCCTTCCTTACCATGGAAGTGCTCTACCACTGAGCTATCGGGGCGCGGCTTCCCAGCGGAAGCAACCGTTCGAGAATAGCAGTTTTCGCGACGCCGCGCGAATTCTGGTTGGCTGGTCGTCATACCCCGAAAACATCGCTTCAATCGCAGAGGAAAACGCCCCGTGAAACCGCACCTGATCACCCTGATCGGCATCGTCCTGGCACTCTGGATGACCCTCGGGCGCTGGCTGTTCGGCATAGGCGGCACGCTCTCCATCTGGTACGTCCCGACTATCGGTATCGCTTACGTCTGGCTGCAGTGGTGGACGGCGCGCCGCATGACCCTCACGCACCGCAAGGGGCGCCGCACCCGGCGACGGGTGTTCGTCACGCTGATCCTCTCGTGGGCCAACGCCATCGCGTTCGGCCTCACGGTGCCCGACCTGTCAAACCAGGGCCTCCTCTCCCTCGCGGGCTTGTGGGGCGGTCCGGTGTGGAACGAGATGTCGATCGCACTCTGCAACCCGTTCGGAATCCTCGCCTTCGCCCTCACGATCGCCGCGATCGCCTTCGCCGCCGTCGACGGACGCGACCCCCGCCCCAGTGAGGACGAAATCGACGACGCCAGGCGGGCCATGGTGGAGCACCCGCTCGCCTGAGCCGCTGAGGCCTGGGTGCCGGGCAGCGTGAGCCGGTGTGCGCTGCGCCGCGCGACAGGCTAGGATAGATGACGCTGGCTTTTTCGAGTCGGCTCAGGAGCATTCGCCTAGCGGCCTATGGCGCACGCCTGGAACGCGTGTTGGGTTCACGCCCTCGTGGGTTCAAATCCCACATGCTCCGCCAATTGTCCTGAGTCGCGACATCGTTGACGAACATGTCGCGGCTCAGGACTTTTTTGCGTCCGGGTGCCGAGTGCTACGCCCCCGGCGCCACGACGTCGCCGGCCGCCTTGTCGGGTCGCCACCCGCGCCACACCGGCTGGCGAAGCCGCCCCTCCTCGGTGATCTCCCGGAACGACACCTCTCCCACCAGTTTCGGCGTCACCCACGTGGCATCGCGACGATCGGCGGACGGCACCGATGACGCGGGCGGAGTCTTGCGTTCGATGCGTGCGAGCTGCTCGCGGATGCGCGTGCGGTCGGCGTTCGAGAACCCTGTGCCCACGCGCCCCACGTACTCGAGGCCCGACGCGCCTGGCACGGCCAGCAGCAGCGACGCGAGACCGTCCGGTTCGGTCTCGCTCGCGCGCCACCCGATGACGATCACCTCTGCCGCGTTCCCGTGCGGAAACTTCAGCCAGTCGCTCGTCCGCTTGCCCGGCCGGTAGACACTGTCGAGACGCTTCGCCATGACGCCCTCGAAGCGGAGCTCGCGACTCGCGCGTTCCGCGGCAGCGGCGTCCCCCTCGAACGCGGGCGGTGCGAAGATCGGCACCCCGGCAACCTCATCGACGATCTCCTCGAGTAGTTCGCGACGGTCGCGGTAGGGCAGATCGGTCGTCTGGCGCCCATTCACCCGGAGCACGTCGAATGCCGCGAACGATACCGGTGCCTCCCGTTGCGCCTCAGAGATCTCGCGCTCCGCAACGACGTTCATGCGCCGCTGCAGACGGGAGAAGCTTGCCGCACCGCCGGAGTCGAACGCGACGATCTCACCGTCCAGTACCGCGTCATCCGCACCGAGTGCCGTCCCGATCGATGCCAGCTCGGGGTACGAAGCGGTGACGTCCTTCCCCGTGCGGCTCCTGATCCGCACCCCCTCGGGTGAGACAGCGATCACGGCGCGCATGCCATCCCACTTCATCTCGAACGCCCACTTGTCTTCCTCGAGCGCTGCGAGCCCACCCGAACGGCCTCGCGTCGCGAGCATCGGCGAGAGACGTTCCCCGGCGCCCGGACCCGAGCGCCTGCGAGCATCACCACCCTTGGCCGGAGGGGAAATCGGCGAGGGGTCCTGATCCTGCATCAGATGGATCATCCACTGGGGTTTCTTCGGATCGTCCCGCGTGCGGAAGAGCGCGAACCGACGAGGTCTGCCGAGGCCACCGTCCTCGGCACCCGTCAGGGTCACGATGATCTCGTCGTCGCGCCACTTCTCGATGTCCGCCGCACCGGTGTCCCAGATCTCGACCGTGCCGGCCCCGTACTCGCCTTTCGGGATGGTACCGGAGAAGAAGCGGTAGTCCATCGGGTGGTCCTCGGTGGGCACCGCGAGCCGGTTCTGCTTCGGATTCGTCGGCACGCCTTTCGGCAGCGCCCAGCTCACGAGTACCCCGTCGTGCTCGACACGGAAGTCGTAGTGCAGGTTTCGGGCGGCGTGCTTCTGGATCACGAACACGGGTCCCCCGGTCTCCGACCCACCTCCCACCGCCGACGGCATGGGCTCGGTCGTCTTGCGCCGATCCCGCTTGGATCGATAGATCTCAAGCCGGTCGCGCGGTGCCTCCCCCGCACCTACCGACTGTTCCACGTCGGTGACGGCGACCATCGGATCACCCCGACGTTCGATCCGCTCGAGCACCTCGTGGTATTCGAGTTGCCGCAGGTGCGGGGATCCGAGCTCCCGCCAGGTGCGGGGCGCCGCGACCGTCGGCCTGGTGCGACCGCGCAGCGAGTAGGGCGCGATCGTCGTCTTGCTCGCGTTGTTCTGGCTCCAGTCGATGAAGACCCGCCCCTCCCGCTGCGAGCGCTTCATGGAGCTCACGATCTCCTCCGGGTGATCGGCTTCGAGGGCCCGAGCGAGCTCGTGCGCGACCTGCGAGACCTCGTCCGAGGTCTGCGATCCGTCGAGGGCGGCGTACAGGTGGATCCCCTTGCTTCCGCTCGTCACCGGCACCGCCGCGAGCCCCATATCGGAGAGGATGCCCCGGGCGAGGGTCGCGACTTCGGCGCACTCCCGGAGCGAGACGCCCGGACCAGGATCGAGATCGAGCACGAGCCGATCGGGGTGCTGCTGCGCGTCACCCCTGCCGAATCGCCACTGGGGCACGTGGATCTCGAGCGCGGCGAGCTGCCCGAGCCACACGAGAGTCGGCAGGTCGTTCACGAGCGGATAGTGATTCACGTGGTCGCGGTGCTCGATCGCTCGGACCTCGACCCAGTCGGGGGCGCCCTCGCCGATGTCTTTCTGGAAGAACATCTGCCCCTCGACGCCGTCAGGCCACCGCTTGCGGGTGGCGGCGCGGTCCCGGCAGTGCGGCAGCATGACGGGCGCGATCCCCTGCAGATACTCGAGGACATCGCGCTTCGTCGTTCCGGTCTCGGGGTAGAGGATCTTGTCGAGATTCGACACCCGCACCCGCCGACCCTCCACCGTCACGGTCTGCTGCTTCGACGCCACGCCCCCATCGTCGCGCCACAGCTCCGCTGGGCGCAAGGGGTGGCGGATCGCACCTCGAGCACGCTCTACTGGGGTGCATGAGAGCGATCTGGAACGGAGCCGTGACCTTCGGACTCGTGAATGTCCCCGTCAAGCTGTACAGCGCGACCGAGGACCATGATGTCAGCCTCCATCAGGTGCATGATGAGGACGGGGGCCGGATCCACTACGAGCGGCGCTGCGACGTGTGCGAGCGGGTGATCCCCTTCGACCACATCGAGAAGGCCTACGTCGAGGACGACGAGACGGTCGTCCTCACCCGCGACGAACTCGACGCGCTGCCCCAGGAGCGCAGCAAGGAGATCGAGGTCGTGGAGTTCGTGCCCAGCGACCAGATCGATCCGATCCTGTTCGATCGCACCTACTATCTGGCACCGGCGGGCAAGTCCACCAAGGCGTACGTGCTGCTCAGGCGCACGCTCGAGAAGACCGAACGCACCGCCATCGTCCAGTTCGCCCTGCGGCAGCGGACCAGGCTCGCCGCACTCCGGATCCGGGACGACGTGCTGACGGTGCAGACGCTGCTCTGGGCCGACGAGGTGCGGGAGCCGAACTTCCCCGCCCTCGACGAGACCGTACGCATCTCGGCGAAGGAGCTGCAGCTCTCCGCCTCGCTCGTGAAGAGCTACTCGGCCGACTTCACCCCCGAGCAGTATCGCGACGAGTACCAGGAGGAGCTCAGAACCCTCATCGACGCGAAACTCGAACAGGGGGACGCGCTCGACACCGACGCCACGTTCGGGGAGGCCGACGAGGACGAGGGAGGCGAGGTCATCGACCTCATGGAAGCGCTGCGCGCGAGCGTCAAGAAGTCGCGGGCGTCTCGATCAGGATCACGCTCGTCAGGGTCGCGCTCGTCAGGGTCGCGGCCGTCGTCGGCGTCGCAGTCGAAGAGGCCATCGAAGAAGAAGGGTTCATCGGGTTCGACTGCGAAGTCCGGCGCGAAGGCGAAGTCCGGCGCGAAGGCACAGTCCGGCGCGAAGGCACAGTCCGGAGGGAAGGCGAAGTCGTCGAGTGCTGGCAGAGGCACGAAGTCCGCGAAGTCTTCGAAGTCCTCCGGCACGGGTACGGGCACGAAGCGGTCGTCGCGGCAGGCGTCCTGATCCGTCCCGTTAGAACGACCGCCCCTGCGAACGACGCGGCCAAGTGCACTATGCTGCACGCATGACATCGGACACCGAGGCGCTCGCTCGGGCGATCGGCGCACGCGTCAAGCAGCAGCGCAACGCGCGCCGATGGACGCTCGACCGACTCGCGGGAGCGGCTGGCGTCAGCCGCCGGATGCTGGTGAACGTCGAGCAGGGCGCCGTGAACCCGAGCGTCGGCACCCTCCTGCGTTTGAGCGAAGCGCTCGGCGTGGGGCTCCCCGAGCTGGTGGAGCCTCCCGCGCCCCGCTCGGTGAAGGTGACGCGGAACGGAGACGGTCCGCGGCTCTGGTCGGGCGAGCACGGGGGACGGGGGGTCCTCGTCGCGAACGCACCCCGCCCCGACATCATGGAGCTCTGGGACTGGACGCTCATGCCCGGCGAGGCGCACGAGAGCGACGCGCACACACCCGGCACCCGAGAACTGCTGCAGGTGCTCGAGGGCACCGTGGTCGTCGAGTGCGACGGCCACGCGTCCACGCTTCAGGAAGGCGACGCCGTCGCGTTCCCCGGTGATGCGGCGCACGCCTACCGCAACAGTTCGACCGTCCCGGCGCGGTTCAGCCTCGCGGTGTTCGAGCCGCCGGCCCGCCCCGAAGCCTGAGGTCGGGGCGGGCCGGCCTCGCCGCTACGCGCGGGAGCCGGTGCCGATCGACGTGGTCGTGTCGCTCGCGGTGACGTGCCCGTCGCCCTCCGCCGTGCCGTCGCTGACCGACTCGGCATCTGTGGGCGCCTCGTCGGCGTCATCGTCGAAGTTGAACGCGCGCCCCCGTCGAGAGGCGTTGTACAGGTCGAGGTCGAGTATGCCCTCGCGCTTGGCGACGATCGTCGGCACGAGTGCCTGGCCCGCGACGTTGACCGCCGTGCGGCCCATGTCGATGATCGGGTCGATGGCGAGGAGCAGGCCCACGCCCTCGAGGGGGAGGCCGACGGTCGACAGCGTGAGCGTGAGCATCACGGTGGCACCGGTCGTGCCCGCGGTCGCCGCGGAACCGACCACGGCGACGAGTGCGATGAGCAGGTACTGGAAGACCGTCAACTCGATGCCGAAGAACTGCGCCACGAAGATCGCCGCCACGGCCGGGTAGACAGCCGCGCAGCCGTCCATCTTCGTCGTCGCACCGAAGGGCACCGCGAACGACGAGTATCCGCGCGGCACGCCGAGGTTGCGCTCGGTGACGCTCTGCGTCAGCGGGAGCGTGCCGATCGATGAGCGGCTCACAAAGCCCAGCTGCACCGCGGGCCACACCCCGGAGAAGTACTGCTTGATCGACAGCCCGTGCGTCTTGATGAGCACGGGGTAGACGACGAAGAGCACCAGCGCGAGGCCCAAGTACAGGACGGCGACGAACCGCGTGAGTGACCCCATGGTGGCCCAGCCGTAGGAGGCCACGGCGTTGCCGATGAGGCCGAGCGTGCCGATCGGGGCGAGGCGGATGATCCACCAGAGCACCTTCTGGATCACGGCGAGCGCCGACTCGGTGATGCGGATGAACGGCTCCGCCTTCTCCCCCACCTTGAGCGCGGCGATACCGATGACGGCGGAGATGACGATGACCTGGAGCACGTTGAAGCTCGGGCTGGCCGACACGTCGCCGTCGACGACCTGCGTGCCGACCTCGAGGCCGAGGAAGTTGGCGGGCACGAGTCCGAGGAGGAAGTCCCACCAGCCGCCGACGCTCGACGGATCGCCGGTCTGGAGATCGGTGGAACTGGAAGTGCCGGCACCCGGCTGGAGCACCGTGCCGAGCACGAGACCGATCGAGACGGCGATGAGTGCCGTGATGGCGAACCACAGCAGCGTCTGACCCGCGAGACGCGCGGCGTTCGTGACCTTGCGCAGGCCGACGATGCTCGACACGATCGCGGTGAAGATCAGCGGCACGACAGCGGCACGGAGCAGGCTCACGTAGCTGGAGCCGATCACCTGGAGCGTCGCATGGAGGCCGTTGGGGTTGTCCGGGTCACTGCCCATCGACAGGACCACGGCGCCGAGCGCGATGCCGAGGACCAGGGCGATCAGGATCTGCCACCCGAACGAGGTCATCCACTTCGGCAGGACTCGCCGCTTCTCGGTGGAGCTTCTCGAGTTCGACGTCTCAGTTGCTGTCATTCGTCCGTCATTCCTTTCAGGCACAAGCATTCAGGATAGCACTGACATTCAGGAACGTGATGCCAGCCATAACTATTCCGAGTCACCGGTCAGGCTGTCCGACACGCCGAGGAGAGGCACTGATAGCCTCAGCGAACCGGCGATTTTCGACCGAGGGTTGCAAGGTAACGGTTCAGTAACGCATACTGGGTTGGTTCGTTACTTGTTCGAGACACGGTGAAGTTCACCCTCCCCGCTCGTTCGAGATGACGTCAGTTTTGTCCCCAACCCAGGAGAAGCCCGAGTGCAGATCCCCGCTAAGACCTTTATTGTGGCGCTGATTTCCGGCGTAACTTTCGCCCTCACCGCCACCCCGGCGCACGCAACGGCACCGGTAGAGGACTTCTCGGCACCCGCAGCAGTCGCTCCGCTCGCGAACATCTCGCAGACACTCGACACCAGCGAGACCGACAACGTCGAGGTGCTCGATGCCATGCTGCAGACGAGCAGCGCCGGCTCCACGCCGGCCGGCTTCGACGTCGATGCGGCGATCGCTGCGGCCGAAGAAGAGGTCGGCACGAGCCGCCCCACGGGTTGGAGCCAGCCAGGCGAGTGCATCATGTCGGCTCAGCGCTGGATCAAGGCGGGCGACGGCGCCTGGAACGGCAGCGGCAACCCCGTCTCGAACTACGAGGGTGCGACCCGCCTCACGATCGAGGACGCGCAGCCGGGCGATATCGTGCAGTACGAGCACCTCGCATCCCCGACCTCCTGGGTCACGGGCGTGCACACACTGATGATCACCGGCGTCAACGACGACGGCACCTTCGAGATCATCGAGTCGAATAACCCCGGCGGATCCGGACTCGTCAGCAAGGACGAGCACTGGACGCCCAAGCCCCCCGAGGGCTTCCAGGCGGTCGTCTGGCGCTTCTGAGCGCAGAACGCTCAGGCGCTTTCGGCGTCCCCCTCGCGCACCGTCCGCAGCAGCTGCTGGGCGGTGCGCTCCCATGAGAAGCGCCGGGCATGCGCGAGTCCCGACTCGATGGTGCGCGATCGCGTGAGCGGGTCGTCCAGTTGCGTCACGGCGCTCGCGAACGCACCCGGGTCGGTCGGGGGCACATACAGGGCCCCCTCGCCCGCAACCTCGCGGAAGATCTCCAGGTCGCTCACCACGGCGGGAACTCCGAAGGCGAGCGCCTCGGCGATCGGCAATCCGTACCCTTCGTCGAGACTCAGCGTGGCGAGTAGCGCGCGGTCGTCGAGCAGTGCGGCGTAGGTCTCGTCGCTCACGCCGTGGTGGAACACGACTTCGCCGCCCCCTGGCTCGCGGAGTTGCAGCAGCTCGCGCTCCCGCTGGGGCGTGATGCGGCTGAGCAGATGGAGCGTGTGGTCCGACAGATCCCGCATCGCGCGCACGAGCGTCTCGACGTTCTTGTAGGGCATGAACGACCCCATGTAGACGATGTTGCGGGGCGCGACATCCGGTCGATGCTCCACCGGGTCTGCTCCATCGCGCCGGTCGGCGGGAAGCATCTCGGCGAGCCGCTGCGGCGCGTTCGCGAGGACGACCACTGGCCGCCGCGTGAGCCGCACCCGAGCGAACTCGCGCGCGCTCGTCTCGCTCACGGTCGCGACGACATCGGCGCGGTTGAGCACGAGGCGCTGTGGCACGTAGCTCAGGTGGAACAGGCGCCACCCCAGGCGGACCGCCCAGCCGAGGTCGCGCGGCGGCGTCCGGTGCCGGTAGTAGATCGTGTCGTGCAGCGTCAGGATCAGGCGGAAGCGCCGCCCGAGCGAGCCGATCGTCTGCATCGGCGAGAAGACGGCGTCGGGCCTGTACCGGTTCAGGATCAGCGCGGTGAATGGCTCCTTCGCCGACGTCGGCGCGTGGATCTTGAGGGTGCGCGCTCCCGGGGGAAGCAGCGCGGCCTGCGCGGGGTCGTGGATCAGGAAGGCGACCTCGACGCCGTGCGCCGGCGCCTCCTCGGTGACAGCCCGCGCCAGCTCGGCGGAGAACCGGCTGATGCCGTCGTGGAAGTCGGTGCGGATGTAGCGCGCGTCAAAGAGGAGCCGCACGGTCACTCCGGCAGCGGTTCGTCGCGGTAGAGCGCCTCGAAGGTGTCGAGGGTGCGCGTGATGTCGTGCACCGCCGCGCCGTCGAGCGAAGCCTGCTGCATGCGCTGCCACTCCTCCGGCGAGGCGGTGAGCACGTCGGTGATCCGCGCCGCGAGCTGCTGATCGTTGTCGGGCTCGAACAGGTACCCGTTCTCGCCGTTCTGCACCAGGTGCGGCAGCGCGACCGCGTCGGCCGCGATGATCGGCAGGCCAGAGGCCATCGCTTCGAGGGTGGCAATCGACTGGAGCTCAGCGATCGAGGAGATGACGAAGACCGAGGCGCGGCGGTAGGTCTCCACGAGCTCCGCGTCGTCGATGCGGCCGAGGAATGTGACGCGATCCTGCAGGCCCAGACCCTCGGTGAGCTGCTCCAGGTGCTTCAGCTGATCGCCGCCGCCCACGATGTCGAACTTCACGTCGAGCGCCGGATCGAGCCGCTTGATCGCGCGGAGCGTGACATCGACGCGCTTCTCCGTCGTGAGGCGACCGACGAAGAGCAGCCGATGCTCCGTGCGCGGAGTCGGGTCGGGTCGGTAGTGCGACCGGTCGATGCCGCAGCTGATCGGGATCACGCCGCGGATCCCGCTCGTCCCCTCCAGGAAGTCGGCTGCGCGGCGGGTCGGCGTGGTCACCGCTCGAGCCATGCCGAGCGTGTGCGTCACGTCGGCCCACAGCCCCTTCATGACCAGCTTGTCCATCAGCGGCGGCATGACGGTGAAGTCGAGGATGTTCTCGGCCATCACGTGGTTCGTCGCGATCATCGGGATACCGCGCTTCCGGGCGACCCGGGAGAGGCCGCGCCCGATGACGAAGTGGGACTGGATATGGATCACGTCGGGCTGCACCGCATCGACGACCTTCCGGGCATAGTGCTTCGCGCGCCACGGCCAGACGAAACGCAACCAGTCATGCGGCGGCCAGCGCACCGAAGGCGGGCGGTGGAGCATCACGGGCTGCCCCTCCACGATCTCGACGGCGGCCGGCGTGCGCCGATAGCGCCGCCCCGGCGCCATCACGTGCACCTCGTGGCCGCGCTCGACGAGGCCCGCGGCAAGGCGTTCGGCGAACCGAGCGGCACCGTTGACGTCGGGTGAGAACGTGTCGCAGCCGATGAGGATGCGCAGCGGTCGGTGGGAGTCGGAGTCGCTCGGAGTCACGGCGTGTGCGGGTCCTTCGTGTCGGGAACAGGCACTCCCAGCTTAGGGCGAGGTCTCCGGGAAAGCCTGCACAGGCGGCGGATTCCGGGGCAACCAGCGCCAGAACCCCGCCGCGCCGCACAGCGCCAGGGCTCCGGCGACGCCGCAGGCGACCGGCAGGGAGAGCGCGGCGATGGCCGACACCGCGACGGGCGTGAGCGCCCCACCGGTATCGACGAGCGTGCGCCACGCGGCGAGGAACGCCGCCGGGTGATCGATCGGTGCGAGGTCGGCGCCGACCGTCATGATGATCCCGCTCGAGAGCCCGTTGGCGAGCCCGAGTCCGGCCGCGCACCCCACGAACCAGGCGAACGCACCCGACACATCGTGGGTGAACGAGAGCGTGATGAACGCTGCCGACATGGCGATCAACGATGGCACGGCAGCCCAGAGCCTGCTGAAGCGGTCCATTACCTGACCGCTCACGTAGAAGAGAGCGAAATCGATCGCACCGGAGACCCCGACCACCAGCGCGATCTGCGACGCATCGGCGCCGATCGAGACGCCCCACAGCGGCAGCAGCACATCGCGGGCCGTGCGCGATCCCGACAGGAGCGCGGCCGAGACCCCGACCGTGGCGAGGGTGCCTCGGTACGCGCCCGCGGTGCGCCACACGCCGGGAAGGGGCTGAGCGGGGTCGCCGGGTCGACTCGCTCCGTTGCCTCCGGTAGCTTCGCGCGCCAGCGCCCGCTCAGGATCCGGCCCGAACCCGATCAGCGCGCCCGCCAGAGCGAGCGCGACGGCGAACGCCCAGGCCGCACTGCGCGGATCCCCCGTCAGCGCGATCATGCCAGCCGCGACGAACGGCCCGGCAAACGCGCCGAGACGGAAAGTTCCCCCGAGCAGCGAGAGCGCCCGTGCCCGGAACGGCACCGGCACCCGCGTCGTCATGAAGGCGTGCCTTGCGAGGTTGTACGTCGCGGTGCTCACGCCGATCGCGAAGACGCAGACCGCGAGCAGCACCAGGCTCGAGCCGAGCGCCAGCCCGACCGCGCCGGCGAGCGCCACGACTGAGGCCGCCAGCATGCCGATGCGCTCGCCCGCGCGCGACACGATCCAGCTGGCCGGCAGATTGCCGACGAGCTGACCCACCACCAGCAACGAGGCGATCACACCCGACTGGCCGAGATCTGCGCCGAGCGATGTCGCAACGACCGGCACCATCGGAACGATGCACCCCTTGCCGAGTCCGAACAGGGCGGACGGCCCGTAGATCATGGGGGCGAGCCGCAGGAGCAGCCGTCGCGAGGAGTCAGTCATGGCGATCTCAACTGTACGCCCGCCCTGAACCGGTATCAGTTCTAGCCGTGAATGCAAAGAAAAATGTCTCAGGAGGTTACGGCACAGTACCTGGAGTGACTGGACTCCCATTCCCCGTGCCTGCACGCTAGAACCGTGCCCAGAATTCACTCCGAAGCCGCCCGTCTCATCGGCCAGCGCATCCGTCGCGCCCGTCAGGACCTCGGCATCTCACTCGAGAACCTCGGAGAGCTCGCGGATGTGAACTGGACGAGCGTCGGCAAGATCGAACGCGGCGTCTCCAGCCCCACCACCGAGACGCTCATCAGGCTCGCCACGGCGCTCGAGGTCGACGCTGGAGCGTTCATCCGCGGCATCACCGCCGATGCGTACCCCGCACGGCATCATCAGCTCACCGCCCGCGAGTTCATCGAGGCGCGGAACCGCGCACGCCTCGACCGCTGATGGGCGGGTGCGGCCGCGCCGCGCCCCGCGCCCCGCGCCCCGAGCCCGAGCCCCGAGCCCCGCGCCCGAGCCTCGCACCCGAGCCCCGCGCCCCGCGCCCCGCCGAGGTTGCAGTTTGTCGGGTTTCAGAGCGCTTGAAGCGTGACGAAGTGCGATCTCGGCGGGGTGTGACCGCCCCGCGACCCTGGGCGCCGAAGCGTGGCGGGTGCGTCCAGGCCCGACCCCTAGGGTGGTGTGAGCAACGGAGCGATCATCACCCCGGAAGGAGCACGAATGTCGTACACCAGCCAGCAGTGGCGCCTCCAGTCCCGCCCGCACGGCGCACCGAAGCCCGAGAACTTCCTCTGGGACGAACAGTCCGTACGCGAGCCCCGCGATGGCGAAGTGCTCCTCCGCACCCGCTATCTCTCCCTGGACCCGTACATGCGCGGTCGCATGTCCGACGCCGAATCCTACGCGAAACCCGTCGAGGTCGGCGACGTGATGGTGGGGGCGACGGTGTCCGAGGTGCTCGAGTCTCGCTCACCGGATTTCGAGCCCGGGCAGACGGTCCTCGGCTACGGCGGGTGGCAGACGTTCAGCACTGAGCGTGCAAGCACGCTCCGGGCTCTCGATCCCGACGAGGCGCCGGTCACCACCGCTCTGGGCGTGCTCGGCATGCCCGGGTTCACGGCCTACGCCGGTCTCCTGGCGATCGGGAACCCGCAGCCGGGTGAGACCGTCGCCGTCGCTGCAGCTACCGGTCCCGTCGGCAGTGCGGTCGGCCAGATCGCGAAGCTCAAGGGATGCCGGACCGTCGGGATCGCCGGCGGACCTGAGAAAGTTGCCTATCTGGAGGAGCTCGGCTTCGACGCGGCGCTCGACCACCGGTCGGGCGACCTGGTCGAGCAACTGCGCAGTGCCGCTCCGGGTGGCATCGACGTCTACTTCGAGAACGTGGGCGGCGCGGTGTTCGAGGCGATTCTGCCGCGCTTGAACACGTTCGCGCGCGTGCCGGTCTGCGGTCTCGCGGCCAGCTACAACGCCACCGAGCTGCCCGAGGGTCCCGACCGGGCTCCCGCGCTCATGGGACTGGTCCTGCGCAAGTCGCTGACGCTGCGCGGCTTCATTCAGAACGAGTTCGTGCCGACCATGTTCGAGGACTTCCTGAGGGACATGGGCGCCTGGGTGCGCGAGGGCAAGATCCAGTACCGCGAGGACATCACCGCAGGTCTGGATCGGGCCCCCGAGGTCTTCACGAGCATGCTCGACGGCGGCAACTTCGGGAAGACGATCATCGAGGTGTCCGGCTAGGTTCAGCGCCGTTTCCGTGCCGCGAGCACTGTGAACGTGCGGGTGCGCGCCACCTGCTCAACCGGGCCGATGACACGCTCCACGAGCGGGCGGTAGGCGAGGTGCGTGTTGAACACGAGGCGGAGTTCTCCGCCAGGCGCGAGAGCGCGGGCACTCGAGCGGATGAGTCGATGCGCGACCTCGGCGTGCACCGTCGATCCCGAGTGGAACGGCGGGTTGAGCAGGATCAGATCGGCCCAGCCGTCGGGCACGGCCTCCGTCGCATCCGCGCGGTGCACCCGCACGCGATCGGCCACGCCCGCGGCCTCGCTCGTCAGGCGGGTGGCAGCCACGGCGGCTGCGGACTGATCGGTGGCGATCACCTCGGCGCGCGGGTTCGCACGCGCCGCCGCCGTCGCGAGGACGCCGTTCCCGCAGCCGAGGTCGACGACGCGCTGCGCGCCGGCGATCGCGTCACGGGTACCGTCCGCTGCGAGCAGCAGGCGCGTGCCGTGGTCGAGAGTCGCACCCCCGAACGTCGCCCCGAACGCGGCGACACGGAAGTCGAGGTCCGGGTCCTCGCCCCACACCGGGAAACGTGTTTCGCCGGCCCTGGGACCCGAGGCGCTCAAGACGCGTGATTTACGCCGGGCCAGGCCGGCACTCACGCTCGTGAAGGATCGGCCGAGGACCTCGTTCATGGTCAGCGTCATGTGCTTGACGCGCCCGCCAGCGAACACCTGCACCGCGGGATCCGCCCAGTCGGCGATCGCGCGCGCGATCTCGTCGAGGGCGTCGAGGCTCCTGGGCAGCTGGAGCAGCACCACCCGAGCCCCGTCGAGCAGTGACCGGTCGAGTGGACGCGAGCTGAAGTCGTCGACACCGAGACGCTCCGCGTTGGCGGCGAGTGCGCGCTCCCCGAGCAGCGGGTCCTGGAACACGCGGATCCCCGTGGCACCGAGGAGCGCACGGGCACCGATGGTCAGCGCGCCGTGACGGTCCCCGATAACAACGAGCTCGCCGTCAGCGAGATCCGCGATCGCGGCCTCGGCAGTGTCGAGCAGCAGGCGGTCGGTGGCGTCGTACGCCTCCAGCTCCACCGCATCGAAATCGGGGTACCGGGAGAGAGACCGGAACAGTTCCTCGGGATCCCGATCATCCTCCACGGTGCTCGCTGCCGTTCCCTCGGTGCTCGCCGCCATCGCCGCGGCCGAGCGGCCGCCAGACGACCACGTCAGCGTTGCGCCGCACGCGGGTGCCCCGCTTGAGCGTCACGACCTCGCCCGCCGCCCCGGCTGCGAAGACGCGCCGATCGGGGCGGTTCAGCATCTCGGTCGACAGTGCGCGCTCGAGCTCGCGAACGCGGGCGTCGAGTTCACGCACCCGGTCCTCGAGCTCGAGCACACGCCTGATGCCTTCGAGGCTCAGCCCCTCGGCTGAGAGCCGGGAGACCTCGCGCAGGCGCTCGACATCGTGAAGGGAGTAGCGGCGCGTGTTGCCGCTGGTACGCTGCGGGGACACCAGGCCGATGCGGTCGTACTGCCGCAGCGTCTGCGGATGCATATCCGCGAGGTCGGCAGCCGCCGCGATCGCGAACACCGGTGTGAACCGGTCCATCTGCGGTCCTCGTACCATCACTCTCCCCTCTCTCTCGCTGCTTCAGAAGTCGGCGATCAGCCCCGGGCGCGCGCCATCAGGTCGTCGCGGGGGTTCTCCTTCGGTTCGATCTCCCTGAACGCCTCGAGCGCTGCGCGCGCCTCGTCGCTCAGGTGCGTGGGAACGACGACCTGGACCTCTGCGAGGAGGTCGCCGACGCGTTTCGCCGTCTGCACACCGCGCCCCTTGACCCGCAGGACGCGGCCGCTCGGCGTGCCCGGCTGCACCTTGAGCTTGACGGTGCCGCCGCCCAGCAGCGGCACCTCCACCGTCGCGCCGAGCGTCGCCTCGGTGAACGTCACGGGCAGCGTCAACCGGAGGTTGTCGCCGTCGCGCTCGAACACCGGGTGCTTGCGCACGTGCACCGTCAAGATGATGTCACCCTGCGGTCCGCCGTTCGGACTCGGCTCGCCCTTGCCGCGGACCTTGATGCGCTTGCCGTCGCTGACACCGGCCGGGATCTTCACTTTCACGTTGCCAGACGGGGTCTGCAGCGTGATGGTGTTGCCCTTCACGGCGGTCTCGAAGTCCAGCGTGGTCGAGGCCTGGATGTCGCGGCCCGGTTGCGGCCCGCGTGGAGCGCCTCCGCCGCCGAACATCCCGAAGATGTCCTCGAAACCGGTCGCACCGCCCTGCTGGTAGGTGAACTGGTGACCGCCTCGGCCCGCGCCTCCGCCGAACATACCGCCGAAGACGTCGTCGAAGCCCTGACCGCCGGTGCCGCCTGCGGAGAAGCGGGCCCCGCCGGCGCCCATGGCTCGGATCTGGTCGTACTCCTCGCGCTGCTCGGGATCGGAGAGCACGGAGAACGCTTCACTGATCTCCTTGAACCTCGATTCGGCAGCCTCGTCCCCGGGATTCGAGTCGGGGTGGTACTTCCGTGCGAGCTTGCGGTAGCTCTTCTTGATCTCCGCCTCGGACGCGTCCTTCGACACCTCGAGGGTGCGGTAGAAGTCCTTCTCCAACCAGTCCTGACTAGCCATCTGCCCCCACCGCCACCGCTACCTTGGCGGGGCGCAGCTCGACATCGCCGATCCGGTAGCCCCGCTCCACCACATCGAGCACGGTGTCGCGCTCCGTGCCGGGAGTCGGCACCTGAGCGATGGCCTCGTGCTGCGCCGGGTCGAACGGCTCTCCGGCCTCACCGAAGCTCTCGACGCCGAGGCGCTGCAGAGCCGTGCGGATCTTGTGCGCGATGGTCGCGAACGCTGTGCCCTCTACGAGGTCGCCGTGCTTCTCGGCACGGTCGAGATCGTCGAGCACCCCGAGCAGCGGCATCACGGCGGATGCCGTAGCGCGCTGCTTGTCGCGCTCGGCGTTCGCCTCGGTGCGCTTTCGGTAGTTCGCGTACTCGGCGCTCAAGCGGCGCAGATCCTCGAGGTGCGGGTTGTCAGCGTCGGCCGCTGCGGCGTCGCCGGTCTGCTCCGCTTCGAGGATGTCCTCGACCGTCAGGCCTTCGCCCTCGGGCTCGTCACCGTTCTCGGCGCTGTGCGTCTGGTCCCCCTGCGGCTCGGGGCCGGAGTCCGCCGACTCCGGCCCCGAGCGAGGAGCACCGTTCTCGGGGAATTCCTCGCCCGAGTCCTTGTGCTCGTTCGTCATGGTTACTTCTGCTCCTCGTCGTCGTCGACCACCTCGGCGTCCACCACGTCGTCATCGTTGGATGACTCCGCTGCGGGCTCGCCCTCGGGGGTCTCCTGCTGCGCGGCCTGGTAGATCGCCTCGCCGAGCTTGCCCTGGCTCTCGCCCAGCTTGTCGGCTGCGGTCTTTACGGCTTCATCGTCATCGCCTGCGAGTGCCTGCTTCAGCGCGTCGAGATCGTTCTGCACCTCGGACTTCACGTCCTCGGGCAGCTTGTCCTCGTTCTCGCTGATGAGCTTCTCGACGGAGTAGGCCAGCTGCTCAGCGTTGTTGCGCTGCTCGGCGCTCTCGCGACGCTTCTTGTCCTCTGCCGCGTGCTCCTCGGCGTCCTTGACCATGCGCTCGATGTCCTCCTCGGACAGGCTGGAGCCGCCCGAGATGGTGATGGTCTGCTCCTTGCCGGTGCCCTTGTCCTTCGCGCCGACCTGAACGATGCCGTTCGCGTCGATGTCGAAGGTGACCTCGATCTGCGGGATGCCGCGCGGGGCGGGTGCGATGCCCGTCAGCTCGAAGGTGCCGAGGTTCTTGTTATCGCGGGTGAACTCGCGCTCGCCCTGGAAGACCTGGATCGCGACCGAGGGCTGGTTGTCCTCAGCGGTGGTGAAGGTCTCGCTGCGCTTGGTCGGGATGGCGGTGTTCCGCTCGATGAGCTTCGTCATGATGCCGCCCTTGGTCTCGATACCGAGGGACAGCGGGGTGACGTCGATCAGCAGGACGTCCTTGCGCTCGCCCTTCAGCACGCCGGCCTGGAGCGCTGCGCCCACGGCGACGACCTCGTCGGGGTTCACGCCCTTGTTGGGCTCGCGGCCACCGGTGAGCTTCGTCACGAGCTCGGTGACGGCGGGCATACGAGTCGATCCGCCCACGAGGACGACATGCGCGATGTCGTTCACGCTGATGCCGGCCTCCTTGATGACGTCCTCGAACGGCTTGCGCGTGCGCTCGAGCAGGTCCTTCGTCAGCTCCTCGAACTTCGCGCGGCTGAGCGTCTCGTCGAGGTTCGCCGGACCGTTCTCGGTGAGCGAGAGGTAGGGCAGCTGAATGTGGGCGCTCGTCGAGGTCGAGAGCTCCTTCTTCGCCTGCTCGGCCGCCTCCTTGAGGCGCTGGAGAGCGATCTTGTCCTTCGAGACATCCACACCGGTGGAGCTCTTGAACTGCTGCACGAGCCAGTCGACCACGCGCTGATCCCAGTCGTCGCCACCGAGGCGGTTGTCGCCGGCCGTGGAGCGCACCTGGATGGTCGAGAAGTCCTCGTCCTTGCCCACTTCGAGGAGCGAGACGTCGAAGGTGCCACCACCGAGGTCGAAGACGAGAATCAGCTCGTCTTCCTTGCCCTTGTCGAGACCGTACGCGAGTGCGGCTGCCGTGGGCTCGTTGATGATGCGCAGGACGTTGAGGCCCGAGATCTCACCGGCCTCCTTCGTCGCCTGACGCTCGGCATCGTTGAAGTAGGCGGGAACAGTGATGACGGCGTCCGTCACCTTGTCGCCCAGGTAGGTCTCCGCGTCGCGCTTCAGCTTCTGCAGAATACGTGCGCTGATCTCCTGCGCCGTGTACTTCTTGCCGTCGATCTCGGTCGTCCAGTCGGTGCCCATGTGGCGCTTGACCGACGAGATGGTTCGATCGACGTTGGTGACGGCCTGGCGCTTCGCGGTCTCACCGACGAGCACCTCCCCGTCCTTGGTGAATGCGACGATCGAGGGGGTCGTGCGGAGCCCCTCGGCGTTCGCGATGACGGTGGGCTCGCCGCCCTCCAGGACCGACACCACCGAGTTGGTGGTTCCGAGGTCGATGCCGACTGCACGTGACATGTGTTCTCCTTGCTCTCTGCGTATATCTGCGGGGCGCTCGCCGTGCGAGGCCCGGGTCCGTGCGGCTCCCCGGATCGGTTCTCAACCCGAGTTGAGCCTCATGCACTCAAGTTTAGTCGCCGCTCCAGCCGCGTCAAGCCAGCGGCGGAAAAGTTGAGTCAGTCTCACTCAACTCTCAGCTGGAGCCCACGGACGCTAACATGGGCGCGTGCCCCGCCCCGAACTCAGCCCCGAGCAGCTCGCCGTCTACGAGCGCATCGAGCACACACGGGAGCACCTCTTCGTCACCGGGCGAGCCGGAACGGGCAAGTCGACGATCCTGAACCACCTCTCCTGGAACACGAGCAAGATCATCGCGGTCTGCGCACCGACAGGCGTCGCGGCGCTCAACGTCGGCGGGCAGACGATCCACTCGCTGCTGCGTCTGCCGACCGGGGTCATCGCAGACCACGACCTCGATCAGCCGAGCGAGCTGAAGAAGATGCTCTCCTCGATCGACACCCTCGTGATCGATGAGATCTCGATGGTGTCCGCCGATCTCATGGACGCGATCGACCGGGCTCTCCGCCAGGCGCGGGGCAAGAAGCACGACCCCTTCGGCGGCGCGCAGATCATCATGTTCGGCGATCCGTACCAGTTGCCACCGGTGCCGCCGCGGGATCCGCACGAGCGAGCCTTCTTCGCCGACACCTACCGCTCGCTCTGGTTCTTCGACGCGAAGGTCTGGAGCCGGGTTCCTATGACGGTGGTCGAGCTCACGGAGGTCCATCGCCAGCGCGACGATCGTTTCAAGCAGATCCTCGGGGCGGTCCGCTTCGGCGAGGTCACGGCCGACATGGCTGAGGAGCTGAATGCGGCCGGATCCCGCACGCCCCCCGAAGATGTGCTCACCCTCGCGACGACCAACGCGACGGTGAACCGGATCAACCAGCAGCGGCTGGCGGGAATCGGAGGGTCGTCGCTCCGCGCCGTGGCCGACATCACCGGCGAGTTCCGGGAGAACATGTACCCGGCCGACGAGGTGCTCGAGCTGAAGCCCGGAGCCCAGGTCATGTTCCTCCGCAACGACTCCGACGGCCGCTGGGTCAACGGGACGATCGGCACGGTCTCCCGACTCAAGGACACCGTCTGGGTCGAGGTCGGAGACGAGGAGTTCGAGGTCGAGCCGACGGTGTGGGAGCGGTATCGCTACCGCTATGACGCCGACACGAAGAAGCTCGAGAAGGAGGTGGTGGCCGAGTTCGAGCAGTTCCCGCTGCGACTCGCGTGGGCCGTCACGATCCACAAGTCGCAGGGCCACACCTACGACTCAGCGACCGTCGACCTCGGTCCCCGGGCCTTCAGCGCCGGTCAGACGTACGTCGCGCTCAGCCGGGTGCGCACGCTCGACGGGCTCTTCATGCGTCGTCCGCTCCAGCCGCGCGATGTGATCGTCGACCCCAACGTAACTCGCTTCATGCAGTCGCGCCTGGCATCGCTCAGCGAGTGAAGCGGCGCGAAGGCGTCACGCGAGGCTGGTCGCCCGCGCAAGATCGACGAACGCCTCGGTGTTGAACCGGTAGGCCTCGCGCACCTCCGCGATCATCCGCTCGCGCTCGTCAGACGAGAGCCCCTCGCCCAGCCGGTCCAGCGCACTGCGGTATCGATCCTTGAACTCGGGGAGATCCCCGATCAGCGGGAACGCGTAGAACTCGACACCGGCCCCCGTGATGCCGTGCTGCCGGGCGACCCGCTTGGCGATGATCTGACCGCCGGAGAGGTCACCGAGATACCGCGTGTAGTGGTGCGCCACATAGCCGGGGAACCACCCAGATGCCGCCACCTCGCGAATGCGGTCAGCGTAGCGCTCGACGGCGGGCAGCGCGGCGATGCGGTGCCGCCAGTCCTCACCGATGAGGTGCTGGAGGTCGGCCTCGATGGCCGCGAGCCGAGCCAGACCCGCAGGGTGGATCTCGGCGAGCATTGGTTCATCGTCGAAGCGGGCCGCCTCGGATTCGATGGCCTCGTACATGAAGAAGTGCTGGGCGACGAGCGCGACGTAGTCGCTGAGCGGCGCGGTCCCGCGCATGATCCGCTCCATGAAGCCCGCGCCCTCGCTGTCCGAGTGATCCGCCCAGGTGCCCTCTCGGAGCACGCTCGAGAACGGGCGCTCATCGCTCGACTGCGTCGCAGGCTCCGGCGCCTCCGTCACCGCAGCAGCGGCGGCACCCGAGGTAGATCCGTGCTCGTCGCGCGGGGCGACCCCGAGCTTCGCGCACGCGTCCTGGTACAGACGGACGACCTCGCGACGGATCTGGGGGCGCTCCGTGATGCGCCCACCCGGCCAGGCGACGCGCAGTTCGCGGGCTCCGTCCGCCTCGCTGATGCGCCACACGCCGGCGGACTCCTCGACGCCGATCATCTCGCTGCCGACCGCCTCCGGGGCGCCGAAGGCTCGAGCGATCAGCAGGTTGTCCTCCGGATGATCACCGTTCATATGGCCCGTGACACCCGCGACAATGGTCGGGTCAAAACTCTTCACGGCTCCACTGTACTGTCGAGCGGCCCCGCGCGGGGCGGAAATTTTCACCTGCGACGCAGTAGACTCACGAGAGCCCATACCCTGTCGACGATTGGCGGTTCAGTGATCCCACGACTCGGACGACGCGCGCGCTCGGGAGCGATCGCCGCGATTGCCATCACGGGACTTGCCCTCACCGGATGCACCGGGGGAGGTGGCGGCGGCGGTTCGACGGACGTCGCGACGGTCAGCGACGGGTTCGCAGGGAGCATCGATGATGCGATCGCGACCGCGATGGAGTTGAGTCGTTCCGACAGCGCCATCGTCGGCGTGTGGACCCCCGAGAGCGGCGAGTACGTCCGCGCCTACGGCGACGAGGAGCTCGATTCGAGCGCCCGCTTCCGCGCCGCGCAGACCTCGCAGCCGCTGATGTGCGCCCTCCTGCTCTCCCACGTCGCCGATGGAAACGTCGAGCTCGACGAGAAGGTGGCCGACGACCTCACCCGACAGGTCGGGATCGGCGACACGACGTACGCCCAGCTCTGCAAGCAGACTTCTGGCCTCGCCGATTTCAAGGGCGCCTTCCGCAACATCAACGTCGACAACCCCACGCGCCCGTGGACCGATCGCGAACTGCTCGCGCAGTCGCTCGTGAATTCGCCGCTCTCCTGGCCCGGCCTCGACATCCATCGCTCCGACGCGAATGCACTCCTGCTCGGACGGGCGCTGAACGTGGGGCAGCACGAGAGCGTCGCCAACATGATGCGAGACCGCGTGTTCGAACCCGCGAGCATGGGATCGAGCTACGTGCCTGCGAACAATGAGCTCGAGGTGCGCGGCGATGCGCTCGTCGGCAAGTCGTACCCGCTGTCGGGCGGCGACCCGGTCTGCGATGTCGACCCCATCGATATGACCGAGGTGTCGCCGACGATCCTGGGCACCGCATCGTCGACCGTGACCACCGTCACCGACATGAAGAACTTCTACGACCAGTACTTCGCGGGCTCCTTCGGGACCGAGGAGACCACGCCGCTGCTCACGGACGCGGTGCCGACGGAGAATCCGGAGCGCGACGAGAACGGCGATCCCGTCGGCGACGAGCCCGAGGCGACCCCCACCCAGGAACGCTGGAGCTTCGGCGTCGAGAACGTGGGTCCGCTCTACGGGCTGGCGGGTGCAGTGCCCGGCACGATCAGCGCGGCATTCCAGGATCCGGAGACCGGCTACACCGTGGTCGTCGCACTGAACAACTCGAGTGCAGGCGGCGGATTCGCCCGGAACCTCGCCTTCCAGCTCGCATCGATCAGCGCCGAGAACGGTGTCGCCATGGAGGTTCCGTGGACCGTCGACGGGCAGGCCGACGTGCTCAGCGAAGCGGCCGTCTGCCAGTAGGCGACATCAGGGCAGACGAGGAGCATCGGATGCCATCCGCGGACACCCCGTCGGCGCTGACGCGCATGTTCGGCCTTGCCGGCCGCCGTGCGCTCGTCACCGGCGGCAGCTCCGGAATCGGGCGCGCGATAGCGCTGGCGCTGACCTCCGCCGGCGCCGAGGTCATCGTCGCCGCACGCACGGCCGACACCCTCGACGAGGTGGTGTCAACGGCAACCGCCGCCGGGGGTCGGGTCGCCGCGCTGCCAGCCGACCTCTCGACACGCACCGGCGTGCACGCGCTCGCCGACGCCGCCGGGCGCGTCGACGTTCTCGTGAACTCCGCAGGTATCAATCTTCGGCCACCCATGGATGAGCTCGACGAGGACACCTGGGACGCGACGATGGCCGTCAATCTCACCGCGCCCTTCATCCTCGGGCAGCGTCTCGCGCCAGCCATGGCGGAACGCGGGTACGGCAGACTCATCCACCTCAGTTCGCAGCAGGCGCACCGTCCCTTCGCCTCGAGCGGAGCGTACGGCGTCTCGAAAGCCGGCGTCGAAGCTCTCGCCCGATCGCAGGCCGAAGCCTGGTCGGCCCGAGGCGTCACGGCCAACGTGCTCATGCCCGGCTTCGTGCAGACGCCGCTGAACGAGCGTCTCTCTTCCGACCCCGCGACCGTCGAGGCGCTCGCGGCGCGGACGCTCGTCGGCCGCAACGGTGTTCCCGGGGATTTCGCGGGCGCCGCCGTCTTCCTCGCGGGGCCGGCAGCCAGTTACATCACCGGACAAACGATCGCCGTCGACGGCGGGTTCTCGGTGCACTGATCGTCTCGCCGTCGAGGATTCTGCTAGTGTGGATGCGTCGGCGGCCGCAGGCCACGACATCCCACTGCGGGGATGTAGTTCAATGGTAGAACTTCAGCTTCCCAAGCTGATAGCGCGGGTTCGATTCCCGTCATCCCCTCCACATACGGGCCCCTCCTGATTCGTCAGGAGGGGCCCGTTGCCGTTGACGCGCGTCGTCTACGCGGCGTCGCTCAGGTCGAGCTTCGGCGCCGGTCGGCGGAAGCCGCGGGTGAGCCACGCGAGCCAGATCAGGCCGACGACGACCCAGCAGATGCCGATGACGAAGGTGGTGCCCGTGAGCGACGTCCACAACCAGAGGCACAGCAGGACGCCGATCACCGGGAGCACGATGTACTTGATCGCGTCGTACCCCGATCGGCGGCCCTGGTCGACGGCGTAGTGCTTGATCACGCTGAGGTTGACGAAGGTGAAGGCGATGAGCGCTCCGAAACTCACCATGGATGACGCGGTGTCGAGCGGGATGACGAGCGCGAGCAGGGAGACCACGCCGACGATGATGGCGGCGACGTACGGCGTCTGGAATCGACGGTGCACGATACCGAAGACCCGCCGCGGCAGCGCTCCGTCGCGCCCCATCGAGAACAGGATGCGCGAGACCGAGACCTGCGAAGCGATGGCGGACGCGATCGCCCCCGAGACGTAGGCCGCCGTGAAGAACGCGGTCAGGAACGCGCCGCCCACGTGCTCCATCACGTCGACCGCCGCCGTGTCCTGGTCGGTGAAGAGCGTGAAGTCGGGGAACGTCATGTGCCCGAGCCACGACAGCAGGACGAAGAGGGCACCGGCGACGAGCGTGCAGATGACGATCGCCCTGGGAATCGTCTTCCTCGGATGCTTCGTCTCCTCCGAAAGGGTGGAAACCGCATCGAACCCGAGGAACGAGAGGCAGAGGATCGCAGCGCCTGCGGCAATCGCGGAGAAGTCGAAGCCCCCGCCGATGAATGGATCGAGCGGATGCACCGCCGCCGCCTGCCCGGAGAGCGCGAGCACGCTCATGACGGTGAAGACCGCGATGAAGACGACCTGGACGGCGATGAGCACCGCATTCAAGCTCGCCGCTACGCGGATCCCGATCACGTTCATCACGGTGACGAGCACGATCGTCGCGAGGATGATGACCCAGGTCGGAATCGCGGGGAAGGCGGCGTTGAGATACAGCCCGATCACCATGAAGTTGATCATGGGCAGGAAGAGGTAGTCGAGCAGGAGCGACCAGCCGGCGATGAAGCCGGGCGCCGCGCCGAAAGACTGCTGCGTGTAGGTGTAGGCGGATCCGGAGACCGGGAATGCCTTGACCATGTTCGCGTAGGCGAGCGCCGTGACGAACATCGCGGCGAGCGTGAAGACGTACGCCATCGGCAGGTGGCCCTCGGTCACGGTGGTCACGATGCCGTAGGTCGTGAAGACCGTGAGCGGCACCATGTAGGCGAGGCCGAAGAAGACCGTCGACGGGAGCCCGAGCACCCGTTTCAGTCCGACGTCGTTCACGCCGAGCGGGGCTGGGGAGGTCGGGGGATGCGCTGACTCGCTCACGCTGGTGATTCCTCTCGATGGACCGGTGTACCGGCGATGGTGGTCATGAGGACGGGAATGTCGGTGAGCCGGTCGCTGTCGCTGGCGATCGGGTCGTCGCCCCACAGAGCGAGGTCGGCGACCGCCCCTGGCGCGATGATGCCGAGGTCGTCCCTGCCGAGCGCTTCAGCCGCCCACCGCGTGTACGCGAGGAGCGTCTCCTCCGCGCTGAGACGCTGGTCCGCCTCGAAGACGGGCGCGTCCGGATCACCGGGGAGTCGGCGGAGGCGCGCCCAGGCCATGCCCAGCCTGGCGTCGTTCTGCGCCACCGGCCAGTCCGAGCCGAGCACCACGTGGCCGCCTCGATCGATGACGTCGCGAACGCGGAACCC
Source organism: Leucobacter sp. Psy1 (assembly GCF_020096995.1). Lineage (NCBI taxonomy): Bacteria > Bacillati > Actinomycetota > Actinomycetes > Micrococcales > Microbacteriaceae > Leucobacter > Leucobacter sp. Psy1. The sequence goes on from NZ_CP083692.1 coordinate 2,921,060, forward strand.
GTGGTGCATGCGCTCGGGGCCGAGTCGGACCGCCCAGGAGTCCGAGGCATCGCCCTCGCGCCACTGCATGTGGAGCGGCTGCATCGAGGCGATGACCCCGCTCTCCACGACGGCATCGACGTCGTCGTCGGTCATCGTCTCGAGGTGCTCGATCCGGTGCGGTGCCCCGTTGGCGGAGGGCCCGTCGAGCGACCGGTACACCTCGACGACGGCCGCGACGCCCGCGTCGCCGCATGAGTGGGTGGCGACCTGGTATCCCGCAGAGTGATAGGCGCGGACGACCTCGGCGTACCGCTCCATCGACCCCCAGAACGGGGTGCGGGACTCGCCGGACGAGTCGGGCTCGTGCAGCCACGCCGTCCCCGTATCAATGACGCCGTCGATGAAGATCTTGATCATCGAGACGGCGTAGCGGTCGCCGCGCCGGCCGTACATCCCGGTGAGCGTCTCCACCCGGTCGTCGCCGTCTCCCGGTTGGTGCCACATCGCGATGTGCAGCCGGACCGGGAGCCCGTCGAGATCGCGCTCGATGGTCTCGAGCACGTCGAGGGTCGACTCGCGTCCATCCATCACCGCTGCGCCAGTGACCCCGGTGGCCGCCATGGCCGAGAGCACGCCGCGGGTGCGCTGCGCGATCGTCGCGGCATCGGCTCCGGGAATGCGGTCGAGGAGCATCATGTAGGCCGGGATCTCGCTGAGCTCGCCCGTCGGTTTTCCGTCCGCGCCGGTGACGACCTCGCTCGCGTCATCGAAGCGCTCGGAGCCGTCGATGCCTGCGGCGGCGAGCGCTGCGGCATTGCCGACACCGGTGTGGAGGTCGTAGCAGACGAGCGCCAGCGGACGACCATCGACGGCGTCGTCGAAGAGGTCGCCGCGGATGCTCCCGTCGAGTCCCCCGCTGCTGAAGACCTTGTAGTCGAGGTTCCAGCCGCGCACCCACTCATCGGCTCCCCGCCGCTCCGCTTCTGCGGCGAGCGCGCGCCGCACGTCTGCGATGTCAGTGAGCCCGCCGAGGTCGACGCCGACGGTGAGTTCGGCGCCCCACACCGGGTGGAGGTGGGAGTCGATCAGGCCGGGGGTGAGCGTGGCGCCGCGTGCGTCGACGACCTCGAGCGCATCGCTCTCGAGGCTCAGGATCTCGGCGTCGCTGCCCAGGGCCGAGATCTTCCCGTCGGCAATGGCGACCGCGGTGTGCGCCGAGACCTCGGCGTCCGGGGCCATGGTGCGAATGCGCGCGTTGTGGATGATGAGGTCGGTCATGGCCTCAATCGTAGGGCTCACTCGTCCGGGATCGTGGTGGCCATGCGCAGGCGCGCCAGACAGAATGGGGACATGAGCGCACACTTCACGTACACCGACGCCCACGGGGTGGAGATCTGGACGCGGGAGTGGGCGGCACAGGACCCTGTCGGGGTCGTGCAGATCGCTCACGGAGTCGGCGAGCATTCGGGCAGGTACGCGGCGTTCGCCGAGCAGCTCCGTGCGGCGGGGTTCACGGTGTACGCCGACGATCATCGCGGCCACGGGGAAACCGGGAAACGGCAGTGGAACGGCGATCTCTCGCGTCTCGGCAGGCTCGGTCCAGGCGGGCTCCGTGCGACGGAGGCCGCGATCCGCCAGCTCACGGCGCTCATCAGAGATCGCCACCCCGGACTGCCGATCGTCATGTTCTCGCACTCGTGGGGGTCGCTCATGGCGCAGCGGATCCTGAACGATCATCCGCGGGAGTGGGGCGCACTCGTGCTGTCGGGCACGGCGCATCGGACGCCCCGCGGCATGGAGAGCGGCAAGCTGAATGCCAGGTGGGCGCACGAGGACGAGACGGGATTCGCGTGGCTGAGCCGCGACGGCGAGGTGGCCCGCGCGTTCACGGAGGACCCGCTGTGCTTCGAGGCGAACCTCGTGAAGCTGTTCGGGGTTTCCGATGCGCTGCGGCTGTACGGCGCTCCGTCCGCCGGCCTCGCCGTGGATGTGCCGATCCACATCGTCTCGGGAGCCGACGATCCGCTGCATCGGGGCGAACGCAACCTGCAGGCCCTCGCCGATGCGTATCGGCGCCGCGGCGTGCGCGACGTGACGGTGAAGGTCTACCCGGGATCGCGCCACGAACTGCTCAACGAACTCGATCGTGAGGATGTGACGGCGGACCTCATCACCTGGATGCTCGATCGAATCGGCGAGGACTGAGCTCCCGCAAGCGGAGTACGCTTGGGGGAAACAGCGAACGGGAGGCGAGCATGCACGGCGAATACAAAGTCCCGGGTGGAAAACTCGTGGTCGTCGATTTCGAGATCGTGGAGGGCCTGATCCAGGATTTCCAGCTCTCTGGCGATTTTTTCCTCGAACCGGACGAGGTGCTCCTCGACATCAACCGCGCCGTGACGGGACTGAGCCCGAACAGCACGCTCGAGCAGATCGCCGGCGCGATCTCCGCCGCGCTGCCCGCTGACGCTCACCTGCTCGGCTTCACTCCCGAGTCGGTGGCCATCGCGGTGCGACGCGCCGTGACCGGTGCAGCTCACTGGCGCGACTACGACTGGCAGATCCTGCACGAGCCCCCCGTCGCCCCGGCGCTGAACGCCGCGCTCGACGAGGTGCTCGCCACCGCGGTCGGTGAGGGACTGCGCGGTCCCACCCTGCGCATCTGGGAGTGGAACGCGCCCGCGGTGTTCATCGGCAGCTTCCAGTCTGTGAAGAACGAGGTCGACGAGGAGGCCGCGGCCGAGAACGGGTTCGGGATCGTCCGTCGGATCTCCGGTGGTGGCGCGATGCTCATGGACCCGGCGGAGTGCATCACCTACGCACTGTACGTGCCGGGCGAGCTCGTGCGGGGCATGAGCTTCGCCGACTCGTACGCCTACCTCGACGAGTGGGTGCTCGAGGCGCTCAAGGCGCTCGGCATCGACGCCGTCTACAAGCCGTTGAACGACATCACCAGCCCCCACGGCAAGATCGGCGGCGCCGCACAGAAGCGCCTCGCCTCAGGTGCCGTGCTCCACCACGTCACCATGGCCTACGACATGGACGGCGAGAAGATGGCGCGAGTGCTGCGCATCGGTCGCGAGAAGCTCTCCGACAAGGGGACCGCAAGCGCGCAGAAGCGCGTGGATCCGCTGCGCAGCCAGACCGGTCTGAGTCGCGAGGACATCATCGCGAAGATGATCGAGGTCTTCCGCGCCAGGCACGGCGGCGTCATGGGCGAGGTCACGGAGACCGAGTACGACGCGGCTGAGCGCCTGGTGGAGCGGAAGTTCAGCACGGAGGAGTGGATCCGCCGGGTGCCGTAGGCGACCCGGCGGATCCGCCCGGACGCCTTACGGTTCGAGGATCACCTTGCCGGTGGTCCGTCGCCCCTCGAGGGCCGTGTGGGCCTCGGCGGCTTCGGCGAGCGGGAAGCGCGCACCGATCCGCACGTCGAGATGCCCGGCCGCGATGGCGTCGAACAGGTCGGTGTAGCGCCACGCCCGCTCCTCGGGCGTGCGGAGGAAGTGTCCGATCGACGGCCGCGTCAGCGTCACGGATCCCGCAGCGTTCAGACGCTGCGGGTCGAACGCGGGGACGGGTCCGCTCGCCGCGCCGAACAGCACGAGCTCGCCCCGCACCCGGAGCGCACGCAGCGAGTCGTCGAACGTGCGCGCCCCCACGCCGTCGTACACCACCGCCACGCCGTCGCCGTCAGTGAGCTCCCTCGCCCGATCGGCGAAGTCGTCGTACCCGAGCACCTCGCTCGCGCCCGCGGCGAGACTGAGCTCTGCCTTCTCGGGGGTGGAGACGGTGGTGAGCACGCGCACCCCGCGTGCCGCGAGGAGCTGGGTGAGCAGGAGTCCGACCCCGCCGGCTCCGGCGTGCACGATCACCGTCTCCCCGGATTCGGGGTGGGCGGACGACGTCGCGAGGTAGTGCGCCGTGACCCCCTGCAGCGGCAGCGCTCCGGCGACGTCGAGTGGTAGGTCGTCGGGCACGCGCACGGCTTTCGCCGCGTCAACCACGAACTGCTCGGCATAGGTGCCAGACGCCTCGGCGGTGGTGATGCGGTCCCCCTCGCCGAACTCGGTCACCCCGTCGCCGACGGCGATGACCGTGCCTGACGCCTCCGCGCCAGGAGTGAAGGGCAGCGGCACGTCGTAGATGCCGGACCGCTGATACGTCTCGATGAAGTTCACACCCGTTGCGGCGGTGCGCACGAGCACCTGCCCGGCGCCGGGAGCCGGGACGTCTCGTTCTTCGCAGCGCAGCACTTCGGGGCCGCCGGTCTCATTCGCAACAATCGCTCGCATGCTCATACCCCGAGCCTAGGGAATTCGGGCCGACTCGGCATCCCCCTGGTGCGGCGTTCCCGGCCGGCCGCCAGGTCACACCGGCCGGGTCGTTCGACGCTCCCGCACCACCGCGAGCGCGGTCAGCAGCGTGCCGGCGCACCCCCAGAGGAACAGCAGGAACACGGCAAGCCCAGTACCCGAAGCGCCCGTGGCGACCGCACCGAATCCGTCAAGCGCCGCACCGACCGGGCTGGCCCCGCCGATCGCTTGCAGCGGCCCTGGCACCGTGGCGACGACGCCCACGGCGAACGTCACCACGAGAATCACGAACGAGACGAACCTTCCGAATCCGCCGAGCAGCGCAGACAGGCCCTGATTGACGAGAGCGAACGCGATGCCCGCGAGGAGCGCGAGCCCGGTGAATCGCAACGCCTGGCCGGGGTCGTACCCCAGGGCAGCTGGCAGCACCGTGCCCGCGATGGCTCCCTGGGCGGCCCCGAGGGCGAGCGTCGGGGCGATGCTGTGCATCGTGATCCTGCCGACGCCGAGCGCGGCGGCCCGGGTGCGGCGCCACAGCGGCGCCAGCAGCAGGAACATCGCAAGACCACCTGCCCACAGCGCGATCCCCGCGAACAAGGGCGCTCCGGCGGCCGTGAAGAGATCGCTGCTTCCCCCTTCGGCCGTGACCGGAGTGATAGCCGTCTCGGCGATCCGGTCGCGCTGGGATTCGGAGTAGTCGGGGATCTGGTCTCGCGCCTCGACCAGTCCGTCGGCGAGGTCACCGGCTCCCTCAGCCGAAGCACGCGTCCCGTCGGCGAGCTGCGATGCCCCCTCGGCGAGTTGGGGGGTCTGTTCGGCGAGCTGGGAGACGCCGCCGGCGAGAGTACCTGCACCGCCGGCGAGTTCTGAGACGCCTCCTGCGGCGGTGTGCGCACCGGTAGCGAGTTCGTTCGCGCCTCCCGCCAGCCCCTCGGCCGCCGCAGCGAGTTCGGCTGAGCCGTCAGCTGACTGCTGCGCCGCTGCCGCGAGCTGCGTGCCGGCGCTGCGCAGCGCACCGAGCTGCCCGACGCCGTCACCGAGTTCGGACTGCGCGGCTCGCAGTTCCGCGAGCACCTGCTGCCGCTGCTCCTCCGGCATCGGGATCGCTCCGCCCTCGATCGCGGCGATCAGATTCCCGAGCTGCTCCTGAATCTCGGCGGCACCAGGCGCGATCGCATCGATCGCCTGATTCACGCCGCCCGTGTAGTCGCGGACGCCATCGGCGAGCTGCTGCTGCCCCGTCGCCGCCGTGCGGGCGCCTGAGGCGTACTCGCCGACGCCCGCGGCGAACTCCGACATTCCGCCGGCCAGCTGCTGCACGCCCGCGGCCGCCTCGTTCGCGCCTCCCGCCAGCTGGTTCGCCCCCTGCGAGAGCTCACCGGTACCGGTCGCGAGCTGCTCGGTGCCGTCAGCGAGTTCGGACGCCCCTCCGGCCAGCTGAGTGCCGCCGTCGGCGAGCGCGCGCGCACCGTCGGCTGCTTCGCCGACGCCGCTCCCGATCTCGTTCATGCCGACGAAAACGCCGCCGACGAACTGCTCGCCGAGCTGCTGATTCAGCAGCGAGGTCGCCGTCTCGGTGACCACGTTGGTCAGGGCGTTGTCGATGAGTCGCCCGCGCTCACTGGAGTCGACGGTGATGCGCGCCTGCTCGGGCTGCTCGGGATCGGTCGAGAGCGAGGTCGCGGCGGTCGAGAAGTTCTCGGGGATCGTGACGACGGTCGCGTACCGGCCGTCGTCGAGGCCGGCCGCAGCGTCGTCCTCATCGGTGAGCTGCCACGTGAAGTTCTGCTCGTCCTCCCCGCTCGCGTCGCCGATCAGTTCTCCGGCGAGCAGTCGCCCCAGCGGGACCGGCTGGCCATCGATCTCCGCCGGTTCGTCGAGGTTCACGACCGCTGCGGAAACGCTCTCGAGGCGATCCTGCGGGTTCCACAGGCCCCACAGCAGCACACCGGCGATGGTGAGCGGTACGAGGATCACGCCGAGCACGGTGCTCCATCGGGCGGGGCGGCCCCCGCGGCGCTGCAACTGGAATGGGGTGCGTGAGGTCATCGGACGGCTCCCTGCTCCTCGGACGAACGTTCGGTGAGGGTGTGCTCCTCGGTGGCGGATCGGATCCGGGTTCCGGCGGGCAGGACACGCTCCGCGAGCTCGCGGCTGCCCACCAGGACGACGGTCACGGCGGGGGCGCTCCCGCGCTCGGCCTCGACGGCCCGGCCTTCGAGCGCCGACCGCAGTGCGGGAATGCCGGCCAGCTCGGGTGCGGCAAGCGCCGACCGCAGGTCGAGCACGAGGAGGGATGGGCGGTCGCGCAGTGCAGCGCGGAGCGTTGCCGGCGAGGCGTCCGCGGCACGCGACCGGAGCGAGCCGGCCCGCTCGGGCAGCAGCAGCCCCGTGACGGTGACGGTGCCTCTCTCGGGTGCGAGGCGACCGGTGAGCACGCGTGCGAGCGGCTCGGTAAAGGGGCTCGCCGGGTCGAGCAGCAATGCCTCCCCCGGAGCGACGCGGAGATCGGCGACGGAGTGCCCGGCGACTGCCATGCCTTCAGAAGCGATCCGCGCCTCCGGCATGTCGTCAGGCCAGCCACGGTGCGCCAGCTCTCGCGCGATGCCCTCGCCCTCGACGTCGAAGGATGGAAGCACGCGGTCCATCCACCGCGGCATCCACCAGGCCCGCTCCCCGAGGAGGGCGAGGGCCGCGGGCACGAGGGTCATGCGCACGATGAACGCGTCGACGAAGACGCCGACGGCGAGGCCGAGCGCGATGACCTTGATCGAAGGGTCCCCCTCGGGCACGAACGCGGCGAACACGGCAAACATGATGAGCGCTGCCGCCGTGACGACACGACCTGAGCCGATGAAGCCGCGCCGGATCGCCGTCTTCGCGTCCGCCCCGTGCACGTGCTCCTCCCGGATTCGCGAGACGAGGAACAGCTCGTAGTCCATCGCGAGGCCGAAGAGCACGCCCATCAGGATGATCGGCATGAAGCTGAGCACAGGCCCAGTGGAGGGGACGTGCAATAGATCCTGCAACCAGCCCCACTCGAAGACCGCCACGACCGCGCCGAACGCCGCCCCGACGGACAGCAGGAAGCCGAGGGTCGCCTTGATCGGCACCCAAACGGAGCGGAAGACGACCGCGAGCAGGATGAGCGACAACCCGACCACGAACGCGCCGAACGGGATGAGCGCGTGGAGAAGCATGTTCGAGACGTCGATGCCGACCGCGGTGAACCCGGTCACGGCGAGACTCACCCCGAACTCGTCCTCCCACTCGTCGTGGTGATCCCGCAGCTCCTGGACCAGGTCGGCGGTGCTCTCGGCGTGCGGGCCGTCCTCCGGCACGATCTGGACGATGCCGGTGTCAGCGCCCGGGTTCGGCGTGGCAAGCGGCACGTCGGCGACGCCGGGCACCTCGCGCACCGCATCGGCGATATCGTCCATGAGACCGAGCGGGTCCTCACTGGTGATGATCGAGCCGGTCAGCAGGAGCGGTCCGTTGAAGCCCTCCCCGTAGTGCTCACCGGTGAGCTCGTAGGTCACGCGTGCCGGATCGTCCTCGGGAAGCGAGGTCGCGTTCGGGAGCGCGAGACGGAGGTCGAGCGCCGGGATCGCGGCCACTCCGAGCAGGGCGAGACCCGCGAGCAGGGTGACAATGGGACGCTTCGTCGCCCCATCGACCCAGCGGCCGAAGAATCGTTCGGAGAATCCCGCGCTGGGCTCGGCCTGAGGCGCGGCGTTCCGCTGCTTGCGCGGCAGAATCCGCATTCCCGCCATGCCGAGAATGGCGGGAGTCAGCGTGACGGCGATGAGCACCGCGATAGCGACCGCCCCGGCCGCGGCGACGCCGAGCGCGGTGAGGAACGGGATACCGGCGACCGAGAGTCCTACGAGCGCGATGATGACGGTCAGGCCGGCGAAGACCACGGCGGAGCCGCTCGTCGCCGTCGCCCGAGCAATGGATTCGTCAACTCCCAGACCCGACCGCAATTGCTCCTGGTGGCGACTCACGATGAACAGGGTGTAGTCGATGCCGACCGCTAGACCGAGCATGAGCGCGAGCATCGGCGTCGTCGAAGTGAGCTCGATGAAAGCGGTCACCGTGAAGAGGGCGGCGATCGAGACGCCCACGCCGATGAGGGCGATGAGGATCGGCATCCCGGCGGCGATGAGCGACCCGAGCGTCACGATGAGCACGACGAACGCGATCACGACGCCCACCGCCTCGGTCGGTGAAACGCCGGGCACCGCCACGGAGAACGCCTCACCGCCGTAGGAGACCTGTGTGCCGCCAGGCAACTCGTTCGTCAATGTCCCGGTGGCCGCCTCGATCGCCTCCACCGTCGCGTCCGGCACGGCGTCCGCAGTCCCCTCGATCTGAATCGTGATGAGTGCAGCGCTGCGGTCATCGGCGAGCCCGGAGGCGGGATCGGTGAACGGCGAGCTCACGGCCGTCACGTCCGTCGCGGTCTCGAGGTCGGCAGTGACTCCCTCGATGGCGCTCCGATAGGGATCGTCGTCCGCCTCATCGCCTTCAGCGGCGACCACGATGATTGTCGCGCTGGTCCCGCTCACCTCGCCGAAGGTGCGGCTCAGCGTGTCGAGCGCGTCCTGCGACTCCGTACCGGGGATCGAGATGCTCGCGTTCGCGCCCTGACCGAAGAGCGCGGCGCCCGTTCCGAGGAGGGCGAGCACGGCGATCCAGATGATGAGCACGAGCTTTCGCGCGCGCACCGACCACTCTGCGAGGGCGTAGAGGAACGTCGACATCGGTGCCTTCCAGTCGAGTGGGTGCGTGACGCGATGCGGCGGGGCATCGACGAAGCGTTGGGTTCGATACATCAGTGTATCCGACTCGATACACTGATGTATCGAGAATCCTCCCAGGAACCGAAAACTGGCTCCCGACATGCCACAATGATCAGGTGAACGAATCCGCGACACCCGACCAGGCTCACGAGGCAGCGCCCACCGCGCGACGACTCGAGACCCGCGCTCGCCTCATCGACGCGGCCGCAGAGGTGTTCGTCGAAGAGGGCCTGCAGGGGGCATCGGTCGAGTCGATCTGCTCGCGCGCCGGGTTCACCCGGGGCGCGTTCTACTCCAATTTCTCAAGCAAGGAAGAACTCTTCCTTGCCGCACTCACGCACGAGTACGAGTTGCGCATCGAGAGCCTTCGCGCACAGGCATCCGAGCTCGGGCCTCACCTGCAGACCCTCTGCGCCCCGCTCGACCGCCAGAGTCTGGCCGCCTACGTGACCGACTTCCTCGCCCCGACCGCTCCGACGATCGACTGGTTCCTTCTCGAGACCGAGTTCGTGCTGCTCGCCACTCGTGACGCCGACCTCGCCCCTGGCTTCACGGCGTTTCTCGGCCGTTTCGAGGCATCCGTCGTCACCGTGGTCGAGGGGCTCGTCGCCGCGGCGGGCCGCCGGTTCCGCATTCCGGTCGACCATGCCGTCGCCGCGTTCAGCTCGCTGTACGAGCGTTCGCATCGCCTTCGAGCCCTCAACCCGGGCACTTCGGAGTACACCGATGAGCTGGGCGAACGCATCGCCGAGCTCCTCTTCGCCATCACCGAGCCGCTCGGCAGTGCCCCACCTGGCGCCGACGACGGGGCGAGCCCTCCGCAGCGCACGATGAATCCCGCTGACACGCAGTAGACTGACACGGTGCTGCTCTCCGATCGCGATATCACCGCCGAGCTCGAGTCCGGCCGTGTAGCCCTCTCTCCGAGCGACCCCTCGATGGTGCAGCCGTCGAGCGTCGACGTGCGCCTCGACCGGTACTTCCGGCTCTTCGACAATCACAAGTACGCCGTCATCGACCCGGCCGAGGAGCAGCCGGAACTCACCCGGCTCATCGAGGTCGACCCCGCCGAGGGGTTCATCCTTCATCCGGGCGAGTTCGTGCTGGGGTCGACGTTCGAGCAGGTCACGCTGCCCGATGACATCGCCGCCAGGCTGGAGGGCAAGAGCTCGCTCGGCCGCCTCGGACTTCTCACCCACTCCACCGCAGGGTTCGTCGATCCTGGCTTCGAGGGGCACGTCACGCTCGAGCTGTCGAACATGGCGACGCTACCGATCCGGTTGTGGCCAGGTATGAAGATCGGGCAGCTCTGCTTCTTCCGGCTCTCGTCGCCTGCGGAACGCCCCTACGGCTCCGGTGCGACCCACTCGCGCTACCTCGGGCAGCGCGGGCCCACGGCATCGCGTTCGCATCTGAACTTCCACCGCGCTGATGTCACGGGCACCGACGCCGGTCAACTCGGAGGGTAGCGCCCTGGCCGCGAGCCGCCGACACGGGTAGGCTCTGACGCATCGACCGCGATGAGGAGGTCGGAGCGTGACGACGGTGTGGCAGGCTCTGCGTCCGGGCGAATCCCCGCTCGAACGACGACGCGTGATCGAGCGCGCCCACGAGCGCTTCATCGCCGAGTTCGCACACTCCTCGGCCTCGACGACCGCCCGGTGGTCAGACTGCGGCGCGGACGCCCGGTACGCCGACGGCCCATCGCGTGAGGCACCGCGGTCCGTCGTGCTCGACTCCTGGTTCCGTTCTCGCGCGGTCGATCCGGATCGCGGCGCCGTGCGCTCGATCGTGGATGCCGACGAGCTCGCGGAGCTCCGCCGCACCCACCCACTCGACCGGGTGCTGCCCGTGCTCCGGCGCCTCCTCTTCGAGCAGGCCTCCGAGTCTGGCTTCATCGTCGCGATCGGCGATGCGGCTGGCCGCCTGCTCTGGGTCGACGGCGACTCGCGGCTCCGCGCTCGCGCCGAGGACATGGGGTTCCGATCCGGGGCCGACTGGTCGGAAGCCGCCGTCGGCACCAGCGCTCCTGGGAGCGCTCTCGCCCTCGATCACGCCATCCAAGTGCTCGGTCCCGAGCACTACTCGCGCGCCGTACACGAGTGGAGCTGCACCGCGGCACCAGTGCACGACCCGGAGAACGGCTCGATCATCGGCGTCGTCGACATCACTGGTGGTGATGAGGCCGCGGCTCCCCACCTGCTGCCCCTCGTAGAGGCCACCCTCGCCGCGGTCGAGGCAGAGCTGCAGGTCGCCGCGCTCACCGCGCGCATTGATCAGGCCAGGAGCGCCGGCGGCCCGCTTCCCGGCGCACGGTCACGGGCACACGAGCGGAGTGCCCCGCAGGCGTCAGCACCTCGGCTCCTCACGCTCGGTCACCACACGCCCCTGCTCGCCTCCGCCTCGGGCACCCACCGGCTCACCACTCGGCACGCCGAGATCCTGCTCGCCCTCGCGGAGGCACCGGGCGGGCACTCTGCGACGGCGCTCGCCGAGCTCGTGTACGGGGACCGCGCCCGCGCCACGACGTTGCGGCCCGAAGTGCTGCGACTCAGGCAGTGGCTCGAAGCGTACGACACGGGCGTCACCATCAGCACGCGCCCCTACCGCCTCAGCACGCCGCTCCGCGTCGACGCGCGCGACATGCTCGCCACCCTCGGCAGAGGCGCACACCGGGTGGCGCTCGCCTCCTACGAGGGGCCCGTCATTCCGGGGTCGACCGCGCCGATCGCGGTGCAATTGCGGGACGAGACCGATGCCACACTTCGCGAGGCCATGCTGCAGAGCGCCGCCACCGATCCGCTCTTCGATTACGCGCTCGCGTGGGCCCCGGACGACCGCGAGGTCTGGGAGACGCTCCTGCAGCTCCTTCCACCGCACTCCCCGAGGCGGGCCAGAGCCGTGGCACGGCTGGAGGCGATCGACTGACGAGTGCAACGTCAGTGCAACGTGCTCGGGCGTAGACTCTGCCCCACCTGACAACGACGTCGAAGGAGATCGCAGATGACCACCTACGCAGCACCAGGGCAGCCGGACTCGCTCGTCCAGTTCCGGAGCCGGTACGACCACTACATCGGCGGCGACTGGGTCGCCCCCGTGAAGGGCCAGTACTTCGAGAACGTCACCCCCGTCACCGGCAAGGCCTTCTGCGAGATCGCTCGCGGAACCGCCGAAGACATCGAGGCGGCGCTCGACGCGGCGCACGCGGCCGCCCCGGCCTGGGGCAGGACGGCGGTAGCGGAGCGAGCCCAGATCCTGAACCGCATCGCGGATCGCATCGAGCAGAATCTCGAGATGCTCGCCGTCGCGGAGACCTGGGACAACGGCAAGGCCGTGCGCGAAACCCTGAACGCCGACCTGCCGCTCGCAGTCGATCACTTCCGCTACTTCGCGGGCGCGATCCGGGCGCAAGAGGGCGGCATCTCGCAGATCGACGAGGATCTCGTCGCCTACCACTTCCACGAGCCGCTCGGCGTCGTCGGTCAGATCATCCCGTGGAACTTCCCCATCCTCATGGCGACCTGGAAGCTCGCTCCGGCACTCGCGGCGGGCAATGCCGTCGTGATCAAGCCGGCGGAGCAGACCCCGGCGTCCATCATGGTGCTCGCGGAACTCATCGGCGATCTGCTCCCGGCAGGTGTGCTCAACATCGTGAACGGGTTCGGCGCCGAGGCAGGCAAACCGCTCGCCTCGAACAAGCGCATCAAGAAGATCGCGTTCACCGGCGAGACCACCACGGGGCGCCTCATCATGCAGTACGCGTCGGACAACATCATCCCCGTCACCCTCGAACTCGGCGGGAAGAGCCCGAACATCTTCTTCGAGGACGTCATGGCCCAGGACGACGGCTACTTCGACAAGGCGAAGGAGGGCTTCACCATGTTCGCCCTCAACCAGGGCGAAGTCTGCACCTGCCCGTCACGAGCCCTGATCCAGGAATCCATCGCCACCGACTTCCTCGACGCTGTCGTCGAACGGACCCGCAGCATCACGCGCGGCAACCCGCTCGACACCGACACCATGATCGGGGCCCAGGCTTCGAACGACCAGTTCGAGAAGATCAAGTCGTACCTCGACATCGGACGTCAGGAGGGAGCCGAGATCCTCATCGGCGGAGGCGTCGAAGAGCTCGACGGCGAATTCGCGGACGGCTTCTACATTCAGCCGACCATCTTCCGGGGCGACAACTCGATGCGCATCTTCCAGGAGGAAATCTTCGGCCCCGTCGTCTCGGCGACGACGTTCACCGACTTCGACGACGCGATCCGCATCGCGAACGACACCCTCTACGGGCTCGGAGCCGGCGTCTGGAGCCGAACGGGCAACATCGCCTACCGGGCCGGTCGCGCGATCGAAGCGGGCAGGGTCTGGGTGAACAACTATCACGCCTACCCCGCGCACGCGGCGTTCGGCGGGTACAAGTCCAGCGGCATCGGCCGCGAGAATCATCTCATGATGCTCGACCACTACCAGCAGACCAAGAACCTGCTGGTCAGCTACCGGGAGACGGCAGATGGCTTCTTCTGAGCCGCCGGTCGCGGGCGGGGACGTAGTCCCCGCCCGGCCCGAGGTGGAGGGCGAGACGGAGAGCCGTCTCGCCTTCACCCCGGCTGCCATCGACCTGATCGACCGGTTGTGGAACCTGCACGGTCCGCTGATGTTCCATCAGTCAGGCGGGTGCTGCGACGGGAGTTCGCCGATGTGCTACCAGGCGGGCGAGTTCCGGACGGGCGGACAGGACATCCTGCTCGGCACCCTCGAACTCCCGCCGCTCGACGGTTCAGGTGACGAGCCCCGTGAGATCGCGTTCTGGATGTCGGCCGAGCAGTTCCGCCTGTGGGCGCACACTCACCTCACCGTCGACACGGTGCAGGGGCGCGGCAGCGGCTTCTCCCTCGAGGCGCCAGAGGGTCAGCGGTTCCTGATCCGGTCTCGGTTGCTGCACGCGTAGCGCCATGGCCGTCCGTGCCACGGCCAGCGACCGGTGGCTCCGGCTTACGGCCTACGACGAGCTCGCGCCGCGAGCATATCGTTGTACGCCTGCAGCTCGGCATCGCCGGAGCGGTCCTCGGCTCGGTCCCGTCGCTTCTGCTCCTTGGCGTCGGTGCGCGACCACTGCATCGCGACGATGAGCGCGAGCGCGAGCGTCGGCAACTCGCCGATGCCCCACGCGATGCCTCCGCCGGTGTTCTGGTCCTCGAGCGGCGGCGCACCCCAGGTGCGGCCCATGGCGCCGTACCAGTCGGCGAGGATGAGGTTGTCCCCCGTCATGATGGTGACGCCGAAGAACGCGTGCGAGGCCATCGTCGCGAAGAGCGTGACGATGCGCAGCGGGTACGGGAAGCGGTACGGCACGGGGTCGATCCCGATCATCGACAGGCTGAACAGGTAGCCGGAGATCAGGAAGTGGATGATCATCCACTGGTGCCCGAGATGCTCGACCGCGGCCCACCGCACGATGCCGGTGAAGTAGAAGAGCCAGAGCGAGCCGGCGAAGTTCACGGCAGCGAACGCGGGGTGCGTCACGAGTTTCGAGAACGGGGTCTGCACGCCCCACATGATCCACTCGCGGCCGCCCCACGAGCCGTCTCGTCGCTTCTCGGTTCCGCGGAGGGCGAGGGTGACCGGGGCACCGAGCACCAGCGCGAGCGGAATGAGCATCGTGAACATCATGTGCCCGAGCATGTGGACACTGAAGAGGTACTGCTCGTACGCGTTGAGAGCGCCGTTGGTCGTATAGAAGAGCAGCGCCATGCCGAGCAGCCACGCCACCGTCCGCCCCACCGGCCAGGCGTCGCCGCGGCGTCGCAACCGCCAGACTCCGGCGAGGTAGAGCGCAGCACCGAAGGCGCACACGAGCGTCCAAGCGAGATCGAACTTCCACTCGGTGAAGTAGCTCATCGTCGTCAGCTCGGGCGGCAACGGGTCGCCCGTGAGCCACTCGGCGGGGCTGATGGCTGTTCCCTGATCCCTCGCGGGCTCGAGGGAGACCGGAGTCTCCGTGCGGCCGAGCGCGCCGGCGACGCCGCTGGCAATGCCCATCACCGCGAGCTCGATGGTCACGAACCAGGCGAATGCGCGGCTACCGTTCGCCGTCGCGATGCGCGGAATCAAGCGTCGCCGCTGCAGCGCGCCGAGCACCCCGAGCACCAGCAGCGAGGCGGTCTTCAGCATGACGAGCTGCCCGTAGCCGGTCGTGAACAGCTCGCTCGGCTGCCCGAGGCGGAGCCACGCGCTCACCACACCCGAGGCCGCGACCCCGATGAAGGCGAACAGCGCGAGCGTGGAGTACCGGGCAACGATCTCGGCGAGACGCTTGCGGTCCACCGCGAACGCGATGAACACCAGCACGAGCAGCCCGCCGAGCCACACCGAAGCTCCGACCAGGTGCACGAGCAGCGAGTTCACGGCCTGCGCGTGGCCGGAGGCGCCGGCCGCGTGACCCTGCTGCGCGAGCGGGAGCGCGGTGGCGAGCGCCGCGATGAGCACGACGAGGGTGAGTCTGCGCTCGCGGATCGCGAAGCAGAGCACCGTCGTCACCGCGGCGAGGAGCAACTCGATCAGCCAGAGCGATCCGAGCTCGACCTCGGTGACGAACTGCGCGAGTCCCGCCCCGAACGCAGCGTCTCCGGAGAAGCTGAGCCCCGAGATGTCCACGTAGGTGAACATGAGCACCGCACCGCTCGAGATCGTGAGGGCCGCTGCCGACCCGGCGGCGAAGTCCATGGCGATCCGGGCTTCCCGCTTCTCTGATGCGAGCGCCCACACGGCCATGACGAGCGAGCCGATCAGCCCCGCCATCGAGATATTGACGAGCGTACGGGCGATCGGATTGCCGTAGCGGACCACGGTTCCCGGGTCGAGCAGTGCACGCTCGGCTCCCGCGCCGCCGATCGAGAGACCCGCGATCAGCGCGACGAGGGTAGCGGTCAGCAGCGCAGCGGGTGCGAGGATGCGCAGATGACGAGGCACGGGTTCCAGCCTACGGTGTCCGAGGTGGACGCGCGCTGCGCACCGCTGCCCTTGGCACGCCGAAACGCGACAACCCCCGCCCGGCGGATGCCGGACGGGGGTTGTCGAGAAAAGAGGTCTTACTTGACCGCGCTCTTGAGCTTGGAGCCCACGGAGACCTTGACGCGCTTGCCGGCGGGGATCTCGATGGTCTCACCGGTGCGGGGGTTGCGGCCCGTGCGTGCAGCGGTGGTGGCGGTCTCGAAGGTCAGCCAGCCCGGGATCGACACCTTCTCGCCCGCGGCGACGGTCTCGGACACGGCGGCGAAGAGGCCGTCGACAACGCTCGAAACGGCTGCCTGGCTCTGGCCGGTCTCAGCGGCGATCTTGGCGACGAGCTCGGTCTTGTTCAGTGACATCTCTTGTCCTTTCAAGGCGGCGACCGCTTCGGGTCACGCCTCTGATCGTGTTCTACTGCTCCCCCGGGTGGGCGGAGCGATCGGTTGATCGGTACGAATCTACCTCACACTGGCGGAATTCTGCGGATTTCATTCACAGATTTCTCAGGGAGGTCACCGGATCAGTTGCCGCTTCGCTTCCCGCCGATGAGGTGCTCGCCCTGTGCACGGCGCAGCGCGTCGTCGCTGCCCGGGAGCACGTTGCCGCGGAGCGACCGCCCGGCAGTCTCGTTGAACGTGAGGATCGAAAGGAACCCGATGAGGCCTGCGGCCGCCAGATACCAGCCCGGGATCAGGACATTTCCGGTCGCATCGATGAGCGTCTCGTTCACGGCACCCGCGGTTCCGCCGAAGATCGCGGTGGAGAGGTTGTACCCGATCGCGAAGCCCGAGTACCGGACCGAAGTGGGGAACAGCGCGGGGAGTGTCGCCGAGATGTTCGAGATGACCATCACGAGGAAGAGGCCTAGGAGTCCGATGCCCGCGAGCTGCGCCCAGAGCGTGTCGATCTGGATCAGCATGATGGCCGGCACCGAGAAGATGGTGAAGCCGAGGCTCGCGGCGAGGAGCAGCGGTTTCCGTCCGATCCGATCGGAGAGCGCCCCAAACGGCACGATCACCGCCATCATGATCAGCTGAATGATGACGAGTGCGAAGTTCGCCTCAGCTGCTCCGTGACCGAGCGTGCTCGACAGGTAGCTCGGCATGTAGGTGAGCACCAGGTAGAACGCCACGTTGATGAGGATCACGAAGCCGCCGAGCTTCAGCACCTGGGTCGGGAAGTTCTTCAGCAGGCTCGCCAGTGCGGCGCGCGCCGTCTGCGTCTGACCGGCGTCGGCTCCCGCGACGTCCTCGGTGAAGGTGTCTGGCTCGTCGGTGCTGCGACGGAGCCAGACCGCGATCAGCCCGAGCGGCAGCGTCAGCAGGAACGGCAGACGCCACCAGCCGTCCATCATGCCGTCCTCGCCGACGATCAGGGTCATCGTCGTAACGAGGATCGCGGCTCCCGAGAACCCTGCCAGCGTGCCGAACTCGAGGAACGAACCGTAGAATCCGCGCCGGTTGTCCGGCGCGTGCTCGGCCATGAACACGGCGGCTCCTGCGTACTCGCCGCCGGCTGAGAAGCCCTGCACCATGCGGCACAGCACAAGCAGGAGAGGCGCCCAGGCGCCGGCGGTCTCGTAGGTGGGCAGGATCCCGATCGCGGCCGTCGAGACGCTGATCATCAGGATCGTCGCCATGAGCACCGTCCGGCGCCCCACCCGGTCGCCGAGCGGCCCGAGGATGATGCCGCCGAGCGGGCGCACCAGGAAGGAGATCGCAAATGTCGCGAAGGCGAGGATCCTCGGCATCGCGCTGCCCTGGTCGCCGCCGAAGTCGAAGAACAGCGCCGAGACGTAGATGACGAGATAGCCGTAGACGCCGTAGTCGAACCACTCGATCGCGTTGCCGATGGCCGAACCGGCGACCGACTTCCGAGTTCTGCTGCGCTGCATCGGCGTGAGGTCGATGTCCCGCGTGATGGGCGGCAGCTCAGTGGGTCGTTCGTTCATGATGCCTGCACCTCTTCTCTCCGGGCCCGATTCCGAGCGCTCGATGCGTTGGAGACTAACGCACCTCGGTGTGCTGCAACAGCCTCAGTGCGGTGAGCACGTACGTCTGCGCCGCGATCTCCAGGTGCGCGACGGGCACGAACTCGTCCGGCTGGTGCGCCTGCGTCGTCACGTCTCCAGGGCCGAGGATGATGGTCGGCACCCCGAGCCGTTCGGCGATGAATCCGCCCTCGCACGCCGCGGTCCATCCCGTGGGGCGCCCGGGCGCGCCGAACTGCTGCAGCGCGGTCGCTGCGATCGTCGCGACGGCGGCGTCCGGAGAGGTGCGGAATCCCGGCATCACCATGTCGACCTCCCCGGCGATCTCAATGCGATCGGCGCCCGCGATCGCCGATGTCGCGAGGTCGGCGCGGACGGCGTCGAGGAGCTCATCCAGGATCGCCGCCGGATCCTCACCCGGCATCGTGCGGCGGTCGATCGTGACGGTGCACTGCCGCGGCACCATCGAGGTCCCGCTGCCGCCAGTGATGGTGCCGACGTTCCAGCTGGCGCTGCCCAGCAGGGGGTCGGGATCTGCGGCCCGCGCATCTGCGTGCCGCGCACCGATGAGCTCGATCAGACGGCTCGCCGCGGCGATCGCGCTCGCGCCCTCCTCGGGGCGACCGGCGTGAGCGGAGGCCCCGACGATGTCGACGATCAGGTTGCTCGCGCCCCGGCAGGCGACGACCACGTCGAGATCGGTGGGCTCGGCGACAATGCACGCGATCGCCTCGGGCATGTCGAGAGCGGCGAGGGCCGCGTGAACTCCGGTGGCCCGATCCTCCTCATCGACGGTGCAGAGGAGCTCGAGCCGGATCCCGGGCTCCACCCGGGACACCGCGGCCATCGAGGCGAGCACCGCCGCAAGTCCCCCTTTCATGTCCGTCGCCCCGCGGCCGACGACGCGACCATCATCGACGCGTGGGTCGAAGGGTGCCCCGGTCCACCCCTCCCCCGCTGGCACCACATCGCTGTGACCGAGGAACAGGATGGAGGGTGCGCCCGCGGGGCCCATCGTCGCCCGGAGGTTCTCACGGCCTGGCGCGACCTCCTGCAGCGTGACCTCTGCCCCGTATCGCTCGGCGATCTCCCGCAACCGACGCACCGAGCGCTCCTCGGTCTCGCCCGGGTTCTCCCCGCCAGCACGGATCAAGTCACAGGTGTCCGACACGATGCGGTCGAGATCGAGGTTCGCCAAAGCCTCCAGCTCGGTCTGCGGCACCATCGCTCAGTCACCCCGCACGATCAGGCGACGCGGCGCGTCGGTGAGCACCTCAACGCCGTCCGAGCTCACCCGGATCGTCTCCGACAGCTCATAGCCGTAACCGATCATCCACATGCCCGCGATCATGTGGAACGTCATGTTCTCCTGCAGCTCCGTGGTGTCGTCGGCACGGAGGCTCACCGTGTGCTCGCCCCAGTCCGGCGGATACCCGACGCCCACCGAATACCCGAGTCTCGAGCGCTTCTCAAGACCGTGCTGGGCGATGACGTGCTCCCACGCGAGCACCGGGTCCGCCGCCGTCGCACCCGGACGAATCGCGTCGAGTGCCGCCTGCAGCCCCTCGACGGTCACCTTCGCGACCCGGTCGAGCTCATCGCTCGGCTTGCCGAGGGAGACCGTCCTGGCGAGCGGAGCGTGATATCGGCGGTAGACGCCGGCCAGCTCGATCGACACGCCCTCGTTGCGCACCAGTGGCTTGCCCGTCCACGTGAGGTGCGGGGTGTCCGCGCCCTCGCCGATGGGCAGCATCGGCATGATCGCGGGGTAGTCGCCCTCGCTCCCCGGCACACCCCGCGCCTGCTGCGCAAGGATCAGCGCCGCGAGCTCCGCCTGCGAGACCCCCTCGTCGATCGCCTCGATGCCGACGCGCATCGCTTCGCTCGCGATCTTGCCTGCACGCCGCATGATCTCGACCTCGGTGTCCGATTTCACGAGCCGCACCCAGTTCACCAGCTCATGGCTGTCGACAAGCTCGACACCGGGAATCGCCGCGGACACGGCATCGGCGAACGCGTGGAAGCTGCGCGGCGAGAAGAAGTGGGCATCACCCTCGTACGCGATGCGCCGCGTCCCCGGCACGATCCGGTGCGTCGCGACCAGCTGTTCGGCGCACCAGGTCATGGGGTGGCGATCCTGCTGATGGACGTAGGTCTCGGGGTAGCCGAGCACCCAGCTCGCGCCGACCACGGCCGTGCGGTGCGCGCCGACGGCGTCCATCTCGCGCATCATCAGCGTGACGTCCCCGCCCACAGGAACGTAGAGCGCCTGAGGCATGTAGAAGGACCAGGCGTTATAACCGGTGAGGTAGTAGAGATTCGCCGGATCGACGACGAGGATGCCGTCGAAGCCGCCTCTCACGAGCGCCTCCCGGACTCGGTTGATCCGCGCTTCGTACTCCGCCCGCTGCACCACGATCTCCGCCACGAGACGTCCCCTCTTTCCGCCATTCACCACTCTGCTCTCGGCACTGATCACACGCTATCTTTGCGCGGGGCGCGCACACAATCCTCGGGTGCCGGCCGGGTGCGCGTCGTCGGCCTCTCCCCGTCGCCGTCACCCCGCCCTCGCCACCCGTCGCCGTCAGCTCGAGATCGAGCTTCAGCTCGTCGTATTCCCGGCCCAGCGTCGCGGAGAACCTCGATTTCGAGCCGTGCGTGAGGCCAGGGCCAGGGCCAGGCCGAACCCGGAAACAGCACAGCGGGCGCACCCCCGAGGGGATGCGCCCGCTGTCAGGAAAGCGAGTGGCTTACCAGCTGGACTTCGTGATGCCCGGCAGCTCGCCGCGGTGCGCCATGGCGCGGAACCGCACACGGCTGACGCCGTACTTCGTCAGGACACCGCGGGGGCGGCCGTCGATGACGTCGCGGCTGCGCACGCGCACCGGCGATGCGTCGCGGGGCAGCTTCTGGAGGCCGACGCGCGCGGCCTCGCGGCTCTCGTCCGACCCGTTGGGGTCGATGAGGGCCTTCTTCAGCTCGGCACGACGCTCCGCGTAGCGGGCGACGACAGCCTGGCGCTGCTTGTTCTTGGCAATCATGCTCTTCTTCGCCATGATTAGCGCTCCTCTCGGAAGTCGACGTGCTTGCGGACCACCGGATCGTACTTCTTGAGCACGAGGCGATCAGGGGTGTTGCGACGGTTCTTCTTGGTCACGTACGTGAACCCGGTGCCCGCCGTCGAACGGAGCTTGATGATCGGACGTACGTCCTGCTGCTTTGCCATTAGAGCTTCACCCCACGCTTCTGCAGGTCGGTGACGACGGACTCGATACCACGAGCGTCGATCACCTTGATGCCCTTAGCCGACAGGGTGAGCGTCACCTTGCGGCCGAGCGAGGGCACGTAGTAGGTCTTCTTCTGGATGTTCGGATCGAACCGGCGCTTGGTGCGACGGTGCGAGTGTGAAATGTTGTGACCGAAGCCGGGAACGGCGCCGGTCACCTGGCACACTGCTGCCATGGTGTTTCCTCTCATACCGTGGGATCGGACGACCCCACCCAAGATTTCTTGTCTGCAAGCACCGGTACAACATGCGCTCGCGGTCTGCGCGATGGGACTTCGCACAGCCAAATATCAAGCTTAGACCCGAGACACGCCCGGGCGCAACTCTGTTCCGTCCGGGCAGCTCCGCACGGTCACGCGCGAACGGGAGCAACTGCGCGCACGACCCGTGACGCATGCTCCTCCATCCAGCGATCCTCAAACAGGCGTGTGCCGAGCAACCACCGATGGAAGATAGGTCCGACGAAGAGCTCTGCGGCGTCCTCAGGGCCCGGAACGCCCGCCGCACGAAAACGCTGCGCGATGGCCCGGAGTTGCGGGAGGAGCAGCCCGTCCCGCACGTGGTCGGCGAGGCGCGCATCCGACAGCATCTCAGCGGTCACCGCGCGCAGGAGGCAACCCTGATCCGGATCGAGCAGTTCGTCCACCATCGCCGCCCCCAGGGATCGCAAATCCTCCCAGAGGTCCCCCGAATCGGGCACCACGACCGCCCCGCTTGCATCGAGACTGCGTGCAAGTAGCGCATCGCAGAGAATCGCGCCCGTCGATGGCCAGGTGCGGTAGAGGGTCTGCTTACTGACGCCCGCCCGCTCAGCGATGCCCTCCATAGTGATTGCCGCGACGGGTTGCTCTCGAGCCAGAAACGCGATCGCTTCGTGCACCTTTACCACCGTCGTCCGCCGCGCCATGCACTCACTCTATCCCCAAACGAGACGGAACGTCCAGTTTCCGCTAGGCTGTTCGTATGAGCGACTCAGCGGTCTGGATCATCACAGGAGCGAACGGCGGCCTCGGTCGAGCGCTGACGCTCGCGGCGCTCGACGCTGGACACACCGTGGTGGCGACCGCCAGACACACCGCACACGGGCTCCCGACCCACGACCGCCTCACGGTCGAGCAGCTCGACGTTCGCGATCGGAACGCCGCCCGAGCCCTGGTCGAACGTGCCACCGCCCAGCACGGCGGCGTCGACGTGCTCGTCAACAATGCCGGGTACGGTCTCATCGGCACCGCCGAGGAGGCCAGCGAGGACGACGCTCGCGACATCATCGACACGAACCTGCTGGGTCCGCTCTGGCTCAGCCAGGCAGTCATCCCCGTCATGCGCGACCGCGGATCGGGGCACATCGTGCAGATCTCCACCGTGGGCGCGGTGGGCACCATGCCGACGCTCGGCCTCTACAACGCGAGCAAATGGGGGCTAGAAGGGTTCAGCGAGGCCATGGCCTCCGAAGTCGCGGAGTTCGGCATCCGGGTTTCACTCATCGAGCCAGGGGCGCTCGATACCGACTGGGCCGGTGCCAGCATGCGCTTCAGCGCCCCGAAGCCGCCGTATGACACTCTCAGGACGCGCCTGTTCGGCACGGCCGCAGTGCCGTGGCCGGAGGCCGACGCTGCGAGGGGCGCCGATCCCGCACTCGCCGCGACTGCAATCTTGGCCCACGTCTCTCGGGGTGACGACCGACGACTTCGCGTGCTGTTCGGGGACGACGCCCCCGAACAGGTGGCTGCCGCCCTCGCGGCGCGTCGCGGCGACTATGCGCGTGACCCGCGCTTCACCGCCGCGGAGACTACGCTGGAATCGTGAGCGAACAGCCCCTCCCGAAGACCGAGGCGGCATCGAACGGACGCGCAGCCGGCCATCGCACCGGGAGGCGATGGGGAGCGGTCGCCGCTGCGACCACCGCGATCATCCTGGTCGGCGCCTACTCTGGCGCGGTAGGGCTCGCCCCGCTCCCAGAGTTGCAGCCGACGCTCGCGGTCCCAGCCGAGCAAGAGATCTCGGCCGACGAGACCGCCGTCTCGGCCGTCGCCGACGGTCAGGAGGCACCGAGCGGCGTCGGCTTCGTCGACAGCGCCCTGTCGTGGGCGAGTGACGATGAAACGCACGAGATCGCGAGCCTCACCAAGCTCGTCACCGCACTCGTGGGCCTTGAGGAGCAGCCGATCGCCGCGGGCGAGACGGGTCCCACCTACACCGTGACCGAAGCCGATGACGAGATTCGCGATCGAGTACTCCAGGACAACGGCGTCGTCGAGGATGCGCCGGCGGGTCTCGAGCTCACGGCCCGCCAGATGCTCGAGCTGATCCTGATGCCGTCCGCGAACAACTACGCGATCAGCTACGCCGAGTGGGTGTTCGGCAGCGAAGCCGCGTTCGTCGAGGCCGCTGCGGCGTGGGCCGAGCGGGAGGGCCTGGAGAGCCTGCGCATCGTCGATCCGACAGGACTCTCCGAGCAGAATCTCGCGAGCGCGGCGGACCTCGTGCAGCTCGGGAGACTCGCCCTCGAGCACCCGGTGGTGGCCGAGATCGTCGCCCAGTCCTGGGTGGGCGTTCCCGGCGTCGGGCCCATCGAGAACAGCAATCCGATCCTGGGCGATGAGGGCGTCGTCGGCGTGAAAACGGGGACGACGACAACGGCGGGGTTCAACCTGGTGGCCGCACGAGAGGCGACGGTCGACGGCCGCCCGGTCACGGCGGTCTCAGTGGCGCTCGGCAGAGCTGACGACGACGCCCGTGCCGCCGACTCACGCACCATGCTCGATGAGGCGCTGTCGACGGTGCAGCAGGCGGAACTGCTCACCTCGGGAACGATCGTCGGCAGTGTCGTCGTGTGGGACGGGACCGCAGTCCCGCTCGTGAGCGCAGCGGGTGCCACCGCGGTGCTGATTCCCGGAGAAACCGCGACGCTCACGACCGAGCTCGGCGCACTCTCAGCCGACCCAGCCGGAAGCGTCGTCGGCGGCATCACGGTCGCGACGCCGACGGGGAAGGAACAGGTGCGCGTCGTCACCGACGATGCGGTGGAAGAGCCCGACTTCTGGTGGCGGTTCACCCACCCGGCGATCGTGTTCGGCTGGACGAGTCCTGCTGCGTGAACGCCCCTGGCGTCGTTGAGGATCGGTGTCTACGCTCGATGTATGAGCGCAGCAGCCACCCCGACCCTCGAACCCTTCGACAGTGACGGAGTACGGCGGGTGCTGGTCGTCGTCGCGCATCCCGACGACGCCGAGTACGGCACCTCTGCAGCCGTCGCGCACTGGACCGCTCAGGGAATCGAGGTCGCATATCTTCTTCTGACCGCAGGTGAGGCGGGAATGCAGCGCCCACCAGAAGAAGCGGGCCCGCTCCGCGCCGACGAGCAGCAGAGGGCCTGCGAGACCGTCGGGGTCGAGCGACTCACGATCCTGGATTTTCCGGACGGCACGCTCGAAACCAGCCTGGACCTCCGCCGTGCCATCGCACGGGAGATCCGTGCGTTCGAGCCCGATGCGGTGATCACCGGGTCCGGAGCGCTCTTCGTGCCGTGGGGTATCGATCACGCCGATCATCGGGCGGCCGGGATCGCGACGATCGATGCCGTGCGCGACGCCGACAACCGGTGGGTCTTCCCGGAGCTGCTGCACGATGAGGATCTCGCGCCGTGGGGCGCGACCTGGCTCCTGCTCACCGGCACCGATCCCACGCACTACGTCGCACTTTCCGACGTCGACGTTGACCTCGCAGTCACGTCGCTCGGCTGCCACGAGGCGTACCTCGCCGATCTTCCGGATCACCCGGCGCCCCGGGACTTCATCCCGCAGATGCTCTCGGATCACGGGGAGGCCGCAGGGGTTCGCTACGCGTTCGGCTTCGCGGCCCACCAGCTGCGCTGAGATATTCGCACTTCGTCCACAGCAACTACACCGCCCTACTTGTCCCGAGATGTAGGGATCCGCCCGCTTCGAGTGTTCTCGCCCCGCTAGGGTATGTCACATGGATCTTGCAACTCTCATCACCTCCGCTGTCGGGTTCGGCTCGCTCGGTCTCATGATGCTCAGCGGGAACCGGAGGCTCGAGAAGCGCGTGATCTCGGTGGAGACAGGTGTGACGGGACTCGACCAACGAGTCGCAGGACTCGATCAGCGGGTGGGAGGGCTTGATCAGCGAGTGGGAGGGCTCGACGAGAAAATCGATGCGGTTGATGCGCGGCTCTCCGACAAGATCGACACCGTCACGACGCAGCTGTCCACCAAGATCGATACCGTCGAAACGCGGCTCTGCACCAAGATCGACACCGTAGAAAAACAGCTCTCGGACAAGATCGACACCGTCAAGACGCAGCTGTCCACCAAGACCGACACCGTCGAAACAGCGCTCTCAGTCAAGATCAACACCGTTGACGCGCGGGTCACCGCCGGATTCGCTCATCTCGACCAGAAGATCGACGCCATTGCAACCCACGTGTTCGTACTCGACGAGCGCGTGCACCAGCTCGGGCACTTGCGGTTCCCTACTCGGGTGATGCGGGCGTGAGCACGAAACTCAGGCTTCGCGAGCCTCCGCGGCACCTGGAGCCTCATCGAGTTTCTCGACGACCTCATCGCTCTCATCCTGCGCTTGCGCACCCAGGCGACCTCGCGACAGCTTGTTCAGGATCATCGCGAGCGCACCGTCACCCGTCACATTCGTCGCCGTGCCGAAGCTGTCGAGTGCGATGTATGCCGCGAACATGAGCCCCACCTCGACCTCCCCGAACCCGAGCATCTGCACCAGCAGACCAGCCGCGGCCGCGATTGCGCCACCCGGAACTCCGGGAGCGGCGACCATCATCACACCGAGCATCAGGATGAACGGGAAGTAGCTCGCGAACGACACGTCACCGCCGGTGAGCAGCAGCACCGCGATCGAGAAGCACGTGATCTTCACCATGGACCCCGAGAGGTGGATCGTGGCGCACAGCGGCACCACGAACCCCGCAACCGCGTCCGACACTCCGTTCTTCTTCGCCGAGGCGAGCGTGACCGGGATCGTGGCCGCCGACGACGAGGTGCCCAGTGCGGTGAAGTACGCGTCGCGCATGTTCCACAGCGCCTTGAGTGGATTAGTCCCGGTCATCGCACCCGCGACGGAGTACTGGGCGAGCAGCACGACGAGCGTCAGCGCGAACGAGACGACGACCACGAGCAGGAACTTCGTGACCACCTCGACCGCGGCTCCGCTGTGCGAGAGGTCCGTGAAGATACCGAAGATGAACAGCGGCAGCGCCGGCACGATGATCCGACGAATCAGCGCCTCGATGATCGTGCGGAACTCGACGGCACCGCGGAAGATCACACGACTGTGGAACGCCGTGAGGCCGATCCCCACCACGAACGCGAACACGAGTCCCGACATCACATCCACCACGGGCGCAAGCACGATCTCGGTGGCCGAGTCTCCGGCCTCCGCGACGACCGAGAAATACGGCGAGAAGGCCGACGCCCCATCACCGCCGAGAGAGATCATGCCCCCACCCGACAGTGACGGCGGGAAGAGCCACCGGCTTACGAAGTAGGCGAGGAGACCGGCGAGGACCGTCGAACCGTAGGCGACCCCCGCGGTGATCCCCAGCCACTTGCCCGCGCCCTTGCCGAGCTCGGCGATGGCCGGGGTGACCAATCCGACGATGATTAGAGGCACCGCGAATCCGAGGAACCCGGAGAAGATCGAGTTGTAGGTGAGGAAGGCGTTGCCGAGCCACTGCGGCATCACGGGTCCCGTGACAATACCGAGGACGATCGCGACGATGACCCACCCGAGCAGGGGGATCCTCCGGAGGAGATGCATGTGAGCCCTTCGTTCCGACGCGTTCCTGAGACCGTGCCTCGCGTCCCGGCCATGGTAAGCGCTCCGTGAGTCACGAACCAACTGCGCGGTGCTGCCCGGTTAGGGTGGAGAGGTGGCAGAGGATCGCAAGCGGATCAGGTTCGTCGCTATCGGCGACAGTTTCACCGAGGGTGTCGGCGATGAGCAGCCCGACGGCTCCGTGCGGGGCTGGGCGGATCTCGTCGCGCAGGGGATCGCCGACGCCGAAGGCGAGCAGGTTCAGTACGCGAACCTCGCGATCCGGGGCAAGCTCCTCGGGCCGATCATCGCCGAACAGCTCGAACCTGCGATTGCCCTCCAGCCGACGCTCGTTACTCTCAACGGTGGCGGCAACGACCTGCTGCGACCCGGCACGAACATTCCGCAGATCTGCGATGCCATCGAACTCGCACTCCGCCGCATCATGGACGGCGGCGCACGCCCGGTGCTGCTCGCGGGTCCGAACCCGACGGGCGGGCTTCCCCGCGGCGAGCGCATTCGCGCCAAGGGTGATGCGCTCTTGCGCGCCACCGCCGATCTCGCAAAGCGGCTGGACGTGACCTATGTCGACAACTGGAGCGACCGCGCACTGCCTCAGCGACAGTTCTGGTCGACCGACCGCCTCCACCTCGCACCTGTCGGGCACCATCGCGTCGCCGCGAACGTACTCCGCGGACTCGGGTACACGCATCCGGAAGACTGGATGCTCGATGCCGAACCTACCCCGCCGCCCTCACGTCGGGACCAGCTTCGATACACCCGGGAGCATGTGCTCCCATGGGTGAAACGGCGTTTGACGGGCCGCTCGAGCGGTGACGGCCGGTCTGCCAAGTTCGCGGACTGGGTGACGGTCGAGCCGCGTCGTGCAGCGGGAGCGGACCCGACCGGCTGAACCGTGGACGCTTACACAGCGCGGGGGTACGATCCGGGCATGAACATCAGACTGGAGAATGTCGGGATCGCCGTCCGCGACATCGAGGCGGCGATCGCGTTCTTCACCGACCTCGGGCTCACCGTTCTCGGTCGTGACACCGTGAGTGGTGAGTGGGCGGACACGGCGGTCGGGCTCGAGGGCAACCACGCCCGCATCGCCGTGCTGCAGACACCCGACGGTCACGGGCAGATCGAACTCTTCGAGTACATCCATCCCGACGCGATCGAGACGGAACCGACGCTGCCCAACGAGATCGGCATGCACCGCGTCGCGTTCTCGGTCGACGACATCGATGCCGCGCTCGAGATCGCAGCGAAGCACGGCTGCTACCCGATCCGGGGCGTCGCCAACTATCAAGACGTCTATAAGCTGACGTACCTCCGAGGCCCGAGCGGAATCATCGTGATGTTCGCGGAGGATCTGACGAAGCACTGAGTGGGGCTCGTCGCCGGCGGGACCATAGTTCGGGAAGGCGAGGATTCGCCTCTAGTCATAGTTATGAACCGTCGCGCGGATATGGTCAGCGTACTCGTAGATCTCTTCCAGGCCCTCGATCGGGTGCCGAGTCTCATTCTTTTCCCTATCGAACAGGCCGAGATACTTCTGCGATGTGTTGAACCAAAGGCGGACGATGGGCTTCCGGTTGTTGTCATCGAGCAGAATAGCGAAATAGGTCTGTCCGTCTCTGTGCGCGATACGGGAGGGCGCGACTTCACTGCATGCGATAGCTCGCACAATCTGGTAACCCTCGAGCTCTTCGAGAGTCGTTTCAATACCGTCCTTCTTCTCCGAGCCCGCTGCCTCGACCGACGCCTCAGCGACATGCTCACTCGCTTCGGGGGAGGTCACTGAAGTGTTGTCATTGCTCAGCCCCACAGGTCCACCAAGAGCCGCCTTCAGTCTGTCGTTGACCCGATCCCCGAGAAATTGCGTCATCGCCTTCGCCACCAACCCGGAGAACTGTTCCCTCACCCGCTGAGTGATCGCACCCTCATAGACTCTCGCCGTCAACGCCTTCACCCAGTCCGCATCCGGAGCGGCGAACTGAGCAGACAAGACCCGCTTGAGCTCACCGACATACTTCAGTTCCTCGGCCGCGTTGATGATCGAATCGAGATCGAATGCGTCTTTCGCCAGCTTGTTGAGCTCTGGAACATGCGCTGAATCGAGATCCGACACCTTGATCATCAAGAAGGGCTTCTCGTCCATCTTGTTCGGAGCATCAAGATCGGTGAAGAAGTGATAATCATCTCCGTTCGTCAGCACTGCGATCCGAGCGTGAGCGACCGCGAAGTAGCGAAAGAGCTGAGACGCATGTTTGACATCCAGCTTCGCACCGACATGCTTGCATTCGATGAGGATCTGCACGTCGCCGTCTTTGACGATCGCGTAGTCGATCTTCTCCCCCTTCTTAATACCGACGTCCGCCGTGAACTCGGGGATGACCTCGTTCGGGTTGAATACGTCGTAACCGAGGACGAGGGAGATGAACGGCATCACGAACGCGTTCTTCGTCGCTTCTTCCGTCTCGATATTCCCGCGCTGGTGCTCAAGTTTCGTTGCAAGACTATTCAGTCGCTCGCGGATTTCCGTAGACATACACACTCCTTCGTGTGGGTAGAGACGCAGTCTTTCCGAGCCTATTCGAGATGTGTCCGACAACAAGTGCTGGAAAGTAACCGATCGATCACGACTCAGGCGCTCCCCCGCTACGCTGGATCTATGCGCATCGCCACTTGGAACGTGAACTCCATTCGCACTCGCGTCGGTCGCGTCGTGGACTGGTTGGTGCGCGACGACATCGACGTGCTGGCGATGCAGGAGATCAAGTGCCGGCCCGATCAGTTCCCAATCGAGGAGTTCGCGCGCGCCGGTTACCAGGTCGAGATCCACGGGCTCAACCAGTGGAACGGTGTCGCGTTCGCGAGTCGGCACGAGATGACCGATGTGGCGACGAGCTTCCCCGGCATGCCGGGTTTCGGTAAGCCGATCAAGGGCCAGGAGGGTGTGCAGGGCGTGGATGATGCGGGCGAGCCACTCGAAGCGCGCGCGCTCGGGGTGACGGTCGGCGACCTCCGCCTCTGGAGCCTGTACGTGCCGAACGGGCGCTCGCTCGACGACCCGCACTTCGACTACAAGCTGCGCTGGCTCGAGGCGCTCCGCGCGAACGCGGAGTCGTGGCTCGATGAGGATCCGGATCTGCCGCTCGCCCTCATGGGCGACTGGAACATCGCTCCGCTCGAGAGCGACATGGCGGACCCGAGCTTCGAGGTCGGCCGCACGACCCACGTCTCCCCCGATGAGAGATCGCTGTTCGCATCGTTCGAGTCGACGGTGACCGACGTGGTGCGTCCGATCGCGCCTGAGGGGTTCACCTTCTGGGACTACAAGGCGGGGCGCTTCCAGAAGAACGAGGGCATGCGCATCGACTTCATCATGGGCTCTCGCGCGTTCGCCGACGCGGTGACGGGCGCAGAGATCGCACGCGACGAGCGGAAGGGCGACGGTCCGAGCGATCACGTGCCGGTCGTGGCCGACATCGATCCGTCACTGCTCGCCGACACCTTCGACGATGACGACGACCGCCCGATGGTCTTCTAGTCCTCGAGCACGACGGGCACGCGGTCGCGCCGGTACGTGATGCTCGTGTAGCCGTGCGGAGCCGGGGCGCCGTCGTCACCGATGTTCACGAACACGATCTTCTCGATGGTCAGGATCGTCTTGCGCGTGATCATGTTCCGCACCACCGCCCGCATCGTGATCGAGGTGCGGCCGAACGCCACGGCGGTCAGCCCCATCTCGAGCAGGTCGCCCTGCAGTGCTGAAGACTCGAAGCTGATCTCCGAGATGAACTTCGTGACGACCTTCGGGTTGCCCAGTTGGAGGATCGCGTAGATGGCGGCCTCCTCATCGATCCAGCGGAGCAGACTGCCTCCGAAGAGGGTGCCGTGGGCATTGAGATCCTCCGGTTTCACCCACTTGCGCGTGTAGAAGTTGATGCCGTTGTCATGGTTCGATCGCGGTTCGCTCGTCACAGCTCCGAGTGTACGGGCCGTGTGTTTCGAGTCCGCGTCACGAGCGTGGCAGCGGCGTATCGACTGGGGAGTAGGCTGGGAACCTCGTGACCTCTGTGAACCTTCTCCTCGCGGCACTGCCGATTCTGACCCTCATCGGGCTGCTCGCATTCCGTGTCGCACCGTTGCCGGCGGTGCTGGTGACGCTGGCGGTGACGGTGATTCTGAGCTTCCGTTTTCCGCTGGGGATCAGCGAGCTCTCCGAGCTCGGCTCCCGGTTCGGCGGGGTCACCATCACCCTCGCGCTGATCATGCTGGGCGGGATCATCCTGTCCGAGATGCTGCGCGCATCGGGCGCCCAGGAGCTCATCAGCCTCTGGTTGAACTCGGCGGCGCAGACCCGTGAGCGAGCGATCCTCCTCCTCGGTTTCGCGGTGACGCCGTTCGTGGAGTCCATCATCGGCTGGGGCGTCGGCATCATCGTGGGCGTGCCGCTCCTCATGCGCGCGGGCCTCGACACGACGCGTGCGGCGACGGTATCGCTGCTCGGACTGACGCTGTGCCCGTGGGGTTCGCTGGGGCCCGGCCTGCTCCTCATCCAGAGCATGAGCGAACTGCCCATCCACGAACTGGGGTTCTGGATCGCCATCTGCAACCTGCCCGTTCTGGTCGTCATGGGCGTGACCATCACCATCGTCGGCGTCGAACGCGGACGGCGGCAGCGCGCGTTCATCGAGCTCGCGATCACCATCGCGGTGATGTGGCCGGTGCTCCTGGTCACCAACCTGTGGCTCGCCCCAGCACTCGCCGGAGTGTTCACGGCGGGTGCCGGAGTACTGGCGCTGCTCGCGCTCGCGCGGTTCACCGGTCCGCTGCCGCGCATGTCACGGGCCACGCTGCGTTCGTTCTCTCCCTACGCCGTGCTGGTCGGCGCCATGCTCGCGGTCATCGGCCTCTCGAACGTGCTCGATCTCGGCGGGTTCGAGGCGGTGCTCACCAATCCGGGATTGTGGCTCGTCGTCACGGCCCTGGTCGCCCCGCTGCTCGTGCGTCTCTCGCGCGCGGAGATCCTGCCGGTACTGAAGCGCGGCATGCGCACCTTCGCGCCCGTCTGCTTCGTCACGGTCCTGTTCGTGCTCTTCGGTGGCCTGCTCTCAGTGAACGGGATGGGAGGCACGCTCGCGGCGGGGGCAGCGAGCCTCGGATTCGGGTTCCTCCTCGTGATGCCCGCTGTCGGCACACTTGCGGGCTATCTCACCGGGTCGAACACGTCCGCCGGCGCGCTGCTCGCGCTCGGCACGACGCACGCCACCACGGCGATCGGCGCGAACCCGCTGCTCGCCCTGGGCGCGCAGACCGCCGGCGTCGGTGCAGCGGTCATGGCGTCGCCTGCCCGAGTCGCGCTTGCGGTCTCCCTCG
Source organism: Leucobacter sp. Psy1 (assembly GCF_020096995.1). Lineage (NCBI taxonomy): Bacteria > Bacillati > Actinomycetota > Actinomycetes > Micrococcales > Microbacteriaceae > Leucobacter > Leucobacter sp. Psy1. The sequence continues at coordinate 2,953,643 of NZ_CP083692.1, forward strand.
CGAACTCGATGCGCACCGTCGAAGAGCCCGCGGCCGACCTGCGCACCGCCGCCGGGATCACAATCCTCGCGAACCTCGGAGTGATCGCGCTGCTCACGCCTGTCGTCGCCCTGCTCGCCTGACCGCCCGCGAGCGCCGCATTTACTCGGCTCGATACACCCGACCCGTGGCGTTCCCCTCGATGGAGCGCAGGAACGCCAGGCCGACCCGGTAGTCGCTGACGGGTTCGAAGCCGGGGAAGGTGTCGTGGTACCCGGTGGCAGAGGCAAGCACGGTGGGGCTCACGGCGTTCAGCCGGATCCCGCGCGGCAGTTCCCCTCCTGCCGAGATGACGTACGATTCGATCGCGCCGTTCGCCATCGCCGCCGCCGCTCCGGTCGGCAGGGGCTCCCTGGCCAGGATCCCGGACGTCAGGGTGAACGACCCTCCGTCCCTGACGTGCTCCAACCCGATGCGGACGAGATTGATCTGGCTCAGCACCTTGCCGGTGAAGGCTGCCTGGAGATCCTCGGGAGTCAGCTCGGTCGCCGGAGCGAAGGGCGCCGATCCGAAGGCCGAGACGACCGCCTCGAACGTTCCCAGCTCCGCGAACGCGCGCGAGATCGAGTCGGGATCGAGCAGGTCGACGCTCGGGGTCGAGCTGCGGCTCACCCCGACGACCTCGTGCTTCGCGCGCAGCGCTTCGGTCGCCGCGGTCCCGACATGCCCGCTCGCACCGACGATCAGAATTCTCATATTTGCCCCCTCGTGATGTGTGACGGATCGTACTCCCTCAGCCCTCGTGCTCTTCCAGGAACGCGTACACCTCGTGGGCGTCCACGCCAGGGAAGGTGCCGGTCGGCAGTGCCGCCAGCAGACTCGTCGGCGTCGCGGCTTCTGGCCAGGCATCCTGCTCCCACTTGCGGGTGAGATCGTCGGAGGCGCGACGGCAGCACGCCTCGTCGGGGCAGAAGGACTGAGCGCGATGCGGAGTGTCGCGGCCGCGGAACCATTTGACGCCGTCGAACCCGACGCCGACGCTCACCGAGTACATGCCCTCGCGCGCCTTCTCGACACGCGACGTGCACCAGTACGTGCCACCGTCCGCCATGTCGGTGTACTGATACCAGGGGTTGAACCGGTCCGGCTGGCCGAAGACGGTGCGGGCCGTCCAGTTGCGGCAGACGGTGGCCCCCTCGAGGTTGCCGAGGGCATCCGACGGGAAGCGCACCCCGTCGTTCTCGTACGCCTTGATCAGGGTTCCCGACTCGTGCGCCTTCATGAAGTGGACCTGGAGGTCGAGGCGCTCGGTGGCGAGGTTGGTGAAGCGGTGCGCGGCCATCTCGTAGGAGACGGCGAAGGCGTCCCGCAGATCCTCCATGGAGATCTGGCGCTGACGCTTCGCCTCGGCGAGCAGTGAGACCGCGGCCTCCTCGGGCAGCAGGACGGCGCCAGCCAGATAGTTCGATTCGATGCGCTGGCGCAGAAAGTCCTGGTAGTTCCGCGGCTCCTCATGGCCGCACACGATGCTCGCCATCGCCCTCAGGATCGGGGCTCTGGCATCGCGCGACGGCACCGCAGTGCCGAGGTAGATGCGGTGATTGCGCCGGTCGATCACCGACCGCGTCGAGTGCGGCAGGTCGGAGACGTAGTGCAGCGAGAAACCGAGCTGCTCGGCGATGCCGGAGACGATCCCTTGCGAGACGGGCCCGCCGGTGTAGCCGGCGCTCTGGAGGAGCTCCCCTGCGGCGCGTTCGAGCTCGACGTAGTAGTTGCCGCGCACGCGCATCTCGGCACGCAGCTCGGTGTTCGCACGCCTGGCCTCCTCGGGGGTCGCAGCGCGTTCCCGGTGCATCCGCTCGATCTCCTGATGCAGGCCGAGGATCGTGCGGAGCACCTCATCGCTCACTCCCTTGGAGACGCGGATCGGGGGCAGTCCCAGCGAGGTGAAGACCGACCCCCGCTGCGCCCGTTCGACCTCCACCTCGAGCGCAGAGCGTTCATCGAGCTCCTCATCACCGAGCAGGTGATCGACCGTGGTGCCGAGCGCTTTCGCGATACTGCGGAGCACCGGAAGCCGGGGCTCGCGCTTCCCGTTCTCGATTGCGGAGAGCTGCGAGGGCGCCCGATCAACGGCGCTCGCCATCTGCTCGAGCGTGAGGCCGCGCTCTGCCCTGAGGGCCCGGATCCGGCGCCCGAGCAGCAGGGCATCAGGCTCGGCGCTCGCCTCGGCACCCGATTCAGCGGGTGCGGCGGTGCGGGGCTGCGTGATCGTCTGCGATGACATGCCGCTCATTGTGACACAGGACCAGAGTTCCGTGAAACAGAATAATCCGGAAATTTCTCTCGGATATTCAGGATCATCGGCGCACACGGCACCCAAGAATGGAAAACAACCCGAAACACACGATCAAAGGAGAACCCGTGAACGACGCAGCAACGCAGCTCGAGTGGGAGTGGAACAACGACCCGCGCTGGGAGCAGACGACCCGCGACTACAGCGCGGACGAGGTGATCCGCCTCCGCGGCACGGTGCAGGAAGAGCACACCCTCGCCCGGCGCGGCGCCGAAAAGCTGTGGTCGCAGCTGACCGAGGAGGCCCCGTCTGGCGGTTACACCAACGCCCTCGGAGCGCTCACCGGCAATCAGGCCGTGCAGCAGGTGAAGGCTGGGCTCCGCGCCATCTACCTCTCCGGCTGGCAGGTCGCAGCCGATGCGAACCTCGCGGGCCAGACCTACCCCGACCAGTCGCTGTACCCGGCGAACTCGGTGCCGCAGGTTGTGCGGCGCATCAACAACGCGCTGCTCCGCGCCGACCAGATCGAGCACGCCGAAGGCGAGCAGAGTGTCGAGGATTGGCTGGTGCCGATCGTCGCCGATGCGGAAGCCGGATTCGGCGGCCCGCTCAACGCCTACGAACTCATGAAGTCGATGATCACGGCGGGAGCTGCCGGCGTGCACTGGGAGGACCAGCTCGCGAGCGAGAAGAAGTGCGGTCACCTCGGTGGCAAGGTGCTGATCCCGACCCAGCAGCACGTGCGCACCCTCAACGCCGCTCGCCTCGCGGCCGACGTCGCCGGCGTTCCCTCAGTGGTCGTCGCCCGCACCGACGCCGAGGCAGCCACGCTCATCACTTCCGACGTCGATGAGCGCGACCAGGAGTTCATCACCGGCGAGCGCACCGCCGAGGGCTTCTACAAGGTGCGCAACGGCCTCGAGCCCTGCATCGCCCGGGCACGCGCGTACGCACCGTACTCCGACCTCATCTGGATGGAGACGGGCACGCCAGACCTGGACCTCGCCCGGCGCTTCGCCGAGGGCGTGAAGTCCGAGTTCCCCGACCAGATGCTCGCCTACAACTGCTCGCCCTCGTTCAATTGGCGTCGTCACCTCGACGACGACACCATCGCGAAGTTCCAGCGCGAGCTCGGCGCCATGGGGTTCACGTTCCAGTTCATCACCCTCGCCGGATTCCACGCGCTGAACTCGTCGATGTTCGATCTCGCGCACGGATACGCCCGCAGGGGAATGAGCGCCTACGTCGAACTCCAGGAGCGCGAGTTCGCCGATGAAGCCCGCGGCTACACCGCGACCAAGCACCAGCGCGAGGTGGGCACCGGTTACTTCGACGCCATCTCGACGGCACTGAACCCCGAGGCTTCGACCCTCGCGCTCGTCGGCTCCACCGAAGAGGGGCAGTTCCACTGACTCCTCGACGCCGACCCCGCACCCCGCACCGACCCCCACGTGAAAGGCCACGTCATGTCCCCCACCCAGATCACCACCGCGACCCGCCCCGCTGAAACGCACAGGCGGACCGAGACCCGCAACGCCGCAGCCGGATCCCGACTCGAGGTCATCGCCCGCCCGATCGACGGCGAGGATCGGATCCTCACCCCGGAAGCCATCGCGTTCGTCGAGCACCTCCACGACCGATTCGCCGGCGCCAGGCACGATCGGCTCGCCGACCGACAGCGCAAGCGGTACGAGATCGGCAACGGCCGGGACCCCCAGTTCCGCGAGGACACCCGCCACATCCGTGAGGACGCGGCCTGGCGCATCGCCTCCCCCGCTCCGGGCCTCGAGGATCGCCGCGTCGAGATCACCGGACCGGTGGACCCGAAGATGACCGTCAATGCGCTGAACTCGGGAGCTCAGGTCTGGCTCGCCGACTTCGAGGACGCCACCAGCCCCACCTGGCACAACATCATCGGCGGACAGCTCTCGCTGTTCGACGCGATCCGGGATCAGCTCGCCTTCACCACCTCGGAGGGCCGCGAATACCGGGTGACCGCCGACCGCACCCCCACCATCGTCATGCGGCCACGCGGGTGGCACCTCGTCGAGAAGCACCTCCGCTACACCGACCGGAGCGGCCGCTCCGGTGCCGCATCCGCCAGCCTCGTCGACTTCGGACTCTACGCGTTCCACAACGCCCGCGAGCTCGTCGCACGCGGCCGGGGCCCCTACTTCTACCTCCCGAAGATCGAATCGAGCGAGGAGGCGAAGCTCTGGGACGACATCTTCGTCGACACCGAAACGCTGCTCGGCCTCCCGCACGGCACCATTCGGGCGACGGTGCTCATCGAGACGCTCCCGGCCGCGTTCGAGATGGAGGAGATCCTCTACGTGCTCCGCGACCACAGCGCCGGACTGAACGCGGGTCGCTGGGACTACATCTTCTCGATCGTGAAGAACTACCGCGGACGCGGCGCGCGATTCGTGCTCCCCGACCGCAGCGAGGTCACCATGACCGTCCCCTTCATGCGTGCCTACACCGAGCTGCTCGTGCAGACCTGCCACCGGCGCGGCGCCCACGCCATCGGCGGCATGAGCGCGTTCATTCCGAACCGTCGCGACCCCGAGGTCACCCGTCGGGCCGAGGAGCAGGTGCGCGCCGACAAACAGCGCGAGGCCGGTGACGGATTCGACGGCACCTGGGTCGCCCACCCCGACCTCATCCCGATCGCACGCGCCGAGTTCGACGCCGTGCTCGGCGTCGAACCGCACCAGATCTCACGTCAGCGCGACGACGTCCACGTCACCGCAGAGCACCTGCTCGACGTGCGCATCGGACGCGACGTCACCGAGGCGGGAGTGCGCGACAACATCTCGATCGGGATTCGCTACCTCGAGTCCTGGTTGCGCGGCATCGGCGCCGCCGCCATCGACAACATGATGGAGGACGCCGCGACCGCCGAGATCAGCCGCTCGCAGATCTGGCAGTGGATCCAGCAGGGGCAGGTGACCGCCGACGGCACTCCGGTGACCCGCGAGTGGGTGTCCGGGCTCGTCGAGGAGTTCATCGACGGACTCGACCGCACCGCCGGCGATCGCTTCGACGACGCCGTCGCCGTCTTCCGTGAGGTCGCACTGGAGGACACCTTCGCGAACTTCCTCACCGTGCCCGCCTACAGCCGGTACCTCGTGGAGGCTGAATAGAGGCGGGGCATCGGCGAAGCATCCCCGCCGAGGTTCTCCGCGCTATTGAGGTTCTCCTCGATCGGAACACCAGGTTTCGACGAGGAGAACCTCAATAGCGAGCGGAACGTGACGCGCGAGCGCCAGCTACTCCGCGATGAAGTGCAGGCGGCGGTTCACGAACTCGCCCATTCCGAGCGGTCCCATCTCACGGCCGAATCCCGAGTACTTCACTCCGCCGAACGGCAGCTCTGCGGCCTCTGCGGCGATGGTGTTGACGTGCGTCATGCCGACCTCGAGCCGGTCCGAGAGCTTCTTCGCCCGAGCCGGATCGGTCGAGAAGACCGACCCGCCGAGACCGAAGTCGCAGTCGTTTGCCAGCTCGATCGCTTCCTCGTCGCTCGATACGCGATACACCGTCGCGACCGGGCCGAAGATCTCCTGCCGGTATGTCTCCGAGTCGGGGCGCACACCGGTCAGCACGGCCGGCGAGTAGTACGCGGCCGGCCCGTCCGAGAGCACACCGCCGACGTGGAGCTTCGCCCCCTCGGCCACCGCCTGCTGCACCTGGCTGTGCACCTTCTCGGCGGCCTCGCGCGTGGATAGCGGAGTGTACTGCCCCTCTGCCAGGTCGAGCGGGTCACCGGGTTCGAGCCCGGTCGCGAGCCTCTCGAGCTCCGCGACGAACTCGTCGTAGATGTCGTCCATCACGATGAGGCGCTTGTTGGAGTTGCAGACCTGCCCGCCGTTGCTGACGCGGAAGCCCCATGCCTCACGGGCGACCTCGGCCACGTCGTCGGCGTCGAGCACGATCATCGCGTCGATGCCACCGAGCTCGAGCACCGCCTTCTTCAGGTTCCGGCCCGCCTGCTCACCGATGATCGCGCCGGCGCGCTCCGATCCGGTCAGGGAGACTCCCTGCACCCGAGGGTCGGCGATGATCGTGGCGACCTGGTCGTGCGAGGCGAAGAGATTCTGGTAGCCGCCAGTCGGAACGCCCGCGTCGTGCATGATCTGCTCGATCGCCAGCGCCGAGCGGGCGCAGATCTCGGCGTGCTTCAGCAGGATGGTGTTGCCGAGCACCAGGTTCGGCGCCGCGAACCGCGCCACCTGGTAGTACGGGAAGTTCCACGGCATCACGCCGAGCAGTGCGCCGACCGGGCGCTGCTCGATGTACGCCTTCCCCGGGATGGTGCTCGGGATCTCGACATCCGTCGCCAGTCCGGGTCCATAGACGCCGTAGTAGTCGATGATCGACGCCGCGAACTCGACCTCGTCGATACTCTCGGCGAGCGGCTTGCCCATTTCGAGCGAGATGATCTCGGCCAGCTCCTGCTTCCGCTCCTCGAAGAGCTCAGCCACCCGCCGCACGATCGCGGCGCGCTCCTGAATGCCGCGTTCGCGCCACTCCGTGTAGGCGTCGTGCGCCTGCGCGAGGGCCTCCTCGATCTGCTGATCGGTGGCCGTTTCGAAGGTCTCGACGACCTCTCCGGTGGCGGGATTCTGAACCCGGTACTGCGACATCTCGAACCTCTCACTCCATTGGCAGACTCTGCGCATGCGCGGCCACAGTCTAGCGTGGCGGGACTTCCCCGAGCCCGAGCCCGAGCCCGAGCCTGAGCCTGAGCCCGAGGCTCCACCCGTGTCCGCTCTCAGGCTAGATCGCTCTCGTCGAGAAGATCACGATTCTCCCGCGCAGCGATGCGAGCTCGCCGAACTCTTCCTTGTCCGAGAGCGGGGGTGATGCCCATGAGTCCGGTGAACACGATCGCACCAACCCAGCCCACAGGGCTCGTGACTATTGCTGCCGCACCGAGAACCACCGAAGAGACGTACCACCACGAACGGTACAGCTGCAGCCCGGCTCGATCACCGCAGAAATCCGCATAGCGAACCGCGAGCGATGCGAGCTCGGGGCGGCGTACGCGCCGCCCCTCATACACCGCGAGCCGCACTTCTTCCTCTTCCTCGCCGCTCAGGGCGAGGAATTCTTCATCCATAGACGGGCGACGCTGATTGCGATTCATCTACACCTCGGCTAATTCAGGGAGGCGCATGTCGCCAGCCCGCCGGCGCAGCACGTCACGAGACAACCGGGGTAGATGACTCCCGTTACTCCGCAGAACGCCGCGCACGCCGGACAGAAGAACGCAACACAATCGGCCCATCTGTTCCACTTGAACAACGGAGCAACGTCGTCGGCGAAGAGTTCCTCGATGACAATAGGTCGGTCTCCAGACATGTCGATCAGTTCTGCGCGGGTCCGCGCGGGGTTTTCAGCGAGGTACCGAAGGATGCTGAATCGTTTCTCGTCTTCATTGCGAAACGAGAGCAGAGCAGTGGTGCGACCCTCCTTCTCAATGGCCGCATCCTGGTCTGGGACAGCGGCAAATCCGCGCTCGAAGAGTTCGCGAGTCAACTGGGTGACGCCAGGGTCACGACGAGCATCGTCGCAGACCAAGTTGGCCTCTGCGCCAAGGATCCATTCGGCATCGAACTCCGCTTCACGAGATCTCGCCGCACCCAGCGTCGCTCCAGCTACAGCACCGCCGAGGAGAATGCTCGGGATAATACGGAAGAGCATCCTGCGTTCGGGCGAAGACACTCCAATCGCCTTCCGAGATTCGCCGACGATCGAGAGAATGCGCCTCGAAGTGCGTAAACCAAACCGTCGGATGAGCTTCGTTGCAAGACCGAGCCGTGTCCATGATTCAGCACGGTCCCCCTCGATTCGCAGCAGAACTGGCGTCCAGTCACGAGTATCTCCCGTGACCTGTCTCCAGTGCACGATGTCCGGGTCCTTCAGGCCGCGAATCTCGAGCTCTTCACCGACTTCTGCTCGAAGTCGCCGTCCGAAGTCGCTGCAAGGTCCGCAGTCGTAGTCCAGTGCAAGAATCCAACGCACAGCAGGGGAAATCCTCAGGGAGGTAGACATCACTCATCGCCTTTCAATCAATATGAGTAACTAATCTTTCCCCCTCTTGGAACCAAGATATGCATGGAGACAAGCGGGCGTCAAGACTCTGTCGCTAGATCGGGCACACCTCGTCGACTCGTCACCCATCCCGGGGGATTGCGGTCGCTCCCAGGTCGGTCTGCTTAGCCTGGAAGGCGGAGAGCACACACGATCGAACAACGAGCGAACGCCGACCCGCCGCATCACGGGCTCGGACTCAAGACCTCGGAGGAACCATCCGAATGAGCGAACCACAGGAGCCGGGCGACGACGAGCCCCAGGCGGAACCCGAACGGGAGCCCGAGTCTGACGACGAGGCAGAGCCCGAGGCTGACGGCGCCGCAGAGCCCGAAATGGAGCCAGGCACGGACTCCGGCCTCGAACCGGCCGAGGAGGCTGAGGCGACGGGCGAACCCGAACGACCCGGCCGGCGCATCACAGGCGTGCTCGGCGCAGTCGCCATGAGCGCGGTCGCCGGCGTCCTCCTGACCGCCGCGGTCACCCCCGTGGTGGCGGTGAGCGGCGCTGCCGCGACGACCGCGATCAACGTGTTCGAGAATCTCCCTGATCACCTCGACCCCGGAACACTGGCTCAGCCCTCGACGCTCTACGCCGACAACGACGGCGAGCGCGAAGAGATCGCCACGTTCTACGCGCAGGATCGGGAGCCCGTGGAGTGGGAGGAGATCCCGCAGACGGTGAAGGACGCCGCTGTGGCCGAGGAGGATCCCCGATTCTACTCTCACAACGGCATCGACGTCCTCGCCGCGGGTCGCGCGGTCGTGCAGAACGTCGCCGGGCAGAACCTGTCAGGCGCCTCCACGATCACCATGCAGTACGTGCGGAATGTGCTGGTGCAGGAGGCGGAGTCGATCGCCGACCCGGACAAGCGAGAAGCCGTGTACGAGGACGCCATGCGTCAGGACATGGACCGGAAGCTGCAGGAGATGCGGTACGCCGTAAGTATCGAGAAGGAGTACTCGAAAGAGGACATCCTGCTCGGCTACCTGAACATCGCACTGTTCGGCAGTCAGATCTACGGCATCGAGTCCGCGGCGCAGTACTACTACGGCAAGAGTGCCCAGGATCTCTCGATCGCCGAGTCCGCGAGTCTCATCGCGATGGTGAACAACCCGTCGAACCTGCAGATCGACATCGAGGAGAACATCGAGGCGAATCAGCAGCGCCGCGACCAGATTCTCGATTCGATGCTCGAGCAGGATCGCATTTCGCAGGCCGAGCACGACGAGGCGATCGCAACGCCCGTCGAACCGAATATCTCACCCCGCCCCTCTGGCTGCTCCGCGGCCGAGGAGAAGGGCATGGGACATTTCTGCAACTACGTGCAGCAGTACATCTTGAACGATCCCGCATTCGGGGACACCCCGGAGGAGCGCTACTTCACATTCGTGCGCGGCGGATACGAGATCGAGACCACCATCGATCCCGACATGCAGCGCGCGGCCGTCGACGCGACTCGAGATGCGGTCCCGGCAGAGATGGACGGGATCGACATCGGCTCGGCGAGCTCCAGCGTCGAGGTCGGCACCGGCAAGGTGCGGGCCATGGCGCAGAATCGCCCGTTCAGCGAGGATGACGCGTTCGTCGAGGCCAACCCCGGATACACGAGCGTGAACTACAACACCGACTTCGAGTACGGGGGCTCCGGGGGCTTCCAGGTCGGTTCGACGTTCAAGCCGGTGACCCTCGCCGAGTGGCTGCGCACCGGGCACTCGGTGCAGGAGACGGTCGATGTGAACGGCCGCACCGTCGACGAGGGTTCGTTCCCGGGATCGTGCATGCCCGGAGGAGTATACGGTTCGGGCACGTTCGACTTCACGAACGACAACGAGGACGTCCGCGGCACTCAGACGGTACAGACCGCGATCGCGCAGTCGTTGAACGGCGGACTCGTCTCCATGCAGCAGCAGATGGATCTCTGCGGCACGTTCGACACCGCCGAGAAGCTCGGCATCCACCGCGCCTCCGACCAGACCAACGAGGATCTGCCGAGCTTCGGCACACGTGAGCTGAGCCGCGTTCCGTCGAACGTGTACGGCGGCATCGATGAGATCGCCCCCATCACCATGGCCTCTGCATACGGTGCATTCGCCGGCGACGGCACGGTGTGCACCCCGGTACCGATCGAGTCGATCACGGACCCGGAGGGCAACGATGTCGCCTTCTCGCAGGGCGAGTGCTCCGAGGGGATCGAACCCGAGGTCGCCGCCGGGGTCGCCGCGACCCTGGAGTACACCGTGAACCAGGGACTCGCCACGCACGCGCAGTCGGCAACCGGGGTGCCCCACCTCGCGAAGACCGGCACCACCGACGACCAGGGCGACAACTGGACCGTCGGCGCCAGCACCCAGGTGTCGACCGCCACGTGGGTCGGCAACGTCAGCGGCAACGTCTCGACGCAGAACTTCGCCGGTCTCCAGCAGGCCGATCAGTCGATCTGGCCGGCGATCATGAATGTCGCCGACGAGAAGTACGGGGGCGAGCCGTTCCCGGTCGTCGCACCGACGCCCTGACCCACGAGCGCGCAGCGGCCGGAAACGGCTCGCGGATCAGGGCGCCTCGCCGCCGCGCTCCTCGATCGCGCGATCGAGCGCGTCCGTGAGGTCGCTCTCGACGGCGAGTTCGAGCGCCTCGCCGTCGAGGAAGAACGTCGGGGTGCCCGCGATGCCGAGAGCTTGACCGGCGAGGCGATCCTGCTCGATCCTGGCCTCCGTCTCGGGATCGGCGACCGCCGCATCGTACGCCTCGAGATCGAGACCGATCTGCTCGGCGTAGCCGCGGAAGCGTTCGGCTTCAGACTCCTGCTGGCCGCCCCACTCCGTCTGCGTCTCGAACATCATCTGGTACATCGCCTCGAGTTCGCCCTGCTGGGCTGCGGCTTCGACGGCGATCGCCGCATTCATGGCGTTGGCGTGGCTCTCGATCGGGAAGTAGCGAATGACGTAGTTGATCTTCCCGTCGTAGCGCTCGCGGATCTGCTCCATCGCGGGGTAGATGCCGCCGCATGCCCCGCACTCGAAGTCGAGGAACTCGACGAGGGTGGGAGCATTCTCCCCCGCATCGTCGAGATAGTGCGAGTTCGCCTGGGCCGCATTGACACCAGCGCTCTCGGGGGCAGCGGCTTCCGGTCGGTTGAATACCGCGACGAGGATGATGATGCCGACCACCAAGAGCAGCGACGGGATGGCGATGAGCATCGTTTTCGTGGACGTGCTGAGGCCGCGCCATCCGGTCGGCCTCTGGGCGGGTGCTGAGCTGGTGTGGGGTGTCTGGGACATGGGGTTTCTCCGAGTGGTCGTGAACTGTGCAGGGGCACGAGCCAGGCGAACCGCGGTGCAGGTGACCCTGCGCCGAGGCCGCCTGGACTCGTCGAACGCCGCCGAAGGGCGGCCTGCCGAGCTCAGATCCTGAGGACTCCCAGCCGGAGGAGGAGCGGGGTGTGACCGGTCCCGCTGTCGGCGGCCCCGAGAGCCCGCAGATGTGCAGGCAGGGGTCGGAGCCGAGGGTCGCGCTGCGGCGCCGAGAGCAGCCGGTGACGGAGGACGACGACGACGATCATCGCGCAGAGCGCACCGATGACGCAGGCGATCATTGCGGCGGCGTCCGGTTCGGCGGCGAGGGTCTCGGCGGCGAACGTCCCGGGGTGCACGACGGAGGGAGCGATCTCACTGACCACCGAGACCGCAGGACCGTGTGCGACGTCACCGCCGCCTCGCTCACTGTGCACGACAGCGCTGATCGCCGCGACTACGAGCAGGGCGGCGAGCAGCCCGGTCAGCGCGCGAACCAGAAGAGCGGTGCGCGAGGGCCGACGGGAGCGGGACGCGCTGATCACTCTCGCAGTGTAGCCCGCGGGGCCTGGAGACGTTCTGACAACCGGCGGCGTACGATCGTGACCACACCCATGCTCGGAAGGGGACAACTGTGGACGGACGAGAGCTGCACGAGCGCACAGCCGCGAGGAGCGAAGAGCTCCCGGGCGCGGAACTCACCCATCCATTCGGCGACGAGTGGAACGTCTACAAGGTGCGCGGCAAAGTCTTCATGCTCCAATCCGAGCTCGACGGTGTGCCGATCGTGAATCTGAAGGCTGCGCCGGCCGACGGTCGGGCGCTCCGCGAATCCCACGCCGACATCATTCCGGGTTACCACATGAACAAGCGGCACTGGATCACCGTGCGCGCCGGCGGCGCGATCGATCCGGGACTACTCGACGACCTCGTCACCGAGTCGTACCTGCTCGTAGTCGCGAACCTGCCCAAGTACCTCCGTCCGGTGAATCCGGACACCTTCGGTCAGTTGCGCGACCCCTGATCGTCCACGGGGGCTCGCGGCGGGTACACCCACGTCACCATGACCACCGAGATGATCATGAGCAGGAACCACGCGATCAGCTTCTGCGGCGAGACCATCACCCAGCCGTCCTCCTGGCCGGGGTAGAGCCATGCCCCACCCCAGGTGCCGATGTTCTCGGCCAGCCAGATGAAGAGCGCGACACCGATGAAGACCAGGAGCAACGGCACGCGCAGCTCGGCCCTCCACACGCGGAAGTGCATGATGGTTCGTCCCCAGAGCAGAATCACGAGCGCGAGCAGCACCCACCGCAGATCGAAGATGAAGTGGTGGGCGTAGAAATTGGCGTAGATTCCGACAGCGACGATCGTCGTCGCCCAGATCGACGGATACCGGGTGAAGCGCAGCGAGTGGAGGCGGTACACGCGCACCATGTACGAGCCCACCGCCGCGTACATGAATCCGCTGAACAGGGGAACCGCAGCGATGCGCAGCACTCCGTCCCCGTCGTAGCTCCACGACCCGACATCGGTCTTGAAGAGTTCCATGGCGGTCCCGGTGAGGTGGAAGAGGACTACCACCCAGAGTTCACGGCCGCTCTCCAGTCGGAAAGCGAGCATGCCGACCTGGATCAGGATCGCCGCGATCGTCAGCGCATCGTTCCGTGCGAGCACCGCGTCGTCGGGGTACCAGAGTCGCGCTGCGACGATGACGACGAGCAGCAGGGCTCCGAAAATGCACGCCCACGCCTGCTTCAGCAGGAAGACGGCGCACTCGATGAGCACGGCACGCGGCCCGGAGTCCGGTTTCCCGGCGAGCACTCGGTGAGCGGCCCGATCAATGGCGCGTTCGAGCCTGGTGAGCTGGCGGTCCCCGCTCGCGTCGAACCCAGCGGCATCCGTCATGACTGCGAGCCTACTGGGCGAAGACGCGGCGCTGACGCGCGCACGCGAGTGCGCAGTCGCGCGGGGAGAGACGGAAAACAGTGGAGCCGCCTGCCGGAATCGAACCGGCGACCTATTCATTACGAGTGAATCGCTCTACCGACTGAGCTAAGGCGGCCTGCACGCAGACAGCGCTGCGCACAAGTGATTACTGTAGCACCTCGCGGGCTGCGAAGCACATCGGGCCGCGTGAGGCTCGCGGCCTCGCCGAGATCGCACTTTGTCGGGCTTGCCGGCCGCCGAAGTGGGACGAACTGCAGTCTCGGCGGGGAGTCGGCGGGCGGGGGTGGGGCGCCTATGCGCAGACCGGGTCCTGAGCCGGAACTGCACCCTCCAGCAGGTAGGCGTCGACGGTCCGGTCGACGCACGCGTTCTCGCCGTACGCCGTGTGCCCCTCACCCTGGTAAGTGACGAGCACCCCGCTCTCGAGCTGCGCGGCGAGCGCCTCGGCCCAACGGTAGGGCGTCGCCGGGTCCCCGGTCGTGCCGACGACGAGGATCGGCGCCGCACCCGCTGCGGTGACCGCCGAGCGCTGGCTCTCCCCCGCGGTGGGCCACCCGGCGCAACTGACGTCGCCGTATCCCTGGTAGGGCCCGATGGTCGGGGCGATGCGCTCGAGTTCTTCCGCCTGCTCGCGCATCCGGTCAGGATCGAGGTCGCTACCGTAGTCGGCGCAGTTGATGGCGAAGAAGGCTTCGGTCTGGTTGTCGGTGTACTCGCCGTCTTCGCGGTTGAAGTAGAAGTCGGCGAGGCTGAGTGCCACTTGCGGATCACCGGTGGCGACCGTCGCGAAGAGGTCGTCGAGCGCGGTCCACGAGTCCGGCGAGTAGAGCGGGGTGATGATGGCGGTCAGCAGGGTGTTCACGGTCACCGTGCGCCCGTCATCGCCGGTGAGCGGTTGCTCGTCGACGCGGTGGAGGAGGTCGCCGATCTGCGACATCGCCCCGTCGACGCTGCCCGAGAGCGGGCAGCCGTCCCGCTCGAGGCAGTCGGCGACGTAGGTGCGCAGCGCCTCCTCGAACCCCCTCGTCTGTTCACGGACCACGTCGAACTCGCTCGTCTCAGGGTCCATCGCCCCGTCGAGCACGAGGCGTCCGACTCGTTCGGGGTAGGCGTCGGCGTATCGGGCACCGATCAGCGTGCCGTAAGAGTACCCGATGTAGTCGAGGGTGTCCGCACCGACGATGGCGCGGAGCATGTCGAGATCTTGCACCGTCTCGTCGGTGCCCACGTGCGCGAGCAGCGGGCCCGTCTCAGCGGCGCAGGCATCGCCGAACTCGGTCGAGTTCTCGACGGCGGACGCGATCCACTCGTCGCTGCCCGGTTCCAGGTCTTCGGTCTCGTCCTCCCCGAACAGGTACGCGTCCATATCGGCGTCGTCGAGGCAGTCGACGGGTGTCGAGGCACCAACGCCCCGGGGATCCCACCCCACGATGTCGTACGCCGCCTGCACCTCCTGGGTCACGGACCCGTCGACTCCGCCGGCGACGAAACCCGCTCCTGACGCACCCGGGCCACCTGGGTTCACGAAGAGCGTGCCGATCGGGTCTCCTCCGGCCGCTGGCTGCTTCACGAGGCGCAGGGTGATGCGGTCCCCGGCGGGATCGGCCCAGTCCAGGGGTGCGTGCACATCGGCGCACTGCTTCCCGTCCGCGCAGTCCCACCACTCGGGCTCCTGGGCTCCGAAAGCTTCGACGGTGCCGGCCGGAACCGCCGGGAGGGGGCCGGGCTCCGGGTCGGTCGCATCACGGGAGCCGATGAACAGCGGGAGGATGCCATACACCGCCAACGCCGCGACCACGAGGATCGCGACCGTGACGATCACCGCGCGTGGTCCGCGCCTCCGCGGCGTCTCCTCGTCCGTCACTCGGCACCGGCGGGGTCGACGATGAGTCCGGCGAAAAGGGCCTCGAGCACGAGCCCCGGGGTGACGGCGCGGGAGAGTCGCAGACGCGCCTCCTCCAGCGCGTCGACGGCGGCGAGCGCGCGGCGCGGGCCCCAGCGCTCGGCGAGCTCGACGATGCGCTCCCGCTCCTCGGTGTTGATGAGGGCAGACCCCTCGGTCGTGTCTGCCACTGAGATCGCGGTGAGGAGTACGTCGCGGTACAGGGACAGCAGGTCGGTCAGCACGCGGTCGATCCCGTCGCGGAGACTGCGCGTCGCGCGCCGCTTCTGATCCTCCTCGAGCGCCTTGATCTGCCCGCGGAGCTGCGGCGGGATCGCCGCTCCGGGTTCGAGCCCCAGGTTGCGCATCGCCTCCTCGCGTTCGCGGGCGTCGAGCTGTTCCGTCAGTGCGGCAGCGTCGGCTTCGGCGACCTTCAGCAGTTCGCTCGCCGCCCGCATGGCGTCGCCGAGCGTGGTGACGGCCAGGGCCGCGGCGATGCTCCGTGATCGTCGCTCGAGCGCTTCGGGGCTCGTCGCGAGTCGCCGCGCCATGCCGATGTGGTTCTGCGAGAGGCGCGCTGCGCGTTCGGCGGCTGCGGTGTCGATGCCGTCGCGCACGTGGAGGAGGTGCGCGACGTCGGCGGTCGAGGGGGTGACGAGGCGCAGCGAGCGCGTGCGCGACCGGATGGTCGGCAGCAGATCGGCCTCGCTCGGCGCGCACAGGATCCAAATCGTTCGCTCCGGCGGCTCCTCGAGCACCTTCAACAGTACGTTCGAGGTGCGTTCGGGCATTCGATCCGCATCCTCGATCACGATGACCCTGTGCCGTCCCTCCGCGGGAGCGTAGTAGGCGTTCTTGATGAACTCGCGCACGTCATCGACGCGGATCGTCACCGCCTGCGTGGTGAGCAGCGCATAGTCGGGGTGGGTGCGCGCACGCACCTGATCGAAGATCTTGGCGCGCTCGTCGACCTCGCGCGCGATGAGCGCTGCGGCGAAGCGCTCGGCGATGTTGGATCGCCCCGACCCTGGCGGACCGGTGATGAGCCAGGCATGCGCGAGTTCGCCGGCACCCTCGGGCGATGCGGCGCGCTCGAGCGCTTCGACTGCCGCGGTCTGCCCGACGATCTCTGCCCAGTGATCCACCCCTTCAGGGTATCCGGTACGACTGACAGCGGGCACGGCGGGCGGTGGGACAGCGGGTCGCAGACCGCGGGTCAGAGACCGTGGGTGCGGGCGTAGATGACGGCGTGCACCCGGTCGCGGAGCGCGAGCTTCGAGAGGATGCGGCCGACGTGCGTCTTCACGGTCGACTCGGAGAGGAACAGCTCACCGCTGATCTCGGCATTGTTCTTGCCCTCTGCGATGAGCTTGAGCACCTCGATCTCGCGCTCGGTGAGCACCTCGGCCAACTCGGCGTCAGGTGCGCCGGAATCCGCCGCCGTGACGGCCCGTGGCCCGGTCGCCCCGCCGGCAACGCCACTCAGTTCGGCGGTTCCACCGCCCGTGCGCATCTGTTCGAGCATGCGTCGCGTGACGCTCGGCGCCATGACCGCGTCACCGTCGGACACCCGCTGGATCGCGTCGAGCAACTCGCTCGGCCGGGCGTCCTTCAGCAGGAAGCCGCTCGCACCCGCCTGGATCGCCGCCGTCGCGTACTCGTCGAGGTCGAACGTGGTGAGCACGAGCACACGCGTCTGCGGGAATCGCCGGGCCACCTCGGCGGAGGCGTCGATGCCGTTCATGCCGGGCATGCGCACATCCATGAGGATCACGTCGCACGCCCCCTGCAGGCGGGCGAGCTCCTCCAGTGCGGCCGCACCGTCGGTCGCCTCGCCGACCACGTCGATCCCGGGTTCCGCTGAGAGCACAAGCCGGAAACCCGTGCGGATCAGATCCTGATCGTCGACCAGCATCACTCGGATCGGCTCTGGGCTCATGAGGGTTCCTCCTGGGTCGGCACCGTCGGTTCCGGTGCGGTCGGTGCCGGCGACCCGGTGGGGGCCTCCGGCGATTCAGCCTCCACGGCATCCGGCCTGGGTCGCTCACGGGCATCCGCGCTCACGGGCAGCACCGCGCGGAGCTGCCACCCACCGCCCGGCACCGGCCCTGATTCGATGTGACCGCCGAAGACGCGCACGCGCTCCTCGAGGCCCCGGAGTCCACGCCCAGAGCCTACGCCTGAGAGCGGGCCGGGCCCTCCTGGCACGACTCCGAAGTCCCGCACCGTGACGTCGGTGCTGTCAGCAGATCGATCCACCGTGACGTCGACGCGCGCACCAGGACCGGCGTAGCGGAGCACGTTGGTGAGCCCCTCCTGCACGATGCGGTAGACGGCGAGGTCCTGGCCCCGGTCGCCCGCGGCGCTGCCGAGCACGGTGAGGCGCGGCTGGATACCGGCATCGGTGAAGCCGCGGATGAGTTCGGGCAATTCGTCCACACCCGGCTGCGGCACGTACTCGACTTCTGATGCGGCGGGTTCCGTGAGCGCCCCGAGCAGCCGTCGCATTTCGGCGAGCGCGGTGCGCCCCGTCTCGGCGCTGCGTTCCATCGCGTCGGCCGCGGCGTCCGGCGCTTTCCCGGCGACGCGCGCGGCACCCTCCGAGAGTGCGATCATCACGGAGACCGAGTGGGCGACGATGTCATGCATCTCCCTGGCGATCCGCGAGCGCTCCTCGGCGACCGCCAGCTGCGCCAGCTGATCGCGTTCACGCGCCAGTTGGTGGGCGCGGTCGATGATCGCGCTCAGGTAGCGGCGCCGGTTGCCGAGGTTGATCGCCACGAGCACGATCGCGAGGTACCAGAGCGCCGTCATGAAGATGCCGACCGCGATCACGATCGGGTCGCGGTCGGCGGCGGCCGCCTCCGCGGTCAGGATCCCTCCGGGGTTCGCCAGCGTAAACGGGCCCCACACCTCGTCGATCACGACCTGCAGGCTGTAACCGGCGACCGCGATCGCATACCCGACCCAGCCCGCGGGAACGCTGCGGTACACCGGGACGGCGTAGAGCATGAACCAGATGGCGACCGAGTTCGGGAGCGTCTGCGCCCCCTGCTCTCCGAACAGCATGACCGTGACCACGGCGAGGCCGATCAGCGGGAACCGCCGACGGAAGAGCAATGCCGTTGCCACGGCTGCCGCGCGGAAGAGCGCCACCAGGATCCACGGCCAGGTGAGGTACCCGGGGAGGTCGGGCAGGAAGATCCCGGCGAACGGCTCGGGATCCGCAGTCCCCGCGATCAGGTCGAGGAGCACCGCAAGCGCGCACCCGAAGAGGTACACGACGACGATCGTGATGTCGACGGCACGACCGTGGTTCGCCACCCACCGTCGCAGCAGGCCCGGCGGTCGCGGCAGACGCACCTCGTCGCCTCCGGTACCGGAGTACCTCGGCAGCGGCTCACTGCGATCGTTCACTGGCGTCTCTCATCTCACGCGGGCTCGGGCGATGCTGAGCGGCCCAGCCTGGTCAGTGAGGCCGCCCCCACCAGAATAGGCACCGGCCGTCGGCAGCGCGTCATGCCAGGGTGCCACGATGTCCGTGGCGTGCTCGGCACCGCGGGGCGTCACTCGTCGGGATGCACCACATCGACGTATCCGGCGAGTCCCGGCACGACGCTGGCGCTGCCGGCGCTCAGTTCTGCGGCGAGCGCCGTGAGCGCCTCGACCTGCGCCTCGGCGACGAGATAGATCTGGGCGACGTCTGCGCCGTACTCGGCGGTGCCGACGCCATAGCCTCGCCGACGTGCCTCCGCCTCGATACCGCCGGCAATGTCGTACCCGCTGGTAACCACAACCTCTCGCCGCACGGCTCGGTGAACCCGCTGCGCCGAGAGGACCGCCTCGGCAACGGCACCGCGATAGGCGCGCGTGAGGCCGCCCGCACCGAGCAGCACTCCACCGAAATAGCGGGTGACCACCGCGACGACGTCGCTGAGCCCCGCTGAGATGAGCGCATCGAGCATCGGCGCTCCTGCGGTGCCGCTCGGCTCGCCGTCGTCGTTCGATCGCTGCACCCGCCCGTCTGGACCCAGCACGAAGGCTGAGCAGTGGTGCCTGGCGCGCGGGTGCTCGGCCCTGACCGCCGCGATGACCTCCCTGGCTTCGTCTTCCGTCTCCACGCGGGCCAGCCGAGTGAGAAACCGGGATCGCGTCACCTCGATCTCCGTATCCACCGTCGCGGCGATGGTGTCGTATCCGGTAGCCACGCTCCAATTCTGCCCGATGCCATTCCGCCGTCGCGCTTCGGAGGCGGACGGAGGCGGACGAACGCGGGCGGGCAGCGAAGCGCCCCAGATCGACTCGATACCATGGTGCGCATGGCGAGCGACTCGGTGCGCATCGATGCCTGGGTCTGGGCGGTGCGCTTGGCGAAGACCAGGAGTCAGGCGACGGCGGCGTGCCGCGCGGGGCACGTGCGCTTGAACGACAGCACGGCCAAGGCATCGCAGTCCGTGCGCGTCGGCGACGAGGTGAAGGTCCGGCTGCACGGTTTCGACCGCGTCTACCGGGTGACCGGTCTCGCCACCCGCCGCGGCAGCGCCGCAGAAGCCGCGCGCTACTTCGAGGACCTCACGCCGCCTCCCCCACCGCGGGTGGAGCGCCCCGCCGCGATTCTGCGCGACCGCGGCGCCGGCAGGCCCACGAAGCGCGAGCGTCGCGAGATCGACCGCTTGAGAGGGCGGGAGTCCGAGTGAGCGGTGTCGCTTCGCCGATCGCCCCAGCACTCGCCCCGGGAGCGGCGCGCGTTCCGCCGCCCGACATCGAGGAGCCGACGCGACTCACCCGCCTGCCGGAGGCGGACTGGCGGTCGCGCGAGCGGGTCCACGCGGAACGCGCCGATTCCCTGACCGCGGCGCATCGGCTGCGGAAATCGCGGGGCGAGACGCACCCGATCGAGGACTTCCTCTTCACCTATTACACGACCACGCCCGGTCAGTTACGTCGCTGGCATCCGGGGGCCGGGGTCTCGCTCGTCGGTGCAGGCAGCGAGCGCGCGGGGTGGCGGCACTATCGCGCGGGCACCGATGCGACGGTCGACCTCACCGCGTACTTCGCGAAGCGGGCTGGCACCGTCGACTACGTCGAGTCGCTGCTCGAGCGCACCCTCGACCGGCCACCGCGCTACGGGTGCTTCGGGCTGCACGAGTGGGCGATGGTCTATCAAATGACGCCGGAGCAGCTGCGCCACCGCGGTCTCGAACTGCGGATCGGGCACGCCGCGACCGATGCCGTCGTCGATGCGCACCCGATCGTGTGCACCCACTTCGACGCGTACCGATTCTTCACCGACGCTGCTGCGCCGCTCAACGAGCTGACGCCGACCCGGGAGACTCAGCGGGATCTCGAGCAGTCGGGCTGCCTCCACGCCGGCATGGACGTGTACAAGTGGGCGGCGAAGCTCGGGCCGATCGTGCCCGGTGAGGTGCTGCTCGACGCGTTCCAGCTGGCGAGCGAGATCCGGAGGGTCGACATGCGCGCCTCGCCCTACGACGTGAGCGGGTACGGGTTGGCGGCGATCCCGATCGAGACGCCGGAGGGCAAGCGCGAGTACGCGACGACCCAGCGCGGATTCGCGGAGCGAGGCGACGCCCTCAGGCGCCGGGTGCTCGCGGCGATCGCGGCCGCACGCGCGGCACGGGCCGCGGAGGCCGAAGCCGCCGCGACCCGCCCCTCCTGACCGCTACTTCGCGTCGCGGCGCTGGAACGAGATCGCTGCGGGGATCAGCGCGACCGCTGCCCACCCCGCCATCCCGGCGAGCGCGATCCAGAAGGTCGGGCCCTCCATGCCGGGAGGCAGGGGCGCCGTTCCCTGGCCGAGCGTGCTGCCGAGCGCCGTCGGCAGGTACGCGCTGACCGTCGTCACCCACTCCCACCCGGTGAACTGCATGACGTTGAGGGCGAGCGGGAAGACGAAGCAGATGCCCGCGACGAGCGCAATGCCGCCTGCGGTGCTGCGGAGCAGCGCCGCGATCCCGAACGCCATGAGCGCGATGAGCACCAGGAACGCGACCGTTCCGAGCGCGCCTGAGACCACGATCGGGTCGGTGAGGCGGCTCGCGGCTTCGGGGAGCGCGGCGGTTGCGATCCCGAGCCCGCCCCCGACGACGATGAGCGCGGTAACGGCTGAGATGAGGGCGAGGATCAGCGCCTTCGCCGCGAAGATCAGCCCGCGGCGCGGCACAGCGGCGAGCGAGGAGAGGATCATGCCGCTCGCGTACTCGCTCGTGATGGTGAACACTCCGAGCACCCCGAAGACGAGTGCGACGAATGAACCGGTGAACGTCGAGGAGAAGAGCAGGAAGCCGGAGAGCGCTTCGGCCGGCGCTCCGGCGTACTCGGAGTTCAGGTTGAACGCCATGAGCGCGCTCATACCGAGCCCCATGAGCAGGGTGATGGCGATCGTGATCTTGATGCTGCGGAGCGACCAGAGCTTGATCCACTCCGACTTCAGCACCCCGCCGAACGAGACACGGCGGCCCGGCTCAGAGCGGAGGCCGAGGTTGCCGGAGTTGATGTGGTCGGCTGCGGAGACGGTGAGTGTCGTCATGATGGGAATCCTTCGTGGTGGAGTGGGTCAGGCGGGCTGCGGCGACGTGTACTCGACCTCGTCGCGGGTGAGCGCGAGGTAGGCGTCCTCGAGGCTCGACGTCACCTGAGTCAGTTCGTGCAGCTCGATGCCGTGCTGCGACGCGGCGCGGCCGATCTCGGCAGCGGAAATGCCGGCGACGCTGAAGCGGTGCTCGCCGAGGGACTCGATATCGAGACCGGCATGCGCCCCGGGATCCGTCAGGATCGCGGCGAGACGCGCGGCGTCGGGGCTGCCGACGGTCACCCGCTGCCCTCCCCCGCCGACGAACTCCCCGATCGGGGCGTCGGCGACGACCTTGCCGCGGCCGAGCACAATGACGTGGTCGGCGGTCTGCGCCATCTCGCTCATGAGGTGGCTGGAGAGGAGTACCGTGCGACCCTCGGCGGCCAGCTGCCGCACCAGGCGTCGCACCCAGTAGACCCCGTCGGGGTCGAGCCCGTTGACCGGTTCGTCGAGCAGCAGCACCTGCGGATCCCCGAGGAGCGCCGCAGCGATGCCGAGCCGCTGCCCCATGCCCAGCGAGAAGCCACCGACGCGCTTGCCCGCAACGCCCGTCAGCCCGGTCATCTCGAGGACCTCGTCGACGCGGCCCGTCGGGATCCGGTGCGTGGCCGCGAGCGCGCGGAGGTGGCTCCGGGCGGATCGGCCGGGGTGCACGCCCTTCGCATCGAGCAGTGCCCCGAGCACGTGCAGGGGTGCCGGGTGGTCGGCGTACGACTTGCCCAGCACCGTGACGGTGCCTGAGGTGGGGCGATCCAGACCGAGGATCAGCCGCATGGTGGTCGACTTGCCCGCCCCGTTCGGCCCGAGGAACCCCGTGACCTGCCCCGGACGGACCGTGAACGACACGTCGTCGACGGCGGTCTTCCGCCCATACTGCTTGGTGAGTCCGTGTGTCTCGATCATGATGCTCCTCGGATCGGGGTCGGTGTCGCCGGTGCCGACGATGACTCCCAACCTACGAATCGGGAGGGAGCTGCCGGATCCCCTGGAGGTACCGACATCCGCGGCGGACCTCGTACCCAGGTACCACGTTTCCGCGGAACGGCGTCCGGGGCGCGACAGACCGAAGACCACGACTTTCACCCGACCTCGCCATGGGGTTAGGCTGAGCGCAACCGGTTCAGTCCGACACCGCGTCGGGGCCGGAACTCCGCTCAGGGAGGTGGGGCATGGACCAGACGCACATCACTGAAGACGAGCTGCACGCCGCGCTCGACAGCTACCGGTGGGCGCTCGCAGACGCGCGCACCGAGCTCGGAGCGGACGCCTCGCGAGCCGACGTCATCGCCCGGGGTCGCAAGATGCTCGGCGACGACGAACCCGATCATCATGCTCTCCTACTGCGCCTCGCCGAGAGCGACAGCGGGGATCCCATCTGGAATCTCGAGGAAGAGGTCGTCGACGACGAGCTCTCGGGCGACATCGCTTCCGAGAAGTCGGAGTCAGACTGAGCGCACGAGAGCAGTCGCACAGCATCTCGGCGGTCCTCGCTTCCGTCATGGAACGAGGGACATCGACCCGAGGCGAGATCGTCGACGACACCGGCTTGAGCAAGGCTTCGGTAGCTCGGTTGGTCGATGAACTGCTGCGCTCGGGCTTTCTGTCAATAGCTGCGCAGTCGACAGCCGTATCGCAGGGTGCTTCCGAGCTCTCGACGGGCGACGTGCGTGGCAGGCCCCCCGAACGGCTCACGGTGCCCTTGAGCCTGGGGCACGTCATCGGCGTGAGTTTCGGCCTGCAGCGCACCGTCGTCGTGGCGGCGGATCTCACTGGAGCCGAACGCTACGCCGTTGCAGAACCCACGCCGGAGTACGATGAGCCGGCAAAACTCGTGAGGTGGCTTGCCTCGCGCGTGGAGACCGCGCGGAGCAACACGGATGGCCCCCTCCACCGCGTCACCGTCGCCCTGCCGGTCCGGGTGGCCGACGGGCGGACGGTGCAGCATCCACCGGAGCGATGGCGCTCGCTCGACGGTCTCGACCTCGCCGCGGAGATCGAACGCGCGGTGGGCGTTGACGTGACGATCTCGAGCGACGCGAACTCCGCGCATGCCGGTCTCGTGGACGAGGGCTTCGTCGCCCGAGACGAAGCCTCCATCCTCCTCAGCATGAGCACGGTGCTCACCGTTGATCAGCGGGATGCGTCTGGCAGAACCGTGCTCGGACGCTCAGACGCATTCGGCGATCTGTCTCTCCTCCCCGTGTTCGGAGCAAGCGGTTCGCGCGCATCCCTGCTCAGCACGACCGGAGTGCAGCAACGCTGCCGGGAAGCGGGCGTGCGCTTCGAGCGCCTCTCCGAGCTGTGGAAGATCTCTTCAACGGACGTCGCGGCGAGGAACGTGCGCGCCGACTTCACCGACGCACTGGAGACCGTGCTCCGCATGATCTCAGTCTGGACAGAAGCATCCACCGTGGTACTGCTCGGCCGTCTGGCACCGCTCGTGGAGCTGGTGCTCCCGGATGTGCAGGCAGCGCTCACACCGCACATCGCCCCGCTCCCCCGCGTCGCGGTGGTCGGAGTCGAAGGAACGAGCAACGTGACCGCCCGAGGCGCAGCGCGCACCGCCCTGGTAGCCGCGCAGTCTCACGTGCGCGAGCAACTCACACGACGTCCGCGCTAGAGATGAACGCCGGCGACCTCTGCGAAGCTCTCGAGGAACCGCGAGACATCGGACTCGGTGAGGGCAAGCGGCGGCCGGATCTTCAGCACGTGGGCCTCGGGACCGGCGGCGCTGATGAGCACCCGCCGCTCGCGCAACCCGTCGATCACCCGCATTGCTCGCTGTTTGTCAGGAGTCGGAGTCGCCGCGTCGGTCACGATCTCGACACCCGCGAGCAGTCCCGACCCCCGGACCTCGGCGACATGCGCGGAGCCCGCGGTGATCGAGCGGAGACCGGCGCGCAGCTGCTCGCCGACCCCCGCGGCGCGCACCGCAACATTCTCCTGCTCGAAGACGTCGAGCACTGCGGCGCCCGCGGCAATGGGCACCGATGAGCCGCCGAATGTATTGAAGTAGCGCACCTGCTCGCCGAACTCGCGAGCGACCTCAGGGCGAAAGACCACCCCTGACAGCGGGATGCCGTTCCCCATCGGCTTCCCCAACGTGACCATGTCCGGCACGACATTGTGAGATGCGAACCCCCACATCTGCGCCCCGGTACGACCGAACCCGGACTGCACCTCATCCGCGATGAAGACGCCGCCGGCGCCGTGCACCTCGTCGACCATTCCCGCGAGGTAGTCACGCTGTTCGGGGAAGATTCCGTCGCTCATGTGCGAGAGGTCGAGCACGAGAGCCGCCGTACCGAACCCGTGCCTGCGGAGGTCGGCGATCGCTCGGCGCACCTCCTCGCGCATGTGTTCGGCGAGACTCACACCGTCCGGAAGTAGAGAGGGGTTCGGTGGGTCGATCTCGCGGACGCCTGCACCGAGCGACGACCCCTCGCCCAGTGCCGGTGAAATCTCGGCGATCTGACTCGTGATGCCGTGATAGGCCCATCGCGTGACGATGACGCCCTGGTGCCCCGTGTAGTGCTTGGCCACACGGAGTGCCAGGTCATTGGCCTCGGACCCGGAACAGGCGAACGTGACTCGGCTGAGTTCATCGGGGAAGTAGGAGACGAGACGCTCGGCGTAGTCGACTAGCCCCTCCTGCGCATAGCGCGTGTTGGTGTTGAGCGTCGCCACCTGCCGGTTCACGGCCTCGACGACGTGGGGGTGGCAGTGCCCGACCACGGGGACGTTGTTGTATGCGTCGAGAAAGTCGTGACCTTCCGCATCGAAGAGATGGGCGCCGCTCCCTCGCACGAACGCCACCGGGTCGTTGTACACGAGCAGGTAGCCCGGCCCGAGGATCTCAAGTCGGCGCTCGATGTTCGCGCGGACCGCGGGGGAAACCGCGTCGAGGTTTGCCGGATCAAATCGGCTCGGATAGCGCGATGCGCCGAGTGACACCATGGTGATCTCCTGAGCTGGGTCCGGAGCGAGCCGGGACGGATGCGGGTCGAGGGTGGCGTGAACGCTCTAGGTATGGGGACTCGCGTCGTGCAGTGCACGGCGCGCTGCGGAAATCCCGGCGTGCAAGGCGCGCTCGAGGCGGTCCCAGTCGTCGCGCGCGTGCTGCATGATGTACTCGCCGCGCTCGGTGCCTCGATCCAAGCGCCAGGATGCGACGAGCGCGCGGAGGGTGATTCTCGCGAGACTGGCGAGCGCAACGAGTTCGATCTCCGACTCGTCGAGGGGGAATATCGTCCGGTATCCGCGGAGCAGCGCACGCGACGACGCCCAGGGGTCTGGCGCCGCAGGGTCCAGATGATTTCCGCACATCACTGCAGGGTCGAAGACGACAGGAACCCGCATGATGTCACCGAAATCGATCACACCGATGACGAAGTCGGGCGCCTCCGGGTCGACGACCACGTTGTACGGGCTGAAGTCTCCATGGATGACCTGGCTCCGGGCAGCGTCCACCGAGGGGTCCACGCCCTGACTGAATGCGGCGAACACGGTGCGCGCAAGCGCTCGACGGTGCGGGTCGCGTTCGAGGTCGATGAGCGACGCGAACTCGGTGAAGCGAGTGAGATTCCAGACGAACTGACGCTCAGTTCCCACGTGCACAAAATCCTGGAGGGCGACATCCACGCGGCCGAGCATGGCGCCCACGGCCTGGAGCTGATCGAGCGTGGGCGTCGCATCGACGAGCAGAGTTCCCGGAATGAATTCATGCACCCGGATCACTCCCTGGCTATCACCCCCTGCCCCCGCGAGTGCCGTCCAGAGACTCCCCGCTCGAGTTCTTCGAACGCGCTGCACCGGAATACGCGGGTCCTTCGCCGCGATGTGTTCCACCGCCTCGGCCTGGCAGTGCACGATATCGATCGGTTCGCTCGGATGCGAGACCTTCACCAGGTACTCGCGGTCCCCGCCCAGCTCACGACACCGAAATGTCGCGTCCATCTCCGTCGCGACACGAGTCAGCTCGCCCGCAAGGTCGTAGTGCTCGAGCAGAGTGCGCGCGACAAGTTCCTCAGGAACAGAGTGGGAGGTGGTTCCCAGGCCGCCGTCTTCAAGAACTCTCGATACCGCGTTCACCATCACATCCTCCTCTCGACTCGATGTGGGCCACTGTAACCTTTTGTCTCACAGTAAGTCAATATAGAAACCCTGCCCCTCGGACTCGCCGTTCCCTCATTGTAAATTGTTGACAATCTTCCTGCGGAGCTTCTAGTCTCGAACTGCGACGAGCATTCGCACCCCGCAACGATGCGACGGTCTCCCGCACACGACGCCAAAATTTTTCGAGATTGGATCCCAGGTGACCCTGCAGCTCCCCCGCCCGAAGTACATTTCCTTCGACGTAATCGGCACGCTGATCTCGTTCGAGATGCGCAAGACCGTCGAGCCGATCGTGAGCGACCGCCTGCATGGGGAGACGCTCGAAGAGTTCTTCCGCCAGTTCAGCTTCATCCGATACGACGAAATCATGGAGTACCGCCCGTACGACGAGGTACTCGAACGCTCATACCGCCGAGTCTGCGCGCGCTTCGGCATCGAGGTCGGGGACGACGACGTTGCCGCGATCCTGCGCGACTTCGCGGAGTGGGGACCGCACGCCGACGTCCCCGCGCCGCTCGCGAAGATGGCAGAGCACTTCCCGCTCGTCGCGCTCTCGAACACCGACGACCGCTACCTCAACGCTTTCATCGAGCGTCTCGGCGCACCGTTCCACGCCGTGCTCACCGCTGAGCAGGCCGGCGCTTACAAGCCGCGCATCCAGGCCTTCGACTACATGCTCGACACCCTCGACGCGGCGCCCACGGACTTCCTCCACATCGCGTCGCACCAGTTCTACGACCACATTCCGATGAGCAAGCTCGGCTTCACCAACAAGGTGTTCCTCGACCGCGGCTACGACCCCGACCTGCCCCAGTACGGGGCGGCCAGCGTCACATCGCTCGACGAGGTCAACCGCGCGCTCGGCATCGCCTGACACGATCACGAGAGCGGAGATGAGCATGCACGCCGATGTCATCGTTGTCGGGGCCGGTTCGGTCGGCACTATGGCCGCCTGGCAGCTCGCGAAACAGGGTCACCGGGTCATCGCGGTGGATCGCTCGACGATCCCCGGCCCGTTCTCGGCGTACGCCGGCGAGTCCAGACTCTTTCGAACGATCTACCGCGAAGGCAGCCACTATCGCGGCATCCTCTCGCGAGCCGTATCGCTCTGGCGCGAACTCGAGGAGGAGAGCAGCACGGACCTGCTCCGCATCTGCGGCGGCGTGACGATCGGACGTCGGGGCGTGCCCTCGTTCGAGCGACTCCTGGAGTCCGCGCAGGATCAGGACTCCGAGTTCGACCTCCTCTCCGGCGATGAGGCGGCCGCGAGACTCCCGCTCCACCGCCTCGACGAGGGCTCGCTCGCGCTGTTCGACCCGCAGAGCGGGTACCTGAAGAGCGAGCGGGCGGTATTGAGCGCTGTGCAGGCGGCGCAACGGCACGGCGCGACGTTCCTCGAGCAGCGAGAGGTGAACGAGATCGTCAGGGACGGGAATGCCTGGAGCGTGCACACCGGTCAGGAGACACTCACGGCACCGCGGGTCATCGTCTCCACTGGCACCGGTGCCAGGCAGTTCAGTCGAGCCCTCGGGGCGAGCACCGAGATCCGCCCGCAGGTGCTCACCTGGTTCCCGCTTCGCGACCCGGCCGCGTACGCCTCGGCCGACGAGCAGACGATCTTCCTCCGCAACGAGCCCGACGGGAGTTTCTACGGATTCCCGTCGAGCGATGGCTGGACGATCAAGGTTGCCGGCAGCGTCTACCTGCCGCCGGTCGACACCTACGACCACCCGATGGCGGTGCACCCCGAGTACCTCGACACCGTCACCCGCTACGTGCGGGACTACCTGCCAGGCGTCGAGCCGAGGGCCGTGCGCGTCAGCCCCTGCGCCGACGCCTACACGAGCGACGAGACCGCACTGCTCGGCGAGATCGACGGACTCGACGGCATTATCGCGGCAGTCGGTCTCTCGGGGCACGGATTCAAGATGGCCCCAGCACTCGGAGCAGCGGCAGCCGATCTCGCCACCGGGGTTCCCGTGGCGGAGGACATCGCATTCATGGACCCGAACCGCTTCGGGTCGCCGACTGGATCGACCGATCGCCTCGTGCTCTCGGGCGCACCCGAATAGCGGAACTACTCGGTCGCCGCCTCGTCGGCGATCCGCGTGTGGTGCTGGATCACTTCGGCGACGACGAAGTTGAACCACTTCTCCGCGAACTCGGGATCGAGGTGCGCCGCCTCGGCGAGCTCGCGGAGGCGCTGGATCTGGCGCGCTTCGCGCGCCGGATCCGACGCGGGCATCCGATGCTCCGCCTTCAGTTCGCCCACCAGCTGCGTCGCCTTGAACCGCTCGGCGAGCATGTGGACGAGCGCGGCGTCGATGTTGTCGATGCTCGAGCGCAAGCGCTCCAACTGCTCCTGGGGTGTGCGATCCGACACGGTCGCCGCCTAGTCCAGCAGATCGTGGCGAACCACGACCTGCTCACGCTCCGGACCGACACCGATCGCGGAGATGCGGGAGCCGCTCATCCTCTCCAGCGCGAGGATGTAGTCCTGCGCGTTCTGCGGCAGATCCTCGAAGCGACGCGCACCCGAGATGTCCTCGGTCCAGCCGGGGAACTCCTCGTAGATCGGCTTCGCATGATGGAAATCGGTCTGGTTGACCGGCACCTCGTCGTGACGCACCCCGTTGACGTCGTAGGCGACGCACACCGGAATCGTCTCAAGGCCCGAGAGCACGTCGAGCTTCGTCAGCACGAAGTCGGTGACCCCGTTGATGCGGGCGGCGTAGCGGGCGATCGGCGCGTCGTACCAGCCGCAGCGACGCGGGCGACCCGTGGTCGTGCCGAACTCGTGACCGACCTGCGCGAGGTGCTCGCCGTACTCGTCGAAGAGCTCCGTCGGGAACGGGCCGGCCCCAACGCGCGTGGTGTAGGCCTTGACGACCGAGATGACGCGGTCGATGCTGTGCGGCGGCAGGCCCGAGCCCGTGCTCGCCCCGCCGGCCGTCGCGTTCGACGATGTCACGAACGGGTACGTGCCGTGGTCGATGTCGAGCATCGTCGCCTGCCCGGCCTCGAAGAGCACGTTCTTGCCCGCCTGCATGGCCTCGTGCAGCATCAGACCGGTGTCGCAGACCATCGGCTCGAGCATCTCGCGGTACTGAAGCAGGTCGTTGATGACCTCGTCGGCCTCGATCGCCCGACGGTTGTAGATCTTCACCAGGATCTGGTTCTTGAAGTCGAGCGCGGCCTCGACCTTCTGGCGCAGGATGTTCTCGTCGAAGAGATCCTGCACTCGAATGCCGACGCGATTGATCTTGTCGGCGTAGGCCGGGCCGATCCCGCGGCCCGTCGTGCCGATCTGACGCTTGCCCAGGAACCGCTCGGTCACCTTGTCGAGCGTGCGGTGGTAGGCCGTGATGACGTGCGCGTTCGCGCTGAGCTTCAGCTTCGACACATCGACGCCGCGCGCCGAGAGCCCGTCGAGCTCCTCCTTCAGCACGTCGAGATCGACGACGACGCCGTTCGAGATGATCGGCGTCACGCCCGGCGTCAGAATGCCGGAGGGGAGGAGGTGAAGCGCATACTTCTCCTCGCCGACCACGACGGTGTGGCCCGCGTTGTTGCCCCCGTTGAACTTGACGACGTAGTCGACGCGGCTTCCGAGCAGATCGGTCGCGCGCCCCTTCCCCTCGTCGCCCCACTGGGCACCGGTGATCAGGACAGCTGGCATGTCAGCCTCTTTCTGCTTCTGCTTCTGCTTGTGCGCGCGCTTCGATGCGCTCGATCGCGGTCGGGTCGGCTCCCTGCAGGAACTCGGTCAGGCGCTCGACCTCGGTTTCTTCACCGATACGGCCGGCGGCCCGCCGCAGCGCGTACAGCGCGCGGAGCACACCCCGGTTCGGCTCGTGATCCCACGGGATCGGCCCGGCACCGCGCCACCCCGACTTGCGCAGGGCGTCGAGACCGCGGTGATACCCGACACGGGCATAGGCGTACGCCTCGACCTCACGACCCCCGGCGTCGGCGAGATCCGCGAGCTCCGCCCAGACGAGCGGTGACTCCGGGTGCTCCCGCACCAGTCCATGCGGATCGGCGCCGTCGTGCAGCGCCTCGGTCACAGTGGGCTCGGCTGCGAGCCGGGTGGGCTCGGGGCCGAGGAGGTTTTCGCCGATCACCAGATCAGTCTACCCGGGATGGCCGCACGGGCCGTCGTCGGGGAGCCCGCGGCCGGGGTCCGGCCCCTGGTCTGTCGATCGACGCTCAGCGGAAGTTGACGAACTGCAGGGCCACGTCGACGTCGGCACCCTTGAGCAGCGCGATCGTGTCCTGCAGGTCGTCGCGGCTCTTCGAGCTCACGCGAAGCTCGTCGCCCTGGATCTGGCTCTTCACCGTCTTCGGCGCCTCGTCGCGGATCAGCTTGTTCAGCTTCTTCGCGGTGGGCTGGTCGATGCCCTCCTTGAGCTTCGACTCGACGCGGTACTCCTTGCCGCTCGGGAACGGCTCACCGGTGTCGAGCGCCTTGAGCGACAGCCCGCGCTTGATGAACTTCGACTGGAGCACGTCGAGGACGGCATTGGCGCGCTCCTCCGTGTTCGCCTTGATGAGGATCGCCTCACCGCTCAGCGACACGTCGGCCCCCACACCCTTGAAGTCGTAGCGCTGCTCGATCTCCTTGCGGGCCTGGTTGACCGCGTTCTCGACCTCCATGCTGTCGATCTTGCTCACCACGTCAAACGAAGAATCAGCCATGCCGATACTCTAGCCGCCGATGCGGCGACTGCCCACTCCGCTGGTGTGGCGGCTGGACTCGGTTCGCCCCGCGGGCTCACCCGCCGTGCCCGGAGCATATGCTCTTCGCGGCGGCACACCATGCGTACCCGGGCACACCGAGTTGCGCGAGCGAACGATGTGCTCCTACACAAAAGATGTGCCGCGGCAGGCGCCCGCCCGGCGCAGCCCTCGAGGCTCCCCTACCAGGCGTCCACGCGAGACGGAATCGGTACTCCGAAACTCGCGAGCCGTCGAGCGAGACGCTCCGGCGTCGCAACGTCAGTGCTGCTCCACCGCACGATACGTTTCCCGGTCACTCCGCGGATCCAGTCCTCACGCATCTTTTCTCGGTACACGCGATCTGATGCAGACTCGCCACGCAGCAACTTCGGGTCGATGCACTTCTGCTTCCCGTCGCACTCGGCCAGAACCCCGACATCCAAGAGCTCGAAATCGACGAAGTACCACCCGCCCCTCGGCGATTTCACGGGCACCTGAGTAGCGACGGAGAATCCCAGCCTCAAGAGTTGAAGACGGCTCACGCTCTCGAGGACGGAGTCCGCCTGCGGATCGGCGATGGCCGCGATCCGACGCAGGCGCGCGGCTCCCGGACGCCCGGCAAGCAAGCGCGCCTCCTCGCGCATACGCCCGCGCCAGTGTTCGACCGCCGAGTCATCTACAACGCGTTGCTGTCGCGCGAACTGCCGAAGCGCAGCGTCGGCGGCCGCGATGGATCGTTCGAACGATTCCGTGCGCACAACATCGCGGAGTGTGCGGTCTGGGGCGGTCATCCGCAGCCCATCGGGACCGTGGCACTCCGGACTCGCTTCATCCGAACGATGCCGCAGCACCGACGGGGTGCTGCTCGCTCTGTTCGCGAGCCCTTGAGTCACACGCACCCGTGAATGGACGAACCCATAAATCGGCAAGCCGTGCAACACCGCCGCGGAGAGGTGCGAGAAGAGCGGACGAGACTGGGCATCCTCCTGCACAGCGATCACCTGAGCGAGGTGGCGATCCTCAGGAGTCCAGCTTGCCCACTCGCTTCCGCCCACATACCAGCCGCGAGACACACGCACGAGCGTCCCCGCGCTCACGGCCCGTGCGATCGCCCGAGAACTCATCTCTCTGGCTTCCAACCGGCTCCGGTGCTTGAGGTGTTGACGCACCGACCGGTATCGCCTCTCGACGTTCATACCCGCGAGCGTTGCAGTCCCACCCGCGTGATCCGCCTGACCGAAACACTTTGTGGACACCTCGTCGGCACTCGCGAGCTGTGGACAAACTCCGAGGCGGAACCGCTGCACCTTGTCACGCCAGTGACTGGCTCACATCTGCACGAAGGCACACCCAACTCGCGACAACACATCGTTCGTGCTGCAGCCAAGATGTCGCACTGCACGGAGAGTGTGCGGCGGCGGGCCCGGCGGATGCGGGTCCCTGGGGCGGGGCACCGAGCCGGGGGCAGGCGGCACAAAGCAGCGCGGCCTCGGGACAGGGCTGGGCGACACACGCGAACGGCCCCCGCCGCACCAGCGAAAGGGTGCGGCGGGGGCCGTTGCAGCGAGTGGAACTACTCGGCGATGTGGGAGAAGAGGAACCAGCGATCCTTGTCGAGCTGCTGGGCCACCGCGATCACGATGTCCTGGCTCACCGGATCGAGCTCTTCCAGGCCACGGACTGCCTCGAGCACCGTCTCGGATGTCGCGTCGATCTGCGCCACGATCTCGCGGATCGTGACGTCCGACTTCTGGAAGCCGTCCGACAGCGTCGGAGTGGTGGTCTTCTTCGCAACGGTCTCGATGCGGGCGTCGACGGGGAGCCCCAGTGCGACGATCCGCTCGGCAACCGTGTCGGCTGCGTCCTGAGCGTGAGCCACGACCTCGTCGAGGAACTCGTGCACGCCGATGAAGTTCTGGCCGCGCACGTGCCAGTGCGCCTGCTTGCCGTTCACGTGCAGTGCAACGAGATCCTGCACCACCGGGGTGAGGTACTGCGCGACACCCGAGGGGCGGTTGAACCCGTTGTCACCGGTCTTCGACTGTGCCTGTTCGGTCTTCATATCTGCCTCCTTCTTCGGGCCTCGTGCCCGCTACTGACTCAAGAATACGCTTCTGAACAGGATCCGCAAGCAAGGCTAGGCTGACCTAAAGCGTCTCAAAAATGCAGATGAGAGCGAGAAAGTGAGGTTTGGCGAGCCTAACCTCACACCACCCGGGCGACGACGCGCACGGCTCAGTCGCTAGGCTGCTCGCCATGGTCTTCGTACTCGTGGGCGCCGCGCTCCTGAACGCGTACGCGACCGTACTCGTGCTGGCTCGGGCCGTGGTCTACCGCACGCAGCTGTATCGACCGATGCTGCTGAACATCGGGCTCTCCATCGCACCGATCGCCCTGCTGCTGCTCGCGAGCGCCAGCGCGGTGCTGCTGCCCTTTAACCGCACCGTCGGAACGGTGGCAGTCATCGTCCTCGGTCTGCTCTGGCTGCTCATGCTGCCGAACGCGAGCTATCTGATCACCGAGCTGAATCAGTCGCATCGCAGCGAGGATGACCCGGTACCGATGTGGTTCGACATCATCCTCGTGATCACTCTGGCGATGTCAGGCGTGATCAACACCGTGGTGAACGTCTTCCTCGCGCACCTCATCTTCGTCGCCCTGGTGCTGGGCGACGAGGCCGTGCTGTTCGCCCACCCGAGCGCGATACTGGTCGTGAGCGGGGTCCTGCTCCTCGTCGGATTGGGCATGTATCTCGGTCGCTACCTCCGCGTGAACAGCTGGGATGTGCGGCATCCGAGCGCGCTCTTCGCCAAGGTGCGAGATCACTTCTCTCAACCGGGAACCAAGCTCGCCTGCGCCGGGTTCTCGCTGACCTACGCGGTCTTCCTCGGACTGATGTACCTCATCGTCGTCGGCCCGCTCGTGTGGGGACTGCACCTCGCCGAGACCGCTTCCCTGCTCGACGGCTGAACTACGCGAGACAGCCGAACGCGGCCCGCCCTGCTACTCGTCGAGGATGACGTCGCTGATGCGCAGGGCGCGCTGCTCGGCCTCGTCGAGTTCGAGTGCGGTGCCGTCTGAGCCGAGCCAGTACCAGTTGTGGAGGTCGTTCTCCGGGGCGTCTCGGCGCGTGAGCGTGTAGGTCACGTCGTCGACGGTCTTCGTTTCCATGCTCCGAGAATAGGCGATGGGGCCTGGATGCGGTACGTGAATAACGGGGGTTGCGCTCAGTCGAGAATCCCCTCGTGCAGCGCGCGGAGCACGGCTTTCGTGCGATCCCGAGCCCCGAGTTTCAGGAGGATCCCGGAAACCCGGTTCTTCACGGTCCCCTCCGCGAGGAAGAGCGCCTCGGCGATCTCACGGTTCCCGTACCCCTCGGCCATGAGGCGCAGCACTTCGAGTTCGCGCTCGGTGAGCGATTCGAGCGGCGCCTCCGGAGACCCGAGCGGCGGCGGCGTGGAGCGGATGGTCCGTAAGAGCCGCTCGGTGATGGTCGGGGCGATGAGCGTGCCCCCGTCCGCGAGCACCTCTACGGCGCGCGTCAGACGCTCGAGCGTAACGTCCTTCAGGAGGTATCCGCGCGCGCCGGCGTGCAGGGCTTCGAGCACGAGCGCGTCGTCGTCGAACGTGGTGAGGACGAGTACGGGCACCTCGCTCCCTCGTTCACGCAGCTGCTGCAGTGCCCAGATGCCATCCCGCCCGGGCATGCGCAGGTCGAGGAGCACGACCTCGGGTTCGCACGCGTCGATCACGTCGAGCGCCTCAGCCCCGTCGGCGGCCTCGCCCACGACCTCGACGCCGGCGAGTTCGAGGAGCGTACCGATCCCCTGGCGGACGAGCGCCTGGTCGTCGACCACGACCACGCGGGTCATCGTTCCGCCCTCGCGACCACGCTGAACCCGCGCGATCCGTCGAATGCCGCGGTACCACCGAACGCTTCGAAGCGCTCGCGCAGCCCGCGCAGTCCGTTGCCGAGCTCGATATCGCCGGCACCCCACCCGTCGTCTTGGGCCCGCAGCTCGACACCCGTGGGGGTCGCACTCACCTCGATGCGCAACGTGCGGGCCTGGGCGTGCCTGATCGTGTTCGTCACGATCTCCTGCACGGAGCGTACGAGCAGCTGGGTGCGATCCTCATCGAGCTCGAGGTCGGGCCCGATGTCGAATTCGACGAGGGGTTCCCGCAGATCCTGCACGATGCTCCGGAGGGTCGCGGTGAGGTCGGCGCTCTCCGCACGCAGCTCGCCCACGGTCTCCCGCACGTTCGAGAGCAGCTCGCGGGCGACGCCGTCCGCCCGGTCCACGTGCTCGGCGACCACGGCACCCGTGCTGCTGCCAGACGCGAGTCGGTGCTTCGCAGCCTCCAGTTCGAGGGTGAGTACCGTGAGCTGGTGCCCGATCAGATCGTGAAGGTCGCGCGAGATGCGCAGCCGCTCGTTCGTGCGCGCTGACTCGGCGAGCAGTACCGACGCCGCCTGGAGCTCCACGTGCGCCTCCGCAAGTTCGCGACGCGAGCGCTGTTCTCGGAGCATCGCGACCGAGCTGAGCAGCGACGCCGCCTGAATCATGACGTAGAACCCGAGCCCCACCGCGAGCTCGCCCCACCCGCCGGCACCGCCGCCGGAGCCTCCCGGCAGATTCAGGAGCGCGATGGCCAGCACCATCGAGTTCGCCGCGACAAGGGCGATGCCGGCCCACACCGGGACGAGGTAGGGGCTGAGCGCGACCGCAACGACGAAGAGGACGGGCAGCAGGCCGGTGTGCGTCGCCGTGAGCACGAGCGCCCAGCTGGTGGCGACCACGATCCCGAACGAAATGCGGGGCCACCACCGGTCACCGACGCCCCAGAACGCACCGATGATGGCGAGCACCATGACGACGTAGATGGCGATCCAGGCCGGGCGGGGTATCTCGAGGGGCAGAGCGCCGAAGACGACAGGGGCCACCGGAACCAGGGTCACCGCGAGCATGAAGCCCCCGGCCCAGATCTCGGGATCGAAACGTCGCATCTGTTCAGCGTAGAGGGAGGCCGCCGCCCGGGAACAGGTGCCGAAAGTCACGGTTCGATCCGTGACCGTCGGCACGCGCGAAGGCCCCGCCCGCGCTCATAGCGTGCTGGCATGGACACGCAACACACACCGACAGGCGAGACGACGGGCCCCGCCGTGCTCGTCGAACACCTCCACAAGCGCTACCGCAAGCGGGTGGCAGTCGAGGACGTCAGCTTCCGGGCGGAGCGCGGCGAGATTCTCGGCGTACTCGGCGCGAACGGCGCAGGCAAGACGACGACGGTCGAGGTGATCGCGGGACTCAGGCGCCGACGGGCGCAGGATCGCGGCACCGTGCGCGTCTTCGGGCTCGACCCGCAGCGAGACCGTGCTCGGGTGCGAGAGATCCTCGGTGTGCAGCTGCAGAGCGCCACGCTGCACGGTGCCCTCACCGTGCGCGAGCTCATCGACCTCTACCGCGGCTTCTATCCCCACCCGCGTTCGGCGCAGGATCTGCTCGACCTCGTCGATCTCCACGAGCATCAACGGGTGCGCTTCGATAACCTCTCGGGCGGTCAGCAGCAGCGACTCTCGATCGCGCTGGCCCTCGCCGGGCGACCGAGCATCGTCATCCTCGATGAGCTGACCACGGGCCTCGACCCCCGCGCTCGACGGCGCATGTGGGGCACTGTCGCGCAGATCAGGGACGAGGGGTGCACCGTGATTCTCGTCAGCCACGCCATGGACGAGGTCGAGCGCCTTTGCGACCGCGTGGTCCTGCTCGACGCCGGGCGCGTGCTCGCGACCGGCACGCCAGCGGAACTCGTGCGCGACGCGGGGGTGGGCGATCTGGAGGCAGCGTTCGTCGCGCTCACCGGCAAGGAACTCGAACTGGAGGAGGAGACCTCATGACCACGATCGAACCGACGCGTGCCCTTCCCGAGCGGGCACACCGGCCGGGGTTCCGCTCTTGGGTGCGGCTCTGCGTCTGCGAAGCGAAAATGACCGCGCGCGACACCGCGGGGCTCGTGATCCCGTTCGGGCTGCCGCTCCTGATCCTGCTCATGTCGGCTTCGGGTGCCGGCACCGAGGTCGTCGTCGCCGATCGCACGGTGCTCGACCTGTACGTCCTCCCGCTCGTCTGCGTCATGATCGCGACGATGATCGGGGTGGTCAACATGCCGAGCTTCCTCGCCTACTATCGCCGATCCGGCGTGCTGAAACGCCTCGCGACGACGCCGCTCTCACCGTTCATGGTGCTCGCGGTACAAGTCGCCGTCAGCTTCGTCCAGGCGGTGATCGGGATCGGGATCGCCTACGGTGTCGCCTCCGCCGTATTCGGCGCGAACCCGCCGCACCGCATCGCTGCCGCCATCGGCGTCCTGCTCGCCACGATGCTCGCCATGTACGCCCTCGGCATGGTCGTCGCGTCGATCTCACCGACGCCGAACTCCGCCGTCGCCATAGGCCTCATCGGGTTTCTCGGACTCGGCGCGCTGGGCGGCATGTTCGGCCCGCGCGACGCGCTCCCCGAAGCGATCACACGGATCGGCGACGCACTCCCCTTCGGCGCGGGAGTCGACGCGCTCGGAGCAGCGTGGGCCGGCCAGCCGATCGAGGCATCGAACCTGATGACGCTCGCGGTGACCGTGGTCATCGGCGCGGTCGTGGCGGCGCTCTGCTTCCGGTGGGAGTGATGATGTTCTGTTGCCACTTTGGAAACTCGTGATATAGTTTCCGGCATGGAAACACGAGCATCGGGTGCCGCGCCCACCCCGGAAGAGGCGCGCCAGTCCCTGCACCTCGCGGAGCAGGAGGAGTCGGCAACCGTCAATCGACCGGTCCCCGGCTGGTACTTCCCCACGCTCGCCGCCCTCCTCCTGGTGATGTTCCTCCTCAACGCGCTCGGACGACCCGACCAGCCCGTCCGCGGCATCGTCGGAGGCCTCGTGATCGCGTGCGCACTCCTAGTCGCCGTACTCGTCGGCCGCGTGAGCTTCGGGCCCTCTCCGTACCGCGGTGTCCGCGTGAGGTGGACGCGGGCGCTGCCAGGCATCATCATCGCCGCGATCCTCGCGCTCCTCCCCGTACTGCTGGCCAACACCGTCGGCAGCTGGATCTGGGCCGTCTGCGGCATCGTCCTCGCCGGCCTCCTCGCGACGGCGGGCACCCGCTACTGGCAGCAGACCCGCCGTGCCTGACGCCGCCTTCAACCCGCTCATCCACGCTCCGCATCGGCTCCGCATCTGCGCCATGCTCTCCCAGGCGGACGGCGTCGAGTTCGGGGAGATCCTCGAGCGCATCGGCCTCACCAAGTCAGCACTGAGCAAGCAGATCGGTCAACTCGCCGACGCGGGCTATGTCACGGAAGAGGCGATCGTCCGCGACCGCCGATCACGCCAACTGCTCTCGCTCACGCCGTCGGGCCGCGAAGCCTACGCGGCGCACAAGGCCGCACTCCAGCAACTCATCGAGGCTCCCGACCGCGCCCCGTCTACGATGGACGCGTGACCCGCCACACGATTCGCCCCGCCCGCCCCGAAGACGTCGCCGAGATCCTGGAGATGATCCACGAGCTCGCCGTCTACGAGCAGGAGCCCGACGCCGTCAAGACGACGGCCGCGCAGCTGCACGAGACGCTCTTCGGCGACTCGCCCGCCGTCTTCGCGCACGTCGCCGATGCCGATCCCGCTGGCGATGCCGCAACCGAGAACGGGAGTGAGCAGCGGCTCGCTGGCTTCGCGATCTGGTTCCTCACCTACTCAACCTGGGAGGGCGTGCACGGGATCCACCTCGAGGATCTGTACGTGCGGCCGTCCACGCGCGGATCGGGACTCGGCCGTCGCCTCATGGCAACCCTCGCCGCCGAATGCGACGCTCACGGTTACGCCCGACTGGAGTGGAAAGTACTCAAGTGGAACGAGCTCGCGCTCGGGCTCTACCGCAGCGTCGGCGGGCAACCGCAGGATGAGTGGGACGTCTATCGACTCGATGGTGACGCCCTGAACAGTCTTGCCGAGACAGTGTCCGCCACCTGAACCACTGGGTCGCGTATCGCATTACCTCCTGAAAAGAAACCCTCCCCGGCGAGGGGCCTCTCTCGGGTAGAGTAAAGCCGCTCCGCAGCCGGCGGCTCTTTCCGGCTCCCGATGTGAGGACGGCCGACACCGATGACCGCAGCACCCGAACCCTTCGCCTCCCCCGGCGTGCTCTGGGCGATGGTTGAGGACGGCTTTCATGTCGGCAGCCGCGACGGCGAGTTTCTCGGGTACATCGACCGGCGCAGTGACGACGAGTTTCTCGCCTGCGACATGTTCTCCCGGGAGATCGGCGTCTTCGCCGACCTTCCGTCCGCCATGCAGGTCGTCACCGACGGCCCCTCGGCACCGCTCGAGACGGCCCAGTAGCCCCTACCGGAAGTGATGACGACGTTGCAGCAGGATCCGCTCCTCACCCTCATGTACTCCAGCACCGCGGTCGCAACGTTCGACGAGGCCGAGCTTTCCTCGCTCCTCGCGCAGAGCCGAGCGGCGAACGAGCGCAACGGACTGACCGGGATGCTGCTGTTCCGGGAGAACCGGTTCTTCCAGACCCTCGAGGGCACGCCTGAGGCCGTGCACGAGGCGATGGACCGAATCCGGGCCGACGAGCGCCACACCGACGTGCGCGTGCTGAACGAGGAATCGATCGTCGAGCGTCGCTTCTCCGACTGGACCATGGGCTACGTCGCGCTCCCCGCACCGCGCGAGGCGCTGCCGCAGGGCTTCCGCAACTCGTTCAGCGACGTGCACGGATCGGACGACGCCGTCGCCGCTCTGCGCGCGGCGCGCGAGCTCAACCTCTGGTTCCGGGTGCGCGCGAACCGCACCTCCGGGCGACGGGTGGCGCGGGCGCGCTAGTGCTCGGAGAGGCGGTTCGCCGCCTCCTCCTTATCGTCGCCAGAACCGATCGGCGAGCTCCTCCCAGCCCTCACCCGGCTGGGCGCGCGGGCCGAGCACGTACACGACGTCCCCCAGGTGCACCTCCACGGTGTCAGCCGATGTGCAGCTCAGCATCGGAAGTCGAGATCCGGCGTGTACCGTGACAACGCACAGGTTCTGCGACCCGGCCTGCTGCGCCGCGTAGAACGATCCCCGTCCATCTGCAGCGAGGAAGCGCGTGGATTCGGCATCGACGCTGTCGAGAATCCCGGTTCCATCTTCCACGACGTCTCTCGAGGATTGGGCACGCTCAAAGTGCGATAAGTCCGACTCACCGGATGCGCAACCTGCGAGCACGATGGCAGCGACGGCGATCAGTGCCGCCGGCACACGAGTGCGAGTCGACGATGACATATCTCGACCCTACAAGCCAGACCGGACTCGTCAACGGCATCGATCACTACGCTGGCCTCATGGACCCGCTCCCTCCTCTCGTGTTCATCGCACTCGTCTCGATCGCCCTCGGGGTGATCGCCGTGCTGTGGGGCATCCGGGCCGGCGGCGGGCGACGGAGCGGATGGGTGACCGTCACCGGACGCTGGATCCGCGGGCGCGGCATCGCGGGCGACTGGCGCGTGGAGTATCCGGTGGAGGACCGCGTCCTCACGGTGCACCCGCACCGTGACACATCGCGGCTTCGAGCGAACGTGCCGGTTCAGGTCGCGTACGACCCGTCGCGACCATCCCGCGCGGTCATCGACACGTTCATGCACAACGGCGGCTTCATCAAGCTCCTGGGTGGGATCTTCGTGGCCGTCGGCCTGGTACTGCTCGCCATCTTCTTCGTCGCTTAGGCACCGGAGGCGCAGCGAGGCGGGCTGACGGCGATATTCTGGTGGGCATGGAAAGTCGCGACCGCACGCATCGGAACGGTGACGTCCAGATCGCATTCACGGACACCCCTGGCCCCGACGGCCGAGTGTTCGTCCTCGTGCACGGCATCGGCATGGGCCGGGTCGTCTTCGCCGAGTTGGGCGCAGAACTCTCCTCGTCCGGCCGGGTGCTCGCGATCGACATGCCCGGATTTGGAGACTCCCCCGAACCCGGGTCCACGACGAGTATCGAGGAGACCGCTGAGAACGTCGCTCGGTTCATCCGTCAGGAGGCCCACGACCCAGTCGTTCTCGTCGGGCACTCGATGGGCACTCAGGTCGTCTCGGAGGTGGCACTCAATCACCCCGACCTGGTGGAGGCACTCGTCCTGATCGCGCCGACCGTGAACCGGCACGAGCGCACGGCCCGCCAGCAGAGCCTGCGCATGGTCCAGGACCTCGTGGGCGAGGGACCGAAGGTCCTGCTGCTCGGACTCTGGCAGTACGCCAAGACCAGCCCGCTGTGGTTCGTCAACAAACTCAAGTTCATGCTCAGGCACCGGCTCGAGAACATCTGCTCGAGCATCGAAGCTCCGACGCTACTGCTGCGCGGGGAGACGGATCCGGTCTGCCCGCCGGAGTGGGTCGACGAGCTCGCCGGTGCGTTCCCGAATGCCGAGTCGCGGCAGATCGACGGCAGGGGCCACGAGGCCGTCATCAAGAGCCCGCAACCGGTGGCCGGCATGATCCTCGAGTTCATCGGCACCGAGGAAGCGGCCGGGCCGAACGAGGATCACCTCGTCTGAGACGGAGAAAGCCCCCGATTCGGAACGAGTACCGGATCGGGGGCTTCTACTGTGGCGGGTGAGGGATTCGAACCCCCGTAGGCTGTGCCGGCTGATTTACAGTCAGCTCCCTTTGGCCGCTCGGGCAACCCGCCAATGGCCGCGTCACCGCAGCCGAGAACCAACATTACCGTTTCGCCACCGCAAACGGAAATCACGACGCGCGCTGCGCGCTATCGCTCGAACTCGGCCATCCATTCGTCGAGCTCGGGGGACGGTGCTCCCATGGCGTGGCGGTGCGTGCGCACCGAGATCGCCTGTTCGCGGAGCAGGCTGACGAGCTCGACCGGGCCCGCCATGGTGACGGGTTCGGCCCAGAGGGCGAGGTCGGCGCCACCGCTCATCCACTCGGCTGTGCGCACGCGATCGCCTCCGATCATGCGTACGCGGGCGACGGGCGCGCCGTCGACGGCGGGCGGCGTGACGACGACCCGTTCGAGCCAGTCGGTGTCGCTCTCGAGGGAGAGCGCGATGCCCTGCGTGCGGAGGAACGCCGTTACCGGATCAGGCAGCACGTGCCCGGTCGATACGGCGAACGGGGCACGCACGAGCAGTGCCGCCGCGATCACGCGCAGCAGCTCGGCAACGGGTTCGCCTTCGGAGAGCCGGATCTGCACGGGCACCGGCCAGTGTCTGAGGGCGTTGCGCTCGATCCCGAGTCCGACGGTGTCTCGGACGACGCCGAGCGAGGTGCGCCAGGCGAGCACGTCGGCGAGCGCCGCGCGCCTGAGTTCGTCGAACTGCTCGTAAGAGAGCGCTTCCTGCGCGACCTCGATCAAGATCTGCACCTCCGGATCGAGCCCTCGCAGGTGCAGGGTCGAGCTGCGCGTCCCCTCGCGCACCTGCCAGGTGCCGAGCGTGAGGAGGCGTTGCGGCCCGCCCGAGAGCGCGGAGATGCCGGCGCCCGCGTCGTTCCACGCTCCACTGGGATGCCGCTCCACCCGAGCACCTGTGGTGGGCCGGTTGACGGCGAGCGCCGCAGCCTGCGCCCGGTCGAGCCAGTGGAGGATCTCGCGGGGGTCGAGCGATTGGAGCCCTGCAACCGCACCGCCGCCCGCCGACTGGGTCGCGATCGCGTCGCCGAGCGTGAAGGCGTGGGTGAGACCGAGCACGGGAAGGTCTCGCGCGTCCTCCCAGAACCGCGAACCGCTCGCGACCCCCAGACGCACGCCGGGGGCCCAGAGACGGCCGGTCTCGTCCAGCTGCCGCGGCTCCACGAGCCACTCCTCGCCCTTGTCGAGCTCGGTGAGCGCGCGGAGCCCCGCCGCGGATGGCGGAGCGGGCAGCGGCCCGATCTGGAACCCCAGGGGGTCGTTCGCACCCGGGGCCGCGGAGTCTCCGACCCGCAGGCCGCGCACGGCATCCGCCAGCCCCTCGCGGAAGCGTCGCGACCGGTGCACGGCGCCCACGAGGATGACCCGGCTGACCTCGCGCGGCCCCGGTTGACCGAAGGCCGAGGCGACGACGTCGGCGATGGCGGAGTCGATCTCGGCGGCCGGAGTGACGATCACGCTTCCGGTCGCGGGGAACCTGCTGTCGAGCCGGAGCTCCGGCCGTCGCTGCGCGATCGCCCGCGATGCCCCTGGGCTCGCGAGCACCGTGGCACGATCTACCGGCGTCTCGGCAGCACCCAGCGCGCGGGCGAACGCCACAGCACCGTCGGGATCCTGCTCATCACCCGGGGTGAGCGCGACGGTCGTCACGGTGTCGGCTGGCAACCCTGATCCCGCCCACTCCTCGATGAGCACGTCGGCGGCGCGGTGATGCGCGGCGGGGAGCGCCCACACCACGGCACTGCCCGCGGCGAGGAGCGCGACGACGCTCTC
Source organism: Leucobacter sp. Psy1 (assembly GCF_020096995.1). NCBI lineage: Bacteria > Bacillati > Actinomycetota > Actinomycetes > Micrococcales > Microbacteriaceae > Leucobacter > Leucobacter sp. Psy1. The sequence continues at coordinate 2,998,021 of NZ_CP083692.1, forward strand.
GACCTGATCGGCGAAGGTGGCCGATGCGCCCGCGATCACGACCCCGAGTCCGTCGGGGTGGAAGCTCGCGCCGCGCACCGCGTTCAGGTTCTCGGCGAGCTGACCCGTGTACCTGGCGACGTCGACGATGTCGGTGACGGTCGCGTCGATGACCCCGATCGGCGCGCCGACATCGGCGGCCATGGTCTCGGTGAGCCGGTCGCGCGCAGCGACGGTGGCGAGTGCAGCGCGCCGCAGGCGGGTCGCGCGCAGCGTGTGGTTCTGCGCCGCCCAGCGATCTCCGGCGGCGCGGGCGCGCTCCAGGATCCTTTCGATCTCGGGCGCTGCAGTGTCGGCTGCCGCAGTCTCCGCGGGTGCGGGTGCGGCCGCCGCGTTGCCACGGTGCTCCGCCGCGCGCTCAAGCAGCTTCCGCGCCCACTCCCGGTTGGCTGGCACCGTCGCGTCGGTGACGGGTTCGGCGGCGAACCCGGACTGAGAGACGACGGGGATCGCGATGGGCGAGCCCATCGCTTCGAGCTGCACCTCGCCGGTGTCCGCGCGCCCGAGCCCGAGCACTGCCGCGGTCAATCCACCCGTCTGGAACGGTGACGGATCGTCGGGCGCACGGTAGAACAGCGCACTGTCGCGCTCGCTCGGATCCCACTCCCGCGCACGCTGCTGCGTCCGTCGGACGGGCGGGAACGGCTCTGACGCCGCTTCGAGGGCCGCGCGCAGGCGTGCATCCTCCGCGGCGAGCGCCTCAGTGTCGCCGCGCAGCACGCCGTCGAGGCGAGCAAGCGCTGAGGTCTCATCGGCTGCCTCGGCGGCGAGCCCGAGCAGCAGGTCGACGGCGCCGCCGAACTCGGCGGGGCGGACGAGGGGTTGCGCGATCCTGACTCCGGCCCGAGAGCGGGCGAGATGCTCCGCGAGATCGTCGCCGACCCCGGCGCGCAGTCGGAATCGGAGCATGCCTGCGAGGTCGCGTTCCTGCGCGATGGCTTCGACGGCGGCGATGAGGTGCGGATCATCGCTCGCGATCACGACGCGCACGACGGCGGCGTGCTCGGGGCGGAGCACCAGGTCGGCGAGCCTGAGCAGCTGCGCGTCGACCTCGGTGCGCTCGTCAAGCGCGGGGACCGCCAGGCCTGAGTGGATGGAGGCGATGCGTTCGGCACCGACGATGCCGCCGTGCTCGAGGACGACCTCGAGCGGCGCCCCGCCCTCTGCAGCCCGGAGTCCGGCCCAGCGGAGCACCCGCTCGAGCAGCTCGCGGGAGTCGGGCAGTTCGGTCAGGATCCCCACCCCCGCCCGCACTCGATCGAGTGCGGGATCCGCGAGTGCGCGGAGCATCACCTCGGGTACGAGGCGAGCAGCGCGATAGGACGAAGGTTCGAGCGTGACGCCCACCTCGTGCGCGAGGGCGGCGCCGAGGAGCGGGCGGAGGCGCGTCACGGCATCCGAGACATCGGCCTCGAATGACCAGTCGGTCCCTCCGGGCATCACCCGCTCGGCGTCGACGATGAGGTCGGTCACGCCGGGGAAGCCTGCAAGGGCGGTGAGTCGTTCCACCTCGCGATCCGCTGCGGCGGGGCCGTGGACGGGATCGCCGAGTAGACGCACCGAGGGTCTGAGGCCGGCAGCGGTGCGCCGCTCGAGGGCCGTCGCGAGTGCTGCCGCGCGGTTCGGGTGCTCGGGATCATTCGGCAGGCGCGCCGCGAGCACGAGGTGCTTCGCACGGTCGCGCAACCAGCGCCGCGCGATCGGCACGACCGCCCACGGAAGCCCGAGCGACGCGAGCCCACCGGCGCGCACCGCGAGACGATCACGGACGGGAAGCGTCTGCGGCAGGTCCCTGGAGGCTTCCCTCAGCCCGAACGCCGTTGCGAAGGCGTCGTCCGACCCGGCGAGGAGGTCCATGACTCTCCGCGTGAACGCCAACCCGCTCGCATCGTGACGCGCACCACCGACCAGGTCAGGATGCTCGCGACCCGAAGTCCGGGC